>JBBSGP010000182.1:0-1705 GCA_038253885.1 Gemmatimonadales bacterium | reverse complement strand
TCCACCCGGACGGTGACGATCAGGTTGAGCAGCTCCTTGTTGGAGCGCGTCTTGGCTGCCTCTTCGGCCGTGATGACAACCGGCGGCAGCGCCAGATCGAACGCGGTCAGCGCCGCCATCGCTTCGCCCGTGTACGTCAGCAGGCTGAAGAAGACGATGGAGGTGAGGATGTCCACCAGTGGCACGAGATTGATGTTCCCGTGCGCGGTGGTCGGCGCTCGCTCGTTGCGCTGCTGCTTTCTGGTATGAAATCGAGAAGCCATGCCATTTCACTCCGGAAACGCTGCCGGGGGTGTTGGGGCTCGTGACTCGCCCCCGGATGAGACGCCCGACAAGGACGGTCGTGCACACATGGGTCAGCGGTTCCCCGCCGACCCCTTGGATCCGCTACCGATGGCCCAACCGGACGTCCGGCCGGTCGATCAGCGCATTGATGAGACGCACCGAGAACTCGTCCACCTGCTCGATGATCGTTTCCGCCTGGCTCACGAGATAGGCGTGGGCGACAGAGAGCGGGACCGCGGTCAGCAGCCCGAACCCGGTCGCATTCAGCGCCACCGCGATACCAGCGGCCAGCCGCGCCGAACGCTCGGCCGCCGACACCGCACTGACGGCGGCGAACGCGCCGCGAAGGCCGAAGATGGTTCCAAGCAGGCCGAGCAGCGTCGCCACGTTGGCCAGCATCGGGAGGTAATGGAGCCGGCGCGTGAGACGAGGAAGCACCGACAGAGCGGCAGCATCGGCGACGTTCTGCAGATCGGCCTCATCGCGGCTGCGGCTGCGGAGGATCAGCAGCCCCATATCCGGAAGCACTGCCTTGGACTGCGTGCAGAGCTTGATGGCATCGTCCACTTTGCCCGCGCGCACGAGCTGGATCACGCGCTCGATGAAGGCGCGGCCATTGATCTTGGACCGGATCACGATGGTGTACAATCGCTCCATGAAGATGGCGAGTCCGATGATCGCCGTCAGGAGGATGAAGTTCATGATCGGGCCGCCGCTCCGATAGTATTCAATCAGCGTGGACATGTTAACGCGAGTCCTCCGAGGGAAGTGCGATTCGTGAAACGACAGTTGCTTCGATGCGCGGGCGTGCCCGCGTCTGTGATCAGCGGACTCGACCCGAGCCGCTTGTGGTCTTCGGCGGCTTGCGCGTAGTGTCCGGCCGCGTCGAGTCGGGCCGGACTCGCCGCGTGGTGTCCGGTACCGGGCGCGCTGGCGGCGGGATCCCGATGGTTCTCACCCTGGAGGCCAGTGAATCGAGCCGCTCCTTTCGGCGCGCCAGCTCGCGCTGCAGAGACTCCAGCTCCTGCTGGCGCGTCCTCGCGGCATCGAGGCTATCGGGCGGAGCTCCCGGAGGAGCCTCACGCGCTGCTCCCGATGCTCCAGGCCGCGAGATCCCGCTCGGTACGCCCGCCGTCAGCGGCGTCCCGGCGGAATCCAGCGCCGTACCGCCGGTGACCTGCCGCTGGGGAACGACCGCATAACCTGGCAACACAGCCGGCCAGAAAGTTCGATTGTAGAACCGCGGCACGAGCACCTGCTTGGTGAACGCCGGGGCCTCACGCGGACGCACCGTCACGACCTGCGGCGTTGGCACCTGCCCGGTGATCGTGATCGACGTCCCGCCGCGCGGCCGTTGCGGGCGTTGACCTTCGGCCCGCGCCGGGGCGAGGAAACCGATCAGAAGAGCTCCACCGAGGGC
>JBBSGP010000181.1:0-1830 GCA_038253885.1 Gemmatimonadales bacterium | reverse complement strand
GAACGAGAGCGAGAAATCGTGCAGCCATTTGATCGGCCAGCTCCAGAGCTCGAATCTGCCGTCCTCGGTTCCCATCGCGATGCTCCGTCGCCCGACCGCGGACAGGTAGACTCCCTGACGCGCATCGCCGACCAACCCGATCGGAGAGCGCCCGAGGTCGAAGCGAGCGATCGCGCCGGTCGCCATTGGCGGGGAGACAGGCGCGGTCGGCTGCTGGGCGAGAATGGGGTCGAGGCACAGACCACCCGCCAGCATCACGATGGGAAATCTCGACGGGCCGAGCAGCACCGGAATCCTGGGAAGTGGGGGGGCCGGAGTGGCCCGAATGTGCCCCACGCGTGAGGCGCTGTCGAGGGAGCCCAGGCGCTGGCGAGCGATTTGCTTTGGGATCGGTTATGTCGGTCTCGCGAATCTTTCTGCTCTCGCCGGCCAGCTGTGGTGGGGAGCGCGCCCGCCTTCTCGTCGGCGAGCAAGCTCGCTTCGACCTGGCGGTTCGACTGCATGAGCCCGGCGGGGCTCCTCTGGGAAGCGTCTTCAGCTTCGTGAGCGGCTTGTACTTTCGCGGCAAGCTCACGTACGCGCGCTCGTTCGCTCGCTCGCTGGGGCGCGTCCCCGGCATCCTCGTGATCACACCCACCCGCGGCCTCGCGCGGCCGGAGGAGCGGATCACGCGGGATGACCTGGCGAGGCTGGGATCGGTTCCCGTTGATCTGAGCGATCCGCGCTATCGCGAGCCCCTGGAGGCCAGCGTCCGCGTGCTGGCCGCTCGGCTGCCGCGGAGCGCCGAGGTCGTGCTTCTCGGGAGCATCGCGACGGGAAAATACCTCGACGTGTTGCTCCAGCACCTCGGGGAGCGTCTGCTCTTCCCGGCTGATTTCATCGGGCGCGGCGACATGAGCCGGGGCGCGCTGTTGCTCCGGGCGGTGCGTGAACAGCGCGAGCTGGCTTACGTGACGGCGTCGCGCGCCGCTCGCACGGGGAAGCGTGTTTCGGGGCTCGTCCGCGCCTCATGACCGAACGGCGAGCTGTCGCCATCCCTTCCGGCCCCGGTGATGCCGAGCTGCCGGTCGGCAACCGGACGGTGACGCTGACCAACCTCAGCAAACCGTTCTGGCCCGCACTCGGCATCACGAAGCGCGATCTGCTCCAGTATTACGCGGACGTGTCCCCGGTTCTGCTTCCGCATCTGACCGATCGCGCAATGGTGATGAAGCGCTATCCGAATGGAGCGGCCGGAAAATGCTTCTTCATGAAGCGCGCACCATCGCCGCGGCCGCCGTGGATCCGGACCTGCCAGATCGAGCATGCGTCCGGGAACGTCATCGACTTCCCGATGGTCCAGGATCTGGCGTCGCTGCTCTGGGTGGTGAACCTGGGATGCATCGACCTCAACCAATGGTATGCGCGCTGCGACGACGTGGATCGCCCGGACTATCTCCACTTCGATCTGGATCCTGTGCCTGGCGCCGCCTTTGATCGCGTGCTCGAGGTGGCGCTGCTGGTACGCGAGGCGCTGGTCGCGCTCGGCATGTCGCCCCTCGTGAAGACGACGGGATCGAAGGGAGCGCACATCTACGTGGCCATCGTGCGCGGTCCGACGCAGAAGCAGGTGTGGACCTTCGCAAAGGAGTTCGCTCGGGTGATGGAGAGCAGAACGCCGCGGCTGGTCACGGCCGAGTATCGCATCGCGAAGAGACCGAAAGAGCGCATCCTTGTGGATTACAATCAGAATGCGTGGGGACGGACCCTGGCCTCGATCTACTCGGTGCGGCCCACTGCGCGAGCGTCGGTGTCGACTCCGGTCACCTGGGAAGAGGTCGAGGAAGGTGT
>JBBSGP010000180.1:0-2001 GCA_038253885.1 Gemmatimonadales bacterium | reverse complement strand
GGAGCATCCGATGCTCGAGGGCCAGCCGCCGCTCGACCTCGCCGCCACCGACCTCGGCACCCGCCGGGTGGAAGCGCTGCTCTGGAAGCTCGAGTACAGTCTGCCCGTATGACCTCGCGCCGATGACGGTCTACCGCCTCGCCAAGCGGAGGTATCCGGTGTACGACGGTACCGGCGCGGCGCTGGAGGGAGGCCGGTGGAACTCGCCAGGGCGCACGCTGATCTACGCTTCGGAGCACTACGCCACGGCCATTCTCGAAAAGCTGGTGCATGCGGGGCGCACACGGCTCCCCGGCCGGCACCACGCCGCCGCGATTCACCTGCCCGATGATCTGCCGTTGGAGCGGTTCGACCCGGCCGCGCATCCGGGGTGGGATCAGGAGGGCTCGCCCGCGGCCAGGGGTTATGGGGACGCATGGCACTCCGAAGCGCGAACCGCCGTGCTGCTCGTGCCGTCGTTGGCGGGACAGCCGGTGGAGTGGAACGTCATCATCAATCCGGCACATCCCGATGCGGCGCGAGTGACTGTGATGCCGACGTTCGACGTGGTCTGGGACGGGCGGCTCTTCGGGCCGGCGCCGTTCGGCGAATCGTGAGCGTTGTCATCCCGAGCGAAGCGAGGGATCTTGCCCGCCGTCCCCGACCGCTGCCGCGGTGTTCCGATCCGGTTGAGAAGATCCCTCGTCGCTTCGCTCCTCGGGATGACATCGCGGCGCCCGATCGAGTGCAAATCTGGTGAGCACGGAATTGCAGTGAGATCACATCTTCTGCACCCGTGCCTGCCGCCCGCCACGGAACCCCAATTTCTGCTGTAGCACCACCACAGTCCTGAACCGTCGTGCCACGGACCCAGTCCGGGGCCACCCCGCCTAACCGACGCTCTGCCGCCCCGTTACCCCGCCGGCGGCGTTCCTGGCCCCCACCCTGCTTCCCTGAGCCCCAGCCAATGGCACCGTTACACGGCCGTTGGCCGATGGCTCACCCGAGCATTCACGGGAGGTGATATGCAGTCGATCATCGCTCGTTCCATCGTTGTCGTCCGCCGTGCCCGTGGGGAGATGTGCGCCGCGATTTTCCTCTCGGCGGTCCCCACCGGGCAGCCGTTGGAGCTCGCCCCGACACCACGGGCCGCGGTACCGGAAGCGGCGGACGCATCGGTGTCCGCTCGTCGGGCGCTGCTGACCGCCGAAGACAGCTCGACGGCCGAGGGGCGCCTCACGGCACTGCAGATGCGGCGGCCCCTGCAGGATTACTTCGCGCGCTTCAGCGACGATCGGGTGCTGGTGCGCCGCGTGGCACGGGCCGTCGCCCTGGAGGCGACGCGCCAGCATGTGGCTGCGTCCCTGATCGCCGCGGTGGTCGTCACCGAGAACACGACGCTCACGCCGGAGGCGGAAAGCTCGGTCGGCGCGCGCGGTCTCATGCAGGTGATGCCGATGCACGCCGGCCGGCTCGGCTGCCAGTCGGACGACCTCGCACAGGTCGAGAGCAACATCTGCCACGGGACCAAGATCCTCTCCTGGAATCTGCGCACCACCAAGTCGCCGTTCGCGGCGCTGCTGCGATACAACGGCTGCGTACGAGGCACCAACACCCCCGATTGCCATCGCTATCCCGTCCGGGTGCTCGCGCGCGCTGGGCGGGTGCGGCAGGAGATCCTGGCCGCCTACGCCCCCTCGCCCTCGCCGTCTCCGGCGGCCGTCCGCGTCATGCAGCTGGCCGATCGGTGAGAGCCGGAGACTCGGCTTCCGGCTTCCCCTGTCGGGGCGCTACTCTCCCAGAAACTCTCCGACCGGCGCGAGCATCTCGATGTGATCGCAACAGATCTTGAGCGTGGCCAGCACCGGAACGGCGATGAACGCGCCGGGGATGCCCCAGATCCACAGCCAGAACGCAAGGCCGATGAAGATGGCCACCGGATTCAGCGCCAGTCGGTGGCCCAGGAGGAACGGACTGACGAGGTTCGATTGCAGCAGGTTGATGACCAGGAAGGCGCCCGCG
>JBBSGP010000179.1:0-2269 GCA_038253885.1 Gemmatimonadales bacterium | reverse complement strand
CTCGGCCAGCTTGATGCTGTTCCGGTACTGCAGGATCCGTCCGTGGCCGCTGCCCTCGCGATAGTTCACGACTCCGCGCACGGTGTCGAGATAGGGCGAGTCGCTCTTCCACTCGAGGGTGTTCGGCAACGCGAGAGCGGCAACGACACCGCCGATCGCCAACACGCTCAGGAGCCTCACCCGTTTTCCGAGCGGCGCATCGCGCCAGAGACTTCGTGTGCTCAGAACGGCCAGAACGACCAGCGCGCCGCTGACCGCCAGAGCGAGCCAGGCGTTGCGCGACCGGGTGAGGAAGAGAACCGCCGCGAGGAGGCCCAGGCCCAGTCCGCCCATGGCGACTCCGCCCGAGCGGCGGGCATCGAGCGTGCGCAACGTCAGGATGGGGAGCCCGATGGCCGCCAGGTGCGCGATGAAATTGCGATTCCCCAGCGTCCCGCCCGGCGCGCGGTTGATGCTGAAGTACTCGCTCTCGAGACCATAGGTCTGCGCCAGTGACGTCCCGGCGGCGACGACGGTTGCCAGAGCGAGCGCCGCCAGGAGAGCGCGCGCGTATCCCGCCCCCCCCCGTCCGACGGTGCGCGCGCACCAGAAGCAGACCGCGCCCGAGATGCTGACCGTCATGGCGCGCTCCGCCAGCCACCAGTTCTGCGCGAACAGAGACGCGATGGCACCCAGCAGCAGATACAGCGCCAGAAAGATGTCCACCCGCTCGACCGTGATCGTGCGAGCGCGCGCGAGACAGAGTAGTCCGGCGCCGAGCGCGGTCAGATGAAGCGTCAGCTCCTTCGGAACGAAATAGCGATCGAGATCGAAGGGCTTGTAAGGGAGCGCCGCGAATGCGATCACGACCGCACCGCACCCCAGCAGCAGCAGAGCGCCGCCCGCCAGCTTGCCGCCTCCCGCCTTCGCGGTCGCGACTACGAGACCCTCCTGGTCATCGCGGCGCGCCGATGCTGCCGGGAGCGATCGGGCGCTGCGCGGAGGGTAGTCTGGGCGAAGGAAGGCTCACGAGCATGGCGGTGATCAGCAGGACAACGCCCGCCACCGCAAGCTCCCGGATGGCGGAGCGACGTATCGCCACGGCGGCGCCCTCGTCACCGAGGCGGGGCTTGACGCGCTTCCAGTTCCACGCACCGAGGACAACCACGACTGCCACCGCGCAGAGCTTGGCGATGAAGGTGTAGCCATACGGAGTCGTCCAGAGCGCCGAGAGATACTTGAGATGGCGCACGGCGGTCGTCACTCCCGTGATCACGAGCAGGCCGGCCGCCGCGACGTGGAGCGGATTGACAATGGCAGTCCACTTGAGTGTGACGACTTGCCGGAGAGCGAGGGCGAGCGTCGCGATCGTCGCCACCGGCCACGTCACGGGAGGGGGACGCCGATTCCGCGCGACGGCGAAGAAGACGAGCATCACGGCGAAGGCGGCCATCTGGAAGAGTATCATGGCCCCGCCGCGATGGACGACGACGCTGACCTCGAGGTGTTTGGCCGTCGCGGTGTGGATCACGCCGGCCGCCAGCGCACCGACGCCGAGGGCGCTCCCCACCAGACCGATTCCGGCGGCCCGGCTGGCGACGTGATCCAGTGTCGCGGCGAGAGGCGTGGCCGACTCGGCCCGGCGGAGGAGAGGCGAGCACGACGTTGCGGAAGCCGACGGCGCCGAGCGCGCAGAACGAGGCGAGGAAACCGATCAACTCCCTGATCGGCTGCTCCCAGCTGAGCAACGGTTCCGGTCCGGCCGGAGGTTGGAAAAGCATGGCGAACATTACCGGTGGAGGGAGGCGTGCGAAACGGCGAGGTGATGGCGTTCCGCCGAGCGCGGCACGCGAGTATATCTGTCCGGACACCCACTCGACCGGAGCAGCCATGACAGATGACACGTCCAACCGGAGGGCGCGCTGTCTCGCCGCCGCGGTCTTCGTTTTCGCAGCGGCGCCCTGCAAGGGCCAGATCGCCGACCCGGGCGCTGCCTTCACGAAGACGAACGCGCAGATCGCCATGCGCGATGGCACCCGGCTCAACACCGACATCTACGTCCCGAAGGCGGCGACCGCTGCGCTCCCGATCATCTTCCTGCGCACGCCCTATGGAATCGACGGAGCCGCTGGCCGATTCGCCAGCTCATTCAAGGAGCTGGCGGACGAGGGATACATCTTCGCCTTCCAGGACATCCGCGGCCGCTTTCGCTCCGAGGGGAGCTTCGTCATGCAGCGCCCGCCGCGGAGCGATCATAAGAATTCGAAGGCGGTGGATGAGAGCACCGATG
>JBBSGP010000178.1:0-2309 GCA_038253885.1 Gemmatimonadales bacterium | reverse complement strand
TACAGCAGAAAGGCACGTACAAGATCCGTGAACGCCGCCACCTCGGCCTCGTCCAGTCCCGGCGCCGTGTCTACTCCGCCCATCTGCCACTCGGGCTGCATCCGCTCCGGCAGCCGGCGGCCGGTGAGCCGGTAGGGGGCGAGAAGCGCGCGGTCTGTCGCGAATGGTCCGTACGAGGTGCGCCACTCCATGTCCGGCACGTAGCGTATGGACACGGCGCGAGTGTCGTGCTCCACGCGCAGAAACGGATTCTGCGCCGTCGCGAGAAGACCGTGGGCGCCTGCGAAACGAAGCACCGCGGCATAGTCTCCCGTCTGTAGATCCGCGCGCCGGCTGCCGGGTGTGAGAATCTCTGACGGCGCGTCCCCGAGTGTCGCGTCGAGAACGGTTACGTCGTGCACGCGGAAGGATGGTGAGGGGCTGCCGGTGATGACGAGCTGTTTGCTCAGAAAGCGCCATCCGGGCCGCAGCTCGTAGATCACCTCTATCCGATACGGGCCCGCCAGCCAGCCATAGATCACACGGCCTTGCGCGGTTCGGCGGGTGGGGCGCGCGAGCGCGCGGCTCTCGAGCACCGACGTATCCAGGACGAGGCGAAAGCCGTCCTGCGCGAAGCGGAAGATCGTGTTGTCGGTACGATCGACCAGCGCCGTCAGCCCGCGTTCGCCGAGCTCCGCGCGAACGTGGGCGTTCGAGAGTATCGCGGGCTCAGCTAACAGCAATCGGGACGTTGCGGCGAGCAGAGCGGTCGCGCGACCGATGGAGGAGAGGAGTCTGGGCATATCGATGGTGTCCGGCAGGATGTGAGCGGGTACGTAACTCCGGCCGCCGGCCATCGCAATGAGGTCCGCTCCCCGGCCTGGCATCTCCGAACGGTGCCCGATATGCTTGCCAGCGCCTCTACCAATGGGCGGCACTTTCATGCGTGCACCTCGCTCGCCCCTCGTCCTGCTCATCCTCGGCGCCGGCATCGTGCGCGGCCAGGGTACGCAGCCTGCCGCCGCGCAGACGCCTCCCGCGCCGATGCTCACCCGATGGGCGCGCGACGTCACACCGGATCGTGTCCTCCCCGAATACCCGCGCCCGCAGATGGTTCGCCCCGCATGGCAGAGCCTGAATGGCCGCTGGGACTACGCCATCCGCGAGCGCTCGGCGCCGATGCCCACATCGTTCGATGGGACGATCCTCGTCCCCTTCCCTGTCGAGTCACAGCTGAGCGGCGTTCGCCGCAACGTGAGCGAGCTGCAACGGCTCTGGTACCATCGCGTGTTTCGTGCGCCTGCGCTCCGCTCCGATCGGCGTCTGCTGCTCCACTTCGGCGCCGTGGACTGGGAGTGCTCGATCTTGGTGAATGGCACGGAAGTCGGCAGCCACCGAGGAGGCTATGACCCATTCACGGTGGACATCACCACCGCGCTCCGACCGGGCGACGCGACGCAGGACATCAGCATCGCCGTATGGGATCCCACTGACGCCGACGATCAGCCTCGCGGCAAGCAGGTGCGAAAGCCGCACGGCATCTTCTACACGGCCGTCACCGGCATCTGGCAAACAGTGTGGCTCGAGGTGGTGCCCGCCGCTCACATCACCGCTCTCGACATCGCTGCAGACATCGATGCTGGGACGGCGCGGCTGCGCGTTGCCTCGAGCGGTGCTCCGGCGGGCACGACCGTTCGCGTGATCGCGCTGGACGGACGGCGGAGCGTGGCCGAGGCGACCTCCGGAGCGGATGAGCCCATCGTCCTCCACATCCCGCACCCGAAGCTGTGGTCGCCATCGAGGCCGTTTCTGTATGGGCTCCGGGTGCAGCTCTCGACCGGCGATGCCGTGAAGAGCTATGTCGGCATGAGAAAGATCGGCGTCTCAAAGGACAGCGGTGGCACGCTCCGTCTCTTCCTGAACAATCGCCCGCTCTTCCAGCTCGGATGGCTCGATCAGGGGTGGTGGCCCGACGGTCTCTACACGGCGCCCACCGATGCGGCGCTCCGTTTCGACATCGAGATCGCGAAGCGCCTCGGCTTCAATCTCGCGCGCAAGCACGTGAAGGTGGAGCCCGAGCGCTGGTACTATCACTGTGACCGGCTGGGCTTGCTCGTGTGGCAGGACATGCCGAGCGCGGTCAACGAGCTGCGCGAGGGCCAATCCGCGAGAGGGAGTGTCGAATTCAGCGCCGAGCTGGAGCGCGTGATCGACGCGCTGCGCAACCACCCGTCGATCGTCATGTGGGTGCCCTTCAACGAGGGGTGGGGACAACACGAGACCGAGCGCTACGTCTCCTGGATCCAGCGCCACGACTCCACCCGTCTCGT
>JBBSGP010000177.1:0-2370 GCA_038253885.1 Gemmatimonadales bacterium | reverse complement strand
TGGCAGACAGCGAGCGGTCTCTCCGGCATGCGGACGAGATCTCGCGCTGGATTCTCGCCGAAGGCGCCCCGACCGCCATGCCCGACTCCCGGTGGGACCGCATGTCCTATGGCGTGCGCAATTGCGAGGAGTTTCTGAGGGCGATCCGCTAGCTTTCCGGGAGCGCATCGCTCGTGTCTTCCATCCTCAATCCGCACCATGCCCACGCCTCTCGGCCGTGTCGTCGCGACGGAGCGCAGACCGAACACGCCGCACGAGTTTCATTTCTGGACGGCGGTCGAGTCACCGGTTGGAATAGGCACGATCGTTCGCGTGGACGGAGCGTACCCGGTCGAGGGACAGCTCCCACGCATCTATGGAGTGGTGGTCGAGGGGTTCAGTTACACGGATCTCCAGTCACCCATGTTCGACGTGATCGGGTTCGACGGCGATCCCGCGCGCGTGAGCTTCGGCGCCACGGAGCGTGCCGAGATCCGCCTCTACACGGCGGCAGTGCTGCGACAGCTGCCAGAAGAGCCGCTCCAGCCGGTGCCGATGGGTGAAGTGTTTCTCGCCGAGGATGCCGACGTCGCCGTTGCGCTCCGGATGGATGGCTATCTGCAAGATGGATCGCACACCGGAATCCCCATCGGGGTGTATCACGCCGGTGGGACCGACGCCGCCATCCATCTGGATGCCGATTTCCTCGTGGGCCCCGAGGCGGCGCATCTGAACATCACCGGGGTATCCGGTCTGGCCACCAAGACCAGCGCCGTCGAATGGCTGCTGTCCTCGCTGTTCACTCACTTTCCGACGAAGAAGGGGTCGATCGCCGCGGTCTGCTTCAACGTCAAGGGACCGGACCTCTGCTACCTCGACCTCCCCGGCGAGCTGGACGAGAGCGACCGGCGCATCTACGAGAAGCTCGGCGTTCCCGCCAAGCCTTTCCGCAACGTTCGCTACTTTGCCCCCTACAAGCCCGATGGGTTTTCACTCGCCACCCTCCGGTCCAACGAGCTTCTCCTGGACAACGTCCAGCCTCTGACGTGGGGACTCCGCGAGGTGCTGCAGTTCGCCGAAGTATTGCTCAACCGGGATGACGTGGACGCGAAAGCCGATGCCCTCATCGACTTCATCACCGAGCGCGTGGTGGATCGTGAGTTCGTGGACCCGATGCTCACGAAGCCCCACCGCGTTCGATCCTTCGGTGATCTCGAGCGCTGGTTCCGCGATCTGCTTCATGGGCTCGAGAGCGCGAGGGGCGGCGGCAGTGAGCAATGGCGTACCCATCACATCGCGACAATCCGGAAGGTCCGCAATCGTCTGTCGAACATCTCGACCCGGTGTGCCGGACTGGTGACCGACGACGGGGCGCCGAGTGACCTTCCGTGGGGGAGCTTCGAGGACCGAGCGGTGTACGTAGTGGACGTCGCTCTGATGGAGGAGGACGCTCAGGACCTGATCTTCGCGCGGGTTGTCTCCAAGCTTCGGGAGCACCTGGAGCGACGCGACCTGGGTGTGAATCACGTGGTGGTATTCGTCGATGAGCTCAACAAGTACGCTCCTGGCGATGGCCCCGAAACGTATGTGCGGCGGATGCTGCTCGACATCGCGGAGCGCGGACGATACCTCGGACTGGTGCTCTTCTCGGCGCAGCAATTCCGCTCACAGGTCCACCGGCGCGTGGTCGGAAACGCGGGCACCGCGCTCTTCGGCCGTACCGATGCCGACGAGCTGGCGACGCCCGGTTACTCCGTTCTGAGCCCGGCGACGCGCACAAAGTTGGCGACGCTGGCCAAGGGGCAGTTGATGGTGCGTCATCCGCACTTCACCCAACCGATCTTCGTTCGCTTCCCTCGGCCGGCGGTCTTGCGCGGCCGGGACGGTGCCGAGCGCTATCCGCAGGCCACTGATGTGTCGTTCGACGCGGCGATATTCCGCTCGCTGCGAGCTCTCGATCCTGCTATCCCCTTGAGTTGGGTGCAGGATCAGATCGCGCTTCATCCGCAAGAGGAGATTCTGCGCGCCCGAAGCGTGACGTTGCAAGCGCGCCCGGAAAACGTGAAAGGATTCTTTGCCGCACAGCTGCGAACGCTGGTGCCTTCGACCGTGGCGGCCGCGCCCCCCGTTCGTGCCATTCGCTCCCTCCCCGCCGATGATCCGTACGGGTTCTGATGCGGCGCGCCGCCACGGCCGCTGCATCCTGGCGCTCGCGGTCGCGATGCTGGCTGGGCCTGAGCTCATCGCCCAGCCGGTGTCCCTTCGCGTACGACCACACGTCGGCGACACGCTGCGACTGCGCATGGAGCAGGAGAGCGAGATGACGGTCGAGCGCAGCCGGAGCGATACGGTCACCTATCGCATGTCACTCCTGACGCTCTCCCGTATCCT
>JBBSGP010000176.1:0-2395 GCA_038253885.1 Gemmatimonadales bacterium | reverse complement strand
GGCGCATTCGCGAGCCGCATCTTCTGCCATGAGCGGACCGCGCGAGGAGATCCTCGGCGACTCCTGCCGCTCGCCGCCTTCGTGTACCTCGCGAATCTTGTCGGGTTTCTCGTGCTCCCGGCACTTGGCTGGCTGGCGACCTCATGGGGGTGGGAAGCTGCGCTCCCTCTGGTCGCGATCGGCTCGGCCTCATGGGGGTCGGTGTTGCCTCTGGTCAGCCACTTCGGCGTTGCCCCCGACGCTCTCGCGGGCGCGCGCCTCTCCTATCTCTACCTCGCCAACATCCTGGGGTCAGTGGCCGGCACGCTCATCACCGGCTTTCTGCTCTTCGACCAATGGCCGCTCGTCACCTGCGCGCTACTGGCGGTGCTGCTCGGCCTGGGTCTGGCTGGGGCGCTTATCGTGGCGGGGCGCGCGCCGGAGGCCCGGCGACGCCTCGGGCTTGGCGCCGTGATCGCGACGGCCGCGGTCTTCAGCGTGACGGCCCAGTCGCTGTTCCATCGCTTCTACGAGAGGCTGCTGGAGGGACCGGCGTTCCGCGCGGCCGTCCCGGCGGCGCGTATCGTGGAGAACCGCCACGGCGTGATCGCTGTCACGGCGAGTGGTGATGTCTTCGGCGGCGGTGCCTACGACGGCGCCGTCTCGACCAGTCTTCTGCACGACCGGAACATGATCGTTCGCGCGTACGGACTCGCCGCCCTGCATGACCATCCGCGTGACGTGCTCCTCATTGGCCTGTCGACCGGGGCGTGGGCCCAGGTCATCGCCAACCTGCCGGGCGTTCAGAAGCTGACCGTGGTCGAGATCAATCCCGGATATCTCGGACTCATTCCGCGATTCGCGCAGGTCGCATCGCTGCTCCGCAACCCGAAGGTCGAGATCGTGATCGATGATGGACGACGCTGGCTCGCGCGTCATCCCGACCGCGCCTTCGATGTCATCGTGTCCAACACGACCTTTCACTGGCGATCCAACGTCACCAATCTGTTGTCGACCGAGTTTCTGCAGTTGATCCGGCGGCACCTGAAGCCGGGAGGGATCTTCCATTTCAACGCGACCGAGTCGGCGGACGTGTATCGCACCGCCTTCACCGTGTTTCCGCACGGGCTTCGCTTCATCAACTGCGTCACCGTGAGCGACACGCCGATTGCCATCGACGCCGGGCGATTCCGGTCCGTGCTGGACGGTGAGACGATCGACGGTGTGTCTGTCCTCAACCAGAGCAGCGAGGCAGATCGCCAGCGGCGCTCCGAGCTGCTGGCGCTGCTCCGTACCGTCGACGGTCCGCCGGTGCGCTACGGCCTCGAGTGGCGAGACGCGCTTCTGTCGCGCATGCGCTCCGGTAGTGTCATCACCGACGACAACATGCTTCCGGAGTGGCGCGGCACGAACGACCCGCTCTATCCGCCGCGCTGAGGAGCTGCGGCTCGCTCACTCGAGGCACGCGCGTCCCTCGTTGCGATGCCGGAGCACGATGACGAGCGCCGGAAGGTAACACGACACCATCACGTACTTTGCCGCCGCCAGCACATAGAGGGTGCCCGGCTCGATCGACAGCCACCACAATCCGAATCCCGCCATGCTGCACACCGAGAGCGCGACCATCTCGCCACGCGTGCGCGGCACGAGCCAGAGTGGAAACTGGTCGGCGAAGAACAGGAGCTGGGGCACGCAGGCCATCACCACCAGGAGCCGGCCGTCGCGACGCCGCCACCGCGCCAGCGCGCCCAGCAAGAGCACCCCTCCGAACGTTGCCACCGGCGCCGGATGCTGCTCGAGATGCGCGAGGTTGGCACGCCAGTCGGCGACCCAGGACGGGAGCGCGAGGAATCCGGCCAGCGCGAAGGCAAGGGCAAGCGACGCCGAGCGCCACGATGGCCGGTACGCCAACACCGCCAGCCCCAGCGGCGGCTTGATCGCCGCCGCCCATCCCATAGCCGGGAGGAACGCCGCGGACATGATGAGCGGCGACCATTGGCCAAACTTGAGCGCGAGGATGTACGGCGGGCTCGCGAACATCCAGAGCCTGCCGAATCCCTGGCCGCTCGCGGACCAGGCGAGGATCGCCGATGCACTGCCCATCATCAGTGCACCGGCGGCAGGCAGAGGGAGCGATGCGATCGGGAGCGTGATGAGAACGGCGGGCAAGGGATAGTAGAGACGGTCCGGCAAGGGCCACGTCGGTGTCTGTGGCATCTCGTGATACGGATTCCCTCCGGCGGCCAGAATTCGCGCCGCCCTCCACCAGAACGGGAAATCGGGGATCGCCGTCTCGGGCCGCATCACCAGCCAGGTGAACAGCGCGCTCGCCAGCCCGAGAGCGAGGGCAACCGCGATGCGACGGCGAGCGCTCGGTGCGCTCGCTGTGTCCACCCAGGCAGGATCGTCGCCGCTC
>JBBSGP010000175.1:0-2412 GCA_038253885.1 Gemmatimonadales bacterium | reverse complement strand
CTCGGCCAGCTTGATGCTGTTCCGGTACTGCAGGATCCGTCCGTGGCCGCTGCCCTCGCGATAGTTCACGACTCCGCGCACGGTGTCGAGATAGGGCGAGTCGCTCTTCCACTCGAGGGTGTTCGGCAACGCGAGAGCGGCCACGACACCGCCGATCGCCAACACGCTCAGGAGCCTCACCCGTCCTCCGAGCTGCGCGTCGCGCCAGAGACTTCGTGTGCTCAGAACGGCCAGAATGACCAGCGCGCCGCCGACCGCCAGAGCGAGCCAGGCGTTGCGCGACCGGGTGAGGAAGAGAACCGCCGCGAGGAGGCCCAAGCCCAGTCCGCCCATGGCGACTCCGCCCGAGCGGCGGGCATCGAGCGTTCGCAACGTCAGGATAGGGAGCCCGATGGCCGCCAGGTGCGCGATGAAATTGCGATTCCCCAGCGACCCGCCCGGCGCGCGGTTGATGCTGAAGTACTCGCTCTCGAGACCATAGGTCTGCGCCAGTGACGTCCCGGCGGCGACGACGGTCGCCAGAGCGAGCGCCGCCAGGAGAGCGCGCGCGTATCCGGGCCGCTCCCGTCCAACGGTACGCGCGCACCAGAAGCAGACCGCGCCCGAGATACTGACCGTCATGGCGCGCTCCGCCAGCCACCAGTTCTGCGCGAACAGAGACGCGATCGCACCCAGCAGCAGATAGAGCGCCAGAAAGATGTCCACCCGCTCCACCGTGATCGTGCGAGCGCGCGCGAGACAGAGAAGTCCGGCGCCGAGTGCGGTCAGATGAAGCGTCAGCTCCTTCGGAACGAAATAGCGATCGAGATCGAAGGGCTTGTAAGGGAGCGCCGCGAACGCGATCACGACCGCACCGCACCCCAGCAGCAGCAGAGCGCCGCCCGCCAGCTTGCCACCTCCCGCCCTCGCCGTCGCGACTACGAGATCCTCCTGGTCATCGCGGCGCGCCGATGGTGCCGGGAGCGATCGGACGCTGCGCGGAGGGAAGTCTGGGCGAAGGAAGGCTCACGAGCACAGCGGTGATCAGCAGGACAACGCCCGCCACCGCAAGCTCCCGGATGGCGGAGCGATGTATCGCCACGGCGGCGCCCTCGTCACCGAGGCGGGGCTTGACGCGCTTCCAGTTCCACGCGCCGAGGGCAACCACGACCGCCACCGCGCAGAGCTTGGCGATGAAGGTGTAGCCATACGGAGTCGTCCAGAGCGCCGAGAGATACTTGAGATGGCGCACGGCGGTCGTCACCCCCGTGATCACGAGCAGGCCGGCCGCCGCGAGCGCGAGCGGGGAGAACCCGCCGATGAGATCCACGACTACGCGCCTGCGCTGATCTTTCGGCATTGCCGCGCCGAGGATGACGGTCAGTCCCGCCACGACGACGATGAAGAGCGTGCCGATCCACAGTGAGGCCGCCGCGACGTGGAGCGGATTGACAATGGCAGTCCACTTGAGTGTGACGACTTGCCGGAGAGCGAGGGCGAGCGTCGCGATCGTCGCCACCGGCCACGCCACGGAAGGGGGCCGCCGATTCCGCGCGACGGCGAAGAAGACGAGCATCACGGCGAGGGCGGCCATCTGGAAGAGCATCATGGCCCCGCCGCGATGGACGACGGCGCTGACCTCGAGGTGCTTGGCGGTCGCGGTGTGGATCACGCCGGCCGCCAGCGCACCGACGCCGAGGACGCTCCCCACCAGACCGATTCCGGCGGCCCGGCTGGCGACGTGATCCAGTGTCGCGGCGAGAGGCGTGGCCGACTCGGCCCGGCGGAGGAGAGGAGCGAGCACGACGTTGCGGAAGCCGACGGCGCCGAGCGCGCAGAACGAGGCGAGGAAACCGATCAGCTCCCTGATCGGCTGCTCCCAGGTGAGCAACGGCTCTGGTCCGGCCGGAGGTTGGAAGAGCATGGCGAACATTACCGGTGGAGGGAGGCGTGCGAAACGGCGGGGTGATGGCGTTCCGCCGAGCGCGGCACGCGGGTATATCTGTCCGGACACCTACTCGACCGGAGCAGCCATGATACGTGACAGGTCGAACCGGTTGGCGCGCTATCTCGCTACCGCGGCCTTCGTTCTCGCGGCGCCGCCCTGCAACGGGCAGATCGCCGACCCAGGCGCCGGCTTCACGAAGACGAACGCGCAGATCGCCATGCGCGATGGCACCCGGCTCAACACCGACATCTACGTCCCAAAGGCGGCGACCGCTGCGCTCCCGATCATCTTCCTGCGCACGCCCTATGGAATCGACGGAGCCGCTGGCCGATTCGCCAGCTCACTCAAGGAGCTGGCGGACGAGGGATACATCTTCGCCTTCCAGGACATCCGCGGCCGCTTTCGCTCCGAGGGGAGCTTCGTCATGCAGCGCCCGCCGCGGAGCGATCATAAGAATTCGAAGGCGGTGGATGAGAGCACCGATG
>JBBSGP010000174.1:0-2432 GCA_038253885.1 Gemmatimonadales bacterium | reverse complement strand
TGGAAACGGATCCAATCCAGGTGATGGGCTCCAATGCGCTCGCGCACCGCACTGGACGTGATGGTCTCTGCTCGGAACCGCTGGAAGGCCCGATCGATCAGTCCCAGCCGCTCCTCGGCGGCGCGGAGCCGCTCCGGCCCGATATCCGCGAGCAGGAGAGCCAACGGGGAGGGAAGGGACGGACTCGCTTCGATGGGTGACTCTTTCTCGTCTTCGCGTGACACCTCGCTCGACTCGCGACCGTGGATGGCCGAGCTGCGCCCCGCCAGCTTACGCGCGCTGCGCTGCAGCACGCCGGAGCAGACCCCTTCTGTCATCAGCAGAGTCGCTACCTCCTCATCCGTGACCGGATCGGCGCTGGCCAGGGCAGCGAGACGTGGCTGATGGTCCCGGCGAAGAATCGAACGTCGGATGAATCCGCTCCAATCCGCTAGCGAGAGCGAGAGCGCCTGGAGCCACTCGCGCATCTCACGCGCCGTCACCAACTGGCGCTCGTACCGGAAAGCAGCCGCCGCCGCAGCTATGGCCTCGGATGTCGGAGGCTGGTTCTGGTCGTCGGCCCAACGCTCCACCGCGAGGCCCTCGCGGGCGTCACGCTCGATGGAGTCGTAATCCCCGAATCGAACGGACGCGAGCAGAACCTCATACCAGGCAAAGCACTCGCCGGCCACGGCGAAGACAGGTCGCTCCAGAAAGTCGGCCATTCCGCCCTCCGCCGCGTCGGAGGGAGGCTCCTCGCGCGTGATTTCACGAAGCGATCGCGCGGCAGGCGCCGCGCCGCCAGAGTATGGGAGCGGCTCCCGCGTGTGTCAACGAGCAACGAGCCAGAAGGCACGGAGCCCGCTAGCGTGCTTGAATCGCTAACTCATTACCGGAGCAGGATATACGCTCCGGTTGCCAGCAGCAGCGCGCCTGCGGCGGCGACGGCGATGCGGATCCCGCGCGTACGCTGTGCCGCTTGCTGGCCGCCTCCAACCGCTGCCGGGTGGCTCGTCGATGTATCGAGCAGCTGGGTCTCGCGCGTGGTCGCATCCAGGGCCTCATCGTCTAGGGAGCCGACCGCGTGTTGAGGAGAATCGGCGCGCGGGGGGCGAAGCGCGCTCGCGAACGCCGCTGCGGTGGGGAATCGATCGGTTGCATGCCGAGAGAGCGCGCGTGCCACCGCGCTCCCTACCCAGGGCGGCACGCTCACCCCCAGCGCACGGAGTGTCGGTGCTGGCTCGCTGATCCGCTTGCTGATGACGACCTGCACCGACGGCCCCGTGAACACCGGCTGGCCAGCCAGCATCTCGTAGAGCACGCACGCAAGGCTGTACTGGTCGCTCCTGCCGTCGAGATCCGCCTCCCCGGTCACCTGCTCGGGACTCATGTAGGCCGGCGTCCCGAGGGTGAACCCCTTCTGCGTCAGCGCTTCCTCCGATGCGCGCACGATCGCGCGCGCAATCCCAAAGTCGGCCACGATCGCGTGTGTGCCGGCCAGCAGGATGTTGTCCGGCTTGATGTCGCGATGGATGACGTTACGCTCATGCGCGTAGTCGAGGGCATCCGCGATCTCCCGCGTGAGCTGCAGGGCGTCATCGAGAGGAAGACGGCTTTCTCGCTTCAGCCGTTGGCCCAGCGACTCGCCCTCGATGTACGGGGTGACGTAGAAGAGCGCCCCGTCGGCTTCGCCCGAGTCGTAGAGCGCAAGGATGTGCGGATGCTGGAGCTTGGCGGCGAGCTTGATCTCGCGAAGAAATCGCTCGGCGCCCATCGACTCGGCCACTCCGCGGCGCAGGACCTTGAGAGCGACCGGACGCTCGTGCTTGACGTCCTGGGCGAGGTACACAGTCGCCATTCCGCCGCGACCGAGCTCCCGCTCGACCACGTAGCGGTCGGCGAGCGCATCCTGAACGGAAGGGCGAAGATCGGCCACCGCGAGGGACTCCCAGAGGTGAGTGCGGAGCGAATGTATTCGCGCCGGCTCTGGCCGGGTAGGGCGACGACAGTGCCGTTGTGCCACACCAA
This sequence comes from Gemmatimonadales bacterium, assembly GCA_038253885.1. Classification (GTDB taxonomy): domain Bacteria; phylum Gemmatimonadota; class Gemmatimonadetes; order Gemmatimonadales; family Gemmatimonadaceae; genus JALZAQ01. The sequence goes on along the minus strand of JBBSGP010000174.1, from coordinate 425 downwards.
TGGAAAGTCGTAGCTTCTGCGCCCCATGCCTCGGACCGTATCTCCGCGTCTGGCACCCACGCGCGTCGCGTCGCTGACCCGCGTCTGCGCGGTGGCGCTGAGTCTCGGTTTGCTGGGCTGCGAGCCGGGCCATCCCCACGCCTTCGTCGGCCGCTGGGCGCGAACGAACCGGAGCGGGCTTCGCATCGCCGTCGACACGCTCATCATCCGGTGGGACGACCTCGCGGAGGTTCGGGCCACCCCGAGCTCACCCGCCGATACCGCCGCCCCGTGGCGTCTGGTGACGGACTGGAAGCAACGGCGGGTTCTCTGCCTCGACATCCCACGCGTGCGCGATTGCTACGTTCAGGCGCTGCACGGAGACACTCTGGAGCTCTCCAGCGGCGATTCGTTGCCCGTGATCTTCCTGCGGGTTCGCTGATCGT
>JBBSGP010000173.1:0-2438 GCA_038253885.1 Gemmatimonadales bacterium | reverse complement strand
CGCGCTACTATCGGGAGAAGATCCAGGCTCCCTGGTTCGCCTTCCATCTCAAGGACAAGGGTCCGCTGAAGCAGCCGGAGGCCATCACGTTCGAGGCGGGGGCGAACGTCTGGCGCAGGTGGGACGCGTGGCCTCCCAAGCGCGGCGTGTCCGAGCGCAACCTGTATTTCCACGTTGGCGAGCAGCTGTCGTTCGACGCGCCTGCCGAGACCGGCGACCAGGCGTTCGACAGCTATGTCTCCGATCCGGCGCACCCCGTGCCGTACCGGCCGCGTCCGATCGAGCCGACATACTACGCGCGGGGGTCGGGGTGGCCCGTCTGGCTTCTCGAGGATCAACGGTTCGTCCACGAGCGGCCCGACGTGCTGAGCTGGGAGACGGAGCCCCTCGAGCGCGATGTCGCGATCGCGGGGCAGATCACCGCGCACCTCTTCGCCTCGACCTCGGGCACCGACAGCGACTGGATCGTGAAGCTCATCGATGTCTACCCGGACAGCATCGCACCGAACCAGAAAATGGGCGGCTACCAGCTCATGGTCGCGAACGATGTCCTGCGTGGCCGCTACCGGAAGAGCTTCGAGATACCGGAAGCCGCAGTGCCGAACCAGCCGGTGGAGTACCTGGTCGATCTGCACACGCAGGATTATCGCTTTCTCAAGGGACACCGGATCATGGTGCAGGTGCAGAGCAGCTGGTTCCCGATCATCGACCGCAACCCGCAGAGTTTTGTTGCGAACATTTTCGAGGCGCCCGCGGACGCGTATCGCGCGGCGACGCAGCGAGTCTTTCGCTCCGCGAGCATGCCTTCGCGGGTCACGGTGTCCGTGGTGACACCGGATTCCTCGAGCGTGAGCCCATGATTCCCGAGCAGCGGCCGGTGACTCGCGTGCGCTTCTCCATCGCCCCGACCTGGACGGTCCTGGGGCTGTCGGCGCTGCTGTGCTCTCGAAGCGCGATCGGCCAGGCAACGCGGTCCGACTCGCGATCTCCGTCTCCCACCGACTACCACGAGCGATCTGTGCTGGCGTGGTCATCCGGAGCCCCGCTGCCACGTGTTCTGGATCACGGAGCTCGCCTACGAGCATCCGATCGCGAGCACGCGTACGCGATCGGTTGTCGGGAGCCCGTACCAGTATTCGTACTCGACTCCGGACTTTACCGGTCGAGTCGTATGGAGCGTGGGTCCCATGGTGAATATCCACCACCAATCCGCTGTAGGCGGAGCATTCCTGCTGGGACCGATCGAATCAGGCGAACGGCTCGGTGCCGAGGCCCGCTACCGGCGGTGGCTGGACAGGGATAACGCCGTAGAGCTCTCGGCTGGACTCATCCACATGGAGGTGCCGCGACCAACGGATCCCTCGCAGTTCAGACTCGTGGAATTCACGAAGGCGACCTGCCTCACTGCGTCGGTGGCGTTGGGCAGTGGCGACCTGATCGGAGTGACCGGACGAACCGATGTTCTGCGCGATCAGGGCCGCACGCGCGTCGGATCGTTTGTCGGCGTCCGCCTCGGCTCCTACGCGGCCGTCGCCGGCACTTGCATCCTGGCGGTGGCGGCCCTGCTTCTCGCCGCAGCACTATCACGGGACCACGCCATCTGAGGCAAACGCGGTATCCGTGGCCACGGCTGGCTCCAGGGATTTCGTAGGAGCCAGCCTGTGCTCTCCGAGGCGCATCCGTCCCGTACCACCCGCGTCACTGAAACCATTTTCCGGACCGCGCCGTCTAACTCCCTTAGACATTCTATGGGAGCGGCGGCTCCCTGACCCGCGCACAGGGAGCAGCCATCCGTGACCAGGCCAGGCGTGGGGCTTCTGCAGGGGACGCTGGACGTCATGATCCTCAAGACTCTGAGCTGGAAGCCGATGCACGGCTACGGCATCGCGAAGTGGATCCAGCAGATCACCGACGACGTGCTGCAGATCGATGAGGGCTCGCTCTACCCGGCGCTCTACCGGATGGAGAAGCAGGAGTGGGTGAAGGCCGAATGGGGGATCACCGAGAACAATCGCCGCGCCAAGTACTACCGCCTCACCGCGGCCGGCCGCCGGCACTTCGTGGCCGAGGCCTCGAGCTGGGCCGTCTTCGCGCAGGCACTGGGAAAGATTCTCCGCGCCACGCGGCAGCCGGCCTGAGGGACAGGCGTCTATGGGTGCCTTCGAGACTGGCCCTGCCTGGCGTCGGTACCTCCGCTTCTGGAAGCCGGACATCGCGGCCGATCTGGATGAGGAGCTCGGGTTTCACCTGCAGTCCCGGATCGAAGAGAGCATCGCCGCCGGCATGACGCCCGAACAGGCACGAGCCGAGGCGTTGCGACGCTTCGGGGATGTGGAGCAGATCCGATCCACCTGTCACACCCTCGGTCAGGAGCGGGAGATCGCCATGCAACGGGGACAACGCTGGGAATCGGTACGGCAGGACGTGCGTTTCAGCAT
>JBBSGP010000172.1:0-2514 GCA_038253885.1 Gemmatimonadales bacterium | reverse complement strand
CTCTGGAGCGCGAGCTGCTTCCTGTTCGCTCGATTCGGCGTCGCCGGCAGGCGCGTGCCGGCCATCGCGCGCACGGTCGGCGTCTCTGTCCTCCTCGCTCACCTGTTGGCCGCGATCGGCTTCGCGGCCCGCCGCGATCGTTCTGGCTTCGAGCCGGGAACGTACCGAGGCTATTGGAGCGCGACGCTGGCGTCGCTCGCCGGCTCCGAGCACTGGACACCCTACGAGCTCGCGCTACCCAGCGTCGCCCTCATCGATTCGGCATACCGAGCCCTCGTTTTCCCCCAACCGCCGGCGACCACTCCCCGTGAGGCGGCAGGCCCGCGATGGCTCGCCAACGTGCCCGCCGCCCGGCGCATACCGCGGCACATCGTCGTCATCAGCCTCGAGACGGCTCCGCGTAAGTACTACCGCCTCCTCGACGATCCTTCGCTTCCGACCTTCGAGGCCATGGCCGCGCACGGTATAACGAGCGACAACCACTACTCCACCAACCCCGCCACCACGTGGGCGATCTATTCCATCCTGTCGGGTACGTACTCACGGGCAGGGCGGTCGCTGCTCGACTATGGGGACTTCGCATCGGACGGGCTGCCAGCCGTGCTCGGCAGACACGGCTACCGCACGTCCTTTCTGGATTCGTACAAGGTCGACTGGCAATCGGGATTTCACCGCGATCACAACAGCCGCATGGTGCGTGATCTCGGTTTCGGCGACGTGGAGGACATCACGCGGGACTCGGCCGCTCAGCCACAGGGAAGCGCGTATGACATCGTCGTCGCGCGCGAGCGTCATTCGCTCACCCGCGCTCTCGATCGGATCGACGATGCTGCGCGTGCGCGGACACACGCCTTCGTCTTCATCGCGACCATTCTGGGGCATTTTCCCTGGAACGCGCCTCCTCCTCCGTCGTCCCGGGCTGCCGCGGCCAGCTCAGGCGCGGTCAAGCTCGCCGGCATCGCGCGCGAGATGGATGATCTGATGGGCGAGCTCCTGCACGATCTGAACCGCCGCGGCCTGCTCGACAGCACGATCGTGGTGGTGACGGGCGATCACGGGCTGCGAGCGAGGGGCGAGTTCGCGTCGCTGAGCGAGGATATGCAGTTCGGACCGGTCTCCTTCAACGTGCCGTTCATCCTCTACGCTCCGGGGCTGTTTTCCGCAGGGACACGGCTACCCTATGTGACCTCGCACGTCGACATCGCGCCGACTCTCCTGGAGCTTGTCGGGATCAGCACCGACTCGCTGCTGCTGCACGGATCGAACATGCTGCGATCGGACCTTCGCGACCGCACGACGTTCATGTTCAGCAATGCGGTTCGGCCCGTGGACGGCTACTACCGGGACGGATCGTTCTTCATCTACAACAGCTTCACCGGCGACGCCCGGGTCGCGCATGATGGCGCTGCGCCGCCCGCGTACAGCCACATCGCGCGGATCCCGGAGGGTCGCGCCAGCGAGACGCTCAGCGCCGAGATCCGATCGACGCTCGACCGAGCGCATCGCATCTTCGACCAGACCGCGGCGTACCAGCTGCAGCGCCGCGCGAGCGAAGGCCCGAGAACACACTGACGTGTCCACAAGGGACGAGGCGCCGCGGAGCTCATCGATCGGAGCAACCCCGCACCCGGGAGCCGCACCTCAATGGCTGGCTCCCGTGTTCTTCGCTTCGGGATTCGCCGCGCTCATCTACCAGGTGGTGTGGCAGCGCGCGTTGTTCGCGATCTTCGGGATCAACACCGAGTCGGTTACCGTCATCGTGACCGCTTTTCTCCTGGGTCTCGGACTCGGGAGCTTGCTCGGTGGCCATCTGTCACTCTCGATGCGGCGTCCACTGCTTCTCTTTGCCATCGCCGAGCTCGGGATCGCGGTTTTCGGAATCGCATCGCTCGAGCTGTTTCGTCGCGTGGGCGCTTTCGCGCTCGGGTTGCCGGCGCTCGTCAGCGGGCTCACCATCTGCCTTCTGCTGCAGCTGCCGACCGTACTCATGGGCATGACGCTGCCCTTGCTGGTGGCGTATCTCGTGGGTTGGTCCGGTAACGTCGCGCGGTCACTGAGCCTTCTTTACTTCGTCAACACAGCCGGATCAGGTCTCGCATCGCTCGTCGCCGTGTCCACGCTGCTGCCGCGTCTCGGCGAACATGGCGCGGTGCTGGTCGCGGCGCTCACCAATGTTGTCGTTGGCGCCGTCGTGCTTGCACTATCTCTCCGATCTCGGGCCCGCGAGTGACCTTCCCGTTACTCATGGCGGTAGTAGGCCTCGCGGGGTTTGTCTCGCTGTCCTACGAGCTGCTCTGGTTGCGCGCTTTCTCCTTTGCGTCGCGAGGCGCGCCGGACATCTTTGGCCGGTTGCTCTTCTATTATCTGGCCGGCCTGGCGATCGGCGCATTCGCGAGCCGCATCTTCTGCCATGAGCGGACCGCGCGAGGAGATCCTCGGCGACTCCTGCCGCTCGCCGCCTTCGTGTACCTCGCGAATCTTGTCGGGTTTCTCGTGCTCCCGGCGCTTGGCTGG
>JBBSGP010000171.1:0-2533 GCA_038253885.1 Gemmatimonadales bacterium | reverse complement strand
TCGCAGTCGCCCGAGCTGGGCGGGACCGTGGATCGGGAGGTGCGCGACCGGGACTACTTCTACCTCTGGAGCTTCTCGGCGTGGAGCGTCTGGGCCGCACTGGGGCTCGTCTACCTCTGGGAGACCGTGGCGGCGGTATTCGGCGCGGACCAGGTGAAGCTCGGAAAAGAGGTTGTGGAGCAGCCCCGTCGGAAGAGCTGGATGCTGGCGACTCCGGTGTTGGCTCTCGCCCTCATCCCGCTCGTCGGTAACTGGAACCAGGCCTCGCGGGCGGGCGACAGCTTCACTCGCGATTGGGCGATCGATCTGCTCAACTCCGTCGAGCCGTATGGCATCCTGATCACCGGAGGTGACAACGACACCTTTCCGCTCTGGTACGCGCAGGAGGTGGAGGGCGTGCGGAAGGATGTGACTGTCGCCGTCACGTCGCTGCTCAACACGGACTGGTACGTGCGCCAGATCGTTCGCCGTCCGATCTACGCGTATGAGCCGGCGAAGGGCCCGGCCGTCTATCGCGACCGCGGCTGGAAGAGGCCAGCGCGACCGGCGCTGCCGCTCACGATCGCCGAGGCGGATGCCATCCCGCCGTATCAGGAGCTGCGCGCGCCTCAGATTTTCCAGAAGGACAGCATCGTCGCCACGATCAAGCCAGGCATCCTGTCCCGCGATCAGATGATCGCGCTGATCATGATCAAGGAGAGCTTCCCGGAGCGGCCGATGTACTTCGCGCGCTCCGCCGGCGCGTACGGCCAGGGACTTGGTCTCAGCGATTATCTGATCACGCAGGGTCTGGCGCGCCGGCTCATGCCTTCCCGGATCAGACCGGGCAAGGACACGGTGCTGATTCGGGGAGACGGATGGATCGACGTCGCTCGGACACACGCGCTCTGGAACGAGTTCAAGGCGCCGGCTGACGTCATCCGGCGCGACGAGTGGGTGGACCGGGCGTCCGTCAACGTCCCGCTCGGCTATCTCTTCGTCGGAGGGATGCTTGCGGAGGCGCTGGGCGGTCGAGGCGAGACGGAGGAGGTCGCGCGGATCATGGGCACCGTTCGGCAGATCGCCAAAGCCACCCGGGAGGAAGGACTGCTGGCCGATTTCTCCGCGCCCCCGCCTCCCCCGCTCCCACTGGGCGAGAGCACCGGCGTGAAGATCAAGCCGTAGGAGTGTCCGCCGGCCGGAAGATGCGCGCCGTCGTGATCACGCGATCGGGCGGTCCCGAAGTCCTGGCGATTCGAGAGGTGGATGCGCCGCGGCCGGGCTCGGGCGAGGTGCTGGTGCGCATCCGCGGGTCGGCGCTCAACCGCGCCGACGTGCTCCAACGACAGGGTCGCTACCCCGCCCCTCCAGGCGCGCCGGCCGACATTCCGGGACTCGAGTTCGCGGGTGAGATCGAGGACGTGGGGCTGGCGTCCGCGCGCTGGAAGATCGGCCAACGTGTCTTCGGTCTTGCCGGCGGCGGTGCACACGCCGAGCTCATCGTCGCACACGAGCGCGTTCTCGCTGAGGTGCCGGAGTCGCTCTCCTGGCGCGATGCGGGTGCCACGCCCGAGGCCTTCATCACTGCGCACGACGCTCTCATCTCGCAGGCGCTGCTACAACGGGGCGAGAGACTGCTCATCCACGCCGTCGGCTCGGGCGTGGGGCTCGCCGCCCTGCAACTCGCTCGTGCGATCGGAGCGATTCCCTTCGGCACATCGCGCACGTCCGAAAAGCTCGAGCGGGCGCGGCAGCAGGGTCTCGAACAGGGGATCACGCTGGGCGACGATCTGGCCGAGCTGGGTCCGGCAGTGGCAGAGTGGACTCGCGGGAAGGGAATGGATGTCGTGCTCGATCTGGTGGGAGGGTCGCTCGCTGGCGCTAGCGTGGCGACACTGGCGATGCACGGCAGGCTGATGCTCGTCGGGACGGTCGCCGGAGGACGAACGGATCTCGATCTGGGACGGATGCTCCGAAACCGCCTCACCATCCGCGGGACGATGCTGCGCGCACGCGCGCTGGAGGAGAAGGCCAGGGCGATCGACGGCTTCGCGGCCGACGTCGTGCCGCTGCTCGCACGCGGTACGGTCCGTCCGATCATAGATAGCGTCTTTCCGCTGGAACGGACGGCTGAGGCGCACGTCCGCCTGGAAAGCAACGCCACCTTCGGCAAGGTGGCGCTGACAGTTTCCGATTAGATCATACCGCGAACTGCGAGAAGCGGGCGAGGCTGAATGGGGCGAGATCCACGGTGGTGCCGCCAGCACAGAGGAGATCGGCCAGAATCTCGCCGACCGCGGGCGCGAGCGCGAATCCATGGCCCGAGTCCGCGGAGGCGATTACGACGCGCGGATTGGCGGGATGCGTATCGATGATGAAGTCTCGATCTGGCGTATTCGTGTAACGGCCCACCGCCGTACCGCGGATCTGACCCGCCGCCTGGGGCATGAGGCGCCGCACCAGGTGCTGTACGTAGCCCTTCTCCTCGAATGATGCCTCCCGCGCATCGCTGTCCGGATCGACGTCTTCGCCGTGCCGGTGGAGGGCGATGCGT
>JBBSGP010000170.1:0-2666 GCA_038253885.1 Gemmatimonadales bacterium | reverse complement strand
GCACTCCTCTCCTTTGGCGTGACCGGCATCGTGCTTCTCATCGCGTGCGCCAACGTCGCCAATCTGCTTCTGGGACGGGCTGCCGGCCGGCGCCGCGAGATCGGGATCAGACTCGCGCTCGGTGCAAGTCGCGTCCGATTGATAAGGCAGCTCATGACGGAAAGCATGGTTCTCACTCTGATCGCGGCGGTCGTCGGTCTCGGCGCAGCGCTCTGGACGAGCGACATCGCGCTCGCTCGGATCGGGATTCCCGTTCCCCTCGATCTTTCCCCCGATTGGCGCGTGCTCGCCACCACGATCGCGATCGCGACCGCGACCGGCCTCCTCTTCGGCCTCGTACCGGCCCTCGATTCCACTCGCCCGGAGGTCGTCCCGGCGCTCAAGGATGGAGGCATCGGTGCGCCGGGCGGAGCACGGGGCAGCCGCCTGCAGGGCGTCTTCGTGATCACTCAGGTAGCGCTCTCGATCGTGCTTCTCGCGAGCGCGGGGCTACTGCTTCGCAGTCTCTCGAAGGCGAACCGCGTCGATCCGGGCTTCGAGCCGTCGCGGGTGTTGGCCATCAGCTTCGATCTCGGCACGCAGGGATATTCACCCGAGCGTCGAGAGCTGTTCTACTCGATGCTCCTCGAGCGGGCGCTCGCCATCCCCGGGGCGCGCGCGGCGAGCCTGACCTCGCTGGTGCCCATGGGCGGGACGATGTGGGGGAACGAGGTGTACCTGGAGGGAGACTCGGAGCGCGGACGCCAGCCCACCGTCACCTTCGACAACGTGTGGCCCGGCTATTTTGCAACCATCGGAACACCGCTCGTCGCCGGTCGGGACCTCACGTCGCGGGATCGCCGGGGCGCACCGGGCGTCGCGGTGGTGAACGAGGAGATGGCTCGCCGGTTCTGGCCGGGGGTGAGCCCACTCGGGAAGAAGATCAGCATGGAAGGACCCACCGGACCGTTCATGACCGTCGTCGGCGTCGCTCACGATGGCAAGTACGACGAGCTCGGTGAGCGGGCGCGCCCCTACCTGTACGTTCCAGAGATGCAGCAGAAGGGATATCGCTCGCAGATGACCTTGCTCGTCCGCTCCGACGGCGACCCATCCGCGCTCGCGTCTCCCATCTCGGCACTGATCCGCACGTTGGACCCCGCGCTCCCCGTCTACGGTGTTCAGACGCTCAGTCAGGTACTGAGGGAGCGGCAGCAGCAGAAGAAAGCCGGCTCCGAGCTCATGACCGCGTTCGGTCTGCTCGCGCTCGCGCTGGCGAGCCTCGGGGTCTACGGCGTGATGGCATACGCAGTGTCGCGGCGCACGCGCGAGATCGGTGTGCGCATGGCGCTCGGGGCGCGCGAGCGGGATGTCATGCGGCTATTCGTCGGGAACGGGCTGCGCCTGACCTCCATCGGAACAGCGATCGGCCTGCTGCTCGCACTCGGCGCCGCTCGCACTCTGCGCAGCACCCTGCTCGGCCTGTCGGCGGTGGATTCGGTGACCTTCGTGAGCGTGGCACTGGTGATCGGAGCGGTGGGATTGCTGGCGACGTGGCTTCCCGCGCGACGCGCCACTCGGGTGGATCCTGTCATCACGCTCCGAGCGGAGTGACACGTTCGCTCGGTGACACCGTAGTGTCAGCTCACGCTCGTCATCCGCAACGCCCAGCCGGATCCTAGGATGGAGACCTTCCTGCAGGACGTCCGCTACGCGCTCCGCACACTCGCCCGAAGCCCCGGGTTCACCCTGGTCGCGGTTTCCTGCCTCGCCATCGGGATCGGCGTGAACACGACGATCTTCAGCTTCGTCGATACGATCTTTGTGAAGGCTCTGCCGTTCGCGCAGCCGGACCGCTTGGTGGACATCCGCGAGGTTCAACAGCGCCATGCGAATGACCGCGCGGGCCCGTCCTACCGGAACTTCCTGGACTGGCGGGACGAGAGCCGGGCCTTCTCGGCGATGGCCAGCTACGACGATCGCAGCCTCACTCTGTCCGGAACCGGAGAGCCGGAGAGAGTCATCGGAGGCGTCATCAGCGCGAACCTGTTCGATCTCATCGGCGTGAGGCCCGCGTTGGGACGTGGGTTTCGTGCCGACGAGGATCAGGTCGGAGCCGAGCGGGTGTTGATTCTCAGCGACGAGCTCTGGCATCGGCGTTACGGGGGCGAGCCTTCCATCGTGGGCAAGGTCGTGACCGCCAACGGGCTGCCGCATACCGTCATCGGTGTGATGCCGCCGCGCTTCGAGTTTCCGGAGAACGACCTCGCCTGGGTGACGGCGGAGCCGGTTCTCCACGACGCTCGGCGTGGCTCGCGTGGAGTGAACGTGGTTGCCCGGCTCGCGCCGGGAGCGAGCATCTCCCAGGCCCAGCGCGAGCTCGCCGGAGTGGCGAAGCGGCTGGAGGCGCGCTATCCGGTCGAGAACCGCGGGTGGGGCGTGCTGGTCCGGCCTCTGCGCAGCGCTTTCATGCCCGAGGACGTTCGGCTCATCGTCATGACGATGATGGGCGCGGTGAGCTTCGTGTTGCTCATCGCCTGTGCGAATGTCGCCAATCTGTTGCTGGCGCGGGCCACCGGCCGCCAGCGGGAGATGGCTTTGCGGTCCGCGCTCGGCGCCGGACGTCTGCGAATCCTGCGCCAGCTTCTCACCGAGGCCGTGGTGATCGCGCTGGCCGGGGCTGCCCT
>JBBSGP010000169.1:0-2717 GCA_038253885.1 Gemmatimonadales bacterium | reverse complement strand
GGCTGCGCCGCCGGCCCGACGGCAAAGCGCACCATGTGCTCGGCGCCGAGCGACTGGATCAGCTCTCGCGGACTCCCGAGCGCGATCACCCGGCCATGATCCACGATCGCCACACGGTCGCAGAGCTTCTCGGCCTCGTCCATGTAGTGGGTCGTGAGCAGGATCGTGCGACCGGTCGCCTTGAAGCGCTCGATCAGCTCCCAGAGCTGGCGCCTCGCCTGCGGATCGAGGCCCGTGGTCGGCTCATCCAGGAAGAGCAGCTCGGGCTCCCCGACCAGCGCGCAGGCCAGCGCCAGCCGCTGCTTCTGTCCGCCGGATAGCTGCCCGACTCGCGCCTTCTGCTTCTCCTCCAGCTGCACCTGCGCCACCACCTCGGCCACCGGCGGCCCCTGCCTGTAAAAGCTCCGGAAGAGACCGAGCGTCTCCTCCACCGTGAGCTTCTCGGAGAGCTGGGTTTCCTGCAGGGCGATGCCGAGCCGCTGCCGAAGCTCCGCCGTGTGCGTGCCCCACTCCCGTCCGAGCACGCGGACGCTCCCTTCGTCGGCATCGAGCAGCCCTTCGCAGATCTCGATCGTGGTTGTCTTGCCGGCACCGTTCGGGCCGAGGAGCCCGAAGCATTCGCCAGAGCGGACCTCTAGGTCCAGTCCAACGACGGCCACGACATCCTTGTAGCGCTTGCGCAGCCCGGTCACGGCGAGCGCGATGGGGGGGGATGACGAGCTCGGCGGCATGGCGGGAATGTAACCGGGGCGACGCGACGCGCGACGACGATCAGGGCTTGAGGCTGGGTCCCTGCATGTACCGGAGGACATCGTACAGGAAGCGCACGCCGAAGCCGATGTTCTCGACCGAGAGACGCTCGTCGTTGCCGTGCATACCCTTCTGCAGGTCCGCGCTCTCGACCCGGAAGGGATCGAAGCCATACGTCACGATGCCGAGCGAGCGGTAGGTGGGCCGGTCGGTGGCGGCAGTGAGCATCGGCGTTGTCACGAGCGCCTTCGAATCCCGATCGTGCGCGGCCCGCTCGATCGCGCGGAAGAGATCGGTGGCAATCGGATTCTCCATCCGCGGCTTGAGCGCGAGCACGGGCTCGAAGTGGACCGCGGTGTCGTTCACGACGCGCTGGAGCTCGGCCGTAAAAGCCTCCGGGTCCGTGTCGGGAAGCAGCCGGATATCGATTTCCGCTGATGCCTCTGGAGGGATGACGTTCGTCTTGCTCGATCCGGAGAGCACGGTGAGGGAGATCGTGTTCCTGAGAATCGCGTTCCAGTAGACGTTGGCGAGCAACCACTCGCGGGCTCGCGGGTTCTGGATCGCCGAAGTCGCGTCGGCGAGCCATGCGCGCTGCTCTCCCTGGTAGCCGGGGGCGATGTCGCGGAAATACTTCTGCACGTCGGGCGTGACGTGGAGGGGCGTCTCCCATTGCGCGATGCGGTCCAGCGCCGCCACCAGCCTCGGAACCGGATTCTGCTTCGTCGGGCGCGAGCCGTGCGACGGTACCCCTTTCACCGAGAGGTGTTGCCAGAACGCGCGCTTCTCGGCCACGCCCACGCCGAAGTACGGCAGTTTTCCATCCACTACCGGATTGTCGCCGCCTTCCGTCATCAGGAATTCGACGTCCCTGAGCAGGTCGGAGTGGCGGCTCACGAAAAGCTGCGCTCCTCTGCCGCCGAGCTCCTCGTCGCTGTTGGCGATGAACACAATGTCGCGCGTCAGAGGCACCCCACTCCGCTTGAGCGCCAGCATCGCCATGAGGTGGACGATGCCCTCGCCCTTCATGTCGAGAGTGCCGCGACCCCAGACGTAGCCGTCCTTGATCGCGCCCGAAAACGGGTCGACGGTCCAGAACTTCGGGGTTGCTGGCACCACGTCGATGTGATGCACCAGCGCCACCGCTTTCCGGGTGCCGTTTCCCCGGAGCCGCGAGTACAGGTTGGCGCGTCCCGCTCCGAGCTCGGTCGTGTCCAGGATCTGAACGTCGAAGCCCTCGCGCTCCAGGATCCTCTTGAGGAAGAGCGCCCCTTGCAGCTCGTTGCCGGGCGGGTTCGTGGTGTTGACCCGGATGTACTCCGAGAGTGTCTGCACCGCCTCGGCCTGCAGCGCCGGCCAGTCGATGGTCCTGGGCTGCTGGGCCTCCAGAGGGATGGCGCAGACGGCGCAGATCAGAGCGGAGAGAGTGAGACGGGGCATGAGAAGACTTTCCTCGGTGAGGCGAGGGGTAAGATACGCGAAGCGAGCGGAGAGCAGCAGACGCGTCTGCTGATCTCCGAAACCGCCAGCGGAACCGGGGCGTAGGGAAGGAGCCCTCCACCAGGTCTTCGCCGCATGCTCGCCCTCCTGGCGCCGATCCTCGCCTTTCAGATCTCGATTCACGTCGGCACGCGATCCAAGGCCGACAGCGCTCGCGCCGACTCGGCCCGAAAGGGCCTCATCGACACGCTCGATACACGCGCACGCGACAAACGCCGGCGCCGAGAGGAGAGGCTCGAGCGCCGCGAGGCGAGACGAGCGGAGAGGGACAGCGCATCCGACGATAACGGCGATGATGACGACGATCGGCCAGCAAAGCGAGCTCCGGTTACTCCCGAGCTCCTCGCATCCGCCTTTCGCGATCAGGGCGCCGGCGATCTGCTTCATCGCGCCCGCGTCGCTCGCATGCGGCAGGACTCGACCCTCGTCGCCTACGATGCCACCGCTTATCAGCGCATCTCGGCCGG
>JBBSGP010000168.1:0-2838 GCA_038253885.1 Gemmatimonadales bacterium | reverse complement strand
GGCCATGAGGAGGGTCATCGCCTCATCGCGCAGCTGCTCGTCGGACATGCGGCCGCCGTCCTGCTCGGTGTCGCGCGCCATCATGAGCATCGAGAGCAGGTCACCGCGATCCTCGCCGCTCTCGTGGCGGCTGGCGATGAGCCGGTAGATCGTGGCATCCAGCCGTTCGCGCGCCCGATTGAAGCGCCGGGTCCAGGGCAGGGGGAGACGGTCCATCACCTCGGAGAAGGGTAGGAGCGCGATGTTGAAAAGGCCGATCACCGTGCTGAGCGCCTCGCCAATCTCCCGCGCTTCATCCTCCAGGTTCGTGTCGAACAACGTCTTGGCCGCGATGGCGAGCGTGAGCTGACCGGCTACCACCGGGATGTTCAACGTCTGCCCATCGCGCCAGCCGTCGGCCGCACGTGCGGCGTAGCTAGCCATCGTGTCGCCGTAAGCGGCGATGCGCTCGCGATGGAACGCCGGCTGGGCGAGCCGGCGCTGCCGGAGATGAAAATCTCCCTCGCTGGTGAGCAGCCCGTTGCCGAGCAGGCGCTTGGAGCGCTCCACGCCGCGTCCCTTCACGAAGTTTCGGTTGTGGGTGATGAGGACGTCGCGGATGTGGTCGGGATGAGAGAGCAACACCAGCGCCTGGGGTCCGATGCGGATGCGGGCGATGTCGCCGTGCTCGCGGGCCAGTCGCGTCAGAAACCCGAGCCGGTCCCGGGTGAATCCGGCCAGATTCTGCCCCGGGAATCGTCGCCGGGGACCGGGCGGGAGAGTGGAAGGGGAATCGGTCACGCCGGCAGTCGCCATCCCGTACGATGGGTGTCCGGCACGACGCACCGCAACGCCGGCGCCGACGGACCGGATTCGAAACTCGATCGTCCGCGCCCCGTACGGGAACAAAGCAAGCAGTCACTTGCTTACATCGGCACACGCTCATTGGGGTGGGGATGGACATTCGAGACAAGCTTCTGGCCGCTGCCGCCAACGTGTACGCCGAAGTCGGTTACCGCGGCGCCACGACGCGGCGCATCGCTCAGGTCGCGGGGGTGAACGAGGTCACGCTCTTCCGCCACTTCGGCTCCAAGGACGCGCTCGTTCTCGAGGCCCTGCGCAGTGCCGCGGACCGCGAAGCCGATACGCGTCTACCGCTCGAGCCGGCCCGGCCGGAGCAGGAGCTTCTGTCGTGGGCCAAAGCGCGGTCGGCCAAGCTCCACGCGTCCAGCTCGCTTCTCAGGAAGGCGATGGGCGAGATCGAGGAGCATCCCGAGATCGCGGAGTGTGCGCGACGGGGTCGGCAATCCTCGATGCAGGATCTCTCGGGCTACCTGGAACGGCTGCGCGCACGCGGGTTGGCGACCGCCGACTTCGATCCGACGAGCGCCGCCACGCTGCTCATGGGTGCCATCTTCGCGGAAGCGATCGGCCGGGATGTCGTCCCGGAGCGGTACCGCCGAGGCGTCGACGCCACTCTCACTCAGTACGTCCGGCTGTTGCTGCGCGCCATCGGCGTGAAGCAGACCCGGAGGGCCGCTCGCACCCGGCGCCACCGCGCCGCGTGATGACCCGATGACCACGCACCCTCGCATACACGAGATCATGACACGTCGCTCCCCTGTCCCAGCCGCGTTGGTCGCCGCGATCATAGCTGTTCTCGCGGTGGACGCCCGTTCCGTTCGCGCGCAGGATCCCGTCCAGATGACAACCGGACGCGCCGCGCGGGCTCTGTCGCTCGACGACGCTCTCCGTCTCGCCGAGTCGTCGAGCGAGGAGGTCCGGATCGCCCGGGCGGGAGTGAAGCGGGCACAGGGCACCATCTACCAGGCACGCAGCGACTTTCTCCCCCAGGTGGGCGCGTCGGCCGGGTACACGCGCACGTTCAGGAGTCAGTTCTCCGGGCTGGGCGGCGGAGCGGCGAAGCCAGCGGCCGACAGTACGTGCCGCGACATCCGCTTCGATTCCACCGCGAGCGTCGAGACGCGGGTCGCCGTGCTCGAGCGCTCCGCCCGCTGCGCGCAGAACGCCAATCCGTTCGCGGCGTTCTCGAGCCTTCCCTTCGGGCAGGCCAATGCGTACACGCTCGGTCTTTCTGTTTCGCAGAACCTGTTCAATGGAGGACGCACGGCCGCGCTGGTGCGTGCGGCCAACGCGAGCCGCCAGAGCGCGGACGTGGGGCTGACCGCCGCGCGCGCACAGATCCTCCTCGATGTGACGCAGGCGTACTACGACGCCGCGCTGAGCGACCGCTTGGTCACGATCGCCGAGGCGACGCTGCACCAGGCGGACACGACGCTGAGCCAGACGCGGCTCGCGCGACGGGTGGGCAACTCGCCGGACTTCGACGTCCTGCGCGCCCAGGTCACGCGCGATAACCAGCGGCCCGTCGTGATCCAGCAGCGTGCCGGCCGGGAGATCGCCTACATGCGGCTCAAGCAGCTCCTCAATCTTCCGCTCGAGGAGGCGGTGTCGCTCACAACCGATCTGGGCGACAGCGCCGGCGTCGCTCCCTCGCGTCTGGCTACACTGACCGGCACGACGGTCGTCGACGCGTCGGACACGGCCACCGCGCATCGCGCGCCCGTGCGCCAGGCGGAGAGCGCGCTGCGCGCTCAGGAGAGTCAGGTCACGGTCGCGCGCTCCGAGCGGCTCCCGTCGCTCTCGGTCAACACCCAGTACGGCAAAGTGGGCTATCCCGCGAGCGGTCTCCCGACGTGGAATGACCTGCGAACCAACTGGACGGTTGGCGCGACCGTGTCGCTTCCTCTGTTCACCGGTGGGCGCATCCGCGGTGATGAGCTGGTGGCCGAGGCGGGGCGCGACGAGCAGCGGGCGCGGCTGCAGCAGGTGCGCGAG
>JBBSGP010000167.1:0-2855 GCA_038253885.1 Gemmatimonadales bacterium | reverse complement strand
GCGTGGGGCAGCTTCTCCTTGATCCAGGCGATGTCGAGGAAGACGCCTCCGTGCGGGCTGCCGCGGCCCTCTCGGACCTCGCGCACGATGCAGCGGGCCACGTGGTCGCGCGTCAGCAGCTCGGGAGGGCGGCGCGCTTCCTTGTCGCCCTGCGTGTAGCGCCACCCCTCCTCCGGCGTGTCCGCGGTCTGAGCCCGATAGTTGGCCGGAATGTCGTCGAACATGAAGCGGCGGCCCTCGCGATTGAGCAGCACGCCGCCTTCCCCGCGCACTCCCTCGGTGACGAGGATGCCGCGCACGCTTGGCGGCCAGACCATACCGGTCGGGTGGAACTGCACGAACTCCATATCCTGG
Source organism: Gemmatimonadales bacterium (assembly GCA_038253885.1). GTDB lineage: Bacteria > Gemmatimonadota > Gemmatimonadetes > Gemmatimonadales > Gemmatimonadaceae > JALZAQ01. The sequence goes on along the minus strand of JBBSGP010000167.1, from coordinate 2,501 downwards.
AGCGCCGCCCCGGCCTCATACGCCAGGGCATGCCCGTCTCCAGTGTATTCCCAGCTGTTGCTCGTGATCTTGAATGCGCGACCGATCCCACCGGTGGCCAGTATCACCGCCTTCGCTGAGAAGCGGCGGAATCGTCCGCGCTCGCGGTCGTAGGCGAACGCGCCGGCGATCCGCCCTCCGTCGAGCAGCAGCGTGAGAACCGTGATTTCCATGTGGACGTCGATCCCACGATGAACGCCGTGGTCCTGAAGAGTGCGGATCATCTCGAGGCCGGTCCGATCGCCGACGTGCGCCAGGCGAGGATACTTGTGCCCGCCAAAGTTGCGCTGGAGGATCCGGCCGTCGGGCGTGCGGTCGAACAGGGCACCCCATGCCTCGAGCTCCCGCACTCGGTCGGGTGCCTCGCGCGCGTGCAGCTCCGCCATGCGCCAATTGTTGACGTACTGGCCGCCGCGCATCGTGTCGGCGAAATGCACGCGCCAGTTGTCGCGATCGTCCACGTTGCCGAGGGCAGCCGCAACCCCGCCTTCGGCCATCACCGTGTGCGCCTTGCCGAGCAGCGACTTGCAGACCAGCCCTACCCGAACGCCGGCCGCCGCCGCCTCGATCGCCGCCCGCAGTCCTGCACCTCCCGCTCCGATCACCAGCACATCGTGCTCGTGACTCGTCACCTCCGCCATCAGAGCAGTCTCCAGTCGTGCAGGACCCCCATCGAGCAGAGTCGGATATACAGGTCCGTGAGCGCGACACCGAACAGGCTCATCCACGCCCAGTTCATGTGCCAGCGGTTGAGGCAGCTGGCGCAGTCGTAGGCACGCTTCCGGATCGGACGACCGCCGAGTCGGTCGAGATAGCCGCCCACGAGGTGGCGCAGCGAGTGACAGCCGAGGGTGTAACAGCCGAGGAGCACGACGTTGAGCGCGAGAACCAGTGTCCCGATCCCGACCCCGAAGCGAGAGCGGCCGGTGACGCCATCGGGAAACCACAGGGCGTGCCAGACGTCCGTGGCGAGGATGACGAGAAAAACCAGCGCCGCGTAGAGGAGATAGCGGTGAATGTTCTGGATGATCAGAGGAAAGGAGCGCTCGCCGAGATAGCTGTTGCGCGGCTCGCCAACCGAGCAGCTCGGGGGATCGGCCCAGAACGCCTTGTAATACGCGCCGCGATAGTAGTAGCAGGTGAACCGGAAGAGCGCCGGGAAGGGAAGAATGAGGAGAGCCGGGGAGAACGGCAGCCATCCAGGCCACCGTGCCGGCATACGACCGAGCCAGGCGTGCGGTGAATCGGCGAACAACAGCGGAGAGTAGAAGGGCGAGAGGTATGGACCGTACTCGTAGTGCGCATTCTGCAGCGCCGCCCACGTCGCGTAGACGAGGAAGGACGAGAGAATCGTCAACACGACGAGCGGCTGGACCCACCAGGCATCGCGCCGCATCGTCCGGCCGAAGCGGCGGCGCGTCAGCGGCACCAGAGTATGAGTCATGGGTGAGGAGTTATCGCGAGTGCTTGCAACCTTGTCAATATGCGATGCGGCACGGCCGTTGCCCTGTTTCCGCTGCTGACGCATCTTGCCCCACCAACGCGACTCTCACCTCGAGATATGCCCGACCACGCCAATTCCGCCCCGCTCATCCGCGCCGACCGCTGGGCCGTCAGCCTCTCGCAGGATCCGGGGACGGGCCCGTCCATGCGCATCTTTGGATTTGTCATGTTGGTGGGCTTCGGCATCCTCGGGGGGTTGAGCCTTCTCACCTGGCGCCGAACTGGCGTCTCGTGGCGATTGTATGCCGGCTACATCCTGCTCGGGGTTGGCACCGTCGTGTTTCTCTGGTCGGTCGTCGCCCCGCGCTCCCTTCCCCCGATCTATCGCGCGTGGATGGCGCTCGGTCAGGGGATGGGGACCATCGTCAGCACGATTCTCCTGAGCCTCCTGTACTACGTTGTCGTGACGCCGGTCGGCCTGTTGATGCGTGTGACCGGCACCGACCCGGTGGAGCGGCGCGTCACCCGCGGAGACGGAAGCTACTGGACGATCCACGACAAGCCCGCCTCGGCCGCCGACTACGAGCACATGGCGTGACGTCCGCCCGCGCCGCGCGGCCGTCCTGGCACCGCGCGATTGTCACTCCTCCGGAGACGGAATGAAGAGAGTGTTCTCGGAGCTGGGTCGCTTCATCGTGACCCAGAAGAAGTTCTGGCTGATCCCCGTGATCTTCTTCCTGATCGTGCTCCTCGTTCTCGTTGTGCTTTCCGTGAAGGGGGGCGCGATCGCGCCGTTCATCTACCCTCTGTTCTGATATGAAGCGACCCGTCAAGGGGGGCGCGGATGTGGGTCCTGCACGTGCTGGTACTGTCGGACGGTTCGCCTGGGGCGCGGCGGGACGCGGTGCGCGACGGCTGATCACTCTGATATGCGCGGGTTCGCTCGAGAGAGCATACCGCAGGATCGTGATCCGTCGGGCGCAGCCGCAGACTAGACGCGCGAGTTCGACATCAGGGCG
>JBBSGP010000166.1:0-2858 GCA_038253885.1 Gemmatimonadales bacterium | reverse complement strand
GTACCACGACCCCAACCGATGACGCGATCATCGCTGCCGGCAGCGCGTCCTTCGGATTCTTCAATGTGCCGGGAGCGTCGCGGATTTTCGCCGCACAGGGCTACGGCCGCTCGGCATTCTGGGATCGCGCCGCCAATGGCAAACTGACTCTGTCGGCGCTCGCGATCGGGCTCACCCAGCCGCCGCCAGGCTACTATTACCAACCGGCCGCCGTGGACGCTCGAACCGGAACCATCCTGGCGTTCGGCACTCTGGTGGATGCCACAACCGGCGCGTCGTTGCGAGAGGCCGATTCCACCCCCGTCGCCGGAGTGGTCGCGCAGCTTCCGAATGCTCGGTTCACCGTCGCCGACGACTCACTGGGAAAGCCCTTCACTGCCTTCACGGCCATCCAGCTCCTCTTGGAGCCGAAGGCTGGGGATCCGTCCGTGCCCAGCGCGACAAATGCCCTGCAGGGGACCGTCCCATCTCTGCTCACGACGCGACGCGCGATCGCGGGAACAATCACCGCGACAGTGACGCGCAACACCGCCGGTGTGCCAGGAGTGACGGTAGTCGTCTATGGCGGAGGCAGCAGCACGGTGATCGCGTCGAAGGTGACAGATACCACCGGTACGGCGGTAATCACCAATATCCCGTCCGGCAGCGTGGACGTTCGCATCTTCCCGCCGACCGAACTCACGGCGCCGGCTCCCATCCAGCGCGGAGTGACGGTTCCCCCGGGTGGAAGCGTCGCCGTCGCGTTCGCCCTGCAGTGAGCCTCGACGCGCGTCGCCTCAGTCCAGCGCGTACTCGGTGCGCCAGTCCCCCTGCTCGTTCCACTGTGGCTGGTCGGCGCGACGAACGATGAAGCTCCCGATCACGAGCGCATCCATCTCGGTGCGCATGAGGCACTGATACGCCTCCTGCGGCCGGCAGACGATCGGCTCTCCCCGAACGTTGAAGCTGGTGTTCACCAGAACAGCGCATCCGGTCCTTTCGCGAAAGCGCTGGAGGAGACGGAAGTAGAGACCGTTCCTCTCATCGGCCGTCTGGACGCGTGCCGAGAAGTCCACGTGCGTCACCGCCGGGATCGTGGATCGGGGCACGTTGAGCCGGTCGATTCCCCAGAGCTCCCGGTCGCCCGTTGGGGGAGGACATCGAATCGCGTCGCGCACCGGTGCGACGAGTAGCATGTAGGGCGAGTCGCAATCCATGTCGAAGTAGTCGCTCACCGAGTCCCTCAGCACGACCGGGGCGAACGGACGAAAGGATTCCCGGAACTTGATCTTGAGGTTCATCGTGGATTGCATCCTCGGCGACCGCGGATCACCCAGGATGCTGCGGCTACCGAGAGCACGCGGACCGAATTCCATGCGTCCCTGAAACCACCCCACCACTTGCTCCGATGCCAGAGCGTCGGTGGCGGCATCCAATAGCTCCTCGGTGCCGTAGCGACGGTACACCGCACCGAAGCCATCGAGCACACGACCGATCTCGTCGTCGGAGTACGACGGTCCGAGATAGGCCCCCTCCATGGAGTCCACCGGATTCCGCGTGCGCGGGCGCTCGAAGTGGTGGTGCCAGATGGCGAGCGCCGCCCCGAGCGCGCCCCCGGCATCGCCGGCCGCAGGCTGGATCCAGATGTCGGTGAACGGACACTCGCGCAGGATGCGACCGTTGGCCACGCAGTTGAGCGCCACACCTCCGGCGAGGCAGAGTCGCGTCTCGCCGGTGCGCTCGTGAGCATGCCGGGCCATCCGCAGCATTGCCATTTCCACCACGTCCTGCACCGAGCGCGCGAGATCCATCTCGCGCTGGGTGAGTCGTGTCTCCGGCTCCCGGGGCAGCCCGCCGAACAGCCGGTGGAACCGCTCGTTGGTCATTGTGAGACCGCCGAGAAAGTCGAAGTAGTCGAGATCGAGCTTGAGCGACCCATCGGGCTTCAGATCGATCACGTGATCGAGCATCGCCTGCACGTACTTTGGCTCTCCGTACGGCGCGAGGCCCATTACCTTGTATTCGCCGGAATTGATCTTGAAGCCGGTGTAGTAGGTGAACGCGGAATACAGCAGGCCGAGCGAGTGCGGAAAGCGCAGCTCCTCCAGCAGCTCCACCCGGGAGTCGCGTCCCACACCGATGGTGGTCGTGGACCACTCCCCCACACCGTCGATGGTGAGGATCGCCGCGGAGTCGAAGGGCGAGGGAAAGAATGCGCTCGCGGCGTGCGATTCGTGGTGCCTCGGGTAGAGAACGGGTGTGGCATCGCGCAGCGACAGCTGCTGGCGCATGCTGTCCTCCTGCCAGAGGCGCTCTTTCAGCCAGACGGGCATGGCCGCGAGCCAGCTCCGGAGCCCGGACGGAGCGATCGCGAGGTAGGTCTCGAGAAGTCGACCAAACTTGGTGATCGGCTTCTCGTAGAACGCCACGGCATCGAGATCGCTTCCTTTCAGCCCGCCCTCGTGAAGGCAGTACGCGACAGCGTTGGTGGGGAATCGCGCATCGGCTTTCTTTCGCGTGAACCGCTCCTCCTGCGCGGCGGCGATGATGCGGCCATCCACGAGCAGAGCCGCAGCCGAGTCGTGGTAGAAAGCCGAGATGCCAAGGATTGCCGTCATCGCTCTAGTCAGAATGAAGCGACCGGCTCGCAGTCGCGGTAACGTGGGTTGGGCAAATGGGAATAGGCCCACTGCCTAGAGCCACTACACGACGGAGCCGGTCGCTTATGTCCACGAAAATGCGTCATCTCGGTCTCGATGTCCATGCGGAAACGATCTGCGCGGCGATTGCTGAGCCGGACGGGAGTGTGCGGGAGCTCGGGACGATCCGCAATCGTCCCGAGTCCGTACGGAAGCTGCTCACGAAACTGGGTCCGCTCG
>JBBSGP010000165.1:0-2863 GCA_038253885.1 Gemmatimonadales bacterium | reverse complement strand
TCGCGTCACCTCGCCGGACCGCCGGCCGGAAGAGATTGCGTGGGAGTGGGGATGGTAGTCGGCCGGATGTCGGTCGTCACGCGACGGTCGGTGCCATGCCGGAGCAGAACGAGAGAATGGGGAGCCAGTCGCACGGCGCCCGCGCGCACGACGAACAGGTCGCGGTGGGCGGTGTCGAGCAGCTCTGCCCAGAGTCCGGCCCGGTGCTCGAGCGGAGGCACACAGAACTCCACCTCGGTGGTGCCGGCATTCACGATCAGCAGCAGGGTATCACCCTTCACCGGGCGACCCCGCCAATCCGTCTCGTCGGTGGCCTCGCCATCGATGAGCATGCCGAGCACGCGGCTGCTGTGATCATCCCAGTCGGACTGGCCCATCTCCTGTCCATCGGGGCGCAGCCAGGTGAGATCCTTCTGGCCCAGGCCGATCGCCTTGCCGGTAAAGAAATGGCGGCGCCGCAGAACCGGGTTGGCCTTGCTGATCGAGACCAGCTTTCGCGTGAACGCCAGCAGCTTCTTCTGCTCCGCATCGAGATTCCAGTCCACCCAGCTCGTCTCGTTGTCCTGCGCGTAAGCGTTGTTGTTGCCTTGCTGGGTGCGACCCATCTCATCGCCGTGCGACAGCATTGTCACGCCCTGGGACAGGATCAGCGTGGAGAGGAAGTTGCGCCGGGCGCGCGCGCGGAGCTCGACGATGCGTTCGTCATCCGTCGCGCCCTCCACACCCCAATTGCAGCAGATGTTGTCATCGTGACCGTCGCGGTTCTTCTCGCCATTCGACTCGTTGTGCTTCTGTTCGTAGCTCACCAGGTCGTTCAGCGTGAAGCCGTCGTGCGCTGTGATGAAGTTGACGCTTGCGTACTGTGACCGGTCGGTGCGCGCGTAGATGTCGGCGCTGCCGGAGAGCCGCGACGCCAGCTCGGGCACCACTCCCGCATCACCCCGCCAGAAGCGGCGCACGGCGTCGCGATACTTGCCGTTCCATTCGGCCCACCCCACCGGGAAGTTCCCCACTTGGTATCCTCCCGGGCCGACGTCCCAGGGCTCGGCGATCAGCTTCACGCGCGACAGGACCGGGTCCTGATGGATGATGTCGAAGAAGGCGCTGAGCCGGTTCACCTCGAACAGCTCGCGCGCGAGCACCGGCGCGAGATCGAAGCGGAAGCCATCCACGTGCATCTCGGTCACCCAGTAGCGCAGGCTGTCCATGATGAGCTGGATTGTGCGCGGGTGTCGCATGTTCAGGCTGTTGCCGCACCCGGTGAAATCGGTGTAGAGGCGCGGTGTCTCGGGGTCGAGCCGGTAGTAGGCACGGTTGTCGATGCCGCGGAGCGACAGGGTCGGGCCGAGGTGATTGCCCTCTCCCGTGTGGTTGTAGACGACGTCGAGGATGACCTCGATGCCGGCGGAGTGGAGCGCCTTCACCATCGACTTGAACTCGACAACCTGGTTGCCGAGCGCTTTGGTGGAGTACCGGACGTCGGGCGCGAAGAACCCGATCGAGTTGTATCCCCAGTAGTTTGTGAGTCCGCGCTCGGCGAGGTGGCGATCGACGACGAACTGGTGCACCGGCAGCAGCTCGACGGCGGTGATTCCGAGTGAGAGCAGGTGGTCGATGATGGGGTCCGATGCCAGACCGAGGTACGTCCCGCGTAGACGCTCGGGAACGTCGGGATGCCGGATGCTCATTCCCTTGACGTGGCACTCGTAGATGAGCGTCCGGTTCCACGGAGTGCGGAGAGGCCGGTCCTCTCCCCAGGTGAAGGCGTTGTCGATGACCACCGACTTGGGCACTCCGCCAGCACTGTTGTTCGGGTCCGGCTCGAGGTCCTGGCGCTCGCCGCCCACCCGATAGGCGAACAGCGCGTTGCTCCAGCTGATCGCTCCACTGATCGCCTTCGCGTAGGGGTCGATGAGCAGCTTCGCCGGGTTGAAGCGGTGCCCGTCCTCCGGGGCGTAGGGACCGTGCACGCGGTAGCCGTAGAATTGGCCCGGTCTGACATCCGGCAGATAGCAGTGCCACACCTGGTCGCTCCGCTCCTCGAGCCGGATCTTGTCGATCTCGATGGCATCGCCCTCCGACTCGTAGAGGCACAGCTCCACGGCGGTGGCGTTCTCGGAGAAGAGCGCGAAATTCACTCCCTCGCCGTCCCAGGTCGCACCGAGCGGGAAAGGCTCCCCCGGCCACACGCGCATCAGCGACTCTCCAGAGAGCGATAGAGCCTGGCGCTGAACGGCGGAAGCATCTTGTCGTCGCCCTCGAAGGAGTTGGTGGAAATGTCAGTCTGTGGGGTGCGGGTGTTGCCGTACTCGGGGCGCTCGGTGTCGAGAACAATGTCGATCCGATCGCCCCGTCCGACACGTCCTCCCCGGACGGGAACGGCCAGCGGTCGCACGGACAGGTTGAAGAGTGCGATGAGGTCGCGACCGTGACCGGAGGGGGGCCGGAGATCGAGGGCGATCCATCCCGATATGTGGTGCCGCACTGTCACCTCCGCGCACCCGGGTCGCAGCGCGCGCTCCGTGCGACGGAGTCTCAGCAGATCCTGATAGAGCCGGCGAATGGCGGCATGCTCGAAGTCGCAGAGCACGCCGCGGTTCAGCTTGCAGCGGAGAAAAGTGTCCTCGTCCTGCGGGTCCGGCACATCCTGCGCCCAGCCGAAGCTGGCGAACTCCTCCCGCCGTCCCCTGCGTACGGCTTGCACGAGCCCGGCATCGCCGTGGCTCACGAAGTAGAGAAAGGGGTTCGTCTCGGCATAATCCTCTCCCATGAAGAGGAGCGGCACATAGGGCGACAGCAGCAGGAGCGCCGCGGCGAGGCGGAGCTGAGCGGGCGACAGGAGCGTCGAGAGCCGGTCGCCGAC
>JBBSGP010000164.1:0-2959 GCA_038253885.1 Gemmatimonadales bacterium | reverse complement strand
CGCATCCACGCGCAGCTCCCCGCTCACCGTCTCGACGTCCACATCTCCGTTCACTTCGCGGACCTCGACGTCCCCGCTCACGCTCTCGGCCTGCACATCACCCTCGATGTGGCGCACCTTGACCGAGCCCGAAATGCTGCCTCCGATCACCTTCCTGACGGCATCGAGGATCTCCACGTCGCCGCTGGTCGTTCGGGCTTCCACCTCGCCGCGCACTCCGCGGCTGGAGAGGTTCGCGGACACGCTGCGCATCAGGATCCTCGTGCCGGTGGGGACGCTGACCTCGAAGCGCGCTTCCGACGAACGGCTGCGCGGATGGAGATCCACGGAGACGTGGGACTGGCTGGCCTCGAAGCGGATGCTCCCTCCGTCACTGCTGGCGTGGAGCTGAACCTCGGCGCGATCCGAGCCGGTGACGCGGATGTCGCCGGAGAGAAGCGTGAGGTCGACGGTGCCTCCGCGGCCGAAGGCGACTGTCGTGTCCAGCTTCTGCGGACCCTCGCGCTCGTCCCGATCGCGCTCCCGGTCGCGGTCCCGGTCGCGCTTCCGGTCGCGCTGACCGAGCAGTGCGGCTGGAATCGTCGCCAGCATCGCGCCGACCAGCAGGCTGCGCCCAATGATATCTCTTCGCATGATTCGTCCTCTAGGAGCGGGCCGGCAGGAGCACGGCCGTCCTCAGCAGCTCGAGCTTCTTGTCGAGCGTATGGTTGAGCTGGTCGCGTAGGAAGCTGCTCGCGGGATCGCGGAGAAGCGCGGCGCGGCTCTGAGCGATGGCTTGATCGATGACCCGGAGATTGCGCTCCACCACCGCCACCGTGACGGGATCGAGCTGGCTCCGGCGCTCGCCGATGATCCGATGAAGGCGCGCGATCTCCCGGTCGTACACCTGAGACGCGGGCTCGTGAGCCTCACGCAGGCCACGCGCAGTCGTGCTTCCCGCCGCGAGGGCCGCACGAGGAGGCCGCGCCTCCACTGGCCGTGTCGCACCGGAGTCGCGCCCGGCCGGTACGGGGCCCGACACCGCGGTCGCGCCAGCGGCGTCCGGCACCGGCGTCACCGCCGCAGCACCGACCGTCGGTGACATGACGGCGGGAGCGCTCGCGAGCTGCCGAACGACCAGCTGCTTCGTGATGCTGTACGTGACACCGGCCGTGAGCAACACCAGCGCCGCCGCGGCGGCGATCCAGGGGACGTGCTGCCGCCCGGCTCGCGCCCGGCGTGCCGGAGCGTCGGACATGGAGAGAACAGGCGTCTCGATGCGCGACTGAATTCCCGACCAGAGATCCCGCGACGGCGCCAGATCCGGAAGCGCGGCAGCCGAGCGCGAGATCGAGGCGAGATCGGTGAGGAGCGCCGCGCAGCGCGCGCAGCCGGCGAGATGCGCGTCCACGGCATTCCGCTCCGTGTCGTCGAGCGTGCCGTCGAGGTACTCGGACAGTCGCTCCTCAACTTCCACTCCACAGCCAGGTGTGTTCGTCATCGTGTCAGTGCCTCTCGAAGCAGGAGTCGCGCGCGATGGAGCTGCGCCTTGCTTCCCCCCGCGGTGATGCCGAGCGTCCCGGCAATCTCCTCGTGCTTGAATCCTTCAACGTCGTGCAGGACGAATATCCGCCGCGCCCCCGGTGGCAGCTTGGCGATCGCCGCTTCCAGGTCGATCCGATCGAGGTGAAGCGGAGCCGGTGCGCCATGCGAGCCGAGTCCCGTTCCTTCCCCGTCGTCCTCGTCCTCCGTTACCAGACGCGATCGCTCGCGCCCTTCGGTCTTCCGCTCGTTCAGCACCACGTTCACCGCGAGCCGGTGCAACCACGTGGAGAAGGCGCTCTCACCACGAAAGAGGGGCAGCTTCTCCCAGCAGCGCACGAACACGTCCTGCGTCAGCTCCTCGGCGCGTGGGCGGCTCCCGGTCATGCGCATGCAGATCGAGAAAACCCGGTTGAGTTGCGCCTGGTAAACCCGCTCGAACGCCCGGCGATCGCCCGAGGCGGCTCGCGCCACGTCGGTTGTCGGGTCGTCCGCGCTCACATCGGGCGCCCTCGGCGCAGCTGCCAGCATTCGTTGTGGATCCTCGTCCGGTCGCACGATCAGATAGCGCGACCGGCCGAAAGGTTTGAATCGGTCCCGTGATTTCCGGCGTCGAGATCGAGCCGGTCGAGGAGGGCAGGAAGCTCCCGGATGTCCGGGAGCAGCCGATCCGGAGACGCTTGCTCGAGCTCCGAGCGCGAGAACGGTCCCCACAGAGCGCCGACCGTCAGGACTCCCGCTGCCTTACCCGAGGCCACGTCGTGGGGCGAGTCACCCACGAAAACTGCCCCGTTGGCACCCCTTCCCAGCTGTCGGAGAGCGAGCAGGACCGGCTCCGGATGTGGCTTGTGCTGGCTGCAATTGTCGCAGCCGACGATGACGTCCATCGTGTTCTCCAGCCCGGTGAAAACAAGGGCCTTCAGCGCCAGCTCGCTGACCTTGCTCGTGACCAATGCCGTGGGATGGCCGCGCCCCCGAAGCAGGGCGAGCGTCTCTCGTACGCCGGGGTATTCCCTCATGAGTGTGTCGTGGTGCTCGCGCTGGAACGCGCGATAGCTCTGCGCCATCGCCTCGGCGACGGCATCGGAGGGTGCGATCCCACGAAGCTGGGTCAGGAGCGGAGTGCCGATTCCGGCGATCCACTCCTCGTCCGGCGGGAGGCGATCGAGATGGGTGCGACACGCGTGCCGGAACGAGGAAAGGATCAGCTCGATCGAGTCGACAAGCGTGCCGTCGAGGTCGAAGAGCAAGGGGCGAACCGAGAGGCCCGCGCGTTCTCCCTGAAGCATGCGCGAAGCTAGAAAGTATGACTGGGCTGGCCCCCGGTTCTCACGTGGATTAGCTCCTCGCGTGTGACCGGAGTTGCCAGAGCCACCTGCGACGCAACGTGCTGTCGCACACCGGAGACCAGCCCATGTCATCTGCAACTGAGACTATT
>JBBSGP010000163.1:0-2963 GCA_038253885.1 Gemmatimonadales bacterium | reverse complement strand
CGTCTCGATGATGTGGGGCGAAAATCCGGCGGACGCAGAGGCGATGGCCGCCGCCAATCGTTCGGCGGCCTGCCAGAACAGGTTCACTCCGATCGAGAAATTCGCCGCCCAGAACAGCGCGCCATTGCTCTCGGTGACGACGCGCTCGACCTCGGCGCGCCGCTCGCTCCATCCGGTCGTTCCGCTGACGACGGCGCAGCCGGCGCCAACGCAGGCCAGAATGTTGTCGGGCGCCGACCGCGGCTCGGTGAACTCGATCGCGACCTGCGCGCCGGCGAGGCGTTCGCGCGTTATCCCCGTGCCTCCGGCGTTGTCTCCGCCACCGATGGTCGCGGCGATGGGCCACCGCCGCTCCTCCGCCATACGGGCCACCAGGGTGCCCATCTTTCCCAGGCCGACGATAGCAATGCGAGGTGCGCTCACCTGTCGTCTCCCTCCTCACCCGCGTCGAAGAACGCGGCGTGCAATGCTCGGATGCCAGGAAGGAGCTGCTCGGCATCGATGATGATTGTGAGATTGATCTCGGTCGCGCTCAGCGAGATCATGCGCACCGGGATGTCCCCCAACGCGTCGAGAGCGCGGGCCATCGCGCGGCTGTGGCCGCCAAGGGCGGCACCCACGATGGCGACGATGGCGCGGTTGCGTTCCACCGTCACGTCGCCGAGTGCGGACAGGTCCACCAGCAACGCATCCAGGCGGCCCGGATCGTCGACCGTCACGGACACCGAGATCTCGGACGTAGCCACCACATCGACCGGCGTCCGGTGGCGCTCGAATATCTCGAACAGACGGCGCAGAAAACCATGCGCCAGCAGCATGCGCGAAGATCGCACCCGGACGATCGTGATACCCGCCTTCCCGGCGATCGCGCTCACCTGTCGGCGCGGTGCATCCGCCGTGATGAGCGTGCCTTGCCCAGCCGGCCGCTTCGAATTGTAGATGTACACCGGGATGCCTCGGCGCACCGCCGGCGCGATCGTGTTCGGGTGGAGGACCTTCGCTCCGAACGCCGCGAGCTCGGCGGCTTCATCGAACCGGATCTGCGGAATCACTCGCGCCCCACTGACAGCCCGCGGATCGGCTGTGAGCATCCCGTCCACGTCAGTCCAGATCTCGATGGCCTCGGCGTCGACGGCGGCCCCGATCAGCGATGCCGTGTAATCCGATCCTCCGCGGCCCAGTGTCGTCGTCACCCCCTGTTCGGTGCACCCGATGAACCCTCCCAGGAGCGGTACCCGGCCGTCGTGCAGCAGCGGAAGCAGGACGGTCCGTGCGGCCGACGCGATGGCTTCGAGCCGCGGCGCGGCGGCACCGTAACTGTCGTCGGTGATCAGGACCGACCGCGCATCGACGAGCGTCACCGGGAGCGAGAGCGCCGCGAACGCGGCCGCGACGAGGTGGGATGAAAGATTCTCACCGATCGAAGCGATCGCATCCTGACTCCGCAGAGTGAGGTGCCCGAGAACCGACAGCGCCTCGGCGAGATTGGCGAGCTCGTCACACATCGCGCTCAGCTCGCCGCACAGGTCATCGAGCTGATCGCCGGCCGGTACGAGAAGCGCGGCCGCCTCGAGATGGCGCGCCCGCAGCGCTTCCACGCCCCCAAGGGCACCGATGAGCTGCCCCCGCCACGCCTGGTCGGCGATCGCGAGCAGATCATTCGTCGCTCCGCCGAGAGCGGAGACGACGACGATGGGCGAGCGGGCGAGCCGGGAGCGAGTGATCTCGGCTGCCCGAGTCACCGCCGCGGCGTCGGCGACCGATGTGCCGCCGAACTTCACCACGACAGTCACGTGCCGGGCACCAGCCCGCGTGCGATCAGCAGCTCGGCATTGAGAATCGACGCACCGGCAGCTCCGCGCACCACATTGTGCCCGCACGCCACCAGCCGGAGGTCGAGCAATGGATCGCGACGGACGCGCCCGACCACGACCGTCATGCCTCCGCCCCGCGCGGCATCGCGCCGAGGTTGGGGACGGTCCGGCGCATCGTGAACGATCAGAGGAGGAACGGGCGCGGTCGGAAGGCCGAGATCCCACACCTCGCCGCGCCAATCCCGCAGCACGGCGACCGCGCCGGCGGCGTCGGTTGCACGTTCCAATCCAACGGACATGCACGCCGTGTGGCCATCTTCCACCGCCACCCGATTGGCCTGGGCGCTGACGCCGAAGGCGGCTTGCGTCACGCCGTGAGCGCCGGCGTCGCCCAGAATCTTGCGCGTCTCGGTCTCGATCTTCTCCTCTTCGTCCCTGATGAAGGGAACGACGTTGCCGAGAATATCCAGCGACGGCACACCCGGATATCCCGCGCCGGACACCGCCTGCATGGTGGTCACGAACAGCTGGCGGACGCGGAACGCGCGGTGGAGTGGAGCGAGCGCCATCGCGATCACGATCGCCGCGCAGTTGGCGTTGGTCACGATCGCCCCGCTCCATCCGCGGTGCTCGCGCTGCCAGTCCAGGAGCGCGAGGTGATCCGGATTGATCTCCGGAATCAGCAACGGCACGTCGCTCTCCATGCGAAAATTCCGGGCGTTACTGAGGACGATCCGGCCCGCCCGAGCAAAGCTCTCTTCGATCGGTCCGGCCGCGGATGCGTCGAGTGCCGAGAACACGAGGGGAGCGCTGACGGCGTCGGGTGAACAGCGCTGCACGGTCATCGCGTCAACGCCAGCGGGCGCATCGCCCAGAAGCCACCGCGCCGCCTCACCGTATGGTCGGCCCGCCGAGCGCTCGGAGGCGGCCACCTCGGCAAGACGCAACCACGGATGCTGATTCAGGAGTCGAATGAACGTTTGCCCCACCGCCCCAGTTGCGCCGAGTACCGCCACGGGAACGCGCTCTCTGGGCGCTCGATCGATCACGGTCACGATGACAGCAGCGTGCGGATGATCCGAACGTACCCGTCCACGCTGTCGCGGAGCTCGCGCACGTCGACGTACTCGGCATCGGTGTGCGCCACAT
>JBBSGP010000162.1:0-3035 GCA_038253885.1 Gemmatimonadales bacterium | reverse complement strand
GCCCCCGAATGCGCGTGTCCGTGGAACGCCACGGCAGCCGCGAACCGATCGAGCGGTTCGGCGAGGCGGTCGGTGCCAAGGAACGGGTAGATCACGTCGGGCTCTCCGTCCACCGTACCGATGACCGGCGCATAGTGCATGAGAACCACCCGGTATGGCGTCGCCAACCTTCGCAACGCCATCTCGAGAAGCTGCACTTCGTCCATCGACGCCTGTACGAGCGCCTTGATCTCCGGCTCGCCGAAGGCGGTGAGAGTACCACGTCCGTACCCGCCGATGAAGCCCTTCACTCCGGCCACGCTGACCTTGTCGTTGAACTGGTAGATGTCTCCTGCCAGGAGATGGATACCACGCCCGCGCAGCACCGCGCTGCCTTCTGCCACCAGTCCGCACTCGTAGTCGTGGTTTCCGAGAACGGCACAGATCGGAATCTCCACGTCCGCCAGCTCACCGACGACGACCCTGTATTCCGACTCCCGTCCCCTGCGTGTGAGATCGCCCGCCAGCAACAGAAGATCGGCGTCCTCGTTCGCCTGCCCGAACAGGTCGCGGTAGGCGCCCGCATCCTCTTCTCCGCAATGAAAATCACCCACCGCGGCGATACGCACGCGCGCGCTCCGGCGACGCTCCGCTCCCAACGGGTCGCGGTCGTCGATGCGGGTCTTGGATGTCCTCTCCGCCGGAACGTTAGCCGAGTCGCTCACTGTACCTCTCATCGTACTCCAGGGTCATCGGCGACCGCTGATCCCAGACGTCTGCCGAAGCGATCGCGCGTATCACGGGCTGGGACTCCGTCTGCTCGACGAGGTCCGTTCGCGAGTCTCGGAAGCTCCACTCGGCGACGTCGATGTTGAAGCTGAAGCGCGAGATAATCGTACCGCGGGTGTAGGGCTCATCGGTCCTTTCCCTGCCCAGCGCCGCCGACGCGCGAGCGAGCAGCTCCTCCGACAGCCAACGCGGCACTCGATCACGCGCTTCCGGATAGACGTAGTCGAACAGGTGAAGTTGCGCGAGCAGCAGTTGCCAGTGGATGCCCGTTCGTGCGAGCACGCGATGCCAATCGAGCCGTGGCCCCACGGCCATGATCAGGTGCAGGATATCCGCCATGTCGTGACGATGGCGCTCGTTGATGAAGAGCCGGTGCCAGAGCAGCTCCTCGGCCGGTGCCACGCGCACGGGTGTCGCCGCCAGGATGGCCGGTCGGCTGTGCCGATACCAGTCGCTGTCGATGAGCGCGAGACCATTTCCCATCCCGTAGATGATGTCGCAGAAATGATCCCCGGAGATTGCCTTCGCCAGCCAGTGAGGCTGCTCGAGACGCGTCGTGAACTGCGCGGTTCTGAGCGCTTGCATGGCCGGAACGACCTGCTCTGGCTCGACGAGCACGTCCAGGTCCTTCGTTTCCCGGTAGATTCCTGTGTGAGCATGGACGGCGTAGGCCCCGGCGACGACATAGGGAATACCGGCCGCGTTGAGGGAGTGAAGCACGCGTTTGTAGATCTCGCGCTCTGTCTCCGGGATCCAGAAATCGCTCCGCGTGACGGACTTCTGCTCTTCCACCGAGAGATGCGCCATCTCTCGCCGCGGCGGTTCGGCTCGCTTTCGCTCCGTCATCGAGTCCTCGGTGAAGGGTTGGCCTGCAGAGACCTCCTGTCGGGGCACGGCTCGGCCAGGACCGTCACGTCCCATCACCCACAGCCGCGCGGAGCATCGCTCCCATTTCGGCGGCGTTCGTCGTGCCGTAGTTGGCGTAGCAATTGTTCATGACGACGTGCACCTCGCGAGCCGCGGCGGCCGCTTCCCGGATCCGGCCCACCCACGGCTCCATCTCGTCGCGGTCGTAGAGATAGCGAAATCTCTCGACGGCCGTCACGTTCGGCTTTTCCCAGAGGTCCAATCGCCGTCCGTGAAAGCGGACGACCGCCAGCCGAGATGAGGTGACGGCAAGAATCGGGGGAACACTACTTCGAGTTCCCTGAGGCTCATCCACCATCACGAAGGGGATGTCGTTGTCGGTCAGGAATCTGAGCGTCCGGTCGGCGTTTCGCTCATTGAACCAGAGGGCGTTGCGCAGCTCGACGGCGCAGCCGACGTCCCCCAACCGACGCACCGAATCGAGAATCTGCTCCCGACTCTCCGAACCGGGCAGGAACCAGCGCGGGTACTGAAGCAGGACGGAACCCAGCTTCCCGGCCGAGTGAAGGGGTGCCATGGCATCGAGAAAGGTGTCCCACACGGCATCGTACAGCTCGGCCGGAAGATCGCGACCATACACTCTCTTCTTCTCTCGCAATGCCGCCGGAAGCTCATCTTTCATCACCTTGGGCAGCCGCTCCACTTCGGTCGGTTGACCGGTCATCAACGCGTAGGCCTTGCAGTCGAAGGTGAAGTCGTCCGGGGTTCGCTCGAGCCAGAGCTCTCCCATCCGGCGCGTGGGGAGCGCGTAGTAGGTGGAATCCACCTCTACCAGTGGGAAGAGCGACGCGTAGTACCGGAGCCTGGCTTCCGGAGTGTCACCTCCTGCCGGGTAGAAGACTCCCGGCGCCGTGAGCGAGGGATCTGTCCAGGACGCAGTGCCCACACGGACGGTGGCTCCGCCCGTGGTGCGAATGGGGGGGACGCCCTCGGCAAGGTGGCCCCGCGCGCGGGCTCCGGCCTGTTTCGGACCGGGGTCGTGCGCGGGATCGAGATCGGAGGCCCTCGATATCACGCCGCTCGGAGCACGAGATCCAGGTGCGCCAGCAGGTCGGCCGGATCGCGCCAGACGTGACGCGCGCCGGCCTCCTTCAACAGGCGCGGATCCCGCCCACCACACAGGACACCGACAAAGGAGACGCCCGCTCTCCTGCTGGCCTCGCCGTCGTAGGGGGTGTCTCCGACCAGCACGGTCTGGTGCGCCTCGACCTCGAGCTTCTCGAGAGCCGCCACGACCAGGTCGGGCGCCGGTTTGCTCTCCCGTGCATCGTCTTTGGTGATCACGTGGTCGACGAGAGAGGCGAGCGAGAGGCCGGCGCTCCGCTCGATGGCGTCGAGCT
>JBBSGP010000161.1:0-3061 GCA_038253885.1 Gemmatimonadales bacterium | reverse complement strand
GCTGGCAGCTATCGGCCAGCTCGCTGCCGGCGTGATGCACGAGATCAACAACCCCATGGCAACGATCGCCGCCTGCTCGGAGAGCATCGCGCTTCGGCTCACCGAGCCCGACGCGCCAGACCAGCTACGTGCCGCGGTGGGTGAGTATCTGGGGATTGTCGATCAGGAGATTCGTCGCTGTGCCCGGATCGTCAATGGCCTGCTCGACTTCAGCCGGCCCAGTGCGCGTGCTCGCGCCGACGTCAGCGTGAACGATGTGGTGTCCGAGACGCTGTTCCTGCTCAAGCATCATCCGGGTTTTCGGAGCATGGTCGTCGAGCGCGATTTCGATGCGACGCTGGCTCCCATTCCCGGCAACCCCGACGCCCTCATCCAGGTGATCATGGCGCTGCTCCTCAACGCCATGGATGCGATGAATGCGGGCTCGGATTGTGTCATCCGGGTCATGACGGGTCGCCATCCGACGCAGTCGGATGAGGTCATCGTGGAGGTACGTGATTCGGGCAAGGGCATTCCGCGCTCGGAGCTCCCGAAGGTCTTCGAGCCGTTCTACACCACCAAGGGACCGGGTCGCGGAACCGGTCTGGGTCTCGCGATCTGTTACGGGATCATCCAGGAGCACGGCGGCCGCATCGAGGTCGAGAGCGCTGTCGGCGTCGGAAGTACCTTCCGCGTCGTGCTTCCGAGCGGCGAGGAGCCGCGGCCGGGCGCACCGTGAACGACACGCGGATCAAGGTTCTGATCGCCGAGGACGAGCCCCACCTCGGCGCCATCCTCGAAAAGTTTCTGGCCCAGCGAAACTACGACGTCACGACGCGCACCGACGGCCGGGCGGCGCTGGACGCTCTGCGGAGCGAGAGCTTCGACGTCGCCCTGCTGGACATTGTCATGCCGGAGATGGATGGCCTGGAGGTGCTCCGCCAGCTTCAGGAAGAGAGCGCCCCGCCCGAGGTCATCATCATCACCGGCAACGGGACCGTCGAGACCGCGATCAGCGCCATGAAGCTGGGGGCATACGACTATCTCTCGAAGCCGTACCGCATGGCCGAGATCGACGTTCTGGTGCGGCGCGCCTGGGAGAAGCGACAGTTGTCGCGTGAAAACGCCCTTCTCCAATCGCGTCTCGAGCGGCTGGACGCGTCGCCGCCGGTCGAGACACGCTATGCCCCGATGCAGGCGGTCCTGTCTCTGGTGGAGCGGGTGGCGCGCAGCGATAGTGCCGTGCTCGTGCACGGCGAGTCGGGGACGGGCAAAGAGGTGGTCGCCCGCGCCATCCATCGGCTCTCTCACCGGGCCCATGGCCCGCTGGTGGATCTCGACTGTGCGTCGCTGCCCGAGACGGCGATCGAGAACGAGCTTTTCGGCTACGAGAAAGGGGCGTTTCCGGGGGCCACCGCGCGCACGTTGGGCCTGTTCGAGCTCGCGTCCAAAGGAACGATCTTCCTGGACGAGATCGCGGCTCTGGACCAGCGACTGCAGGGCAAACTCCTCCGAGTTCTCGAACAGGGTACGTTCTACAGGCTCGGTGGGACACAAAAAGTGTTCACCGACATGCGGGTGGTCGCGGCGACAAACCGCGATCTGGCGGACAGCGTGTCTCGCGGCGGCTTCCGGGCCGACCTGTTCTACCGGATCAACACGATCAGCATCCGCCTCCCTCCGCTTCGCGAGCGGGCGGTGGATATTCCGCTGCTGACCGCGAGCTTCCTCAAGGCCTTCGGTGGGACGAATCCGCCTTCGCTCGGTGAGGACGCGCTGGCGGTGTTGCAGGCCTATCCATGGCCGGGAAACATTCGCGAGCTGCGCAACGTGATCGAGCGCGCGGTGCTGCTTTCCACGGGCGGAGTGATTCGCGCTTCGGACCTGCCGATCGCAAGCTCGGTCGCTCAGGCGAGCGGCCGGCCCGATGATGCGTTGGCATCGCTGGAGTCCGTGGAGCGCTCCCACATCGAGCGAGTGCTGCACAACGTGAGCTGGCACCAGGGTCGAGCGGCGGAAGTGCTGGGGATCTCGCCCAAGACCCTGTACCGGAAGATCCGGGAATACGGCTTCCACCGTCCGCCCGACGCGCCGGGCGCCAGCGCCGGCCGCGCATGAAGATTCTCGTCATCGAGGACGACCCGACGGTCGGCGAGTACGTGAAGCGCGGCCTGGAGGAGCAGCGATGGGGAGTGGACCTCGTCGCGAATGGGGAGGAGGGAGAGCGTCTCGCGGGGTCGGAGACGTACGACCTCATCGTGCTGGACATGCGCTTACCGGGTCGATCGGGAATGGAAGTGCTGCAGACATTGCGGGCGCGAGGTTTCGAGCGCCCGGTGCTCGTCCTCACGGCGCAGGACGCGGTGGACGCGAAGGTGAAAGCGCTTCGTGCCGGGGCGGATGACTACGTGACCAAGCCGTTCGCTTTCGAGGAGCTTCTCGCCCGGGTGGAAGCGCTGAGCCGGCGCCCCCAGGCCATCGCCGCTCCGACCCTCCGGGTGGCCGACCTGGAGCTGGACAAGAATACACGTGAGGTCCGTCGCGGCGGCGAGTCGATCGAGCTCACCCCCAAGGAGTACACGGTGCTGGAATATCTGATGCGACATGCCGGGCGCGTCATGAGCCGAACGCTGATCACCGAGTACGCCTGGGGATACCACTTCGACCCCGGGACGAACATCGTGGACGTGGTGATCAATCATCTGCGGAAGAAGATCGATGCCTCGCGCGAGCTGAAGCTCATCCACACGGTGCGTGGAGTCGGCTATGTCGTGCGGGCCTGAGGCCGGAGGGGCACAGCGACAATGAACAGCATCCGAGCGCGACTGACATTCGCGTATGCGGCGGCGCTTCTCGGGACGATGCTCGCGTTTGCCATCGCGCTGTTCACGCTGCGGCGCGCCGGCCAGTTCGACGAGTTGCAACGCTCCGTCGTCACCGAGGCCAGTCTCGCCCTGAATCTGATCAGGCAGACCGAGCAGAGCGGGCAGAAGGTGACGATAATGACCGACAGCATCCTCGGTCCCACGATCAGCCCCACCCTGCGCTCGGTTCTGGAAGGCGTGCCCGACTACCTTCTCGT
>JBBSGP010000160.1:0-3069 GCA_038253885.1 Gemmatimonadales bacterium | reverse complement strand
TCACCGTCGTCCTGATCACGCCCGACCGCTTCAGGAGCGTGAGACGGACGGTGTCCCATCTGCGCGCGCAGACGGCTCGCGATCAGATGGAGCTTCTCATCGTCGCTCCCGCTGGCGTCGAGATCGATCTGGATGACCCATTGGTCGCCGCCGCCGTCGAGGGAATCCACACGGTTCGCGTGCTCTCCGTGCCCGACATCAGCCCGGGAGGCAGGGCACGGGGCGCGGGCGTGAGAGCCGCCAGAGCGCCGGTGGTGGCATTCGCCGAGGATCACTGTTTCCCGGACCGCGACTGGGCCGCGGCGCTCATCAGAGCGCATCGCGAGCGATGGGCGGGGGTCGGGCCGGTGATCCGGAATGCGAATCCGGAGACGGCCGTGAGCCGGGCGGATCTTTTCATCGGCTATGGCCGCTGGCTCGCACCGGGGCACGCCGGGACCGTGAACTATCTACCCGGCCACAACAGCAGCTACAAGCGGGAGTGTCTGCTGGAGTTTGGCGACGCGCTCGACGCCCTGCTCGAAGCCGAGACGGTACTCCAGTGGGAGCTGCGACGCCTCGGTCACGAGCTGTATCTGGAGCCGGCCGCGGCGGCGGCGCACGTGAACTTCGCGCTCTGGAGAAGCTGGATGCCAGTCCAGCTGTTGAATGGCCGGCTGTTCGCCGCCACGCGCGCCACGCGATGGACACTCCGACAGCGACTGGCCTTCGCGGCGGCGGCGCCGCTCATTCCTCTCGTTCGTTTCCAGCGTGCACTGCGTCACGCCGTCAACGCAGGCGTCCCCTGGACGGTGATAGCGAGCACTGCGCCCGTCCTCGCGATCGGGGTCGTCATCGATGGCGTCGGCCAGCTGCTGGGCTACGCGCTGGGGCCGGGCGATGCGGCTGTCCGGGCCGCCGAATTCGAGCATCATCGCGAGCGTCATGTGACGGTGTCAGATCGGCTGCGGTTGGGGCCCCTCGTCGCGCCACGCGAGGTGCGAGCCTTGACATGACGCTGGCCGTGTCCGTGGTTCTCCCCGCACCTGCCGGTTACGGAGCGATCGAGACGACCATGCGACGGCTTCGGGCTCAGACGGCTACTCGACACAGAGGGACAGCTCCTTGATGACTTGCGGGCGCGCGGATATCGGCTCGGGCTCGCGCGAGGAGCCGTACGCCGTCTTTGCAGTGTGATGGCTGACCGGTCGGCGGGGTCACGCGCCATCGGCGGCACGCTCAGAATCTTCCTCGCGGAAGCTCTGATTCTGCCTACGGGGCTGCTCACGGCGGGATTCCTGACCCGCCAACTCGGCGCTGCCGATTACGGTGTGCTCTCGGTCGCGGCCACCATCACGACCTGGCTCGAGTGGAGCATCAGCTCTCTGTTCGCGCGCGCAACGTTCAAGCTCGTGGCCGAAGCGGAGGATTGGCGACCGGCCGCCTCCAGCGTCGTGTGGCTGAGCGGTGCGACGGGTGCTCTGGCCGGCGTGCTGCTCTGTCTCTTCGCGGGACCACTCGCGGAGATACTCCACGAGCCGAAGCTCGTCGCGTACCTTCGCTTGTTCTCCCTCGAGATCCCCTTGTTTGCGCTCGCCCAGGCGCACCGCAACATCCTGGTCGGCATCGGCGAATACCGCGAGCGCGCCATCGCGACGACCTGGCGCTGGCTGTCTCGGATGGCGCTGATCGTGTTGCTCGTTCGCGCGGGTCTCTCCGTGCCGGGCGCGATTCTGGGCAGCATCGGGGCGTCGGTCATCGAGCTCGCGGTGAGCCGCTACTACGTGCGACCACCCCTCGGGCGTCCGCCCTACGCGATGCGCGCCCTCTGGGACTACGCGTTGCCGTTGTTCGTTGCCGGCCTGGCCACGCGATTGCTGGACAAGCTCGATCTGTTGATGCTGACCGCGCTGGGCGGCGGATCGGTCCAGGCCGGTCAGTACGGCGCGGCGCAGAATCTCTCGGTGGTGCCAGGGCTGGTGGCCCTCTCACTCTCCTCTCTCCTGCTGTCGGCGCTGAGCCGATCACTTGGTGCCCGTGATGAGACGGCGGCTCATGAACTGGCGCGGAACGCATTTCGGGTGTCGGTGCTCCTCCTGCCGTTCGGCGCCATGACGGCTGGCGCATCGGTGGCCATCGTCTCCACGATCTTTGGTGCCAGCTTCGCGCCCGCCGGACCCGTTCTCTCCCTTCTCATCTTCGCCGCGCTCGCCGGACTGATCATCTCGGTGTCAACCGCCGTTCTCATCGCAGCCGGACATCCGGGCTGGGTGCCGCGAATCGTGTTGCCGCTACCCGCGATCGCGCTCGCGGGCGATCTCGTCGCGATTCCGAGATGGGGAATGCGCGGTGCCGCGACGGTGACCACGCTCGTCGTGCTGTGCGGCGCGACCGCCGCGGCGGGGGTGGTGTACTCACTCTGGCGCGTCCGGGCCCCCGCCTCATCCGTGGCTCGAAGCATCGCCGTCTCGGTCGCGGCGTATCTGGCGGCGCTCTGGTGTCACGCGTCGGGAGGGCTTTTAGCGCTCGAGCTCCTGGGAATCGGTATCGGCATTCCGGCGGCGTACCTCATGATGGGTGAGCTGGACGAACACGAACGGTCTCTCGTCGTCGCGGCCGTCCGCGGGCCCCGGCGTCGCACACCGATTCGGAGCGAGACGTGAGCGAGCATTCTCCCCTCACCATCTCGGTGATCATCCCGACGCTCTCCCGCCCCGGGCTGCTGACGCAATGTCTGGAGGCGCTTGCCCGACAGACCTATCCCCGTGAGCGCTTCGAAGTGATCGTGGCCGACGATGGCAGTCCGGAGCCAGTCATCGGCGTTGTCGACGCATTTCGACACCGACTGGACGTGACGTACCTCCAGCTACCCCATGCCGGGCCAGGCGCCGCACGCAATGCCGGCGCCGCGCCGGCACGGGGCGATCTCCTCGCTTTCACCGACGACGATTGCGAGCCGGAGCCCGGATGGCTGGACGCTCTCGCTGGGCGGTTTGCCGCCAATTCCAACGTTGGCGTCGGCGGGCGCGTGGTGAATGCTCTGCCTGCCAACATCTACTCGGAGACGAGCCAGCTGCTCGTCTAATTTCT
>JBBSGP010000159.1:0-3101 GCA_038253885.1 Gemmatimonadales bacterium | reverse complement strand
TGCGGTCGCTGGATCTCCCGGCGCTGCAGCGGGAAGCGGCGATCGCCCGCGCGTGGGGCGAGGCCGGTAATCCTCCTCCGAAGACGATGACGGTGGACGAGTGGCGCGCCTCGTCGGACATCTTCGCCATGGAGTACGCCGACATTCTCGCCCACCACCGGGTGCTGCAGGGCACGCCTCCCTTCGATGGCGTGCGGGTGGTTCCTAGAGATCTGCGTTTGCAGCTCGAGCACGAGGCCATGGGTCTGCTTCTGCAGCTTCGACAGCGCATTCTCTCCGCCGGCAACGAGCGCAAGCGTCAGCTCGACGTTCTCGCCGGCACGCTGAGTGCGTTCATGGTTGTCTTTCGCGCGACACTGCGGCTGCACGGAGAGGAGCCATCGCGCGACTACGAGGTTCTGGCGGGGCAGCTCGCCGCCCGCGCCGGGATCGACGCTGCGCCCTTCGTGCGCGTCATCCAGCACCTGCGCGGCGCCGCGAAGATCCCCGAAGAGGACGCCACGACCGTGCTTGCTGGTTATCTTTCCGGTGCCCAACAGCTCGTTGCCCACATCGATCAGGTACAACCTTCATGAGACGACTCGCGCTGGTTCCCATGCTCGTCCTGTTGGCCGCGTGCCCCGGCGACAAGAAGCCCCCGCAGCAGCCGACCGTGCAGCTCGACACGACTCCGGCCAAGCTCGACACGGTCGCGACCGCCATCCCGACGGCGGAGAAGGATCCGCCGCCGCTACCCAAGCCCACTCGTCGAGCGCAGGACGCCGACATCCCGTCGGCACCGGGCCCGCTTCAGGAAGCGGTGGAGAGGGAGCAATCCTTCTCGAAATTCTGCTATCAGGAGTTCGGGCAGAAGACGGATCCGCAGCTCTCCGGTGGCGTGGCGATGGTGGTGACTGTGGGCGCGGGCGGGATCACCGATGCCCACGTCGCAAACGACCGCTGGTCCTCGGGCGCAGGGAAGGGAGTCAACAGCTGCCTGAACGAGAAGGCCAAGATCGCGTGGAAGCTCGCTCCCGGCGTCGTGAAGCCGGGCAAGTATGTCGTCCAGCTCAACTTCCGGGGAAGCTGACAATGATCATTGCCTCACGCTCGAGCCGCCGGCTCCTCGCGCCTGCGCTCCTCCTGCTCGCTGGTTGCGGGTACAACACCATTCAGTCGCTGGACGAGCAGACCAACTCGGCACGGAGTCAGATCGAGGTACAGCTCCAGCGCCGCGCTGATCTGATCCCGAATCTCGTGCAAACGGTGAAGGGCTACGCGACCCATGAGGAGACCGTATTCAAGGAAGTCGCGGACGCCCGGGCCCGACTGGCGGGATCCATCCAGACACACGATCCATCGCAGATGGCAGCTGCTGACGCGCAGATGACCGGCGCCCTGGGCCGCCTGCTCGCCATCTCGGAGGCGTACCCGCAGCTCAAGGCCAACGAGAACTTCATCCGCCTGCAGGATGAGCTCACGGGTACCGAGAATCGGATTGCGGTGTCGCGCAAGGATTACAACGACGCCGCCCGGCAGTACAACACCTACATCCGTACCTTTCCACAGGCGCTGACGGCGAAGGCGACGGGGGCCAAGTCCAAGTCTTACTTCGAGGTCGCCAACGCCGGCGTTCGCGAAACCCCGACCGTCGACTTCTCGAGACCGGCCGCGCCAGCCGCTCCCGCGACTCCTCCCGCGACCCCGCCTCCGTCGAAGCCGTGAGCGGATGGCCAGAAAGACAGGGGACGGCGAGCGCAGGTCGGCTCGCCGTTCTCGCAATCGGAGCACTCGCGATCTACTTGCAGGCGAGCTGCTCGCCGTTGCCTCGATCTCCGGAGGGGGCGGTCGGCGCCGCGCCCGCGATCGAGATCCTCTTTCCGCTGGCGTCGGATTCGGTGCGCTTCGCCAGCGGCTTCGGCGAGCCGCGAGCCGGTCATAGCCACCGCGGACAGGATATCTTCTGCGCGCGCTGGACGCCCGTCCTCGCCGCCGTCGACGGGACCGTGGACTGGATCGCCACCGCCGCGCCGAAGGCCGGCAAGAGCTACGAGCTGTTGCTGCGCGGAGTGGACGGCAACCTGTATTTCTATGACCACCTGAACAACGATTCTCCCGGTCGGCGTGATAACGCCGCCCCCCCACGGTACGCCTACGCGCGCGGGCTCAAGAGCGGAGATCGCGTGGCCGCCGGAGACATCATCGGCTACGTCGGTGATTCGGGTAACGCCGAAACGTCGGGCCCGCATCTGCACTTCGAGATCCATCGCGGTCGGTGGGGAAACGCCGTCGATCCCGCGCCCTCGCTGCGGACGGCCCTCGCTCTGCGCAGAGGGTGAGTCGCTCGTCCGGTGATCTACTTCAGTGCCTCCTTCAACTGACCGTCATCCCCCAGCATCAGCCACTCGATGACCGAGAGGGGCAGCGACCCGTGTCGAAGTAGCTCGTCGTGGAAAGCTCCGAGGCGGAAGTCCGCGGGATGGGCGTCGCGATACCTGCCAAGGAGTCGCATGATTTGCCACTTGCCCACCATGTAGGTGATCTTCTGCGTCGGACTCGAGGCGGCACCGGCCGCCTCCCCGGTGGCGGCTTCCCGATCGAGTCCGCCGGCGTCCATGAAATACTGCACCGCGTGCTCGAACGTCCACCGACCGGTGTGCAGGTTCACGTCCACCCCGACACGTGCCGCTCGGTACCGAGACAGCCGCAGCACCTGCCCCTGCGCGGGTGAATTATCGGCATAATACCCGGTGCGCATCAACATCTCCTCGGTGTACAGCGCCCAGCCTTCGACGAAGACACCATCTCCCTGCTCCCGGCGAATCTCGTCCCGGAGATGATTCGCGATCGAGAGCTGCAGGAAGTGACCCGGAATCCCCTCGTGACCGAGAATCGGTCGAGGGTCCTCGATCGCGGCGCGGATGTAGAAGTTCTTGCTGGCCGGATCGTATGTCGGGATGAAGAAGAAACCGCTGCTGTCGGCGTCATAAAGTCCCGGCGGATTCATGAACCCGCCGGGACTCGTGGGCTTGAACGCGTCGGGAAGCTGCCGGATGTGAAATGGGCCCAGATAATCGGGAAGGGTGACGAGATGATTCTGTCGCAGGTACGCGATCATCTCG
>JBBSGP010000158.1:0-3173 GCA_038253885.1 Gemmatimonadales bacterium | reverse complement strand
TTCTCTCCCCCCGCCCCCACCGCCGTCGCATGTCTTTTCCGACCCTCGCATTCGACGTCCGCGATCGCATCGCCACCATCACGATCGATCGGCCCGACAAACTCAACGCGCTCGACGATGACACAATCGCGGACCTCGGACAGGCCATCGACGAAGCATCGCGCCGGGGTGATGTCGGAGGAGTGATCCTCACGGGCGCGGGCGCGAAGGCCTTCGCCGCCGGCGCCGACATCTCTCAGCTTTCCACGCAGGGACCCGTGGACGGGCGTGCGCGAGCCGAGCGCGGGCAAGCGATCTTCGATCGCTTCGAATGGTGCGCCAAGCCGGTGATCGCGGCCATCAACGGGTATGCGCTCGGCGGGGGCTGCGAGTTGGCCATGGCCTGCCACATTCGCATCGCCGCCGAGCACGCGCGTTTCGGCCAGCCGGAGGTCAAGCTCGGGATCGGTCCCGGCTACGGCGGAACGCAGCGTCTGCCGCGGCTCGTGGGGAAGGGCCGAGCGCTGGAGCTTCTGCTCACTGGAGAGATGATCGATGCGCCAGAGGCTTATCGCATCGGCCTGGTGAACCGAGTCGTGTCGGCGGCCCAGCTCATGGCGGCAGCCGAGGAGTTGATGCGGAAGATCCTGGCACAGGCCCCGCTCGCGGTCGCGCTCTGCATCGAGGCGGTGAATCGCGGCCTCGACACATCGCTGGCCGGTGGCCTGGCGCACGAGGCGAATCATTTCGGGCTTCTGGCGTCGACCGAGGACATGCAGGAGGGGATGCGGGCGTTCCTCGAGAAGCGCACGCCCACATTCAGCGGGCGATGACGAGCCGATCCGTCCGGATTCCGGCGCTGCTCCTGACCTGGGTCGCTCTGGCGTGCGTGAGTGCGCGCGACCGCATCGATCTGCCTACGGTGTCGATCGTCGGAGTCACCGATACGGTGGCGGACCGGCGACTTCTGCTCTTCGTTCGAGTCGCGGCCGCCGATGGAAGCGGCCTGTTGGGGGTTCACGCCCGCGCTACCAGTAGCTACGGCAACAGCAGCACCGGCATCGATCTGGGTGAGGTCCGCCGGTTCGACGAGATCCTGCTGCTGGAGCTGAGCGACACCGTCCCACCGGGATCGTCCATCGCGCTCGAGGCGACGGCGATCGACAATCAGAATTTCACCGTGTTCGCCGAAACGACAATCGTCGTGAGGGCCCGTCCGTGACGGAGACGGTGATGCGCCACGATCCCACGTTCAGCGCGACGACGCCGGCCCGGGCCGCGCTCCGGCGCATCACGGTCCGCGACTTCCGGAACCTCGAGCATATCGATCTGGATCCGCCGGCAGAGGGATTCGCGCTCCTTGGTGATAACGGACAGGGCAAGACGAACCTGCTCGAAGCGCTCTACTACCTGGCGCTCCTGCGCTCCTTTCGTGGTGCACACGACGCGGAGCTGATCCGCTTCGGCGCTCCCGGCTTTCACGTGGCCGGTGAGATGGAAGAGAGCCGTGCCCGGGAGATCACCATCGGCTTTCAGCGGGCGGGAAAGCGCAAGAAAGTGGCGATCGACGGCGGCGTTCCTCCGCGATTCTCCGACGCCCTCGGCGCTCTGCCGGTCGTCATCTTCTCGCCGCGCGACCTGGAGCTGGTGGCGGGCCCTCCGAGCGAGCGCCGGCGGTTTCTCGATGTCGTCCTGTCGCTCACGTCGCGGCGCTACTTGTCGGCGCTGCAGCGTTACCGCGGCGCTCTTGCCCAGCGCAACGCCGCGCTGCGGGCACCGGGCGCGAAGCCCGGAGACCCGCGCATCGCGGTCTGGGAGCCCGTGCTGGCGGAGTCCGGCGCGCTGCTCTGGAGCGAGCGACACAGATGGCACGCCGAGCACGCGGCCCGCTACGTCGAGCTCTGCGAGTCCATTGGCGAGCGGGGCACAGCAGCCATGACGCTGTCCGGCGGCCTGGTCCGCCACTCAGTCCCCCTGAGAGATGCCGAGCGACACCTCGCCGGTGAGCTCGAGCGGCTGCGCGGCATCGAGCTGTCGCGCGGTGCCACACTGGCTGGACCCCATCGCGATGACGTGTGCCTGCTGCTGGATGGCCACGACCTGCGCACCTATGGATCGGCGGGCCAACAGCGCACCGCCGCGATCGCTCTTCGCCTACTCGAGGCGGCGACTCTCAGGGTTCACGCCGGGGCCGAACCGGTGGTGCTTCTCGATGACCCGTTCGCGGAGCTGGATGTGCGACGAGCGGGACGCATCCTGGAGCTGCTGGGGACCGAGGGACGCGGCCAGACGATCCTGGCCGTGCCGCGCGAACATGAGATCCCGGCGGGGCTGACCCGACTGCGGCGATGGCGCATCGTCGCCGGCTCGCTCGCCGCGGACAGCTCGTGACCGCTCGCCGGCCGCGCGGGAAGCCGATCGGAGAGGCGGTCTCGAGCTTCCTTGAGAAATCGGGGCTCGCCGACCGGGTCCATCAGGCGGGGATCATTCCCGAGTGGCCGGCGCTGGTCGGTCCGCAGATCGCGAGCGTCACGGAGCCGGTGGCCATCGCGCGCGATGGGACGCTGTTCGTCGATGTGAGGACGAACGCCTGGATGACCGAGCTCTCGCTTCTCGAGCCGCAGCTGCTGCGATCGCTCAACGTGAGCGGCGACGGCCGGGGTCGGGTTGCTCGCATACACTGGCGTCTAATGCGCTAACTGATTGATTTCCAAAGAATTGCGTGTATATTTATGGGACGACGAATCGTCTCGGATTCGGTAGATGTTCGGCAGGCATTCTCGTGACGGGGCCGGTCCAACAATGACAACTCGCACGTCGGGCAAGCCGGCGCAGTACGACGCCGAACAGATACAGGTGCTGAAGGGACTCGAGGCCGTGCGCAAGCGGCCCGGGATGTACATAGGCTCGACGTCGGAGCGGGGGCTACACCACCTGGTCTACGAGGTGGTTGACAACTCGATCGACGAAGCGCTCGCCGGGTACGCGGATCGGATCGAAGTCGTGATCCACCCGGACAACTCCGTTCGCGTGACCGACAACGGGCGGGGCATCCCGGTTGACATGCATCCGACCGAGAAGATACCGGGGGTGGAGCTGGCGATGACCGTTCTCCACGCCGGGGGCAAGTTCGACAAGAGCAGCTACAAGGTCTCGGGTGGGCTCCACGGTGTCGGTGTGTCGGTCGTGAACGC
>JBBSGP010000157.1:0-3235 GCA_038253885.1 Gemmatimonadales bacterium | reverse complement strand
GGGTGTGTCCCGGGGTTAGTTGATATTCAGGTGGTAGCCTCGGGAGATTGACTCACGCCGCTGCGGTTGTCGATGGGGTGATCTTCTCGGACAGGGCGCGTTCCAGCAAGGGCAAGTGAGTGCAGCCCTTCACGCGTCGGAACTGCTTCTCGACGGCGAGCAGGGCGGCCGCGCACCAGCGCAGCTTTTGGTCGCTCGTCCGCCAGCGATCGACTCGGCAGGTCTTGTCCTCCACGCGTGCCATCACGCTCTCGATGAGGTTCGTCGTCTTGAAACTGATACCGAGCTCGGGGAAGACGCCGAGGCGGTGGAGCGTCAGCGTCTCCTCTAGTCCTTCCTCGAGGCTCCGCGCGGCGGACTCATTGATGACCCGCAACTCGCGAAGGAGTCGCTGCAGGGCGTGCCGGGCGTCGGCGTAACTCGCGTGGGCGTATGCCGCCTGGAGCTTTCGGCGCCAGAGGGGTTGATCCTGCTTCGGGAGATAGCTCACGACGTTCTCCCGCTTATGCCACTGACAGCGTTGCACCGGGCTGTCGTCGCCGAAGACGTCGCGCACGGCCGCGCGGAGTCCCTTCGCCCCATCGAGCACGACGAGGAGGCCGTGGGGCGTGGTGAAGCCGCGCTCCTGGAGCTCGCGAAGGAACGTCGCACAGACGGTCTTGTTTTCGCTCGCCGTCTGCACCAGGCCGAGGATGCGCTTCTCTCCGGTGCGGGTCACCCCGAGGGCGATCACGATCCCATCCTGGGCAAAGCTCTTCCCATCCAGCATCAGCACGAGCCACTCCCGATCGTCCAGCCGCCGCTCCAGGAGTCGCCGGAGCTCGCGGGCACTCGCCCGGATGAAGCGGCGTGACACGCTGGACCGGGCGAGGCCGAATGCTTCCGGGACTGTCTCGGCCGCGGCTTCATACTCACGGCAGGAAAGCCCGCCCAGGACACGGCGAAAGAGGCCGACGTCCAGCGCGCGCGGCGTCTGGAAATGCTGATACGTCGTGAGGGGGACTTCTCGGGCCGCTACATGGTCGCGCACCCGAGGCACTTGGAGACGGAGCTTCTGATCGGCGAGAAAGATGGACCCCGCCTGTTTGCCCCAGCGAACGCATTTCGGGTCCCCGTCGTGGTGGGCGTACCGCGCGCCCGCGAGGGCGGTGACTTCCTGCTGGAGCGCCTGCTCCACCGCTTTGAGACCCAGGGGAATGAGCGCCTGGATCAGTGCGAGCATCGCTGTGCCGTCGTCGAGCGGGATGGCGAGCTGCGGAATGGCGAGCTGCTGACGAACCGACGTGACGACAACGCCGGATGGCTGGCTCTTCTCAGTCTGGTGCCGTACTCTTGTCATGGGTGGTGTCCTCGGTCAGATGAGCGAGAATCCGTGACGGGATCGACGCTCTAGTATCGAGGCACCACCTGTTTTTTCAACTGGATCTGGGACTCACCCCTCGGGATTAGAATCAATGTGTAACAAATGAGAGGGGAAGTATTCTCGTAAAAAAAGGAAATGAAGGCTCCTCAAACAGTTGAGGAGCCTTCATTTACATGTGGGTTGTGAGCTTGATCTGTAAGCCGGGTTCTGTCGGACGGAGGAACTATACCCCGCCCGGATGGCCATTTCTCTGGGCGTGTGGTCACCCGCACGCTCTAGCAGCCTACCCGCGGCGTCTTGTTCGGGATGGGCCACCCCTCGCCGCCTATTTGGCCTTGCTCCAACTGGGGTTTACCCTGCCATGCCTGTTACCAGGCATGCGGTGGGCTCTTACCCCACCTTTTCACCCTTGCCAAAAAGCATACGCTTTCGGGCGGTATGTTTTCTGTGGCACTTTCCGGCATCCTACGATTCTTGGTTGCCCAATCTCGCCTGATGCCCAGGTATTACCTGGCAGTTTGCCCTCTGGAGCCCGGACTTTCCTCGACATAACACACATGTATGCCGCGACCATCCAATCAAGCCCACATATGCAAATATAACATCCAACACAGCGTCAGGTTTGATTCTTCTACAAGATCGTGAGAACAACAAGTCATGACGGGGAGAGACACTGAATGACGGGGAGGTCTGCAGAGCTCATCAGAATCTAGGCTTGGATATGACGATTCTGTGACCGGTTGGGACGACTGTCCAACCAGGGGAAGCAAAACGCTGATTTCTCTGGTCCTAGCCGGTCGGAGGTTCCATGCGCTCGAGGCAGACAGTACCTATCCCGGGAGTTACTCCGGTGGCAACAATATTGAGTAGGTGGGAGCGCTCCCAGGTAGATGCCGCTGGGGAAGGGCTCTATCGAGCAGTACATCGAGATTCGATCGAGGATGTAATTCGTGATCTCAAGGAACAGCGTGTAGGTGCTGTTCTCATGTCCGTCTCGAGATGTGACGAGGGAGAAACATTTCGGGTTGCACGTATGGTTCGCGAGTTTCCCCGAATACCAGCAGTAGCACTGCTCACTCAGCTCGATCAGGGTACTCCGCGAGCTGTATTATCCTTGGGACAATGTGGTATTCGGATGCTGGTAGACGTACGACAGCCAGGGGGCTGGCGCGAATTACGTAATGTCCTAATGCTGGATCGGGCTGGTACAATTGAGCGGCTGGCACTGGGTCAACTCGCACTTGATCTGGCAGGTGTATCGGATGATTGCTGGCACTTCTTCGAGGAGCTCTTTCGTTCAGAATCACATGCCCTGACAGTCCGCGTTCTTGCTCGCCGAATGCAAATTCTTCCCAGCACACTGATGAGTCGTTTTTTTCGGGTGAGACTACCTTCGCCGAAGCGATATCTTGCAAT
This sequence comes from Gemmatimonadales bacterium, assembly GCA_038253885.1. Classification (GTDB taxonomy): domain Bacteria; phylum Gemmatimonadota; class Gemmatimonadetes; order Gemmatimonadales; family Gemmatimonadaceae; genus JALZAQ01. The sequence goes on along the minus strand of JBBSGP010000157.1, from coordinate 456 downwards.
GGCTCGATTGATACAAGCTGCTCGGGTGTTCGAGAATCCCGGGCTCTCGATTGCCAATGTTGCCAACCATCTGGACTATTCATCTCCACAGAGTTTCGGCCGGCATGTGCGGACGCTGATGAATATGACAGCAGTGGAATTTCGACAGCACTATGATGGAGAGGGCATGCTCCAACGATTTCGGGAGGAAATGATCCTGCCGCATCTCCCAACTCTCCGGCGTTTACGTCCCCTGACATCCGTACCACGCTGGCAAAGTGTGCAAGATCGATCGCCAGTCCCGAATCAGCGAGAGATCCAAACATCCTAGCCCAGATCTAGCAGGCTGCTGAAAAAAGGTGGATTGGGGGATGGTGCTGGGGATGCGTGATGGATATCATGATGCATCTTGAGCCCGGGAGTTGCGGCCATGCGTGGGATCGAGCCCCAGCAGTCGGCGATGTTCAGCTATGTCTC
>JBBSGP010000156.1:0-3316 GCA_038253885.1 Gemmatimonadales bacterium | reverse complement strand
TCGCGCGAAATTTCCGACCGACGCCGCCTATCGCGAGGCTCTGAAGCTGGACGGCTTCGGCTCATCGGAGGAATACCGCGGCTGGATGCTGGAGCAGTCGCGGCGCGAAGCGCTGCAGCAGCAGCTGGTGCAGAAGGTCCGAGCCGAGGGCAAGCTCGCGCCGGCCGTCGTGCCCGATTCCGAGATCACACGATTCTTCAATGCCAACAAGGGAACGATCGGCCACCTCCCCGCGGCAATCGCCTTTCGACAGATCATCGTGACACCGAAGGCATCCGCGCCAGCCCGTGCCATCGCCCGGGCGAAGGCCGAGTCATTGCTGGCGGATCTGAGAAAGGGAGCCGACTTCGAGAAGATCGCCAAGCGAGAGTCGATGGATGCCACCAAGGATCAGGGCGGCGACCTGGGTTGGCGCCGGCGTGGGGACCTCCTTCCGGAGTTCGAGCGCGTCGCGTTCGCACTCCCGCCGGACCAGGTGAGCCCAGTGGTGGAGACACAATACGGGTACCACATCATCCGCGTGGATCGCGTGCAGCCGGCGGAGATCAAGGTGCGGCACATCCTGATCCGTGCTCTCGTGGATTCGGCGGATGTGGCGCGAGCAAAGCTCGAGGCCGACAGCGTCGCGGCTGCCCTCCGCGCCGGCGCCGCACTGGACTCTCTCTACGCCAGACATCACGATCCGATCGAGGAGAAGGGGATCGCGGCCGGATTCCCGGTGGACAGCCTTCCGGCGAGCTACAGGTCTGCGATCGCGGGTGCGAAGAAGGGAGACGTCGTCGCACCTTTCCCGATCGACGATCCCTCGCGCAAGGCGCAGAAGTTCGTCGTCCTCCAGATCACCGACCGCGCTGAAGAGCGTGATGCGTCGGTGAAGGAGTTGCGCGAGCAGATCCGCCAACGACTGGCCCAGGAGCGTGGCTTCCGGCGCTTCATCGACGGCCTGAAGCGGGAGACCTATGTCTCCATTCGCCTGTAGGCGGTGCGTGTCGATCTGGCCCTGAAGCGTCTGCTGCTGGTGCGCAGCCGAACGGAAGCCAAGGAGGCCTGCGAGGTGGGCGCCATCTCCATCAACGGAAAGCCGGCCAAGGCGTCGTCCGAGCTGAGCCCGGGCGATCGGTTGCGTGTCGACTATGCGGAGCGCACGCTCGAAGTCGAGCTGATCGCGGCCATCGGCAAGAGCGTGAGCCGCGAGCGGGCAAGGACACTCTATCGCGTGCTGCGCGACGAACGGTCGCAGCCGTGAAGCCTCTCCTGGCGGTCACCCTTGGCGACCCACGCGGCATCGGCCCCGAGATCGTCGCGCGCGCTCTGGACGACGAACGGGTGCGCGACGCGTGCGAGCTTCGCGTCGTGGGGCCGTCGGGTACCCCGGTCTCGGTGCATGATCCGGTGGGGAGGTGGGAGCGGGGTGGATCGGCGGCCGACGCCGGTCGCCTGAGCGGCCGAGCGATCGAACGGGCGGTCGCGCTCGCGCTCGAGGGAGAGGTTCAGGGGATCGTGACCGCCCCGATCGACAAGCGCGCGCTACTCGACGGAGGCTACGACCATCCCGGTCACACCGAGATGCTCTCGGCGCTCACCGGCGCCGAGGTGGCAATGATGCTCGCCTCGAATCGCCTGCGAGTGGTGTTGGCGACCACACACATCGCGCTTCGTGCGGTGCCCGACGCCGTCACGCCGGAGGCGATCGGTCGCGTGGCTGCTGTCACTCGGACGGGCCTCATCGATTGGTATGGGATCGCGGCTCCCCGCATCGCGCTCTGTGCTCTCAATCCGCACGGCGGCGACGCCGGCCGATTTGGCCGCGAGGACGAGGACATCCTCGGGCCTGCCGCCCGGCGAGCGGGCCTCTCCGGTCCGCATCCCGCGGACACCGTGTTCGTCCGAGCCATTCGGGGCGAGTTCGACGCGGTGATCGCGCCATACCACGACGTGGGCATGACCGCGATCAAGGTCGCATCCTTCGGTAGCGCGGTGAACGTCACTCTGGGGTTGCCCTTTCCCCGAACCTCTCCCGATCACGGCACTGCTTTCGACATCGCCGGTCGCGGCGTCGCCGATCCAGGCAGCTTCATCCACGCCGTCCTCGAGTGCGCCCGCATCGCCGGCCGCCTGTCACCGACTCTCTCACTTCCGCGCTCATGAAACTCACTCTCATCGTTGCCGCCGGCGCCTGCGCAGTCGTCGCGGCCTGCGCGCGAGGGCCCGCACCCAACGACGCACCCGCCTCGGTCGGCGCCTCCGTGTCCTCCCCGGCTCGGCCGCGCACTCCGCCGGGGTGCAGCCGCATCCCGGGACCCTATCCGGCGATGCAATTCGCGCCACCGGCGACTCAGAGCCCGCCCCAGCTGTCGATCGCCGTCGCCCGGGATAGCACCGTCATCGCGTCCATGATCCGTGAGGGAATCGGCGCATCCTCACACGTCGCCGTGGACCTGCAGCACCTCACCGACGTCATCGGACCCCGACTCACCGGCAGCGCCGAGCTCAAGCGCGCGAACGACTGGACGCAGGGCAAGTTCCGAGACTACGGCATGGATAGCACGTGGCAGGAAGCGTGGGGCTTCGGATGCGCGTGGACGCGCGGACCCATGTCGATCCGCATGATCGCGCCTCAGTCTCGGTGGCTGATCGGTGAGTCCTGGGCCTGGGCGCCGGGCACCGATGGTGTCGCGCGCGGACCGGTCGTGCTCGTCGATGCAAAGAACCGGGATGAGTTCGCCCAGCGATTTGCTGGAAAGCTTCGCGGTGCGTGGGTGATGACGAGTCCGGCGTTCCCCATCATCAATCCTGACGGTCCGAAGCCCAACGCCGTCGATTCCGTGGCGCGGCTCAAGACAATTCAGGCGTTGTTCGCACAACCCCAAAACGACGCCGAACGAGATTTTCGGCAGCGACGGACCGACCTGCTCGCTGCCGAGGGGATCGCGGGACTGGTGCTCGATGCGTCAAAGGAAGAGGCTCTGCTCAACATGAGCGGCTCCCCGCGCGCCGTGAGCCCCGTGCCGCAGATCGTCGTGCCCCATGAGACATTCACGCAGTTCCAGCGACTCGCCGCGGCCGGCCAGCCGGCCATCGTCGAGGTGAGCATCTCGAACGAGTTCTCGGCGGCCCCGGTCACCGCGTACAACACCGTTGCCGAGCTCCGCGGAACCGAACGCCCGGACGAGGTCGTGCTGCTCGGCGCCCATCTGGACTCATGGGATCTGGGCACCGGAACCACCGATAACGGCACCGGCTCGATCGCGGTTCTCGAGGCGGCGCGCATCCTCAAGGCGAGCGGCGCGCGGCCGCGCCGGACCATCCGGTTCGC
>JBBSGP010000155.1:0-3405 GCA_038253885.1 Gemmatimonadales bacterium | reverse complement strand
TTCTGGCACGCCTCCGACAGGGTCATCGCGAATCCCATCGTGGCGCGAGCGTCGAGATTGAGCTCCTTCACAAGGATCGCCTGCGACTTCTGCTGGATGCGCGTGACGACCTCGTGCACGTCCTCGCTCTTCGAGACCGCGGTGATCTCGAGAAGGACGTCCGACTCGCCAGTGCCGCGCGACCGCGGAATGCTTCCGTGCAGATCGTAGAGCTCTTCGGCATGCTTGAAGAACGAGGTGCGTGCCCAGTACGAGGCCGTCTCATCCCCTTCCGGCGCGTAGAGCGCGGGACGCTCGGCGCGGGTCTGCGCGAGCGTCAGCACCGCGGTGAGCCCATAGGGCGACGCCCAGCGGCAGTGCCTGGCGTCCAGCAGCACCTTCTCGTCGGGACCGACGGACTGGAGCTGCTCCAGAATCGTTTCGAAGGACTGCTCGTCGAGGGACGGTGGGACATTGATGACCGTTGTCATCGAGCGATCAGCTCTCCCCGCAGATGTCGGGCGAGCCCCGTCGCTCCCCGATGCTCGACGTTCCGCGCCGCCGCCTCGTGCGCCGCGCGCATCGCGTCGCCTAAGGTAGCACCGCCGAGCAGTCGGGAGAAATAGGTCGCGCCCCAGACATCGCCACAGCCCGTGGGATCGCCGTCGAGCGATCCCCGAGGCACCGGGATGCGTTCCGTCCGAATCGCTCCGATGCCGCCGCCGAGAGTCGCCGTGCTCTCGCGGTCCGCCAGCCGGTCGAAGCCGGGTGCGGCGAAATACGCCGCGCCGCGACTTCCCAGAGTGACCGCCAGGCACCGGACGCCGTTCGCCAACGCGGTGGCAGCGAGCGCCAGCGGATCCGGCGCCATCATCGTCATCTCGTCCTCGTTCACCTGCAGGAGATCGAAGCACCGACACCATTCGGCCACGTTCGGCAGCGGCTGCAACGATCGCCAACCGCTCGGTTGGACGGCCCACACCATCATGTGCAGGTCGCAATAGATCGGGCCCCGGAAATGCTGCCTCAGGAGCTGGGCCGTCTCGAGATCCAGCTCCCACCCGCTCATGAAGTTGATGTAGAGCGCGTCCAACCCGGTCAGCAGAGGCTTGAGGCCGAGCCAGCTCCAGCCCGGAAGGCCGCCGGTCAGCCGCTCGCACCGGCGTTCCGCCGTCTCGTAGCGCAGCTCGACGCGATTATTGGGCTGCGGAACCTCGATCAGCGCCGCGTCCCTCGCCCAATGGCGCAGTTCCGTGGTGAACTGACGCGCGCGCTCGGCGAGGTCGAATCCCACTTTCATCAGGGGAACGACCTCCCAGTCATCGGGAAGCGCGGCGTCGAGGGCGCCCAGCGCGTAAGTGATGCCACCCCATTCCTGCACTGGCGCGTCTCGGGGGTCCCGTCCATGAATCGTATCCCAGACGAACGTACCGATGACGCCGAGCCGCTTGCGCCGCTGGCCCACCTCGCTCACTACACGCCCCCCATCTTCTGCTGCTTGAAGGTGGCCACGGCGCCGACTACGCCGGCCGTTCCCGGGAGGGAGCCGGGCACGATTCGACACGCCGTCACCGCTGGCCGGAAGGCGCGCCGCTTCACCTCCGCGCGCAGCGGCTCGAACAGCCGATCTCCCGCTCGCGTGACGCCCCCGGCGATCACCACGACATCGGGGTTGAGCGTGTTGAGCAGATTGGCCACGCCGGTGCCGAGAAAGCGTGCGGTGTCGCGCACGATCTCAAGTGCGAGCGCGTCCCCCCGATTGGCCGCGTCGTAGACGTCGGCGGCGGTGAGGCGCTCCGTGCGGCCATCCACGAGCTTGCGAAGCACCGAGACCTCGTCGCGCTCCAGAGCTTCCCGAGCGCGGAGCGCGATCGCGGGGCCAGAGGCATAGGCTTCGAGGCAGCCGTAGTTGCCGCACCGGCAGTAACGACCGGCGGCCTCGATGGTGGTGTGTCCGATCTCGCCCGCGACGTCGGAGCAGCCATGGTAGAGCATGCCGTCGAGCACGATGCCGCCGCCGATCCCGGTGCCGATGGTGACGCCGATGACGTTGCGACCGCCCTGCGCGGCGCCCCGCCACCACTCTCCGAGAGTCGCGCAATTGGCATCGTTGTCGAGCGTCACCGGCAGCTTCACCCGCTCGGCAATGACGTCTCGGAGAGGGAAGTCGTGCCAACCGAGGTTGGGCGCCACGACGACGACGCCTCGCTCGCGGTCCAGTGGGCCCGGTGCGCCCATCCCGACGCCCGCGAAATCGGCGCGTGCTATCCCTTCCGACGCGCTGACGTCGGCGATCACCTGCTCGATCAGCGACACGATCCGGTCGACCACCCCCTCCGCGCCTCCCTCGGCCTGCGTCGGGAGATCGCACACCGCCAGCGTCCGGCTCCCATCCGCGGGCATCGCGCCAGCGACGATGTTCGTTCCGCCCAGATCCACGCCCACGATGTACTGCTGGCTCTTGGACGCTGCCATGGCTAACCCAGGATCGAGGTGAGATGTGCCTCGACGCGATCGACGTCGAGCTCGCGCATGCACCGCCAGTGCCCGAGAGGGCAGATCGGTGGTCCATGATGATGGCACGGACGGCACGGCAGCGCCTCCAGACCGAGCGAAGCCGATCGCGGCGCGAGTGGGCCGAAGCCGAAATCCGGAACCGTCGGACCGAACAGAGCCACGGTCGGCGTTCCCATCGCCGACGCGAGATGGAGGGGCGAGGAGTCATTGGTCACCAGCGCCCGAGCCCGGCCGATCAGCTCCGCGGACGCCAGCAGCGATAGCCGGCCGCAGGCGTCTAGCACCCGGTGCTCCCCGGCCGAGTCGACGACGGACCGCGCCGCGTCGCGATCATCCGAGCCACCGACGACGACCAGAGGCCAGCGCGACGCGACGCGAGCCGCGAGCTCGGCGTAGTAGGGCCAACGCTTCGTTCCCCAGATGGATCCCGGCGCGAGTGCGAGAAACGGAGCGCCTGCTCGGTCTCCGAGAAACGCATCGACTGCCGCTCGCTCGATGGCACCCGGATAGAGTCTCGGTCGGAGCGTGCCGGGCGTCGGCTCGGTGTCCACATCGATCGGAGCCGCCAGGCGCCAGAGCCGCTCGGTGTGGTGCCGCTCCTCACGGCGGAGGACGCGCCTCGTGTAGAGGGAGTGTCCCGGCGCCGCGGCAAAGCCGATCCGTTCCGGGTAGCCGGCGATGGCGGCCAGCGCCGCGCTGCGGAGTGACCCCTGGGCGAGATACGCCGTTCTCGGGCCGGCGGACGGGCGTCGCCGGATTCGTCGTGCGAGCCGGAGCAGTCCGCCGACACCGGCATCCCGGCCTCGCTTGTCATAGACAATGATCTCGCGGATGTCGGGATTGTTGGCGAGCACGGGCGCCGAAGCGGGAGTGACGACGACATCCACCGGACCTTTCCGCGCCAGCTCG
>JBBSGP010000154.1:0-3441 GCA_038253885.1 Gemmatimonadales bacterium | reverse complement strand
GGCATTGCCGCGACGGCCAAGCACTTTCCCGGCCATGGGGACACGGATACCGACTCTCACCTCGCGCTACCGGTCGTGAGATCGAGCCGGTCCCGGCTGGACAGTGTCGAGCTCGTGCCGTTCCGCGCGGCGATTGCGGCAAGGGTGGCGGCGGTGATGTCGGCTCACATCGCGCTCCCCGCTATCGGAGAGGCCACGACACCGGCCACGCTGGCACCGCAAGTCCTGACGGGGTTGCTGCGCGATACTCTCCAATTCACCGGCGTCGTGTTCACCGACGCGCTGACAATGGAAGCCGTGGGCAAGGGCTATCCGGTCGAGAGGAGCGCCGTTCTGGCTGTCCAGGCCGGGGCGGACGTCCTGCTCAAGCCCACGAGCGCCACGGCGGCGATCGATGCCGTCGTCGCCGCTGTCGAGCGCGGCGACATCACGCCCGACCGGGTCGAGCAGTCCGTCCGGCGGCTTCTCGAGCTCAAGGTGCGAACCGGCGTTTCCACCGCTCGCTACGCCGACCTGGACAGCCTGCGGGCCATCGTCGGAGCACCCGCGCATTGGGTCGTCGCCCGCAGAATTGCCGCCGAGGCGGTGACGTGCCTGCGCAATCCCCCAGGCGGAAAGGATGGAATTCCCCTCACCCCGGGCGTGAGCGCCCGCGTGGTCAGCTATGCTCCTGACGCCGAGCTGATGGCCGGCCGGGCTTTCGAGGCGGAGCTCCGCACGCTGCGTCCGGACGTGAGCGTGACACGTATCTCGCCGCGGACGGCGAAGGAAGCACTGCAAGCGATCTCGGCTGCGTTGCGCCCCGGAGACGTCGTGGTGGTCACGACGCATGTTCGCACAATCGAGGGAGTGGGACGCTTCGCCATCGCACCGCAGGTCGCGAGCTGGATCGACGAGCTGGCCTCGACGCGACCGGTGATCGTCATCGCGAGCGGCAATCCGTACGTGATCCGACAGTTTCCCCACGTGTCGAGCTATCTGGTGACGTACGGCATCGACCCCTCGCTGGAACAGGCCGCCGCCCGCATCCTTGTTGGGTCAGGCCAGGCGCGGGCCACTGGCGTTGCGCCGATCTCGCTGCCGGGCCTTTTCTCGCGGGGAGATGGCGGTGCCTGTACGACTCCCTCCCCATAGGCCTTCGGAGGATCCCGTTGACCGCTCTTCACGCTCCGCGTCGTATCTCCCCCTCGCGAGGCGGGGTGTGCGCCCTGCTGCTCGCCTTGTTCGCGGTCGGCGGCTGCGCGACCGGAACCGCGCAATCGTCGCCCGGTGAGATCTCGGTGAGCAACGCGGTTCAGGACTCCATGCGCCGCGTGCTCGATCGCGCCATCGCCGACAGTGCCTTTCCCGGCGCGTTCGCGATCGCCGGCGGCCACGACGCCGTGTACGCCGCCATGGGCGTGGGGCATCTCGATTGGAAGCAGCCCTCACCCGTTCCCGATGACGGCACGATCTGGGACATGGCCTCGCTCACCAAGATCATCGGCATGACCACGGCGATGATGCAGCTCTGGGCCGATCACCGAGTCGACCTCGATGCGCCGGTGCAGCGCTACCTCCCGGCCTGGACGGGACCTGGCAAGGAGCGCGTCACGGTGCGCCACCTGTTGACACATTCGTCCGGTCTCCCGGCCTGGCGCCCGTTGTACAAGGAGTCCACGACGGCAGCGGAAGCGATGACGCTGGTGTACGCGACGCCACTCGACACCGTGCCGGGGGCGCGCATGGTGTACAGTGATCTTGGGGCCATCTTGCTCGGGCAGATCGTCGAGCGAGTCAGCGGACAACGACTCGACAGCTATCTGGTGGACCACGTCTTTCGCCCATTGGGAATGTCGTCGACGATGTACCGTCCCGATTCGTCGCTGTTGTCGCGGATTGCCCCGACGGAATTCGACCCGTGGCGGCAGCGACACGTTCATGGCGAGGTCCACGACGAGAACGCCTTTGCCCTGGGCGGGATCTCGGCCCACGCGGGCCTGTTCAGCAGTGGCCACGACATGGCCCGCTACGCCCGGATGATCCTGAACGGGGGAACGCTCGACGGCGCGCGCATCCTGACTCCCGAAGCGATCGCCACCTTCACGCGCGTTCAGGACTCGGCGCTGTCCAACCGCGCGTTGGGGTGGGAAGTGCCGAACGGCCAGAATTCCGCCGGTCACTGGCTCTCGGCTCACGCATTCGGCCATACGGGATTCACCGGCACATCGCTCTGGATCGATCCGGATCGCGACCTCTACCTCGTGTTGCTCTCGAACCGCGTGAATCCGACAAGAGAAAACCGCCGGATCGGTGGCGTTCGGACCGCGCTGGCGGATGCGGTGTCGGGCGCGCTCGCGCGCTCTCGTCCCGCCGGTCTCCCATCTTCCTCTCCCACCGGGGTGCGTCCATGACCCTGACCGTCATCGATTGGGCCATCGTTGTCGCCTACTTCATCCTCTCGGCGGGGATTGGCTTCTTCTTCACCAAGAAGGGAGGAGAGAGCCTGAACGAATATTTCCTGTCGGGACGGGATGTCTCCTGGTGGTTGGCTGGGGCATCGATGGTTGCCACGACGTTCGCGGCTGACACGCCGCTCGTCGTCACAGGCCTGGTCGTGGCGAACGGGGTCGCTGGCAACTGGCTGTGGTGGAACATGCTGATGAGCGGGATGCTCACCGTGTTCTTCTTCGCGCGCCTCTGGCGTCGTGCGAGGGTGATGACAGATGTGGAGTTCGCCGAGATCCGCTACAGCGGCAACCGGGCCGCCGTGCTGCGCGGTTTCCGCGCGTTGTACCTGGCGATCCCGATCAACCTCATCATCCTCGGCTGGGTCACGCGAGCGATGATCAAGATCCTGACGATTTCCCTGGGGGTGAACCCCTACGTCGCGGTGGCGATCTGCTTCGTGGTGACGGTGCTGTACTCCGTCGCCGCCGGGTTGTGGGCGGTGCTCTGGACCGACCTCGTCCAGTTCGTCATCAAGATGACGGCTGTGATCGTGCTGGCCGTGTTTTCAGTGAAGGCGGTGGGGGGGATGGAGGCGCTCAAGGCTGGTGTCGCGGCGCATTTCCGGAGCGAGACAGCCGGCATCTCCGTGCTGCCCATCTCGGTGGGCGTGGGGGGAATCCATTCGTATCCATGGATGCCCCTGCTGGCGCTACTCGTTTTCCTCTCGGTGCAATGGTGGGCCGCCTGGTACCCGGGGGCGGAGCCGGGTGGGGGGGGATACGTCGCACAACGGATCTTCTCGGCGCGCACTGAGCGCGACGGCGTGCTGGCGACGTTGTTCTTTCAGGTCGCGCACTACGCGCTGCGTCCCTGGCCGTGGATCATCACGGGTTTGGCGACGATCATGCTCTACCCCAATCTCGCCGACAAGGAATCGGGGTACGTCCACGCATTCGTGGATCTCCTTCCGACGCCCTGGCGCGGTTTCATGATGGCCGGCTTCGCGGCGGC
>JBBSGP010000153.1:0-3445 GCA_038253885.1 Gemmatimonadales bacterium | reverse complement strand
CGGCAGCTCCGTGCAGCGTTGAACGATGCGGGCGATGCGCCGGTCGGTCACATCAACGGCGTGCTCGATGCCGCTCTTGCCGCGAAACTCGAAGCGGAGTCTGGAGCCAGCGATCTCCACGTGTCGGCGGCGAAGTGTCGTCAGCCCGTACGACTTGTTCGCCTGGGCGTACTCGTGGGTGCCGATGCGGATGAGCGTGCGCTCGAGCAGCCAGACGATCGTCGCCATGACTTTCTCCCGCAGCAGGCCCGCGAGCGAGATGTCGTGCTCCACCTGCTCACGAACCTTCCAGAGCACATCGCTGAGGGCCAGCATCCGCTGAAACTTTGTCTCATCCCGGCGCTCGCGAAATCCGGGATGGTAGCGATACTGCTTTCGACCGCGAGCATCTCGGCCCGTCACCTGGAGATGACCATCGGGCAGCGGACAGATCCAGACGTCGGTCCACGCCGGCGGAATCACCAGCGAGCGGAATCGGCGGATCTCCTCGCGCGCGCGGATGACCTGCCCATCGGGGGAAATGTAGGAGAAGCCGCGACCATGGCGGCGTCTCCTGATCCCGGGCATCGCATCCGTGACGTAACGGAGCCCCGCCGCTTCGGCGGAGCCTTCGTACTCACGAGAGAGGGGTTGCGTCAGCGTTCCTCCTGGTGCGCCGGCACCCGGGGCGGCGGCGGCGGCTCGCTTCGGGGGACGGGCGTCAGGAGATGGACGGCGCAGGTCGCCGGCAGCAACGCCCTGCGCCCCCCAAGGCCGCCGAAGCCCCTGACCGGAGGTCTCCCGCTAGACGCGGGATGGCGTAGGGCCTATTTTCATCGCGTTCCGCTCTGCGCGGACGCAAGTTGGCAGCAGACCATCGCGGCGACGGCCAGTCGCCTCTCGCGCACCCCACCTTCTCCTTTCCGTGCGAGGTGTCCCATGGATTCGTCCTCCTCATCTTCTTCTCTCACGCCCACCCCCCGTCGCGGCTTCCTCGCCAGCTCGGCCGCCGCGGTTGCGCTTCTTCTCACCGGGACCGCGCGCGGCGCCGATGGCGCTCCGGAGAAACCCAAGGCTGGCGAAGAGTGGCTGTCTCGCATCACCGGGAAGCACAAACAGTTCTTCGATGCCACTTCGACGAACGAAGGCTTTCCCTTTGGGTTTGCGATGACGTTTCTGAACACCAACAAGGCGGCCTATTCCCTCGGTGACCGCGACCTCACCGCCATCGTGGGCCTGCGCCACTTCGCCATCCCGATGGCGCTGAGCGACGATATCTGGAAGAAGTACAAGCTGGGGGAGATGTTCAACATCAAGGACAAAGCGACCACCCAGATCGCCGAGCGGAACGTCTTCTCGCACGTCAAGGAAGGCGACCTGATGACGCCAGACATGGCGGTCGACAAGATGATGGCGCGGGGAGTCATCGTTACGGTGTGCAATGTCGCGCTCACCGTGTTGAGCGGGATGCGCGCGCCAGTGGCGGGCGTGACTCCCGCAGCCGCTTACGAGGAGTGGAAGGCGGCTCTGGCGCCGGGCGTCTTCATCGTGCCCTCGGGCGTGCTGGCGGTGAATCGCGCGCAGGAGCGTGGCTGCACGTACTGTTTCGCCGGCTGACACGCGTCGGGGGGGGCGCTCGTGCTGCGAGCGCCCCTCATCTCGTCAGCTTCCCCCGCTGCCACCGCCTGCGTTCTCCGCGTTACCGCAGCGGCCAGTTGAACAACGCAGACGGCGTCCCGTTGATGCGACTGCGCAGGATGTCGCCGGGCTCGGTCCAGAAGGCGCGGGTGCGATTCTCGCTCGAGAACCGCACCTCCCAACGACCACCGGCTGCCGGGCCGGTGGGAAACGCCACGTCCAGGCGGTAGAGCCTCTTGGAGCCGACCGGGAAAGCGCCAAGGAGGCTCAGGCCGAGGCTCGGCTCGAACGGCCTCATCTGGCCATAGGGCGCATCGCCAGGCCAGAGCGATCCGACATCGGCGAAGCCCGCTACGCCGATATCCATCCGGCCGCGGAGCTGCGTCATGAAGAGCCGGTCCTCGGTGCGAGCGACGTTCCGCCATCCCCCGGCGATCAATGAGCGTCGGTAGCCGCGAATCCCGCCGTCCCGGTCAGCGGCAGACAGCTGGAACGGAAGGCGAGAACGCCGGCCACCGGAGACTTCGTCGCTGAGAATGACGGTGTGCCGTCCGGCGCGCATGTACCACGCACCCCGACCGCTCATCAGGATGTCATCCCATCCCTCCGCCGCCCGCTCGTGGCGCGCTTCCGCGTCGAGCTGAAGACCAACGAAGGAGCGCTCCGTCCCGAAGCCGGTGTACAGCTCCGACGCGACGAACAGATCACTGGCTCCGAAGGCGCCTACGCCGCGCGCGAGAAGCAGTCCCACCTGTGCGCCGATAGCGACATCCTGTAGTGCGGTCAGTGCGTCGAATCCCTGCACCCTTCGAAAGGTGAGGCTGCGGATGCCGGCGATGCCGCCGACGCGCACGGCGCGAACACCTCGATAGCGGCCCGACAGAGTGACTCCGGTGTCGAGCGCGATTCCCGTATCGGAGAGCACGACCGCGTCGGACCCCGGGGCGAGATGGCTGCCAGTGAGAACGAGCCCGCCGATGCCGAAGCGACCCAGCACGGGTGCTCTCCCGAGCACTCCGAGCTCCCAGCCTTGGCGCCGCACGTCGAGCGCGAGTCCATCGCGCGCCGGCCGAAGAAAGCCGAGAAAGACGTGCGACCCCGATGCGCTGCCATGCCAGGACAGTCGTTGCAGGTCGGTGAAGAACGGATGCGACAGGCCGAGCTGCCAGCGCCCGCCCAACGGCTCTCGCACCGCCGCCAACGTGCTGACGTACGGGCGTCCACCGGTCGCGTAATCCACCAGCTCCGCACCGAAGCCGTTGCGATAGGGATCACCGCGCTGGGCGCTCAGCAGCAGTGAGAGTCCCAGTCCGGCGATGTTCTCATTCCCGAGGGACAGGGCGGCGAGCCGGCTGCCGCGAAATCGACCGCCGATGACGACCGGTATCTCGTCTGTCGTCTCGACGATGACGCGGACGGTGCCTCCCGTATCGGGAAACACCGTGACCGACGCGTTCGCGAGGAAGGGCTGCGCGCGCAGCACGCGTTCGGTTTCCGCTCGCCGGAACTCCGTGCACGGCTGACCCGCCTCGAGATCGAGAAAGGCCGCGAGAACCCGCGGTTGGGTTGTCGCGTGATGCAGTCCCACGGCGTGACCGGCGGCGCGCCAGAACCGGCTCGCCCCCTTGAACGCCGGGCGCGCCGCCCGAAGCTCGATGCTCGACACGCGCTCTCCGCCACAGTGGACGGCCGGGATCGTGTCGCGCGCCGGCGGGATGTCGGCGGATCGTCGCGTGCTGTCGGTGGTGGTCTGAGCGGCAGCAGGACGAGCCATGCCCGCACCCAGGAGCGTCAGCGCGACGGTGGCAGTCTTCCGAATCGGCATGAT
>JBBSGP010000152.1:0-3470 GCA_038253885.1 Gemmatimonadales bacterium | reverse complement strand
TGACCGCCGCGGTGCGCTGGCGAGTCAGCGTCCAAGCCAGGATCCGTCGCGAGTATTGATCCATCACGATGGCGAGATACCACCAGCGCCCCGCGAATGACGGGCATACACGGCATGCACGGTGACCTTGGCGCGATAGCCACCTCGACCCGCGCGACGAGCGTCCGGCTCCACGGATTTCGCTAGCGAATATCGATACCGGCCGGATCGCCGGGAATAATGCGGGCAGGGGATTTCTTTTCGGCGGCGTGATCGGCGCGCTCGTCGGAGGGCTTCGGCGCCTCAGCTCTCATCCATGACGTCGCTGCAGTTGGTCTGATGTCTGCCATTTGCCAGGCGTGCGGCTAATGGGATCGCTGGGCCGCGAGCGTAAACGGATTGATTGCCACAATAAGCCGCTGCGGCCGCGCGCGACCAGTCACGACAACGAAACGCTTCCCGTCCGGGTGAACGTCGTAATTCGGATGGTCGGCACCGGCGTAACTTGTCTCCAGAACGGTGGTGGAATTCAGTACCCGCGGGCCCTCCCTCAAGTCGAGACGAAGGGCAATGAGCCGTCCGCCACGCCAATAGAACAATTCTCGACCGTCAGGCCCCCAGCGCGGATTCGTCCCCCCCGCCGAGGACACGATCACGGGTGAAGAGGAGAGTTTGGGGAATGTGTTGACGAACACCTGGAACCGGCCAGGCGCGTTGGAGTCGTACGCGATCCAACGACCATCGGGTGACACCGTCGCCGCCTTTTCCATAAACGGTGTGGCGAGATATGGAAACGGCGGCTCGCTTCCGTCCGCCCGTACGACCCAGATGTCGCGATTTTCATCCAACGCGACATCGGTGAAGATGATGAATCCGCTGCGCGTCCAGTCAGACGGCCATTGGAGTCCTTCCCTCACGACGAGTGGTCTTTCATTACCGGTTCCGTCGGCCGCGCGAACGAGCACGTCCTTTCGAGAGGACCGATCCGCGGAAAAGGCGATGTGCTTACCGTCGGGACTCCACACGGGATCATTGTTCCCTGCTCCCCCGAGCGTGAGACGCCTACGCGTTTGCGTGCCGAGGTCGTAGATCCAGATCTCGTCGGGGTTCCGGTCGCCGAACGCTATTTGTTTCCCGTCCGGAGAAAACCGCGGCGCCCAGAATCCCCCGTTGCGGAAGAGTATCTGCTGATGTCCGGCGCGGTCGAACACCGCCAGGTCGAGGATGGTACCGGCTGCGCGAATGATCGCCAGCGTCCCTCCGCGCGACACGGAATAGAACGCGCGGCCGGGGCCGACTGTGAGCTCCTCAGGCAGCACGATCGGCGTTCCAATCGTGTCGAGGTGGCCGAGATCGAACTTCTGGAACGCAAGACGGCCTTCCGGGGTTGCAAAGACGAGGTGTCCCGCTTCGATGAAGCCTGGCCGAAGCCCGCGACCGAACGTCTTGCGTCCTCCGGTCGTCAGGTCGAGGGCGCCGATCAGGCCGCCAGTCGACTCGGTGTTGAATACGACCGCCTTCCCTCCCGGGAGAAAGTGTGGAAAGAAAAAACCCGAGTCAGCGGCGTGGTGCGCGATGACGAGCGGAGTTGGCACGCCGCCTCTCGCCGGGACCTCGAACAACGCTCCGCGCGGCAACGTGGAGAGCAAAATCGTATCGTCTTCACGCCACGTCGCACCGGCCAAGCCTTCAATGAATGGGGCGATGACACCCTCGAGTCCGTCTTTCAGGCGGACTTTCTTCAACGACTGATCCGCAACGAATCCCACCCATTCGCCGTCCGGCGAGACAAACGCGCTGTGAGCCCCCTCCGTCTTCGGAATCGCAGTGGGCGTGGGGTCGTCGAGGTGTCGCAGATACAGACGGTTCGAACCGGCCTCACCGGCCGGATAGACGAGAACGGTCCCGTCGGGCGAAATGGAAGGGTATCCCGGGATAGCGCTCGAATCGAGCTGCAGGTAGAACACTGCCGGGCGGGCCTCACTTGGTCCGACTCGCGATGAGGTGGTCGCGCGAAATAACCATCCCGCGATCAGGCCGACGGCGAGCGTCGCGGCTGCGACAGCCCACAACGGGGGCGTTCGACTCTGTCTCGTAGGCCCAGCCGCGATTGTCACTTGCCCCGTTATCGGGAGTCTAAAACCAGAGTTGTTCAGGGCATCGGCAAAGTGCGCGGCGCGCACGAACCGGTCGGCCGGGCTCTTGGCGAGCGCGCGTTGGACAGCTGCGTCGACGTTCGCAGGTACCAGGTCTCGGCTCTGCGAAATCGGTGACGGCTTCTCCGAGAGGATCTTGGCGATCACCGCCTGGACAGAACTCGCGCTGTGAGGCGGGTCCCCGGTCAACATCTCGTACGTCATCGCGCCCATCGAATAGATGTCGCTGCGCGCGTCCAGCTCCCGATCACCAGCCGCCTGCTCAGGCGACATGTAGCCCGGCGTACCGATGCTGAGTCCTGTTTCGGTGAGACGCGTGCCACCTGCAGCACTGACGGCCAATGCGATCCCGAAATCCGCGACGAGCGCTTGTCCGCGTTGCAGGAGGACGTTTTCGGGTTTGATGTCACGGTGGACGATACCGTGTTCATGCGCGTAGTCGAGCGCGGCCGCGACCGACCTGGCGATGCCGATCGTTTCCTCCACGCTGAGCTGGCGGTCGCGATCGATTTTTGCGCGTAGCGACTCTCCCTCGACGTACGGCATCACATAGTAGAGGAACTCGTCGGCCGCGCCGGAGTCGTAGAGCGGAAGAATGTTCGGGTGCTGCAGGTTGGCGGTCACCTTGATTTCCTGCAGGAAGCGCTCGCTGCCGAGGCGAGCGGCCAGCTCCGACTTGAGCACCTTGATGGCGACCTTGCGCTCGTGCCGAACGTCCCGTGCAAGGTAGACGGTGGCCATGGCGCCCTCGCCGATTTGTCGCTCGAGCTCGTATCGAGCGGCGAGAACGATCGACAGCCGGCCGATGATAACGCTCATCGCGGATTGAGGAATGTCGTGGCAGAGCAGCACGCGAGCGGAGGGAGAGCGGAGCGTGCACCATCTCGTGAATACGCCACACTCTCAGATGCAGGCCCGCACCGGGCGAAATCCAATGCAGGCATCACGATACTCATTCGCGATTCATTTCGTTTGGACACGGTTCAATGGACGGCCCAATCGTGGTGACAACGCCTCACCGAGCTTCATCGTGAGGAACGCCGGCGCTCTTGTTGCGAGATCACGCTCCTGCTGCAGCGCGTTTCGTTCTGTCATCCGCGCCTCAACAGGCTGCGTGCGTCCGGCTTACGCTCGGCGTTCAGCTGCGAGGGAATAGAGTAATGGCGAGCACCGCGAGCAACAATAGTTCCCTCGGGATCTTGCCTCACTTTGGTTGACACTCATGGTTTACGCTGCGCCTCGTTCGAAGGCAAGCGGCGACAGGTAGTTGAGGCTCGAGTGGAGGCGGATGGTGTTGTAGGAGCGGATGTAGCGGTGCAGGTGGCCGCGGAGCGC
>JBBSGP010000151.1:0-3512 GCA_038253885.1 Gemmatimonadales bacterium | reverse complement strand
CTGGTGACGCTCGTCGGCATTCCGCTGACTCTCGCCGCGGCGTTTGCCGGTGACTGGCCATTGGCGGCTCTCCTCGCGCTCTTCGCTGGGATCGCCGCCTGGGAGTTGATGCGGATCGCCCGCGCGGCCGGTCACGAGCCATTCACCAATCTGACGATCGCGCTCGCGGCTCTGGTTCCGCTCGTGGTCCGGGCGTCGCTCGGGGAGCCGCCGTCGAGCCCTTCCCTCGTCGTGCACAGCGCGGTGCGCGCACTCCACACCACTGTCGTCTCGCAGGGAACAACAATCATCGCTCTCGTGTCGCTGATCGTGCTCAGCCTCACGATCTTCCGGCGCGGGCCCCAGCGCCGGCCGCTCGCGAGCGCCGCGGTAACACTCTTCGGCGTGCTCTATACGGGCGGCCTGCTCAGCTTCGCGTACGCGCTTCGGTCACTCGACTACGCCATCGGCGCCGCGGCGGGTGCCGCGGTTCTGCTCTTTCCCATGGTCCTCACGTGGACCACCGACACCGGCGCTTACCTCGTCGGCCGGGCCATCGGCCGGCGAAAGCTCCTCCCCGCCGTGAGTCCCAGCAAGACGGTGGAGGGCGCCCTGGGCGGACTCGCGCTCGCGATCATCGCCGGCTGGGCGTATGAGCGATGGGTGCTGGGTCCGCGAGCGCTTCTGATGTTCGCGCCCGGGGCGGTGGTTCTCTTCGCGATACTCGTGAGCATCTCGGTTCAGCTGGGCGACCTGTTCGAGTCGATGCTCAAGCGCGAGGCCGGCGTGAAGGACAGCTCCCATGTGATCCCGGGTCACGGTGGCGTGTTGGACCGGTTCGATGGTCTCCTGTTCGCTATGCCGACAGCCTACTGGCTCTTTCACGTGCTCCGTCTCATCCCGGTCGTGCGCTGAGAGATGCGGCATGTTCAACGCGGCGTGGCGATCCTCGGATCCACCGGCTCGATCGGCACGACGGCACTCCGCGTTCTCGCCCGCCACCCCGAGCACTTTCGCGTCGCGGCGCTGACGGCATTCAGCAACGCCACATTGCTGCGGGAGCAAGCGTCGCTCCTGCGACCGCCCTTTGTCGGCCTGGTGTGCAGCGAAACCGGCAGCCACGACCCCTGGATGCTCGGCAAGGAGTGCCTCGTCGAGGCGGCGACCCGCGACGACGTGGACATCGTGTTGAACGCGGTCGTGGGCTCCGCCGGCCTCGATGCCACGCTCGCGGCGGTTCGCGCCGGCAAGCGAGTCGCGTTGGCGAACAAGGAATCGCTGGTGATCGCCGGGGAGCTCGTCTTCTCAGCCTGCGCCGAGGGCCATGGCGAGATCGTTCCGGTGGACAGCGAGCACAGCGCCATCCTTCAATGCCTGGCCGGGCGCCCTCGCGCGGAGGTGCGGCGGATCATCCTGACCGCATCGGGTGGCCCCTTTCGATCATGGCCGGCCGATCGGCTGGCCCGAGCCACCCTCGCGGATGCGCTGCAGCATCCGACGTGGCGCATGGGTCGCAAGATCACGGTCGACAGTGCGACACTCGCCAACAAGGCGCTCGAGGTGATCGAGGCTCATTTTCTCTTCGGTCTCACCTACGATCGCATCGACGTCGTGGTCCATCCACAGAGCGTCGTTCACTCCCTCGTGGAGTTCGTGGACGGAAGCGTGTTGGCTCAGCTCGGAGAGCCGAGTATGGAGCTTCCGGTCCTGTATTCTCTCACGCATCCCGATCGCTTGCCGGACACTGGCGTGCCGCCGTTCGATCCCGTCGAGCTGTCGCCGCTGACGTTCGAGCACATCCGCCGCGACGATTTTCCGGCTCTCGCGCTCGGCGTGGAGGCGGGCCGATCGGGTGGAGCGGCGCCGGCGGTGTTCAACGCCGCGAACGAGCGGGCCGTGGCGCTTTTTCTGGAAGGTCGCATTACCTTCGGGGATATCTCGCGCGTGATCGAATCGGCGCTCGCGGAGCTCGGTGGGTCGTCGAGCGACTCACTCGAGGCGTTGCAGTTCGTGGATCAGGAGGCGCGGCGGCACGTGGAGCAGATGTTCTCATGCTAGAGTGGGTTCAGGGCGCACTCGCGACGATCTTCGTCTTCGGGTTGGTCGTGTTCATCCACGAGCTCGGGCACTTCATCGCGGCGAAGGCGGCGGGTGTGTACGCGCCGCGCTTCTCGATCGGCTTCGGCCCACCTCTGTGGAGCCGGAAGTGGGGCGAGACAGAGTACGTGATCGGGTGGCTTCCGCTCGGTGGCTATGTCCGCATGGCGTCGCGTGAGGACGACGCGATGGCGGCGATCGAGGGCGGAGCGGAGAGACCAGCCGTGGCGGCAGGCACGGTGGGAGCCAATGGCGCCGAGGTTGCGGGGGCGGACGAGAGCGTCGAGCCCCCGCCGCGCCCGCGGCACTACGATCCGGAGGCTCTCGCTCCGTTCGGGCCGCGGCCGGTTCCGCGCGAGCGGATGTTCGAGTCGAAGAGTCTCCCGGCGAGGCTCATGATCATGCTCGCTGGCGTGACGATGAATGTGGTGCTCGGATTCTTCGTTCTGGTGGTCGTGGCCTCGGTGTACGGACGCCAGGTCATTCGGAGCCGCGCCGTGGGCACTGTCCGGCCGGTGGCAGGGATCGACCTCGCGTCGCGCATCGGTGTCGGCGACACGGTCATGGCAGTGGACGGGGCGCCGGCGCGGACGTGGAACGATGTCGATTCCCTGATCTTTTTCAGCAGAGCCCGTCCGCTCGCGATCACAACCCAGCGCGGGACCCTTACCATTCCTCTCGACGATTCAACGGTCACGCGAGAGGGCATTGCCAGTGCCATCCTGCCGCTCAGCGTTCCGCGTGTGGGCCAGGTGAAGTCGGGCTCGCCCGCGAGCCGCGCGGGTATGCTCGCCGGCGACAGCGTTGTGGCGGTGGATGGAAAAGAGGTGCGCACGTGGGAGGATGTCGTGGCGCTCGTGCGCGCCTCGCCCGGCCGGATTGTGCGCTTTTCCATCGTCCGTGCGGGCCGGCCCGCGGAACTGTCATTGCGTCCCGACTCGACGCCCGAGACCGATGAGCGCGGAACCCGCATCGTCGTCGGCAAGATCGGCGTCTATCCCCCCGTGCTCACCGCGAGGGAACCGATACCGATGGGCGACGCGCTCCGGCTCGGCTGGGATCAGACGTGGCAGCTGGCCGGGATGGTGGGAGTGACCGTCAAGCAGCTGGTGACGGGAAAGGCGAAGCTCTCCAGCCTGGGCGGCCCGGTGGCGATTGCCGGCGCCTCGGCCGAGGCGGCGCGACAGGGCTTCGATTCGTTGCTTCGCCTGCTGGCGCTCCTGAGCATCAACGTGGCGGTGCTGAACCTCCTGCCCATTCCGATCCTCGACGGCGGCCAGATACTCATCAATGTCATCGAGGCCGTGCGTGGAGGCTCCTTCAGTCTTCGGACGCGAGAGTACATCATCCGATTCGGGCTGATCACGATAGCGATCCTCTTCGTCATCGTGATGTTCAACGACATCCGCGTGCGCCTGCACTTCTGAGCATGCTTG
>JBBSGP010000150.1:0-3521 GCA_038253885.1 Gemmatimonadales bacterium | reverse complement strand
GGCGGCAGATCGAGCTGATGAACGCGCTCCTCATGTCCATGCCGGGAACTCCTATCCTCTACTACGGCGACGAGATCGGGATGGGCGACAACTACTACCTCGGCGACCGGAACGGAGTCAGGACACCGATGCAGTGGAACGCGTCGTGGAACTCCGGCTTCTCCGAGGCGGACAGCGCGGCACTGTACAGCCCGGTGATCGTGGACCCGCCCTACGGCTACCAGGGGATCAATGTCACGGCGCAGGAACGAACGCAGACGTCGCTGCTCCGCTGGATGCGCCGGCTCATCAAGGTGCGGCAGAAATACCGGGCGTTCGGTCGCGGAAGCTTCGAGCCGCTGGATCCGGCCAACACCCGGGTTCTGGTCTTCCTCCGCCGCCACGAGGAGGAGATCATCCTGTGCGTGAACAACCTCTCACGCTATGCGCAGTTCGTCGAGCTGGATCTGTCACGCTTCGCCGGTTGGACGCCGATCGAGCTGTGGAGCGAGCAACCGTTCCCCAGAGTCGCAGATCATCCGTACCTGCTGACGCTCGGTCCGCACACCTTCCTGTGGTTCAGACTCACTGCTCCCGCTTCTCCCGACGCGCGGTGACCGCCGCCCACGAATCGCTCGCTCTCCGGGTAGACGGTGGCCTCGAGCGGGCACTCGACCAGACGACGCTCGCGCGACTCGAGTCTGCCCAGCTCCTGCACTTTCTCGGTGGGCGCCGTTGGTTCGGCGCCAAGGGACGCGTGTTCCGGTCAGCGCGCGTCGCCGGTGTCGCGCCGCTCGGAGCCGCGATGGGGTCGGCGGCCATCACGCGCATCGAGGTCGAGGTGGACAACGGGGAGCCGCTGCATTACCAGCTTCCCCTCATCGTCCGTTCCCGCTCCGGAGACGGAGCGCCCAGCCCGTCCACACCGGTGCTTGCGCGCGTCGAGTCGGGCTCGGAGAGTGGTCTGCTCATCGACGCGGTGGATGACCAGGCATTCCGCCTCGCGCTGGCCCGCGCGTTCGCGCGCGGAGGCTCGTTCGGCTCCGGCGATCTCCGCTGGGTGATCGAGCCACTCGCCAATTCCGATACGCTCGCCCTGGACAGAGTGACGTCGACTCGTGTCGGCTCGGCGGAGCAGAGCAACAGCTCGATCATCATCGGCGAGGAGGCCATCCTCAAGCTGTTCCGGAGGCTCGAGCCGGGAGAGAATCCGGATGTCGAGATCAGCCGCTTTCTCTCGGCCCACACCGGGTTCCGGGGCACGCCGGCTCTCCTGGGCACGATACGACTCGAGCAGGGGAGTGGCACCGCGACGGCTGGGATGCTGCAACGCTTTCTCAAGGCGTCCACCGATGCGTGGAGTCACGCGCTCTCGACGCTGCGACCGTATCTCGCGTCGCCGGCAAATCGGGAGATCCCGATCCCATTTGCCGAGGAGGCGCGGGAGATCGGGCGCGTGACACGCGAGCTTCACGAGGCGCTGGCCTCTGGCGCGACGGGCTCCGAATTCGCTGCCGAGCGCGCCACCGCATCCGATATCGGGCAGTGGGCGGCCGCAACGCGCGCGTCGATCGCCTCGGCTTTCGAGGTGCTGCGCCGTCGGACAGCCGGAGAGGGAGGGGCGAGCGCGCTGGACCAGCACGCGACGGAAGTCGCCCGCGCGCTGCTGCAACGCCGCGCTGCCATCGATGCCCGGGTCGACGAGATCGAGAGCACGCTGGCGAAGAAAGGGGGCGACGACGCGGGCTCGCGCATCCGCCACCACGGAGACTACCATCTCGGACAGCTCCTGCGCACGAGCGATGGTCGCTTCATTGTCATCGACTTCGAGGGGGAGCCGGCCCGGCCGCTCGAGGAGCGCCGGCGCAAGGCGAGCCCGCTGCGCGACGTCGCGGGTATGCTCCGATCGTTCGCGTACGCTGCCGCGAGCGCGGCCATGGAGGTTGGTGGCGTCGGCACCAACGCGGTGCTCGAGACGCGCGCCGCACGGTGGGAGCGCGATGTGCGTCAGCGATTCCTGGATGCGTATCTCGCCGCTGCTCCCCATCCTGCCGGAAACGGTGCGGTCCCGCAGCTGCTTCCCCGCGGCGGCGACCACACTCTTCACCTCCTCACGCTCTTCGAGATCGACAAGATGTTCTACGAGCTGTCGTACGAGCTCGATAACCGGCCGAGCTGGGCGTGGATCCCCATGCGCGGCATCGCTCGACTCCTGTGATGGTCACGATCCTTACCTCCGCGCCGATCCGTCCGGCGTGGTCGCTCGAGCGCGGCGCTGTCGTCGTCGACGGCGGCGTGCGGTTCGCGCTCTGGGCTCCGCGCGTCGAGCGGGTGTCCGTGCGACTCTGCGGCGGCGATGCCGCGGGCACGTACCCGATGGCGCGTCGCGATCCGGCCAGCGGTGTCCACGAGGTCCTCGTCCCGGCGGCATGCGCCGGCGACGACTACCAGCTGGTGCTCGACGGCGAGAAGGTGCGCCCCGATCCGGTGAGCCGCTGGCAGCCCTACGGCGTTCACGGCGCGTCGCGGGTGACGGATCCGTCGAGCTTCCACTGGCGGGACGTCGGATGGACCGGTCGCGCGATGGCCGACCTGATTCTTTACGAAACGCACATCGGCACGTTCAGCGATGAGGGCACTTTCGACGGCGCCATTGGACATCTCGAGAGCCTGAGCGACCTCGGTGTGACCGCGATCGAGATCATGCCGGTGGCCGAGTTTCCGGGCGCCCGCAACTGGGGCTACGACGGGGTATCGCTCTACGCTCCGCACAGCGCCTACGGCGGACCCGACGGTCTCCGGCGTCTCGTCGACGCGGCTCATGCTGCCGAGCTGGCGGTGGTCCTCGACGTCGTCTACAACCACGTCGGGCCGGAAGGAAACTATCTCGCCGACTTCGGACCCTACTTCAGCAAGAGCTATCGCACCCCCTGGGGCGATCCGGTGAATTACGACGGCACCGACAGCGACGAGGTGCGACGCTTCGTCGTGGACAACGCTCTCTACTGGGTGACGGAGTTTCATCTGGACGGGCTCCGCCTGGATGCCGTGCACGCCATCTACGATTGCGGCGCTCACCACATCCTCCAGGAGATCGCCGCGGCGGTGCACGCGCAGGGGGAGCGGCTGGGGCGCAGCATCGTTGTCATCGCCGAGAGCGACCTCAACGATCCGCGATTGTTGCGGCCGTCGGCGCACGGCGGGTTCGGCCTCGACGCCCAGTGGAGCGACGACTTTCATCACTCCGTCCACGCCCTCCTCACGGGAGAACGCCAGGGCTACTACTCCGATTTCGCGGGAGTGGACGGCGTGGCCAAGGTGCTGGAGGAACGCTTCGTCTGCGATGGAATCCATTCGTCGCACCGCCGCCGCCGGCACGGGGCGCCGGCCCGGGACGTGCCCGCTGACCACTTCGTTGTCGCACTGCAGAATCACGATCAGGTCGGCAATCGCGCCGCCGGCGACCGGCTCTCGACGCTCCTGTCGCCCGCTCAGCTCCGCCTCGCCGCGGCGCTCCTGCTGCTGTCGCCCTATGTGCCACT
>JBBSGP010000149.1:0-3553 GCA_038253885.1 Gemmatimonadales bacterium | reverse complement strand
GACAGTGCCAATTATCTGGTGATTCCGCAATACGCGACGGCGGTCGGACCTCGAAACCCCGCCATTCCGTTTCTGCTCGGGAACGCGGGAGCTCTGCGAGCGTTCGCGACGACAGGAGGGGTGTCCATCCCCTCCTCGAGCTTCAACTGGATGCAGGCGCGCTTCGATCTGGCCCTGCGCGCTGCCGAGCACGACCTGGCGCCGGCCGCGGCGGCTCTCGGACCTACTCGCTCCGATGCGCGGCCGGCGCTGGAGGCGCTCGACCTCGGCAGTACGCGCGCCTTCCGCGTGCTCTCCTCCCTCGATCCCGGGTCGTCTTCCTTCGCCTCCGTCACGGGCGTGCTCAGCTTTATCGGAACGCACATCCTGCTGTACGTGGACCGGCAGTCGCCCACGCCCGGTTTCACCGACGTCCAGCTCCAGCAGTTCGGGAAGCTCTTCGACCAGGATCTCTATCCGATCGATGTTCGGACCTTCGGCGCCCAATCGGACATCGACAATAATGGCCATCTGATCGTGCTGTTGACGCCGATCGTCAACGCGCTGACGCCGGCCGCGTCGTGCGCCACCCAGGGCTTCGTCACCGGCTTCTTCTTTGGATTCGACCTCGCCAGCCAGAGCGCCAACTCGAACAAAGGTGAGATCTTCTACGCGTTCGTGCCGGATCCGTCGGCCGCGCGCAGCTGCGCCCACAGCGTGGGGGATGTCGAGCGGATCGTGCCGGCGACGTTCATCCACGAGTTCCAGCACATGATCTCCTACAACCAGCACGTCCTGGTTCGCGGCAGTACCGAGGAAACGCCCTGGCTCAACGAGGGCCTGAGCCATATCGCGGAAGAGCTCGGCTCCCGCTATTACGAGAACAAGTTTCCGCCGCCATCGGGCCGCACCAATCCGGACCAGCTCTTCCCCGATTCATCGCAATCGTTCATCAACGGCGATCTCTTTAACTCGTACTCGTATCTGCTGAGCCCGGACACCGTGTCGATGACGATCTTCTCCGCCACCGGATCGCTGCCCGAGCGAGGCGCCGCCTGGCTTTTTCTTCGGTGGCTCGGCGACCAGAAGGACAGCACCATCTACGGCCGCCTCGATCAGACCAGCAAGACGAGCGTCGAGAACATCGAGAACGCGACCGGAGAGACATTCACATCGCTGTTCGGCGACTTCAGCACGGCGCTCTACACCGATAGCCTCCCGGGACATCCCCGCGGCGACGTCGGGATCCGCTTTCGCTTCACCTCGCGCAACCTCCGGAAGATGTATCAACGGCTCTACGACACGAACCTGCGTAACGGCACCCCCAGCTCGCTGGTGCCCCGGCCGTTCCCGATCGCCCCCAAGGCGCTTCCGTACAACGGTCAGGTGACAGAGGCGCTGGTACCAGGCACGATGGATTACTTCTTCCTGCAGACGCCAAAGCCCAGCTCCGGCATCGGCCTGCGTTTCAGCCGCAGCGATGGCGCGGCATTCGACCCGCGTCTGAAGGCACAGGTGGGAATTTTCCGGCTACCCGTTCCGTAGGCGGACGCCGACGAGATCGACGCGATGAGCCACCGGGGACGCGCCAACTGTCGGCGGCGTCGAGCGATCGGGAACAGTATCGGGGCGAGCGTCGTCGCCGTGATGGTTGCGCTGCCCACGCTGCTTCGGGCTCAGCGAGCGCCCCCGGCGGTGCTGCTGGTGCTTCCCGCGAGCGCGCGGGCTCAGGCGCTCGGCAATGCGTATGTCGCGATCCCGCGCGATGAGGCCGTGGTCTTCTACAATCCGGCACAGCTGGCCACGGTGTCGCACACGTCGGTCGGGGCAGGCGTGCAGCGCTACCTGGCATCCTCCATTCTGGCGACTCTCGCCGTCGCCGGTCGCGCCGGTCCCGGCGCGGTCGGTGTAGGTCTGGAGGCGCTCGATTTCGGGAGCGAGGCCGAAGTGGTCCCCGATCCGGCCTCGAATGGAGAGACCGGTCTCCCGACCGGCGCTCGCATCTCGGCGGGCGACTACATCGCGACGTTGGGCTACGCGGTCTCCCTGGGCCGTCTCCGCGTTGGCGCGGCAGGCAAGTTCGTCGGAGAGCGGCTCGCGGGAGAGGCCGGACGGGCACTCTCCGCCGACCTCGGCGCCGCGGCGACGTTGCCGCACGACGTGGAGGTGGCTGTTTCCGCACAGCAGATTGGTGGCGCGCTCCGACTCCTCGGATCCTCATCACCATTGCCGCGCGTCACCCACCTCGGAGCGTCCGCTCCGATCGGGGTGCGCGGTCCGCTGTCGCTGCTCGCGGTCGCGATGATCAGCTGGCCGCGCGGCGCGCCGGTCGACGAATCTGGGGGCATCGAGGTCGCCTACTCGGTGGGGAAGGAAGCGTGGTACTTCCTTCGAGCGGGAGCGACCAGTCGTTCCTCCGGTGGGTCGCTCCTCTCCCCCGTATCGGTGGGCGGCGGGATAGCCAGGGCGCACCTTCAGCTCGATTACGCCTACCAGGCTCTGGACGGCATCGGCGGCTCGCATCGTCTCGGTCTGCGCTGGTGGAGGTGAGCGTCGAAGCATGACGCGACGGGCCGTGATCGCATCCTCGGTGCTGTCGAGCCTGATCGCGGCGCTGCTCCTCTTTGTCACCGCGGTGCCGACCGGACGGTATCTCGCCCGCGCCGCCTGGGAGGAAGCGAAGATCCTCTCGCACCGGCAATGGATCGACCGTCTCGTTGCCGATCCGGCGCTGGATCCGCGCACCCGGGGGAAGCTCAGTCTGGTGCTCGAGACGCGTCGCTTCGCCCACGATTCTCTCGGCATGCGCACGGGCGAGAGCTTCACGACCTTCACGTCGGTGCCGCGCGACACGCTGGTTCTGGTGGTGTCGGCGGCGTATCGCGACCGCCTGGAGCGATATACGTGGTGGTTCCCGATCATCGGCCGGGTTCCGTACAAGGGGTTCTTCGATTTCGCGGCGGCTCGGTCGCTCGTACGTGATCTGGAGCGACAGGGTTATGACGCCTACGCCAGGCCGGCATCCGCGTTCAGCACTCTGGGCTGGTTCAATGATCCCCTCCTGTCCACGAGTCTTCGCGCGGACTCGGTGGACCTGGCGGGGACGGTGATCCACGAGTTGACGCACACAACCTTCTACGCGTCGGGGCAGGCGGTATTCAACGAATCGTTCGCGGAGTTCGTCGGGGCCCGGGGATCGGCTCGCTTCTTTCGGGCGCGTGGCGACAGCGTGTCAGCCTCGCGAGCGGAGCACCGGTGGGCGGATGAGAAGGTGCTCGCGGACTTCTACCATGCCGTCTACGCATCGCTCGATTCGGCTTTTCGATCTCACACCGACAGCAGACCCGCTCGGTTGCTGGCGCGCGACACCGTGTTCGCGCGCGCCCGGGCTCTCTTTGCCATCTCGGTCTGGCCGCGTCTGTCGATGTCCTCGGGCCGGCCCCCGCCCACACTGCGGCTGGATAACGCCATCGTGCTCGCGCGACGGGTGTACGCGACCGACCTCGAGCTGTTCGACGTCGTCTACCGCGCCGAGGGCGGGGACGTGAGCCGCAGCGTGCGCCGGGTCATCGCT
>JBBSGP010000148.1:0-3641 GCA_038253885.1 Gemmatimonadales bacterium | reverse complement strand
GGCCAGTCTCGCCCTGAATCTGATCAGGCAGACCGAGCAGAGCGGGCAGAAGGTGACGATAATGACCGACAGCATCCTCGGTCCCACGATCAGCCCCACCCTGCGCTCGGTTCTGGAAGGCGTGCCCGACTACCTTCTCGTACTCGACCGCGATAGCCGTAGCCTCTACATCTCGTTTGCCGCGCGACAGCTCATCCCCGACGACCTGGCGGCGTTACAGGTGGCGGCCTTCAGCGCCCCCACGACCGGCACGGCGCGGCCCATCGTCATCGGCGGCGAGCATCTCCTGATCGCGGCCGCGGTGCCGACCGAACCCGGATCGACGATCGCGCGCGTCTCGGTGGCGACGTCGCTCCGCAGCTCCGAGCTGGCCCTTCAGGATTTGGCCCGCTCGATGTTGGCGATCGCGCCGCTGCTCCTCATCGCCTCGCTCGGAATCGCCTACGTCATCGCCGGCCGGGTGTTTGACCCGGTGCACCGGATCATCAACGAGGTGCAGGCGATCACCGACGGCCGGAGCCTGCACCGGCGTCTTCCGCTCGATGAGACGGCGCAGGAGATGGCGAGCCTCACGATCACCCTGAACGAGATGATCGAGCGGCTCGAGAAGTCCTTCTCGGCGCTGCGGCGCTTCACCGCCGACGCGAGCCACGAGCTCAAGACTCCGCTCACCGTTCTCCGCGCCGACGTCGAGCGCGCGATGAGCTCGAATGCCACCCGCACGGAGAAGCTGGTCGCGCTCGAGGAGGCGTTGCAGGAGACGACGCGGATGGCCGACCTGGTGGAGAGCCTGCTCACTCTCGCGCGCGCGGACGAGGGACGCTTCGATCTTCACCTCGAGCGGGTGGAGCTCGAGCCGCTGACGCTCGAGGTGGGGGAGACAGCGCTCATCCTCGGTGAGGCCGCCGGGCTCAACGTCAGCATGCCGACGGTGGAGACGGCGACGGTGATGGGCGACCCGACACGATTGCGCCAGCTTTTCCTCAACCTCGCCACCAACGCGATCAAGTACACCCCGCGCGGCGGTAGCGTCGAGATCACCCTGACGCGATACGACTCGAACGTGGTTTTCGCCGTCCGCGACACCGGCGTCGGGATCTCGGCCGCCGACCTGCCTCACGTCTTCGAGCGCTTCTACAGGGCCGACCGCGCCCGCTCACGATCAACGGAACGGGGTGGATTCGGATTGGGACTCGCGATCAGCCAGTGGATCGCCGAGGCTCACGGCGGCGCGATCGCCGTGCGGAGCCGTCTCACGCGTGGCAGTACGTTCACGGTGACGCTGCCGATCGCCGAGGTATCGGAGGAAGCACTTTCCTTCCCCCCACCCGAGGTCCGAACGGCGTAACGGCGGTCCTGGCGCTCTACTTTTGTCACTTCGCTTTCACCGTTTCTTAATCTTTTCTTCGTTATGGCGGAGGTGTCGGGCGCGTAGCTTGTCGATCAGATGGTCGGTGCACGGACATTCTACCTTCACTTCCGGGTGAGACCAGCATGTTCGACAACCTGCTCGAATCAAAGCCGAAGAAGCAGAAGAACGGCGGCGGAGCGGTGGCCAGTGTCATCTTTCACACGGCGTTGATCGCCGGCGCCGTGTACGCGACGGCCAACGCCGGGATGACCAAGGATGACAAGGTCAAGGCGGAGGACGTGAAGTTCGTCGAGACGGCGAAGAAGGAGCCGCCTCCGCCCGACCCGGTGAAGGAGAAGCCGCCGCCGGAGCTCGCGGCCGCGCCGCCGCCGCCGAAGGGATTCCAGGTGCTGACGGCGCCGATCAACATCCCCGACAAGCTGCCCGACATCGACCTCTCCAAGTCCGTGACCAACGAGGCGGACTTCACCGGCAAGGGCGTCGCCGGCGGAACGTCGAAGGGCGTCGTCGGAGGCACGGGCCCGGTCAACTCGGACCAGCCGATGTTCGAGTTCCAGGTGGACAAGCCGCCGCTGCCCCGCGAGGGAAACCCGACGCCGCATTTCCCGGAGATGCTCAAGTCGGCCGGGATCGAGGGCAGTGTTCTGGCGACGTTCGTGGTCGACACCAACGGGCGTGCCGAGATGTCGACCTTCAAGGCGCTCAAGTCCTCGAACGAGCAGTTCACGGCGTCCGTGCGCTCGGTGCTCCCCCAGATGCGCTTCTACCCGGGCGAGACCGGCGGCCGCAAGGTGAAGGTGTGGGTGCAGCAGCAATTCGAGTTCGGGATCAGCAAGAGCTGACGCTGTCTCGCGGAGCGTGGGTAACCCTGTCGTGCGGAGAGTGAACGTATGAACATGTCGATTCTGACCCTCTGGAACCAGATGGCGTGGTTCGCCCGGGGGATCGTGATCGTGCTCGCGATCATGTCCGTCGTCTCGCTGACGATCGCGGTCCAGAAGTGGTGGCGCCTCAGGAAGGCGCAGAGCGAGACCCGCAAGTTCGCCCCCGAGTTCTCCCAGTTCCTCGAGGAGGACAACCTCAACGAGGCGATCAAGCTCTCGGAGACCTACAAGCGGTCACACGTCGCCCGGGTCCTGGGCGGCGCGTTGGGAGAGGTGAAGCCCCTGATCCAGGATGGCTCGGTGACCGTCGCCGACATCAACTCGGTGGAGCGAGCCGTCGAGCGCAACATGATGATCATCATCTCCGAGCTGAAGCGGGGTCTCGCGATCCTCGCCACGGTCGGCGCGACCGCGCCCTTCGTCGGTCTGCTCGGCACCACCATGGGTATCGTGAACGCGTTCACCGGCATGGCCACCTCGGGCACGGGCGGTATTGCCGCCATCTCGGCCGGCGTCGCCGAAGCGCTCGTCACGACGGCGTTCGGGCTGATCGTCGCGATCCCGGCCGTGTGGTTCTACAACTACTTCACGACCAAGATCGACAACCTCTCGGTCGAGATGACGTACACCTCGAAGGAGATGATCGACTACCTGATCAAGGGTGTGGCCGGCGAGTTCGGCCGCTCGCGATTCACCCGCGAGTTCAACACGTCGACCACCGGCGCCGGCGGCGGGCTCACCAGCCAGTGAGCCCTCGGCTCGCACAGGAGATGTAGCCCATGTCAATGGCGACAGGCAGTGGGAGTGGAAGCGTCCGGGCCGATCCGAACGTCACCCCCATGATCGACGTGATGCTGGTGCTGCTGATCATCTTCATGATCGTGACGCCGGCGCTGTTGGCCGGCTTCTCGGCGGTGCCGCCGGAGGGGGTCAACCTCAAGTCGCATCCCGAGGAGGACACCGATCAGGTGCTCGGCATCGATCGCGATGGAATTTACTACCTGAACAAGACCCGCATCCCGAACGACAAGCTGGCGAGCGAGCTCAATCGGATCTACAGCGCCCGCACGACCGACAAGGTCCTGTTCGTGAAGGCGGATCGGAATCTCGAGTACGACAAGGTGCTGACGGCGATGGACATTGCGGGCAAGAACGGTGTGCGCGTTGTCGGCGCGATCGCCGATCAGCATCCGGGAACGGAATCCACGGTCGCAGGGGACGTGATCAAGACCGGTCCGGGCGCCAAGAAGCCATAAGCGGAGACAACGACCATGGCCATGACGACGGGAGGCAATACCGGCCTCACGAACGAGATCAACGTCACCCCGATGATCGACGTGCTGCTGGTGCTGCTGATCATCTTCATGATCATCCAGCCAATGCTG
>JBBSGP010000147.1:0-3695 GCA_038253885.1 Gemmatimonadales bacterium | reverse complement strand
CCCTCGAACTGGATGGCGACGGTGACGTCGCGCACCTCGTGCCGATCGGGAGTACGGGTCACCTTCATCAGGCGTACGCCCGACTTGCCATAGCTGTTGCGGCCTAACGTCGCCGACACGTCAACTCCCTCGATAGGTGGTATAGCCGAAGGGTGCCAGAAGAAGCGGAACGTGATGGTGCTCTCGTGGGTCGCGAACCACGAATGTCACGACGACCTCCGGATAGAAGGTGTCCATCCCCGCAGCGCGAAAGAACTCATCGGTGTGGAAGATCAGGCGGTAGGCTCCGGCGTCCAGTTGGTGGCCCGCAGGAAGTAACGCAGCGACTCGCCCATCGCTGTCGGTGATCCCCTCCGCCAGCGTCGATCCCTCCCGTTCCAGCCGGACGACAATACCGGCCGCCGGCCGGCCGCGCGCGATGTCGAGCACGTGAGTGGTGATGGCGCTCACGACGCGAGCAACCTCGCCAGACGAAGGCGGGTGATGCGACGCTGCTCCTCGGCCGCCACGACGAGCTCCTGTTCCGCGGAATTTCCGAGCCGGGCATGGATCTCGTGGACAATCTGATCGGCGCTCTTTCCGCTGGCGCAGATGAGGAAGATGTGACCGAAGCGTGCCTCATACACCTTGTTGGCTTCCGCCAACGCGCTGCGTGCGTCGGGGGATGCGAGGTCGGCGGTGGCCTGCTCCTGCGCTGACCAACTAGCAGAGCGGGCGTCGCGGCCGGGTCCCCGCTCGCCGGCAGCCGCACGCACCCCGATGCGAGGATGAGCTCGAAATGCCTCCATCCAATCGCCAGCACAGAGCGACCACCACACGCGGTCGGCCATCGCGTACAGCTCCGCGTCGTCCCGGACCGGCAACTGCCGCGACACGGCGTCTGCCCAGGCGGATGATCCGCAGCAGTCGTGAAGGGCGCGCTTCGCGTCCGCCGGTGTCATCCCGTTGAGTCGAGCGAGACCCGCCGAGGCGGTCGCGGGCAACGGTGTGGTCACCGCGAGCGCGGCGTGCCGAAGAGACGCAGTCGTGCGATGCCTCCATCCGGAAAGATGTTGAGCCGTGCATGCGTGAAGGCCGTCGTCGCCGGACCCTCGGCCGCCAGGATGTGCCGGCTGTGCGGCTGCAGCGGCGTGCGCGCCAGGATGCTGGTCCACGATCGGCTGTCCACCTGCGCGGCGTCGAGTGTTGCTCCGGCGGTGTCGCACCCATCGAGCGAGAAACTGCCCGGCGCATTCCCCTTGTAGTGGTCGGTGTCGATCTCGACCCGGTCAATCCGGCCTGGCGCGGCGAGACGCACGATGCTCCACTCGTGACCGGGTCCGCGTCGCCGCTTCGTCTCCCAGCCATCCCCCATGAACGTAGAGCGACCCGGCATGATCATGTTCTGCCGGTGACCGTAGTGCATGTCGCTGCAGAGCACGACGAACCCGCCATTCTCGGCGGCCGAGAGATCCACTGCTCCGGCGGCGGAGAGACGAGCGGGCTCCGGGACCACGTCCCCATGAACTCGCAGCCGCGCGACGCCGCCATCGGGGAAGATGTTGAGGCGGAGATGCGTCACGCGCGGGCCCGGGCGCACGGCGATCTCATTGCGGCGATTCCCCTCCAGAGGCGATCTCGGAAGCAGCTCCCACCATGGCGTGGAGTCTGTCATGAGCTGCTCGGCCGAGGCGACGCCGTTCAGGGAGCAACCGTCGAGCGAGCACTCGGGGGGGAAGTTCCCGGTGAACCAGCTCGTATCCACGACGACACCGCGAACGATGCCGGGCGCGCCCAGCCGGATGATGCACCAATCATGGCCGGCCTCGCGTCGCCTCCGCGTCTCCCAGCCGTCCATCCATTTTCCGCGCTCGGTGTACTTGCCCTCGATCCAGACCGGAGGAGTGGGGAGCAGCAAGGCGTCCTTGGGTGCGAAGAACTCGTCGTTGGCCACGATCACGGCGCTCCCGAAACGCTCGGCGGCGAGCTCGATGAGATCGGTGAAGCTCATCTGCTATCCCGATGCTTCTGTAGGATGCCGCATGGCTCGGGTGTGAACGCGCCGCGGTCGTAGATCAATCGTCCCCGAAGGTAGGTAGCCCGGACGACGCCCGGAAGCGTGGCGCCCAGGTAGGGCGTGAGCGCATGACGATGGTGGAGCGACTCGGCGCGCACCTCAAGATCCTCATCCGGGGACCAGATGACAATGTCCGCATCGGCGCCCGGAACCAGCTCGCCTTTTCGGGACCGCAGTCCGGCCAGCGACGCCGGAGCCGCGCTCATCCACTCGCTCACCCTGGCCGGGCCGTATCCGCGAGCACGCGCGCCCGCCCAGACGGCTCCCAGACCGAGCTGCAGCGAAGAGATGCCGCCCCAGGCGTCCATAAAGTGCCCGCTCTCCCGACATTTCAGCTCGGGGGGACACGGGGAATGGTCGCTGACCACCATGTCGAGAGTGCGCCGATCCAGAGCAGCCCAGAGAGCGTCCCGGTGCTCACGCCGCCGGATGGGAGGAGCGCACTTGTATTCCGTCGCGCCGTCGGCGATGTCCTCCGCGCAGAAGAACAGGTAGTGTGGACAGCTCTCGGCGGTGACCCGAACCCCGGCCGAGCGTGCGTGGGCCAGGACCGGGATCGCGTCAGCGGACGAGACGTGGACGATGTGGATCCACGCGTCGTATTCGCGCGCGAGGCTCACCATGAGGGAGATGGCATCGGACTCCGCGACGGCAGGTCTGGTGCTGAGGTAGCTGGCGTACTCGCGCGGCGACTTGCGAAGTGATTCCGAGGCCGCTCCGGTCGCGGAGGTGATTCGATCCGGCGACTCGGAGTGAACCATCAAGGGCGCGCCGAGTCGGGCGAGGATTGGGAGCGCCTCCCGCAGGTCCGCCTCACAGACGGGAGGGAAGTCGGGCACGCCACTGGGAACGAGAAAGCACTTGAAGGCGAGCACCCCGGCCGCGAAGAGAGCGTCGAGATCCCCCGCGTTTCCGGGCACCACGCCGCCGATGAAACCCACGTCCACGAAGCAGCTTTGTGCGGCCGCGCGCTCCTTCGCGGCCAGGGCGGGGACTGTCGTGGTTGCGGGCGTGCTGTTGAGTGGCATGTCGAGCAGCGTGGTGACCCCGCCGGCCGCCGCCGCGCGAGTCGCAGAGTGAAATCCTTCCCAGTCCGTGCGACCTGGCTCGTCAATGTGCACGTGCGTATCCACGAGTCCCGCCATGACGATGTCGCTGCCGGCGTCCACGACGTCGACAGCAGGGGAGAGATCGTAGGGCGCGATCTCGGATATGCGGCCCGCGGACACGAGAACAGTGGCCGGTGCCACCTCGCCGCGCACGATGACTCGCCGACCGCGGATGGCTCCCTCGATCCGACGGTCGGGACGATGGTCGCTCATTCAGCCGCGGGTTCTCGAGTGCGCGTGACCGATCATCCGGTGTCCGACCAGAATCGCATCAGCAGGTTTCCCGCGACTCGGCGCCGGTAGTCGGCCGTGGAGCGCAGATCGTCGATCGGGTGGATCTCGCCCTCGAGCACCGCTCGGGCGTCCTCGACCGACTCGCCCGCGGCAAGTGCCTGCTCGGTGGCGAAGAGTCGGATGACGGTGGGGCCAACGCTCCCGATCGCAAGCCGCGGACTCGGGGCGCGCACGCCGGCCATGACGAGCTTGGAGATCGCCTGGGCCGCGCGCGTGCCGACCTTCCGGAACCACTG
>JBBSGP010000146.1:0-3743 GCA_038253885.1 Gemmatimonadales bacterium | reverse complement strand
CTCGTGCTCGATGTGTCCGGAGGCGGCGACCACGAGCTGAGCGGGATGATACGCGCGCCCGTGCAGCTCCTTGAGGTCGCGGACGCCGAGCGCGGAGACGGTCTCGCGGGTCCCGAGGATGGAGTAGCCGTAGGGGTGCGTTCCCCACATCTGCTCATTGTGGATCTCGAATACGAGGTCGTCCGGAGTGTCATCCACCATGCTGATCTCCTCCAACACCACCTTGCGCTCGAGATCGAGGTCCGAGCGTCGGAGCAACGGTCGAAACAACAGATCGCCGATCACGTCCGCGGCTTGCGGCAGGTGCTCGTCGAGGACACGCGCCTGGAAGGCGGTATGCTCGCGCGACGTGTACGCGTCGAGCGAGCCTCCGAGAACCTCGAGGGACAAGGCGATTTCCCTCGCGCTGCGGCGCTCGGTCCCCTTGAACACCATGTGCTCGAGAAGATGCGAGACGCCCATACGTTCCCGCGTCTCGTGGATCGACGCCGCCCGCACCCACGCCCCGAAAGCCACCGACCGCACCCCCGGCATGAATTCCGAGAGCACGGTCAGTCCGTTCGGTAATACTGTGCGGCGAAGCCCGGTGTCGAGCTGCGACGTCTCCGTGATCACCTGCGTGGGCGGCCTCCGCGACCTCCGCGGCGAGGTGGACGCCTCTGGCCTTCCTTCGCGGGCGAGCCCTCATCGCCGCCGCGGTTTTCCTCGAGCCCCACCGAGCCATCCCCGGCACCGACGCCGTCGCCCTCCGAGTTCGTGATCGTCCCCCCAACGGGCGCGGCCGCACGCTCGGCCCGTTCGTCGCGGCGCGGACGATCGGCAGCTCCTTCTCCCCGATCGCCTCGATCGGGACGTTCGCCGCGGCTGCCTCCTGCTCCGCCCCGGCCTCCGCCCCCCCCGGCGTCTCCTCCCTCCGGCGATCCTTCCGGCTTGGGGACGAGCGCCTTCATGGACAGCCGCAACCGGCCCCGCTCGTCGCGCTCGATGAGCTTCACTTTGACCCGGTCGCCCTTCTTGACAACGTCCTCGGTCTTGTCGGTGCGTCCGTGGGCCAACTCCGAGATGTGAACGAGACCTTCCGTGCCCGGAAGGATTTCCACGAAGGCGCCGAAGGCCGTCGTGCTCTTGACAGTGCCTTCATAGGTCGCGCCGATATCCGGCTCCTGAGTCAGCGCCTTTATCATCTCGAGCGCGCGCTGCATGGCGTCCCCGCCGACCGCCGCGATCGTGACCATGCCGGAGTCATCCACTGAGATCTCCGCGCCTGTCTCGTCCTGAATGCCACGAATGGTCTTGCCCTTGGGCCCAATGAGATCGCCGATCTTCTCCGAGCTGATCTGGTGGGTGACGATGCGCGGAGCATACGCGGACAGATCCGCGCGCGGTTCCGCCAGCGCCGCCTTCATCTCGTTGAGGATGTGCAGGCGGCCCGTCCGGGCCTGGGCCAGAGCCTCCCGCATGATCTTGAGATCGAGACCCTGAATCTTGATGTCCATCTGGATGGAGGTGATTCCCTCCTCCGTTCCCGCCACCTTGAAATCCATGTCTCCGAGATGATCTTCGGTGCCGAGGATGTCCGTCAGGATCGCGTACTTCGCCCCCTCCTTGATCAACCCCATCGCGACGCCGGCGATCGCGCCGCGCATCGGGACCCCGGCGTCGAACAGAGCCAGCGAGCCGCCGCACACCGACGCCATCGAGGAGGAGCCATTCGACTCGAGAATGTCGGACACGATGCGGATGGTGTACGGAAACTCGTCGAACTGCGGGAGCATGGCCTGCAGCGCGCGCTCGGCCAGATTGCCGTGACCGATCTCCCGGCGGCTGGTGCCACGCATCGGGCGCACCTCACCGGTCGAGAACGGCGGGAAATTGTAGTGGAGCATGAAGGACTTGGTGGTCTCCTGCGGATCATCGATCGAGTCCAGTCGTTGGACGTCGTTGGCGGTGCCCAGCGTCACCGCCACCAGGGCCTGCGTCTGCCCGCGCGTGAAGAGCGACGAGCCGTGCGCGCGGGGCAACACTCCGGTGTCGATCGTGATCGGGCGTACCTCATCGTGCCGCCGCCCGTCCACGCGCTCGCCCTGCTCGAGCACCTGGCTACGCAGCGCGTTGTACTCCGCGTCGCCGACCAGCGTCTGGATGTCCTTGGACGCGTCGGGGAAGTCCACGGTCAGTGACTGGATGGCCTCGCGCTTCACCAGCTCGACGGCGTCGATGCGCTCGTGTTTGTCCTTGCGGTTGATCGCGGCCGCGATCTTGCCGGCGGCCAGGTCGCTGACACGGGCGACGAGCTGCTCGGGTAGGACATTGCGCGTCCACTGCATCTTCTCGACCCGCACCGTCGCGAGCAGCTCCTCCTGCATGGCCACGAGCTCACGGATGCCCTTCTGCGCGATCGTGAGGCCCTCGATCACATCTTCCTCGCTGACCTCGAGCGCCCCGCCCTCCACCATCACGATGGAGTCACGCGAGCCCGCGACGACGACGTCCATGTCGCTGTACTCGAGCTGCTGGAAGGTGGGATTGAGGGCCCATTTTCCGGACAGCCGCCCGATGCGGACACCCGCGATGGGGCTGAGAAAGGGAATGCGCGAGGCGTTCAGAGCGAACGATGTCGCGAGCAGGGCGGCCATGTCGGCATCATTCTCCTGGTCGGCGGAGATGACGTAGATGAAGACCTGCACCTCGTTCTGGAATCCCTCCGGAAAGAGCGGGCGAATCGACCGGTCGATGATGCGAGCCGAGAGGATTTCCTCGTCGTGCGGACGGCCCTCGCGCTTGAGAAAGCCGCCCGGGATCTTCCCTGCCGCATACGTCCGCTCCTTGTATTCCACGGTCAGCGGGAAGAAGGGGAGCGGGCTCTTGTTGTCGCTCACCGTGACGGCGGCGATCACCATGGTCTCGCCAAACTGAACGACCGCCGACCCGGCGGCCTGTTTCGCCATCCGGCCGGTCTCGATGACCAGCTTGCGGCCGGCGAACTGTCTTTCGATGCGTTGCATCATTGCTGGACTGGGGTGGTGGGAACAGAAAACGCGCGGGGCCGGTCGAGCGGCACCCGCGCGGTTGCAATGGCGCTGGGGTTAGTGACGGAGCCCAAGCTCTTGAATCAGGAGCCGATAGCCGTCGATATCCGTCTTCTTCATGTAGTCAAGAAGCCGGCGGCGCTTGCCGACCATCTTGAGAAGGCCCCGGCGTCCGTGGTTATCCTTCTTGTGGACTCGGAAATGCTCCGTCAGATAGTTGACCCGTTCGGTGAGAATGGCGACCTGCACTCGCGTCGAGCCGGTGTCCGTGTCGTGCACCTTGTGCTTTTCTATGATCGATGCTTTTTCAAATGCCATGAGTATATATTCTCCGGACTTCC
Source organism: Gemmatimonadales bacterium (assembly GCA_038253885.1). Taxonomy (GTDB): domain Bacteria; phylum Gemmatimonadota; class Gemmatimonadetes; order Gemmatimonadales; family Gemmatimonadaceae; genus JALZAQ01. Next base: position 373 of record JBBSGP010000146.1, on the reverse strand, counting down.
ACTGCCCGAGTTGCGCCGAATTCGTTATAGCACAGTAATTTAGTGGACCTCGACAACCTTGTAAAGGCTCCGCCCCGTGCCTGAGCGGTACATCGGCCGAACTCTCGGCCGCTTCCGGATCGAGACCTCCATCGGCTCCGGCGGCTTTGCCTGGGTCTACAAGGGCTACGACCCGGAGCTCGACATTCCGGTGGCGGTCAAAGTCCTCAAGCCCCAGTTCGCGGGCGACGACAACGTCGAAGGCCGCTTCAGAAAAGAAGCGTCCACAGCCGCCAAGCTCCGCCATCCGAACATCATCCGTATTCTGGCCGTGGGTCAGGAGGACCACGCCGCGTATTTCGTGATGGACTACCTCCCCAACGGGCTGGTGGAG
>JBBSGP010000145.1:0-3813 GCA_038253885.1 Gemmatimonadales bacterium | reverse complement strand
GACGCCGGCCTACGCCGTCCTGATGTTCCTCAATCGTCACTGGCTGCGGCCGATCTACGACAAGCTGGAGGAGGCACACGGCCGGTATCAGTCGTATCAGGTGGACGCGATCCGCGGCATCGAGACGGTGAAGGCGATGGGCGCCGAAGGCTCGTTCCGGGAGCTGATGTTGAACGAGTTCAACGCCCTCACGAAGCAGCGGTTCCGGGCCGACTTCACGATGATGACGTACGACAGCGCGCTCAACATCATCACTTTCATGTCGGTGGCCCTCTTCCTCTGGATCGGCGCCCGTCAGGTCATGGACGGCCAGCTCACGATCGGTGGTCTGGTGGCGTTCAACAGCCTGGTCGCGCTCGCCAACCGCCCGATTCTCCGCCTCCTCTCGCACTGGGACGTCTTTCAGTACGTCTCCATTCTGCTGAACCGTCTGGACGACGTCTTCGACGCCGAGCCGGAGCAGGGCGCCGATCGCTCCCGACTGATCCCGGTGCGCACGCTCGAGGGACGGATCAGCCTGCGGAACCTTGGCTTTCGCTACGGCGGACCGGAGTCTCCACCGATCCTCGACGGCATCACCTTCGACGTCCCGGCCAACAAGATGGTCGCCATCGTGGGGCGCAGCGGATCGGGAAAGACGACTCTCATCAAATGTCTCGCCGGGCTGCTCGAGCCGACGGAGGGGAGCATCGAATTCGATGGCGTGGATCTCAAATCGCTCAACTATCACGACCTGCGCCGGAACATCGGCTTCGTGCTGCAGGAGAACCACCTGTTCAACGACACCATCGCGCGAAACATCGCCTTCGGCGAGGAAGAGCCGGATATGGATGCGGTGATGTGGGCGTCCCGGGTGGCCAACGCGCACGAGTTCATCGAGCGGCTGCCTCTGGGATACGAGACCAAGATCGGAGAGTCGGGGCTCGCCCTCTCGGGTGGTCAGCGACAGCGCGTGGCGATCGCGCGCTCGCTCTATCATCAACCGCCGGTGATGATCTTCGACGAGGCGACGAGCGCCCTCGACACCGAGTCCGAGCGGGCGGTGAAGGAGAACATGGACCGCTTGCTCGAGGGACGTACGTCGTTCGTCATCGCCCATCGGCTCAGCACCGTACAGCATGCGGATGTGATCCTGGTGCTGGAGCGCGGGCGCCTCGTCGAGCACGGAACGCACGATGAGTTGATGGCCCGGCAGGGGCTGTATTACTATCTCTGCAGCCAACAGCTGGGGTTATGAGCTCTCGAGTCATCGCGGCGGGAGCCCCGCTTTCGGGTCCGATCGCGGACGGCAGCGGCGCCGAGCAGGGGGTGCCCTTTCTCGATGTCACCCCGCCCCACTGGGCAGCTCGGGGCCTCGCGTACGTGCTCATTCTGTTGTTCGCCACGCTGACTCTGGTCGCCGCCGTGGTGCACGTCCCCGAGGTGGTGTCGGGCTCGTTCACCCTCGTGCCGGTGGGGGGTACCGACCCCATACGGGCTCTCCACAAAGGGCGGGTCAGTTCCGTTCGCGCGCTCGAAGGCCAGACGGTCCGGTCCGGCACGCCTCTGTTCGTCATCCAGTCGGAGCCGATCGGCGATCGCTCGGCTGATCTCCACGCCCTCGAGGCGCAACTTCGCGGCGCCACCGAGCGCGCCGCCAACGCCCGGTCGGAGTACCAGGATCAGCGAAGCGCCGAGGAGCAGGAGGAGATACGCCTCACGGCGCGGCTCGCCAATCTCACCCGCACGATCGAGCTCAAGCGCGCACAGCTCGCGACCGTCCGCACCCTCGCCGATAACCTGGCCAGAGGGGTGGCGCGGGGCGCGGTGAGCGGCTCCGAGTCCGCCACTCCCGAGCTGCAAGCCCAGACGATCGGCGTGGAGCTGGAGCAGCTCGTCGGTAACGCGGAAGACACGCGGGGAGCGATCACGAAGCTTCGCCGCGAGATGGCGACTCGCGACGTGCAGTACCGTGAGCTCCAACGTAGCATCTCGCAGACTGGCGAGGAGGCCAGGATCCGGATCGCGTCGCTCACCAAGAATCTCGTCAACAGCGCCGGCGGAGAGCTGGCGGTCCCCGCTCCATGTGACGGCACGGTGCTCCGTCTGCGAGTCAACTCCGCCGGCGCGGTGTTGCAGGAGGGCGACATCATCGGGGAGGTCGCGTGCGCGGGTGAGCAGCTCCAGGGGGAGCTGGTCGTGCCACAGTCGGGGATGGCGCTGCTCCGCCCCGGTCAGGGAGTGAAGCTTCTCTATGACGCCTTTCCCTACCAGCGCTTCGGCGTCAAGTACGGCACGGTGCGGTGGGTGGGATCGGCTGGCGTCTCCGGGCGCGACAACGCCAACTTCCGCGCGCTGATCGATCTGCGCGACACGACGGTTCGGGTCGAAGGTCAGCAGCGCGCCTTGCTCGCCGGCATGGGAGGGCGCGCGGAGGTGGTGGTCGGGCGACGAGCCCTGGCAAGCTACGCCTTCGAGCCGATCCGCCAGCTCAAGGAAAGTCTCTCGGATCTCCCCAAGCCATGAGCGACTGGGAGAACGGCACTCGTCCGGCCGGGTCGTGGCCCGGGACGCTCGGTGACTTCGTGACCGGCGACGCACCGATGCGGAGCTGCCTGGAGCTGGCCCGGGTCGCGGCTCGCACCGAGCTGCCCGTGTTGATCCTCGGAGAGTCCGGCACCGGGAAGACCCTTCTGGCGCACGCGATCCACAACTCGTCATCGCGGCGGTCGGGCGCTTTCGTCTCCTTCAACGCCGCCGCCCTGAGCGATACGCTGCTCGACAGCCAGCTGTTCGGCCACGAGAAGGGAGCGTTCACCGGCGCGCTGAAGCGGGTGAAGGGAAAGTTCGAGCTCGCCGACAGCGGGACGTTGTTCATCGACGAGATCGCTGACATGAGCCCGGCCGCGCAGGCCAAGATTCTCCGGGCTGTCGAGTACGGCGAGTTCGAGCGGCTCGGCTCGGAGGAGCTGCGGCACGCCGACGTGCGACTCATCTCCGCCACCCATCTCCCACTGCAGCGCTACGTCGAGTCCGATCATTTCCGGAAAGACCTCTTCTATCGCATCAGCGGCCTGACGCTACGTGTGCCAGCGCTGCGCGATCGGCCCAGCGACCTGAAATCGCTCATCGCGTCGGAGATCACTGCTGCCAGTCGAGCGCAGAAGCGCGGGATCATCGGCCTGAGCAAGGAAGCTGCCGACCTGCTTTTCTCGTATGCGTGGCCGGGAAACCTTCGCGAGCTCAAGCGAGTGGTTCAGGCTGCCGTCGCCCGCAGCACCGGCGAGATCATCGAGGCAGAGGCGATCATCGTCGGTCGCTCGGAGGACCCGGTTGCGCCTGGATCGGCGCCGCTCGCCGATGCTCCGAAGCGCGAGCTCGACCTGACGGAGGATCTGACGCTCCGCGCGATCGAGCACCGCCACATCCTGCACGTGCTGCACGTCGTGCACGGTAACAAGCGACAGGCCGCGCACCTTCTCGGTCTCTCCCGCTCGACTCTTGATCGGAAGCTGATGGACCACGCCCCGCGCTGATGTTGTGGGTCGCGAAACGAGGCCATCGTGCATCGTTTCGAGACCATTAGTATCGAAACGCTACCGCAGCCGCTTTTCGGCTTTCTGACCCAAGTGTCCATGCTGCAATCGGTTGCGCCTCGGGGCTGCGATGGCCCGGCGATTGCTTTTACCGAGGGCGTGAGAAGCCCAACACAGTCACCCAGTCAGGAGGTAGTTATGGCCGACACGACCCGCAAGAACGAGGAAGAGATCCAGGACCTGCCGAGCAAGAAAGTGAGTGACAAGGACGCGACGAACGTGAAGGGCGGCGGCGGTG
>JBBSGP010000144.1:0-3829 GCA_038253885.1 Gemmatimonadales bacterium | reverse complement strand
GCGGTTCCCCTTCCCGTGAGCGGAGGACTCACCTTCACCGCCATCACGTCCGGGCTCGTGCACAGCTGCGGGCTCACCAGCGCGGGACAGGTGTATTGCTGGGGAGGGAACGGATACGGCCAGCTGGGCACCGGCACGACCACCAGCAGTGCTGTGCCCGTGCCGGTGTTCAGTGCGCTGCGCTTCAGCGCCGTGAGAGCCGGTGGTATGCACACCTGCGCGCTGGCCGATGGGCCGCGCTTGGTCTGCTGGGGGTGGAACGAGTCGGGGCAGCTCGGTGCGCAGGATACGGCGGACCGCTCACTTCCGATGGCGGTAGCGTCGCAGCCCTGAACACGCGCTTCGCCCCGCAGCGATTGTGTGTAACGAACAAACTGCACACTTCGTCATTCTCTGACGCACGGGCCTTCTCCATTCAGCCGAGAGAGTCGCATGAACAGTCGTTCAGTCATCCCGATTCTTCTGTCCGCGGCTCTGGCTGGCATGGCGCGGGCTCAGGGAAGCGTGAACACCCAATGCAGCAATCCGGCGATCGTGGGGCCGGGCCAGATCGGGGGAGATGCCTGTCAGAAGGCGCTCGACCTGTTCTCCTATCTCACTCCGCAGTTTGGTACGACGCTCGCCGGCGGTAACCCCGTGCTCGGACAGGGTGGGGCCCAGGGCGGGCTCGGCAAGATCACGGTGGAGCTGCGGGTGAATGGGATCATGGGTGCGATCCCCAAGGTCGATCAGTACGACCTGTCAGCCGGGCCGGCGGTGCGAACGGCGTACCAGACCGAAGACAAGCCCTTCGGTTTTCCGTCCGCGGACGGCGCCCTCGGTCTGTTCGATGGAATCCCCGTTGGTCTCACCAAGGTCCTGGCGGTGGACGCGCTCGGGAGCCTGACCTTCGTACCGGAGATCGCCCAGGAAGGAGTCTCGATCAAAGCTCCGATCGGCTCCGTGAAAGTGGGCTACGGCGCCCGTGTCGGGATCATCAAGGAGTCGACGCTGCTCCCGAGCGTGGCCGTGACATGGCTCAGGCGCGACCTGCCGAGTCTCGATGTGACCGCGGCTGCCACGAACAGCGACACGATCACCGTCTCCGGGCTCACTGCTCGCAGCACGGCCTGGCGGTTGGTTGCCGGAAAGAGCGCTAGGATGCTCGCGGTAGCCGTGGGCTACGGCAAGGACACTTACGAGTCCGCCGCCAGTCTGTCGTATGCGCTCAATCGGTCGGGGTTGCGAGCCACTCCGACGATGCCGATCACGACCGCCCAGTCCCCGAAGGCCACCAGCTATTTCGCTGACGTGATGCTCAACCTGTTTCTCGTGAAGATCGTCGGCGAGATCGGGCGGGTGAGCGCGGACGACATCCCGACCTACAACAGCTTCTCGAAGAAGTCGAGCGACCCGAAGCTGTATGGCGCGATCGGTCTTCGCTTCGGCCACTGACCCGGCGGCGCCAGTAGCATCGAGAATCGCGCGGTCGGCGGTCGCTGACCGCGCTCAGCTCCATCCCTGGCGGGAGCGCAGCGCCGTCACGTGCGCGACGTGATGGGGACCGTGCCAGGCGTAGAGCGCCAGCATCCGGTCCAGCCGCATCGACCCGTGCTCGGGGTGCTTGAGCGTCCGCGCGAAATCAGCGGCGGTCATGTGGCGCAGCAGCTGAACCCACCGTGCGTGCAGCGACTCGAGGAGCAGGATGGAGATCGTGATCGGCGTACTCTGCGTGTCGGGAAGCTTCGCCCACCGGTCCTCCTCGTATGCCTTGATCAGCGGCTCCTCTTCCGTGAGGGCGAGCTTGAAGCGGACGTAGGCGTTCATGTGACTGTCCGGAACGTGGTGCACCAGCTGTCGCACCGTCCATCCGTCGGGGCGGTAAGGCGTGTCGAGCTGCTCCGCTGAGAGTCCGTCCACGGCGCGGCGCAGCTCTTCCGGTGTCGCGGCGATCTGAGCGATGCAGCGTTCGCGCTCGCGGTCGTCGAGAGAGCCGATCGGCGGTGTGAAGCGGCCGATCGGAAAGCGCAGGTCGGGCGACGTCGTCTGTGGCATGAGGGTGACGGGTTGATGGAAAAGGACGTGACCTTCAGCTGCCGCCGGCGTAGACGTACGAGCAGCCCCCGTCCTGAGCGAGGCCGATCGCGGCCACCATCGCCGGCACGACAGTAACCCCGGGGAGCAGACCGCCTACCAGCTCGGCGCGGACGCTCTCATAGCTGCCTCCATGCTTATCCGCGATCGTCCGCACCAGGAATCGCATCACATTGTTACAGAAGAGGAAGGTGGTGCCGCGCTCCTGCAGCGCGTTCACCGAGTAGTCGTACATCTCCTCGCCTTCCTTCGGATGCCAGAAGATGTTTCGGGTCGCCGACGTGCCGGTGCGCGGATCCTTGGCCTTGGATTGTTTGCCCCATTCGTATTTCTGCCACAGTGCATCGCCGAAGACGATCGGTGCGGCATCGCCGTGGATCCCCATCACGACCTGTACCTCGGGAGCGACGCGGCCGTACGCATCGCGGTGCGCGTTGAGGAAATTCTTGGCGTAGTACAGCGCACCCCCATCCTGGAAGCTGGGCGCGTCGAACACCTGCTTGTGCTTGGCCGCGGCCAGCTTCTCGAGCCAACTGTTGTCCCACGGGCCGTCTTGGGAGGCCGGCGGCAACTTCAGTCTGGACGGCGCGGGAGCCGCGGCGCCCTGCATGGCGGGAGCGCACGCGCCGGCAGCCGCAAGCACGGCACCTGTCGCCGCGAGCTGGCTCAGAAATTCCCGACGCGGAACGGGTGATGGGAAGGAAGACATCTCAGCTCCATGGGGTGGCTACGCTGGTGACAGTCCGGGCTCCGCAGAAAGTACGATCGCCGGAGCGCGGCGGCTACCGCCTCTCTTGCGTCGTCGCCGGCGGCGCGGCAGTCTAGGCTCGAGCGTGTTGCGCCTGTCCGTGATCCCCCCCACGCCCGAGGAGTGATGTCATGAATGCCACCCAACGCATCGGGATGATCGCCGGTGCGGCGATCGCGATGGCGTGCACCCATACCGCGCCCGGCACATCCGCGACGATCGGTCCGGCAACCGATGGCGGCTTCGACATCCTCATCACCGGCGCCCGCGTCGTGGACGGCTCGGGAAACCCCTGGTTCTACGGCGACATCGGCATTCGAGGCGACCGCATCGCCCGCGTCTCTCCCGCTGGCATGCTGCGCGCGGCATCGGCGGCGCGACGACTGGATGGGACAGGACTCGTCGCCGCACCCGGGTTCATCGACATCCAGGCACAATCCGTGGATGAGCTGCTGATCGGCGACAGCCGGGTGGTCGGCATGGTGACGCAGGGCGTCACAACCATGATACTCGGAGAGGGCACGACCTACGCGCCGAGCAACGCGCTGCTGCTGCCGACGCTCGGCCTCACCGACTCCGCCGAATCGCGGCTCGTCTCCACCTTCTCGGGAGAGCGAGGGTTCGCGCGTTGGATCGATGCCATGGCCCGGCACCGCGCGTCGGTGAATTTCGGCTCCTTCCTCGGCGCCGCGACGGTACGCGCCTACGCCAAGGGCGCCGCCGAAGGAGCGGCCACGCCGGCCGAGCTCGACACCATGCGGCGCGTGGTGCGCGACGCCATGCGCGACGGCGCCTTCGGTGTGGCGAGCGCTCTCATCTATCCGCCGGGAAGCTACGCCTCCACCGCCGAGTTGATCGAGCAGGCGAAGGCGATGTCGCCGTACGGAGGAGTGTACATCACCCACATGCGCTCCGAAGGCGACAAGCTGCTGGAAGCGGTCGACGAGGCTCTCACGATCGGCCGCGAAGGCCACGTGCCGGTCGAGATCTATCACCTCAAGGCCGCCG
>JBBSGP010000143.1:0-3857 GCA_038253885.1 Gemmatimonadales bacterium | reverse complement strand
CCCAGGTATGAGCGAATGCGCGGCTCGATCCGCTCCGGTGACCAGAACGGCTGCCATACCAAGTTCATCACCACGTCCTCGACGCCCGGCATCGCCCGCAGCTGCTGCTCGGCGCTCGTCATGATCTCCGGCCCGGAAGGGCAACCGGGCGACGTGAGCGACATGTCGATGCTCACGCGCGAGCCCTCGACCGCGATGGCGTAGATCAGCCCGAGATCGACGATGTTGAGGTTGAGCTCGGGATCCTTGACCTTGCGGAGTGCGGCTCTCACCTGGTCTTCGGTGACCGTCCCTTCTTCCGCTGCTCCGCCGGAAGTGGCATCGGCAGGAGGTACAGGCATGCCATCATCCGTCGCCACCTGCTGCGGGGGAGCGGGCGCATGGCCCGCCGCACCACCGAGATTCTCGTCGCTCATTGCCGCTCCGCGAATGTGTGCATCCGGAAGCTCACGGGTGCAGCAGCGCAGAGCAAGGCTGGCCCGCTCAGCGGTGGCGCTTGGCGTGCGAAGGCGAAGCGTGTGTCTTCGCCTTTGCCTTCGCGTGTGTCTTCGAGACGCCGTGATGCGCGGTCTTTCCCGCGCGGGCGTGAACGGATCCGTGCTTCGCCACCGCTCGTCCCGACCGGCGATGATGGATGATCACGCGATGACGACCGCGGCGGTGATGCCGCTGGGGACGGTTCCAGCCGGCGCGGCGGTCCGCCCGGAAGCTGGCGGGCATGGCGAGCATCTGTCCGGGGGCGTCGGTCACCGCGAGAGCGGCGGCGTCAGCAAGGTCGGCTCGGATGTCCGAGATGACCTTCGCGGGCCGTTGCGCGCGGGCCGCGTGAACCCGGTTGGTCAACAGGATGACGAACATCTCGCGATCGGGATCGATCCACAACGACGTGCCCGTGTAGCCCGTGTGGCCGTAGGCGCTCTCGCTGAGATAACGTCCCGATCCGCCCGTTCCATCCGCGACAGCCCAGCCCAGCGCGCGATTCCCAGCGGCGCGTCGGATGAAGGTCCTCACGGTCGAGTCGGAGATGATGCGGAGGCCGTTGTACGCCCCGCCGTTGAGCATCATCTGCGCGAAGATCGAGAGGTCCGACACGGTGCTGAACAGGCCGGCGTGGCCGGACACGCCACCCAGTGCGTACGCGTTCTCGTCGTGCACCTCGCCGCGGAGCGGGTAGCCACGAGGGGGCGTGAGCTCCGTCGGGGCAATGCGCACCTTCAGAGAATCGGCCGGACGAAAGAACGTGTTCGTCATTCCGAGCGGCCCGAACACGCGCTCGGCCAGGAACTGATCGAGCCCTTCCCCGGACACCGCTTCCACCAGCATGCCGAGCGTGGCCGCGCCCAGATCGGAGTAGATGAAGCAGTCGCCGGGACGGCATACGAGCGGCGTCTCGAGCACGGCACGGCGTGCCTCCTCGGGTGATCGCGCGATCCGCCAGAGGTCGCGATCGGCCGGCAAGCCAGAGCGATGCTCCAGCAGCTGGCGAACGGTCACTCGGTCCTTTCCGTCGCCCTGGAAAGCCGGCAGGTAGCTCTGAACGGAGGAGTCGAGAGCGACTTTGCCCTCGTCGAAGAGCACCATGATCGCGGTCGTCGTACCGACAACCTTGGTGAGAGAGGCGAGGTCGTAGATCGTCTGCTTCGCGGAGACCCGCGTCTCGCGTGTCCAGTCGAGAGTGCCGAACCCCTTCTCCCAGACTGCCGCGCCCTTCCGTCCGACAACGACGGCCGCGCCCGGAAATCCGCCGGCCTTGATTCCGCGCGCCAGCACGTGATCGATCGCCCGCAGCCGGGTGGAGGACATCCCGACGGCGGCCGGCTTCTTCACGGGCAGACCATTGCCTCCGACGGCGACGGCGGCAGCGGTGAACAACAGGGTCAACACCTCGAACCCCCTTGGGCTTCGTGTCACCAGATCGCGCACGAGCAGGTGCGCTCCGGTGACGGCACATCCAAAGCAAGAAGCGGACGACGGACGCAATGAGAACTACCGGCGGCGGCGCGCGGAAGTTCCACCGTGCGAGCCGGCCAAACCGCTTGACTCCATTATGTTTGGGCGGCGACGCGCGCACTATGCGCCTCCCCGCGACGGCGGTCAAGACGACCGGGCCGCATATTGCAAGACGCGTCTCGCGCATGGCCGCAACACTCTTGCGGGGCACTGGCAACCCCGGACGACTCGCTGGTGACCAATGGTGCAGAGCTGATGCTGACGGACCACCTGGTGATCCAGCGCGCCATCGACGGCGACGAGCGGGCGATGCGACAGCTCTGGTCGCAGTACTCGCCGCACATCGACGCCGTGGTGCGGCGGCTGGCGGGCGATCCCGATCTCGCCGCCGATATCGCGCAGGATGTGTGGATGCAGATTTTTCGGGCACTCCGGAGCTATCGCGGCGACGCTCAGTTCGGAACGTGGGCACACCGGATTGCGGTGAACCGGACATTGAACGCTCTGCGCAAGGTGAGACGTCTCGCGAAGAGCGAGGTGGACATCGAGGATGACACGGCGGCAGTCGAGCTGGATGCCGACCGCTCCTTCGTCGCCGCGTCGATCCAGGAGGCCGCGGCTCGGCTGCCTCAGGGGGCACGGACGGTGTTCGTGCTCCACGATGTGGAGGGCTACACGCACGAGGACATCGCCCGGGAACTCGGCATCACAACGGGCGCGTCCAAATCCCAGTTATTCAAGGCGCGCGCGAAGCTTCGCCGGCTGCTCGCGCACCTGATCGATGTCCCAACGCCGGCATTGAGCGAGCGACATGTTGCACCTGGATCCTGACCGGCTGGCCGCGCTGGCCGACGATGACTCTCCGCCCACGCCCTCCGAGGCCGCGCATCTCGCGGTCTGCGCGAGGTGCGCCAGCGAACGCGATGCGAGCAGAGCGCTGGTGGCGCTGGCCGCGCGGGAAGGGGAGAAGCCCACTCAATCGGAGCCTCTCACCCGCTGGGATGCTCTCGCCCGCGGCCTTCGCGAGGAAGGGTTGTTGCGCGATGACATCACCGCGAGGCGGCGTGGATGGTCGCGCCAGTGGCTGCGCGTGGCAGCGGCTGTCGTTCTGCTCGCCGGCGCTGCGACCGCCGGCCGGCTCAGCGTTCGGCCGACTGCGCCTTCGGCATCCGTCGCCACTGCTGCGTCATCGGCCCTGGGTCCGAGTGCTGCGGGTCCGAGTGTCGATGCCGCTCGCCTGGCTTCGGGCAGTGACAGCGTCTCTTTCCGGAGTGTGAGCGACGCTCTGGCGGCACTCGACCAGGCGCAGAGGCAGTATCGCGCGGCCGCCGCTTTCCTGGCGGTCGCGGACAGCTCCCGGAAGGCGACCGGGAACCCGGAGCGCTTTCGCACGCGTCTCGCCGCCCTCGATCAGATCTCCGACGCGGCACTGGCCGCGGTGAACGATGCGCCCCAGGACCCTGTCATCAACCAGTATTATCAGGCGACCCAGACCGCTCGGCAGCTCACACTGCAGCAGCTCAACAACGTCCTGCCGACCAACGTGCGGCTGACGGCATACTGACATCATGACGCGCTCCCTATTCGGCTCGGTCGGGCTTCTCGCTGGCGCATTCGCGCTGTCCCTGTCTCTGGCAGCGGCCCCGCTCGCGGCCCAGAAACCGCGCTGCGACAGCTGCGACAGCGCGCAGCGGAGCTTGCTGCAGGCCGAGATCGAGCGCGCCCGGCGCGACCTCGAGGCAGCCGCGCGGACGCTGGCCGCCCAGGAAGCGGCGCTCTCCGATCCGGCAACGCCGGTCGCCCAGCGCGACGCGGTGCTCCGCGCCCAGCGTGAGCTTCGCTCCGCGGAGCGCGAGTTCAGCCGAGTCACCATGAAGGCGGCGCAGCAGGAGATGCGCCACGCTTGG
>JBBSGP010000142.1:0-3959 GCA_038253885.1 Gemmatimonadales bacterium | reverse complement strand
TGGCGGATAGAGCGCGGCCGCGTCACCCTCGAGAAGCGTGCCCAGATCAGCGAGCCAGCGCTCGGCCTCGGGAAGGGAATCCGTGACGACCACCATCGAGCGAGTCGACCCCAGTCGCCGAGCGAGGGCGGCGCAGAGCACTGCATCGGAGGAGCCCGCCAGGCCGCCGATCGCTCGGCGCTCTCCGAGCCCCGGCAGCGTTCTCGCAAGTCGGAGGAAGGGGGGGAGCGCCTCGATCGATTCGAGAAGACGAAGAAGGGCCACTACGCGGTCCTGCGCCTTCCCGCGCCGGTCATGCCGGACTCGAGAAGAAGTGCCGCGAACAGCATCGCCACCAGGGGAGCGACGATCGCGCGACGTGGAGCGCTGGCGAAGCCGGTACTGCGCCACGCCATGGTGTCGCTGGTGGCCGTCGCACCCGCACCGGGAAAGCGCTGCCGCAACACGACCAGGTCGAGGCGGCCGAGCACCGACTCCTCGGGCTCCGAGTTCACGATCAGCGCTCCCGTCCGCGCTCCACCGCGGAGAAAGAAGTACACGCCGGGATGATCCGGTGCCGCCATTGTGTCACCGGCAAGCGCCAGCGGAGTGCCGACTGGCGGCTCGAGAGCGTCGACTCCTCGAGGTCTCGGAACCCGGTCCCCCGGCGCTGCCGTCACGGTCCTCCCGCCCGCGGCGGAAAGCCGCTGCGAGATCACGTCACCGAGCCACGGCACGAACGCCGCCCGCACCGGCAGGTCGGTCGCATCGGGAGTCAGAGGTGACGCGATGAGCACGTATCGCGGGCCAGCGACGATCCAGGGCTCCCCTCCGACCCGCGCGAGGGTATCGACGGCGTCGGGCGCGCGCGCGTGGAGCGCGTACCGCTGTCCGACGGTCACTCCCTCCAGGCGAGTGCCCTGGGCCACGCTCGGCCCGCGTCGAATCGCCCCGAGCTGCCACGGGATCGCGAGCCGTTGGAGAGCGCGGTTGGCCACGCCAGCGCGAACGGGATCCGCCGGCGCGACGATGAGCGCCGGGAGAGTCGAGAGCTCATCGGCGGGCACGATGGAGATATCGCTTCCCAGCGTGGCGCGCTCGGCCTGAACGAGCGCATCGACTGCGCTTTTCGCGAACAGGCCGAGTAACGGGTGAGGTGTCACGGCCGGAGCCGGGCCGATCCAGAGGGCGAAGTGCCGCACATCGTCTCCGCGCAGCTCATCGGGCTCCAGCTCCACCGTCCCTGCGATCCAGCCCCGCTCGGCGGGCGCCGCGCGCACGAGGATCTCCTCGTTGACCACCACCGTACCCCGGGCGAGGGTCCGTCCCTGCAGCGTGAGCCTGTAGGTCGCCGAGTCCGGGGTCAGGACCCGCGCTCGTATGGCGCCGCGCGGCGTCCATCTCACCGGTGCGCCCTGAGCCTCGACGACGGCGCGATTGCGTGGAGCATCGCCGGCGACGCGATAGATGAACAGTCGCGCCCCCGGTACGGCAACAGGGCGCGGCCAGCTCGAAGCCTGACCGTCGGTGATCACCGCGATCTCACGCTCGGAGAGCGAGCCACCGTGGACGAGGGACGACGCTCGCGCGACGGCGCGCTGTGGATCGCCGGCGCCCGCGAGCGCCTCCGTATTGTCGATCGCTTCCATCACTCCGCTTCGCGCTCCTCCGCGAACCACGCCGTCGGCGGTCACGAGCCAGAGGCGGTCATCGGCGGAGGCGCGCCGCGCAACGGCTCGCGCGCGTTCCTTGAGGTCGTCGAGGACGGCGTGACCGCCGATGACGACGGAGGAGCTGAGGGAGTTGTCGAGCACGATCGCGAGCGCCGTCGGGGCATGACCGCCGCCGGCCACGCGCGTGACCGGTCGGGCGGCGGCGAGCGCGATCAGCATGACCGCCGCCACCCGGAGCAGCATGAGAAGGATGTTGCGCAGCCGGAGCCTCCGGCTGTGCTCCTTCTCCGCGCGCTCGAGGTACCGCACTGCCGGAAACTCGAGCCGGACGCCGATACGGCGACGGAGGAGATGGATGAGGAGCGGGATGGCGGCCGCGGCAGCGGCCATCAGGTAGAGCGGCGAGAGAAAAGCGATCATGGCACGCGCTGGCGAATCGCGAACGCGCGCCGGAGCGGCACGCCGAACGGGGCATCGGTGAGGATCATCTCGTAGGCCGCGCCCACCGCCGCGAGCTGTGTTCGCCACTCGTTCACCGCCGCGTCCACGGTCGACCTGTACGCTCCTCGCACGTCGGCAACCGTGGCCGGCACCTCGAGTCCGGTTTCGGGGTCCACGAAGATCGCGTCACTGGCGAGGGGCAGATCGTGCTCCGCTGGATCCATGATGTGCAGCACCGTGACCTGATGCCCGGCGCGGCGGAGCGCGCGGGCCTTACGCACCACCTCGTCCGCATCCATCAGCAGGTCGGAGATGAGCGTCACCATCCCGCGCCGTCGGATGAGGCGCCCCGCCTGATCCAGTGCGTCCGGGGCGCGGGACTCGCGACCGGCCCCGGGATCGTCGAGGGCAGCGACAATTCGCTTCCAGTGACCGGTGCGGATGCGCGGGGGCAGCGCTGTCCGGATGGCATCGTCGAAGCGGATCAATCCCACGGCATCGCGCTGCCGGAGAAAGAGCAGAGCGATCGCGGCCGTCAGCCGCTCGGCATAGGCGAGCTTGGTGAGTCTCGTCGGCGCCCCGGTCCACGCCATCGAGCGGCTGACGTCGAGCACCAGCGTGGTGCGGAGGTTGGTCTCCTCTTCGTATTGCTTGACGACCCATCGGTCGGTCCGCGCGGCGATCTTCCAGTCCACGTAGCGCAGCTCGTCACCCGGCTGGTACGGCCGGTATTCGGCGAACTCGACCGAGAAGCCTTTGCGGGGCGAGCGATGCAGTCCGGTGAGGAAGCCGTCCACGACCCAGCGCGCCACCAGCTCGATGCGGCCAAGCGCGGCGATGGTGGCGGGGTCGAGCAGGTCGGCGCGCGCGCCGGTGGCGGTCTCCATGAGCCGATGGAAGGTAGAGAGGGGAATGGAGAGAATCAATTTTTCGCGCGCCGTTTGACGCGGATGTCGCTTTGTCCGACTTCGCGTCCCGGCTATATTGCGAGCTTCCCGCCAGTCCTCTCACGAGAAGCCGTTGAAGCTCGATCACATCCGCAATTTCTGCATCGTCGCGCACATCGATCACGGCAAGTCGACGCTCGCCGACCGGCTCATCGAGGCCACCGGCACGATTCAGAAGCGCGAGATGAAGGCGCAGGTGCTCGACACGCTGGACCTCGAGCGCGAGCGCGGAATCACGATCAAGCTCAACGCGGTGAGAATGATGTACGAGGCCCGCGACGGCAGCTCGTTCGAGCTGAACCTGATCGACACCCCGGGCCACGTCGATTTCACCTACGAGGTCTCGAGATCGCTCGCGGCCTGCGAGGGCGCCATTCTCGTCGTCGACGCGTCGCAGGGTGTGCAGGCGCAGACGCTGTCCAATCTCTTTCTCGCGCTCGACGCCGGGCTCGAGATCATCCCGGTGCTGAACAAGATCGATCTTCCGGCCGCCGAGCCGGAACGGCGGCGGCGCGAGCTGCACGAGCTGCTCGGCACTCCCGAGGACGACATCCTGCTGGTGAGCGCCAAGGAGGGGATCGGCATCCCGGAGCTGCTGGAAGCGGTCATTGCTCGCGTGCGCGCGCCGGAGGGCGACCCCGACGGGCCGCTTCGCGCCCTCATCTTCGACTCCATATACGATCGCTACCGCGGAGCCATTCCGAGCGTGAGAGTGGTGGACGGCGTGGTGCGCCCCGGCATGAAGATCACCTTCGGGGCCAGCCAGGACGTCTATGATGTCAACGAAGTCGGCTACAACCAGCTGCGGCAGGTGCGATCCGAGGAGCTCGGCCCGGGCGAGGTCGGCTACATCGTCGCCAATGTGCGACGCGTGCAGGAGACACGAGTCGGTGACACCGTGTTCGACGCCGAGCGTCAC
>JBBSGP010000141.1:0-3996 GCA_038253885.1 Gemmatimonadales bacterium | reverse complement strand
GATCATGATTGGCGAAGGGGCGATCGTGCGGCACGGGCTCCAGCTCGTCGCCACCTACCGCGATCGCGATGGTGAGATCCACGAGCGATCGGCCGTCTGCCCGCACCTCAAGTGCATCGTGCACTGGAACGCGATGGAGAAATCGTGGGATTGCCCGTGCCATGGCTCGCGCTTCGACCCGTACGGCGAGGTGCTCAATGGCCCCGCGGCCGCGCCGCTGGCGAAAGTGCAGAGCAGCTGATCTCCGGCGCGCGGGCTACGGCACCTCCACGGGTACCATGCCGCTGACCGGCGTCTGCATCCCGGCCGGAAAGTACGCGTTGTGCAGGTACTGTGAGACCATGCGCTGGGTGTTGAAGAACGACCCGTTGAGCGCGATCGCGTTTCTCATCACCTCCGCATAGCCCGCCGGGAGAGCATAGAAGAGCGGCAGGATCACCTGCTCCAGCTTGACGTACAGATCGTTGGCGTCGGCCACGTCGTCCCCCGCGGCTGCGCTGCTGTTGCCGATGGCCCAGCCGGTCACGCCCTCCAGGTGACCCTCGATCCACCACCCATCGAGCACGCTCAGAGAGGGCACTCCGTTCAGCGCCGCCTTCATGCCGCTCGTGCCCGATGCTTCCAGCGGCTTTCTCGGGTTGTTGAGCCAGAGGTCCACGCCCGCGACGAGCTTACCGGCGAGCGACATCTCGTAGTTCTCCAGGTAGAGAACCCGGACATCGCGATCGAGCTGGGCGGCAGCGCCGAAGATCCGGCGTATCAGCTCCTTCCCTCCCCCGTCTCGCGGGTGCGCCTTGCCGGCAAACAGGATCTGAAGAGGACCCGTGCCAGTCGCGAGCGCGCGCAGGCGCTCGATGTCGCTGAAGATGAGATCGGCGCGCTTGTACGGGGTGGCCCGGCGCGCGAAGCCCACCGTCAGCACCCTGGGGTCGAGACGGACCCCGTGTCGTCGCTCGACCTCATCCAGTAGGCCCCCCTTCGCCAGCGCGTGCGCTTCCCTGATCTCCTCGAGCGGGATGCTGACAGCGTATCTCAGGTAGAGATTGTCGCGCCGCCACTCGGGGATCCGCCGATCCAGCAGATCGCGGAAGGGGCGCGACGTCCAGGTGGCAGCGTGCACACCATTCGTGATCGAGTCGATGGCATGCATCGGGAACATGCCGCGTGACACCTCGCGGTGTCGCATCGCCACGCCATTGACGAAGCGCGTGAAGCGGAGCGCGAGAAAGGTCATGTTCAGGCCGTCGGCGTCGAGGCATCTGGCAACCTCCAACATGCGCGTCTGCGCGTCGCCGAGCACCTTGCGCACCTCGTCGTGCGTGAACGCGTCGTGGCCGGCTGGCACTGGCGTGTGGGTCGTGAAGACGCACCGCTTCCGAACGGCCTCGATGTCGGACGCCGTCACATCAGCCGGCCGGCCGGCAACCTGACGCTGGAGCAGTGTGAGCGCGAGCAGCGCCGCGTGTCCTTCATTGATGTGGTAGTGCACGTCATCGGCGTCGTAGCCCAGGGCGTGCAGCATCGCCGCCCCGCCCATGCCGAGCACGACTTCCTGGCAGAGTCGATAGTGCGCGTCGCCACCATAGAGATGGTCGGTGAGCGCGCGATCCCAGTCGCTGTTCTCCGGGATCGCCGTGTCGAGGAGAAGCACCGGCACCTCGTGCCCGGTCACCCCCCGCACGGTGTAGCGCCAGGCGCGAACCAGGACCGTGCGCTCCTCGATGAGCACCGAGATCACCGGCGTGAGCGGCTCGAGAAATTCTTCGGGACGCCAATCAGTGGGGCTCTCGGTCTGAGAGCCAGCGGCGTCCAGCTGCTGCCGGAAGTATCCCTTCCGGTGTAACAGCGTCACCCCGGTCATGGGGACGTCGAGGTCCGCCGCCGACCGGAGGGTGTCGCCCGCCAGCACGCCCAATCCGCCGCTGTAGGTCGGAATGGCCTGCTCGAGGCAGATCTCCATCGAGAAGTACGCGATCGGCGACCGGTTCACGGGCTGCAAGTTATTCGGCATGCGCGGAGGAGGCTACCGACTTGCCGCCAATACTTTCGTCAACTGCCAACAGCAGGCCCACCGGAAGGTCCGTCAGCGCGTCGGCAGCGCGAAGGGGCCGGCCATCGGAAGCATCCACCTCCTGGCCGGTGAGCGCCGAGCGCCAGCGCCGGCCGGCCAGCGACGCCGGCAGCGCGATCACGCTGTCGCCCCACACGACATCGCCGACCGGCGCCCTTCCGTCCTGGGTGAGCCGGAGAGTGAGTCGTGGCGCGACGACGATTGCGCTCTCACGCCGGTGCACTCGGCCGAAGACAAAGAGATGATCCTCCTGCTCACCGGATGCAGCCAGCGGCAGGTACTCCCCGTGCGTGAACAACAACGGATGAGCGCGCCGCGCCCGCAGCGACCGAGCGAGCACGAGCAGCTTGAGCCGGCCGTCTTCCGGCCGAGCGAGGGCGTGGCGGCACCAGTCCGCCGCGACCGGACGATCGTCGCCCGGCAGTCCGTCGAGGAGCACGCGCCGCTGGTCGAAGTCCACCGGGCGGCGGTTGTCCGGGTCGACGAGGCAGAAGTTCCAGAGCTCGGAGCCCTGATAGATGTCGGGGACGCCCGGGGCTGTCGCATGGATGAGCACGGCCGAGAGTGCGTTCCAGAATCCGGCCGGTGCGATACCGGCAACGAATGACCCGAGCGCATCCAGGAACGGGCGCGAGCGCGCGGGGTCGAGAATCGCGTCCACGAACTCCGACACTCCGTGCTCGAACGAATCGTTCGGCTCGGTCCAGCTGGTACGTCGCTTCGCTTCGCGGATCGCCTTGAGCAGATATTCCTGCACGCGATCGCTGAGAGCGGCCAGTTCTCTCCCCGGCTCCCCGATCGGCCAGAGGGCGACGAGTGTCTGATAGAGCAGCCACTCGGTGGACGCGGCCGGGATGGCACGCCCGGACACGCGCCGGCGGTGAGCGCGGTTGAGCCCGCGCCACGCCGCCACCTCCCGCGCCCAGGTGTCCGGTATCTCGGAGAGCACATCGATGCGCGATCGCGCATCGGCGCTTCGCTTCGTGTCGTGGGTATCGGTCGCCAGAAGCGTTCGCTGCCATCGTGCCGAGCGCTCCGCGTTGGCGGCATGGAGCACGGCAGCGGCGTCGGCGAGAGGACGGTCGGGAGCGCCGCCAACCTCGTTGAGTGACAGGAGGGGGACGTAGCGGTAGAGCGCCGTGTCCTCCACTCCCTTGGCGGTCGCGGGCCCGCTCACCAGCTGGAATCGCTGCGCAAAGCGCAGCGCGGCCGCATCCGGCGGTCCGAGGAGCACACCGGCCACGACGGTCAGGGCTGCCTCGTCCGCGTCTCGCAGCGCGCGCGCGCGTCGGAGCGCCTCCTCGACCACGCGCCGGTCTTCGGCGTGTAGCTCTGCACCGCCCTCGAGGTAGCTGCGATACACCGGAAGGACGGCGATCAGCTGCACGATCGCGCGGTGCAGCCGGGCCCGTGAGATCCCTGAGCCCGCTCCGGATGGGTCGCGCCGCACGATCGGGATCAGCAGCCGCGTGAGCCGTCTCACGTCCGGCGCCAGCGCGCCGCCGAGAAGAAGGAGCTTGCCGCGCCGAGCGACTTCCTGGAAGCTGTCGCGGCTGCGGGTGAGGGTGCGGTATCGCTGCTCGATCCCGGCCCGGCCCGGCGCGCTGACGAAGAGCGACTCGAGCTCGTTCAGGAACTCGTAGCCGGTGGTTCCATCCACCGGCCACTCCTCCCGCAGGCGCTCGCCCGGCGAGAGGATCTTCTCCACCACGAGCGGGACACTCCGGCCAGACGAAGCGCTGCCGGTCGCCGCGCGCAGACGATGCAGGTACGCGAGCGGATCGAGCAGGCCGTCGATGTGATCCACCCGCAGGCCGTCGACGCTGCCGTCGCCGACGATAGACAGGATCAGCGCGTGGGTTTCGGCCATCCCCGGCGGGTCCTCCACCCGCACGCCGATGAGCTCGTTGATGTCGAAGAAGCGG
>JBBSGP010000140.1:0-4376 GCA_038253885.1 Gemmatimonadales bacterium | reverse complement strand
GTGCGGGAGCTCGAGGCATGGGGTGCCCTGTTCGACCGCACGCCCGACGGCCGGATCCTCCAGCGCAACTTTGGCGGGCACAAGTATCCTCGCCTGGCGCACGTCGGCGATCGGACCGGCCTCGAGATGATCCGCACTCTCCAGGACCACGGCGTTCATCGTGGGATCGACGTCCACATGGAAGTCACGGTTCTCACGCTGCTGCTCGACGGAGGGCGGATCGCCGGCGCGTTCGCCTACGACCGCGAGCGCGGACGATTCCGCCGCTTCTCAGCGAAGGCGGTGATACTGGCCACCGGTGGGATCGGTCGCGCCTTTAAGATCACGAGCAACAGCTGGGAATACACGGGAGATGGGCATGCCCTGGCGTACGAGGCCGGGGCGGCGCTCCAGGATATGGAGTTCGTGCAGTTCCACCCGACCGGTATGGTGTGGCCGCCAAGCGTGCGCGGCATTCTCGTCACCGAGGGAGTGCGCGGGGAAGGCGGCGTGCTGCTCAATCGCGAGGGCCGCCGCTTCATGTTCGACGACATTCCGGCCAACTATCGCGCTCAGACCGCGGACACGCCGGAGGAGGGGTGGCGCTATACGCAGGGCGACAAGGAAGCACGCCGCCCTCCCGAGCTGCTGACGCGCGACCACGTCGCCCGCTGCATCGTGCGCGAGGTCCGAGAGGGCCGCGGCAGCCCGCACGGAGGCGTCTTCCTCGACATCGCCTGGATCAAGGAGAAGCTGCCCCACGCCGCCGAGCACATCCGGAAGAAGCTTCCGAGTATGTATCACCAGTTCAAGCAGCTGGCCGACATCGACATCACGACAACGCCGATGGAGGTGGGCCCGACAACGCACTACATCATGGGCGGTATCCGGGTGGACGGTGACACGCAGATGTCGACAGTGCCCGGACTGTTCGCGTGCGGCGAGTGCGCGGCCGGACTGCACGGCGCCAACCGGCTGGGGGGCAATTCCCTGTCCGATCTGCTGGTGTTCGGACAGCGCGCCGGCGAGCACGCGGCGCGATTCGCGAGAGAGCATGGCGCGATCTCGATCGATCCGGCGCAGGAAGAGCGGGCATCGCGCGATGCGCTCGCTCCATTCGCCCGTGCCACCGGAGAGGGAGCCTACCAGATCCAGGAGTCGCTGCAGGAGATGATGCAGGATCTGGTCGGGATCGTGCGCACCGAGGACGAGATGCGGCGCGCGCTCGAGGGATTGGCGGCGCTGCGATCACGCTCCCGCGCGGTCGCGGTGAACGGCAACCGAGAATACAATCCGGGATGGCACACGGCGCTCGATGTTCCGAACCTGCTGACGGTGTCCGAAGCGATCACCCTGTCCGCCCTTGAGCGGACGGAGAGCCGCGGCGGGCATTTTCGTATCGATTACCCGGAGAAGGATCCCATGCAGCAACGGTTCAATGTCATCGTCACCCGCGGCGATCGAGGACAGATGCAGCTCCATCGTGAGCCGATCGCGGACATGCGGCCGGATCTGGCGGCGGTGATCGAGGAGATGAAGTGACCGGCCCCCAGACCGAATCGGCCGCCACCTTCCGGATCTGGCGGGGCGACGCGCGCGGCGGGGATTTCGTGGAGTACCAGACCCCGGTGAGCGAGGGGATGGTGGTTCTCGATGCGATCCATCACATCCAGGCGCAGCAGGCGAACGACCTCGCGGTGCGCTGGAACTGTAAGGCCGGAAAATGCGGCTCCTGCTCCGCCGAGATCAACGGCAAGCCGCGCCTGATGTGTATGACGCGGCTGAACGAGCTCGATCTCACCGCGCCGGTGACAGTCGAGCCGATGCGCGCGTTCCCGGCGGTGAGGGACCTCGTCACGGACGTGAGCTGGAATTTCCGCGTCAAGCAGGGCATCGCCCCATTCACGCCCCGCGCCCCGGATGCGCCCGATGGAAGCTGGCTGATGGCCCAGTCGGATGTCGACCGGGTGCAGGAGTTCCGGAAATGCATCGAGTGCTTTCTCTGCCAGGACGTCTGTCACGTGCTCCGGGATCACCACCTGCACGAGCAGTTCATCGGCCCGCGCTATCTCGTGTACGTCGCCGCCCTCGAGATGCATCCGTTGGATACGGCCGACCGCGTGCCCGAGCTCCGGCAGGCGCACGGAATCGGCTACTGCAACATCACGAAGTGCTGCACGGCCGTCTGTCCGGAGAGCATCACGATCACGGACAACGCGATCATCCCGCTCAAGGAGCGGGTGGTGGACGAGTTTTTCGATCCGATCGGCAAGCTGGTGAAGATCTTCTCCCGGCGCACGCAGCGGCGGTGACCTAGCACCTATCGCCTGGGAGCCCGGACCGGCGCGGGCTCACTCGTCATACCGTCCCGGATGGCCGGGACGCTGCCTGACCGACGGCCCATCGTCGTACTCGTCGTCCAGGTCCACGAGGTCGTCGTCGTCCTCGTCATCCTCGTCGTCGAGGTCGTCAAGCTCGTCGTCGTCGAGCTCGTCATCGAGGTCATCGTCCTCGTCCTCGTCATCGAGATCGAGGTCATCCTCATCCTCGTCGAGCAGGTCGTCCTCCAGACTCTCGTCCAGCTCCGTCTCGTCGAGGTCGTCATCACCGCGCGACCGTGCCTGCGCCGGGACCCGCCTCTCGAGCTCGTCCGACATAACCCCGATCTCCTTACCGGTAACGATGGGACCTACAGGGAAGCCTTCTCTCGCTCCCGCTTTGCCTCGCGCGACAGCTTCCTCCGATCGTTCGCGCTGAGCATGCGTTTGCGGAGACGGATTGCCGAGGGGGTCACCTCGATCAATTCGTCCTCCTCGATGTACTCCAGGGCGCCTTCCAATGTCAACTCCCGGGGCGTCTCGAGCTGGATGTTCTCATCGCTCGATGTGGTCCGCATGTTCGTGAGCTTCTTCTCCTTGGTCGGGTTCACGTCCATATCGCCCGGCCGCGAGTTCTCACCGATGATGATCCCCTCGTAAACCGGATCACCCGGCTTGACGAACAGCGTCGCCCGCTCCTGCAGATTGAAGAGACCGAACGCCACGGCCGCACCTGACTCCATGGAGACGAGCGTCCCGCGCTTCCGGCCAGCCAGCGGCCCCGCCCACGGACCGTATTCCAGGTAGCGGTGGTGGAGGATGCCAGTGCCCCGCGTGTCCGTCAGGAACTCGGAGCGATAACCGAACAGGCCGCGCGCCGGGATGCGATAGAGTAGCCGGACCATGCCCTGACCCGGATTCTTCATCTCGATCATCTCGGCCCGCCGGGGCCCGAGCTTCTCGATCACCGCGCCCAGATACTCCTCCGGGACATCGATCGAGAGCTCCTCATAAGGCTCCAACCGCTCCCCGCGGGCGCCCTCGCGAGTGATCACTCGCGGACGCGACACCTGAAATTCGTAGCCTTCCCGGCGCATGGTCTCCATCAGGATCGAGAGATGGAGCTCGCCCCGTCCGGAGACCTTCCAGGTGTCGGTCGAGTCGGTGTCCTCGACGCGCAGCGCAACGTTACGCTCCAGCTCCCGATAGATCCGCTCGCGGACCTGCCTCGAGGTGATGAACTTCCCATCGCGGCCGGCGAAGGGCGAGTTGTTCACAATGAAATCCACCGAGATGGTGGGCTCCTCGACGGCGATGCCAGCGAGTCGATCGGGATGATCGACGGCCGCCACCGTCAGCCCGATCTCGACGCCATCGAGTCCGGCGAGCGAGACGATCTCACCCGCCGACGCCTCCGTCAGCTCCACCCGCTCCAAGCCCTCGAATCCATAGAGCTTGGTCACGCGAGCGCGCTCCATGGCCCTCGTCTCCTCGAGTGGGAGCAGCGCCACCTCGTCGCCGACGTGGACGGTGCCACGCTCGATGCGGCCGATCCCCAGCCGACCCAGATAGGGCGAGTGATCGATCGTTGAGATCAGCATCTGGAACGGACCGTCCTCGTCGCCAGCCGGCGGGGGCACGTGCCGGACGATGGCCTCGAAGAGCGGGGTGAGATCGGTGCCGGGGCGCTCCAGGTCCAGCGTCGCCACGCCTTGACGCGCCGAGGCGTAGACCACCGGCGAGTCGAGCTGTTCCTCGGTCGCTTCCAGCTCGATGAGCAGATCCAACACTTCGTCGTGGACGCGCATCGGGTCGGCGCCAGGCCGGTCGATCTTGTTGATGACGATGATCGGGGTCCGCCCGAGAGCCAGCGCCTTTCTCAGGACGAAGCGCGTCTGCGGCATGGGGCCGTCGAAGGCATCCACCACCAGGAGCACCCCGTTCACCATGCGCAGGATGCGCTCGACCTCACCGCCGAAGTCGGCATGACCGGGTGTGTCCACGATGTTGAGCTTCGCACCGTGCCATCGGACCGAGGTGTTCTTGGCGAGGATGGTGATTCCCCGCTCGCGCTCCAGT
>JBBSGP010000139.1:0-4380 GCA_038253885.1 Gemmatimonadales bacterium | reverse complement strand
CTAGCTTTCATTGGGACACCGCCCGTTCTCGTGGTGGCGAGCGACGCGTCGCGAGCAGACTGGCTGTTATCGAATCGAGGTGGAGATGGAAGGCAAGCATAAGGTGGCGAAGGACGAAAGTGGTCTGCGGAACTCGGGCAGCCAATGGGAAGCGCTGAAGCAACGGACGGAGAGTCGTCGGTACGAGGCGGTGGACGGTCCTCTGGCAGGCAACTTCATGGCGTGCGCGGCCGGGGGCACCCTATGGATCTTTCGCCGACGCGACCGGATCGAGATCGTCGCCGCGCGGCCGACGGCGAGGCCGGATCCACTCGAGCACGAGAAGCGCCGCGCCCTCCTTGGCCACTATGCCCCCGATCCCTCGGGCGAGGTCACCGTGCTGCGCTGGCACTCGGTGTAACCCACCGGCGGAGCCTCCTCGCGTGCTCGGGGAGGGCGGTCAGGATATAGGGGACCCCATATTGACAACGCTGCCGGCGTCTGCGATATGGTGAGCGCAACACCGCTTTCCGTCCGCCTCCCGACCCGTTTCCAGGCCGGGACATAAGCGCGCACTCTCGTCGGGGCTGAGGCTCCGCGTCTCGTCACGAGGCTCCGGGTATGCGACCGCTGTCGCTGGTCCGCTGGATCGGGCTCACATTCTGCGTGGCTGCGCTCTCTCGCACCGCCGTCGCTCAGACAGGAAAGATCACCGGGCGCATCACCGATGCGGTCACGGGGCAACCGCTCGAGGGAGTGCAGGCGGTGCTGCAGGGCACCGGACGCGGAGCGGCCACGGACGCGAGCGGCCGCTACTTTCTCGTGAGCGTGCCGCCGGGCCGGTACACTGTTGTGTTGCGCCGCATCGGCTACCAGACACAGGAGCGCACCGGGGTGCAGGTGCTCATCGACGTCACACTTTCCGTCGATGCGCAGCTCAGCCCGTCGGTGAGCACGCTGAGCACCGTTCGCGTTCAGGCCCAAACGGAGCCGCTCATCCAGCCGGGCACCACCGCTAGCTCCACGCGTATCACCGCCGACGAGATCTCGGCGCTTCCAGTGAACAGCATCGCCGGCGTGCTCGCGCTGCAGCCCGGATTCCTCAGCGTTCCGATCGAGAACACCGACGTCACCGCGTTCGTCGACGAGCGGCGAGGCGTGACGTCCGAGCGCATCCGCGGCGGTCGCGCCGGTGAGACGCTGACCCTGATCGACGGGATTCCGATCAACAACTATGTGCTCGGCGGGGCTGCTCTCGATCTGGGGACCGAAGGTATCAACCAGATCAGCTATGAACGGGGAGGCTTCGAGCCCCAGTACGGCAATGCCATGTCGGGCATCGTCAACATCGCGACCAAGGAAGGGACGCCCGATTTCCGGGGAGCGCTCAGCTACTCCTCCTCGCGCATCGCCGGCCGGCTCGGCAGCATTCCGGATGACAGGCTCGGACTGGATCTCTTCCAGGGATTCGCATCTGGACCGCTCCCCGGCACCGACGCGCGCGTCCGGTGGATCGTCTCGGGGAGGCAGAATACGGGCGCCCAGCGGGCCCTCCAATTCGACCAGTCGATCTTCAATCCGTTCGTCAATCCCGCGGATCTGCGCGGTAACGTCGCTTCGGCGTTCGACCTGTTCCCGGGTTGGCGAGGCGTCGGCTTCAACGCCCAGCGCGACCTCCTCGCAAAGATCACCGGATACGTCACTCCGACCACCAAGCTCAGCCTCGGCCGGATCGACTATCAGCGTCAATATCAGGATTACAATCAGGCCTGGGTCCTCACGGGATTCAACCTCGTGGACGCGTGCAAGCGGGACTACCCCGACCGAGCGGATTTCTGCCAGCGGTTCTACGGACTGGGGGGAGCGCCACGCTTCGAGGATATCATCAGCGGCGGGGGCAGCTCGCTCCTCACGAATCAGTACACGATCCAGGGCTCGAGCCAGCTCAACCGGAATCTCACATGGGCGAACTTCGAGGGCGTGTCCAGCCGTACGTCGATCAAGCTCGCGGCTGGACGGCTTTACGTGGCCCGGAATACCTGCGACTGGCTCACCGGAATCTGCCTCGGCGATAAAATCCGAAACTACACGACGTCGCAGCAGTTCGTGCGCGGCCGATTCTTCTCCGCGTCCACCGTGAACGCACCGTACGTGAACCCCGGTGCGGGAAGTGAGAACTTCGCCGGTGGGGATACGAACACCACACTGGTGGCGCGCACCGACGTCCAGTCGCAGATCACCGACCACCACAACATGCAGGGCGGCGCGCTCTTCCAGCAGCACGACATCCGCTTCTACGAGGCGAAGAACCTGTCACGGCCTTTCGACGCCTCCCGGATCGGGAACTACACCTACGGCGGGCGCCCCTGGGATGCCGGGCTCTACTTTCAGGACAAGGTGGAGTACGATTTCCTCACGTTGAAGCTCGGGATCCGCTTCGACTACACAAAGGCTCGCGGTCGTTTCTTCGCCAACCCGCTCGACCCGACCAACGGGACGACGGCGTTCGAGGTCTGCGAGGGAAAGGCGTTCGGAACTCAACCTTATCAGTTCACGACCGCCACCGGGCAGCAGCTGAGCGGCATCGCGGCGTGCAGCAATGCGTTCAACGCAGCCGGCCGCCAGTTCCTGCTGGACTCGGCGCGCAAGATCGCCTTCCAGGATGACTTCGCGGAGGCTCCGATCCGCAAGCAGTTTTCGCCCCGGATCGGAGTGCAGTTCCCGGTGACCGAGCGCTCATCCTTCTTCGTGAACTACGGCGTCTACACGCAGAATCCCATCTACAACGTCATGTATCAGGGAACGGGTATCGGGCGCGTCTCCGACTCCGTCGCCATCAACCCCGTGACCAGGGACACGATCCGGAAGGGTCAGTCGCTGGAGGGAACGCCCTTGGGGCCGAACTTCCGGCAGGATTTCGGCAACGTTCCCGTGATCGGCAATCCGCAGTTGCAGATCGAGAAGACCACGGCCTACGAAGTCGGCTACCTCACCGAGATCGGAACGAATTACGCGCTCCACATCACGGGATTCGCCAAGGACCAGTCCGGTCTGAGCGGATTCCGACGCGGCGGCGTCAGGTCGGACGGAACGGCCGTGCTCGATCCGGCGGCGACATATGATCCGGGCGGCAATCCGACCCTCAACTACCTGGTGTTCATGAACACGGACTTCCAGACGGTGCGCGGCCTCGAGTTGATCCTCCGGCGGCGCCTCGCGGATCACTGGGCATACGACCTCAAGTACGCGTTTCAGCAGGTGATCACCAATGCCGCCCCGGCCGAGCTCGAGGTGCAGAAGGTGATCGAAGGGGATGTGCGCGTCAGTAGGGAGATCCGCTCAGAGATCGACCAGCCGCATCTCTTCACCGGCGTGCTCCGCGCGGAATGGGGCGACGAGGCCCCGGCGATGCGGTTCGGGCGCGCCTTCCGCAACGCCCGCATCACGCTGGCATCGCGGGTCGCGTCGGGTTTCCCGTACACGCCGTGCTACAGCTTCTTCTGCGATCCGACCACGCGCGGCGAGCGCAACGCCGGAACGGCACCGCCAACGTGGACCCTTGATCTGCTCGCCGAGAAGCGCTGGATCTCCGGGAATCTGCACTACGGGGCATTCGTGCAGGTCGCCAATCTGCTCGATCGCAAGAATTGTGTGCAGGTCTTCCCGTCGACGGGGCAGTGCAACGCGGGCTCACTGAATGCGGAGCGCGAGCTCACTGGTCCCTTCCAGAATGGCACGATCGATCCCAACGCGATCGCCGCCAATGGTGTGACAACGACGCAGTTCGATTTCCCCAACATGTACGGACAGCGCCGATCGATCCTGAGCGGACTGCGGGTGAGCTTCTGACATGAGAGCCTGGAAGCCGAGAAGGCGCCGGCCCGTGGCATGGGCTGCGTGCGCAGGCATGTGTCTGGGGGCGTGCCTCGTTCCCGCGCGATCGGTCGATGGACAACAGGCCGGAGCTTCGCGTGACGTCTCCCGGCCGGAGACGCGGGCGCGCGAGCGGGCGGCGTCGCGCACGCAGGGATTCAACCTGTTCGCCTTCGCCGATTTCGCCGCGACGGGAATGCGGTCGACATCGACGTTCCGTTTCCTGGTGTCGAATGCCGGCCCGATGGACATCGAGCAGAACCTTTTCGGGTTGGTGCCGGCGCAGGCGCTCAGAAGCGGGACGTTCTTCGCGGAGTTCACCGAGCTGACGGTGTACGCGGCGGCCGCTCCCGGGGATTGGTCCCGGAACCGCGGAGTGGTGCCGTCACTGGCCAACGCGCTGGGCGGCGGAGCGGCGGTATCGTACAACTACCATTTCGCGAATCCGGGCGTCTCTAGCTGGACCGCCATCGACGGCGCGCTCGGGCTGAATCACCGCGGCGTTCGCAGCACGAGCAACAACACGTG
>JBBSGP010000138.1:0-4401 GCA_038253885.1 Gemmatimonadales bacterium | reverse complement strand
CCTGATGCCGCGTGCCCGACGAGTCATGGGCCGAGCCGACTCGGTGCTGACACTTCTCGGATCACCGCGCGCGTCGCTCGGCCGGTTTCGCCGTGACTCGACTCTGTTGCGGACGCTCGAAGACACCCGCAACGAGCTCTCGATCGTTCAGTCCCAACTTCGCGACTCGCGCGGCACCGCCGGCCGGGTGCTCAACGACAGCGCGATCGTCCGGCAGCTGGCGCGCCTCCAGCAGGAGATCACGCGCACGATGAAGGACTTCAAGCGCGATCCGACGCGCTACATCGCCTTCTGAGCTTTGGGCCGGGATGACGCCCCGCTCGGATCACGGCGCGAGGAAGGGAAGCGGCATGAAGGTCAGCAGGAAGATCGCGATCGCGATATAGCCGAGTAGCCGGCGCCGTGGCGAGAGTGGCTCGTGGGCGGAGAGAAGAGGTGGATGCGCCAGCCGTCCTCGCCCGAGAATCAGACCGATCGCCGCCCAGATCCACCACCCATGCCAGAGCATCCCGAGCGGCAGAAGCCCGAGCCAGAAGAGGCCAGCGATCCATCGCTGCCGGCCCCCGAACAGCGCGAAGGCAATGTGGCCGCCGTCCAGCTGCGCCAGCGGCAGCAGGTTGAGCATCGTCACGAACAGGCCGACCCATCCCGCCACCGCGGTGAGATGCAGTCGCAGCACGGCGTCGCCAGCGATCGCCCCACGCATGGCGACCAGAAGCACTGAATCGCCGAGCATGACGGGACTCCCGTCCATCAGCACGAACTGATGGCTGAACGCTGATCGCGAACCGATCTCGCTGGCGTGGCTCAGGGCGATGCCGATGCCCAACACCGGCAGCGCCACCAGAAGGCCGGCCAGCGGGCCGGCGATCCCGACGTCGAACAACGTCCGGCGGTCGAAGAAGGGCGACCGGAGGCGGATGAACGCTCCCATCGTCCCGATCGCGCTCCATTGCGGAACCATCGGGATGAACCAGGGAGGGCTCACGTCCACGAGGTAGAATCTCCCGGCGAAGTAGTGGCCGGCTTCGTGGGCGAGGAGGATGGCGAGGAGGGGAAGCGAGAAAGGGAGTCCCGCCACCAGCGTCGACCCCGAAGGAATCCAGAGCCGGGATGCCACGGCTCCGACACCACTGGGCGTACCGGCGAGCGACGCTCCGCCGACCGACGTCGTGAAGAACGCCGCGACCAGCAGCAGGACATGCAGCCACCATCGCTCCGGACGCGGCGCGAGCCATCGCGTAAAGAATTGCCCGATCGAAGGTTCGCTCACCCTTGACCACCCTCGGAGGTCTCGTTAGCTTGGGCCCACTTCCCCACCGTTCGGCCTCCCCCCCTTCCCGCTGCTCATCCGCCCCCGACAGGTTCGCGGCGCGCCTTCCGAGCACTGCTCCCGCGCGTCCGCCGCTGCTGTCGTGCGCCCAGAGGTCGTGGCCACTCGGCGCCGGCTGCGCCCCCCGAGTTCCCGCCCGTGGATATCGCCGAGCTGAAGCAGAAGTCCGTCGCCGAGCTGCATTCCATGGCCGAGGAGCTGAATATCTCCAACTACTCCGGGCTGCGGAAGCAAGATCTCATCTTCCGGATCGAACAGAACCTTCTCGATTCCGACATTGTCCTTCGGGGAGAAGGAGTGCTCGAGATCCTTCCGGAGGGGTACGGCTTTCTGCGCAGTCAGGACTGGAACTATCTGTACGGTCCCGACGACATCTACGTCTCGCCCTCACAGATCAAGCGCTTCGATCTGCGGACCGGAGACACGGTGGGCGGCCAGGTGCGTCCGCCCAAAGAGGGGGAGCGCTATCTCGCGCTGCTCAAGGTCGAGTCGATCAACGGAGAGAGTCCCGACGAAGCGAAGCACCGCGTCGCCTTCGACAACCTCCGTCCGCGCTATCCCGACGAGCGGCTGCGCCTGGAGTCGGCCAACGAGGACATCAGCATGCGCGTGATGGACCTCATCGCGCCCGTGGGCAAAGGGCAGCGCGGTCTCATCGTCGCACCGCCCCGGGCCGGAAAGACCATGCTTCTGCAGAAGATCGCCAACGCGATCGTCCAGAACCATCCCGAGGTGACGCTCATCGTCCTCCTCATCGATGAGCGGCCGGAGGAGGTGACCGACATGCAGCAGCAGGTCGCGGCCGAGGTCATCAGCTCGACATTCGACGAGCCGGCGGACCGGCACGTGCAGGTCGCCGACATGGTGATCGAGAAGGCGAAGCGCCTTGTCGAGTGCGGGCGCGATGTCGTCATCCTGCTCGACTCGATCACTCGGCTGGCCCGCGCCCACAATGTCGTCATCCCGCACTCGGGGAAGATCCTGTCGGGCGGAGTGGATGCGCACGCCCTTCACAAGCCGAAGCGATTTTTCGGGGCGGCGCGGAATATCGATGAGGGGGGCTCGCTCACGATCATCGCCACCGCCCTGGTCGAGACCGGCTCGCGTATGGACGAGGTGATCTTCGAGGAGTTCAAGGGCACCGGCAACATGGAGCTGGTGCTCGACCGGAAGATTTCGGATCGGCGCGTCTTCCCGGCGATCGACATCCAGCGGTCGGGGACGCGAAAGGAGGAATTGCTCCTCGACAAGGAGGAGTTGAATCGTGTGTGGCTTCTCCGAAATTTTCTGAGCGACATGCCGCCGGCCGAAGCTATCGAGTTTCTGCTGGAGAGGATCCGGCGCACGAAGAACAACCGGGAATTCTTCACGTCGATGGCTCAGGGATAGGAGGGCGTGGCCGACCTTCCGGGACGGGTGCTGGCGATCGATTATGGGGAGCGGAGGATCGGTCTGGCGGTGAGCGACCCGTCGCGAACGATCGCGTCTCCCGCGGGCCATCTGCTGCGCCGTGCCGGAAAGCGCCCGCCGATCGCGGAGATGATCAGGCAGGCGGAGTTGCACGAGGCCACGGCGTTCGTGGTCGGACTTCCGCTCGACGACGCTGGAGAGGACGGCCCGCGGGCCACGGAAGTGCGCCGGATCGCAGCCGAGCTGGCGCGGCGTACCGGACGACCGGTGATGCTCGTCGATGAGAGATACACGACCGCCGCCGCCCTGCGCGCCGTGCGCGCGATGGGAGGCAGCACCCGCGGTCGCAAGGGGGACATCGATGCTCTGGCCGCCACGATCCTGCTCCAGCATGCGCTCGGTCTCGAGCGGTAGCTTCCCGCGCGTCGCGCTGTCCGCGCTCCTCGCGGGGGCGGTCGCGCTGGCCGGCTGCCGCGGCGACGGCCTCGGGCCCGGAGTGCGCGTCACAATACCCAATCACGCCAGCTTCAAGGACGCGGCGGACTCGCTCGCCGCAGCCGGCGTCATCGAGTGGCCCCTGCCGTTCCGCCTGTACGCCAAGGCGCTCGGGAAGGATCGAGACATCAAGGCTGGCACCTATGCTCTGCGTCGCGGCACGAGCTGGTCGCAGCTCGTCCTCTCGCTGAGCCGCGGTCAGGGACTGGAGGCGCGCGTCACGATCCCGGAAGGGTGGTCGCTCGCGGAGATCGAGGAGACGCTCGCCAAAGCGCTGGGGGCGGACGAGGATTCGGTCGCGGTGGCGGCGCGGGATACGGCGCTGCTCCGCCTGCTCGATATCCCCTCCGGCTCACTCGAAGGGTATCTGTTCCCGGACACGTATCGCTTCCCATATGGCACGAGCCCCCACGAAGCGGTGCACGAGATGGTACGACGATTCGAAGGCGTGTGGCGGCCGGAATGGACGGAGCGGCTGCCGCAGCTGGCGATGAGCCGACACGACATCGTCACGCTGGCGTCGATCATCGAGAAGGAGGCCCGGCTGGCCGAGGAGCGTCCGGTGATCTCCGCCGTGTACCACAACCGGTTGCGGCTCCAGATGCCGCTCCAGGCCGACCCGACGATTCAGTACGCGCGAGGGGAGCACACCGATCGCGTGCTCTTTCGCGATCTGGCGATCGAGTCGCGCTACAACACCTACAAGCATCCGGGGCTGCCTCCGGGTCCGATCGCATCTCCGGGGCGTGCCAGCATCGAGGCGGCGTTGTATCCGGCGAGCGTGCCGTACCTCTACTTCGTCGCCGGACCCGACGGCCACCACGAGTTTCGGCAAACCTTCCGCGAGCACGTCCAGGCCAAAGGCGAGATGAAGCGCGAGCTTCGCGAACGCCGAGACCGGGCCGCGAATCCCGCGGGTACCGGGGGGCGCGGCGCGAGCCAGCGCCGCTAATCGCGGTGGAGGTCGGGACGAAGGGAGCGTGCGCCGGCGAGATACACATGCTGCAGTGCGGAGCGCTCGCGTTGACTGGTGACGTGCAGGAGCACGCGGATGCACCGCTCCAGGCCGCCGGGCACGGGAATCTCCATCGTGCAGAGCAGGGGCACATCCTCCCACCCCATCTCGCGGGCCGCGCGCGCCGGGAAGTCGCTCCGCAGGTCTT
>JBBSGP010000137.1:0-4496 GCA_038253885.1 Gemmatimonadales bacterium | reverse complement strand
GCGAACGCGAGCGTCGCGAAGAATACCGTCAGAAAGATGTTGAACATCCCCTTCTGCGCGTACTGGGTGCAGATCTCGACCACCCGTTTGCTGTCTTCCACCGATGCCTTGGTGGTCGTCTCGAGGTGGATGTTCGCCTTGATGAACTCGACCGCCCGGTATGCGCCAGTGGTCACGGCCTGGGTGGAGGCGCCGGTGAACCAGTAGATGATCGCACCACCGGTGATGAGCCCGAGCAGGAAAGGCGGGTGCAGCAGCGACAGATTGGGAAGGAATTCTGGTTGCAGGCCATGCGTCAGCGCAACGATGATCGAGAAGATCATCGTCGTGGCACCGACGACGGCAGTCCCGATCAGCACCGGCTTCGCCGTCGCCTTGAAGGTGTTCCCCGCCCCGTCATTCTCCTCGAGAAAGTGCTTGGCCTTCTCGAAGTTGACGTCGAAGCCATACTGCTGCTTGAGCTGTTGGTGGATTCCCGGAATGGTCTCGATGACCGAGAGCTCGAACACGGACTGCGCGTTGTCGGTCACCGGGCCATACGAATCCACCGCGATCGTCACCGGTCCCATGCCGAGGAAGCCGAAAGCAACGAGACCGAACGCGAACACCGCCGGCGCGATCATCAGCGCCTCGAACCCGGTGGTGCTCACCGCGTAGGCAATCGACATGAGGCCCATGATGGTGATGCCGAGCCAGAAGGCGCTGAAGTTACCAGCCACGAGCCCCGACAGGATGTTGAGCGACGCCCCTCCTTCGCGGGAGGACGTCACCACCTCTCTGACGTGGGTCGACTCGGTGGAGGTGAAGATCTTCACCAGCTCCGGGATGATCGCCCCGGCAAGAGTGCCGCAGGTGATCACGGTGGACAGCTTCCACCACAGCGAGCCATCGCCGAGGTCGGGGATGAGGAAGTACGAGACGATGTAGGTCGCCGCCACCGACACGATCGATGTGAGCCAGACGAGCGAGGTCAGAGGCGCCTCGAAGTTCATCTTGTCGACGTTGGCGTAACGGCCCTTGGCCACCGCCTCGTTGAGCAGATAGGAGAGCCCGCTGGCGATCACCATCATGATGCGCATGACGAAGATCCAGACCAGAAGCTGGACCTGCACCGACGGCTGCCTGACCGCCAGGACGATGAAGGAGATCAGCGCCACCCCGGTGACGCCGTAGGTCTCGAAGCCGTCGGCGCTCGGACCCACTGAGTCGCCGGCGTTGTCACCGGTGCAGTCCGCGATCACGCCGGGGTTCCGCGCGTCGTCTTCCTTGATGTTGAAGACGATCTTCATCAGGTCCGAGCCAATGTCGGCAATCTTGGTGAAGATCCCGCCCGCGATGCGCAGGGCGGCCGCTCCCAGCGATTCGCCGATGGCGAAGCCGATGAAGCACGCTCCGGCATAATCTCCCGGAATGAAGAGCAGGATGCAGAGCATCAACACCAGCTCCACCGAGATCAACAGCATGCCGATGCTCATGCCTGCCTTGAGGGGAATGGCATAGCACGGATAGGGCTTGCCGCGGAGGCTGGCAAAAGCCGTTCGCGAGTTCGCGTAGGTGTTGATGCGGATTCCGAACCAGGCCACGCCGTAACTTCCGCCGATGCCGATCAGGCTGAAGAGCAGGATGATCGCGACCTTCACCGGCTCGAAGTGGAGGAGCACTCCGAAGTACAGCAGGATGACGAATCCGATGAACAGCTCGAGGATGAGGATGAACTTGCCCTGGGTCACCAGATACGTCTTGCATGTCTCGTAGATGAGCTCCGATATCTCCCGCATCGACTCGTGTACCGCCATGCGCTTGAGCTGGCCGGAAATGACGATCCCGAAGAGGAGGCCGAGCCCGCACACGACGAGCCCCGCCATCAGCAGGCTGCGCCCCGCGATGCCATGAAAAGTCACCTGGGTGAGGTTCGGGATGATGAGATTGGCCTCACCACCGGGCGCGTGCGCCGTCTGTTGGGCGAGCAGAGTCGCCACGATCGGGGAAGGAACAAGAGTGAGCAGGGCCGCAAGAAACAGCGGGAGGGCACGTCGAAGCGCTGTGTCCATCCGATTCATCGGTGAGCATCTCCTGGTCGGGTGCGTGGTGCGGGGGCAGTCGAAGGCGAAAGCGCGGGCGCAGACACAAGCGGTGTCACCCCAGCTGGGACAGTGACACGAGAACGCGTCGAACAGTGGATCAGGCTCCGCCAGCGTGGGTGGGAACCACATCCGAGGAGGCATCGGCGCGACGCCAGAGGTAGTAGACGGGCACGCCAATGATCACCAGGACGAGACCGGATAACGCCTGCGCGCGGGTCTTGGTGGAGATCAGCAGGATGATAGCGACCCCCGCCGCCAGCAGCAGGTACAGCGCGGGGAGCGCGGGATAGCCGATGGCGCGATACGGACGCTCGGCGTCCGGGCGGCGCGCTCGCAGAATGAATAGCCCCGCCGTCGTGAGCACGTAGAAGATCAGCGCGGCGAAGATGACGTAGTCCAGAAGCTGCCCGTAAGTTCCGGTGAGGCAGAGAAGCGAAGTCCACACCGCCTGCAAGATGAGAGCGCGCGCGGGCACACGCCGGGCGTTGAGCACGCCGGCCCGGCGGAAGAAGAGACCATCGCGCGCCATCGCATAGAAGACGCGCGCCCCGGCGAGGATCAACCCGTTGTTGCAGCCGAAGGTCGAAACGAGAATGGCGATCGCCATGAGCACGCCACCACTCGATCCAAAGATCTGCTCGGCCGCGGCCGTCCCGACCCGGTCCTGCGTCGCGTGCTGGATGCCGCGGTCGAGCACGGTGACGCCGTTCTCGATCCCGTGCAGAGGCAGAACGTTCAGGTACGCGAAGTTGGCGCACACGTAGAGCAGGGTCACCAAACCCGTCCCGAGCAACAGCGCCAGCGGCAGATTTCTCTTCGGGTTCTGCACCTCCGCCGCGGCGAACGTCACGTTGTTCCAGGCGTCGCTGGAGAAAAGCGACCCCACCAGCGCCGCCCCGAACGCGATCACGAAGGTGGTGGTGAGTGCCGGCCCGGCAGGGGCACCGGCGCCGAAATTGGCGGTGAGCGCTGTGGCATTCCGGCCGATCGTCAGTCCCAGGACGATGAGAAGGGCGAGCGCCCCCGTCTTGGCGGTGGTGAGGGTTGTCTGCACGAGCTTGCCTTCCCGCACCCCTCTCAGGTTCACCCAGGTCAGCAGCCAGATCATGACCAGGGCAACCAGTCGCTGCGGTGACAGCCCGAGCTCCACCAATCCGCCAGGCGTCGCGACATCGACGTGCGGAAACCAACCGAACCGCCCCGGCGTGATCGATGGAAGCAGCACCCCGAGGAAGCGTCCGAACGCGACCGCGACGGCGGCGATCGTGCCAGTCTGGATCACGACGAAAAGGGTCCACCCGTAGAGAAATCCCGTGAGTGGACCCATCGACTCGCGCAGAAAGACGTACTGCCCGCCCGCTCGAGGAAACATCGCCGCCAGCTCTCCATAGGCCAGCGCGCCGAGTAGC
Source organism: Gemmatimonadales bacterium (assembly GCA_038253885.1). Classification (GTDB taxonomy): domain Bacteria; phylum Gemmatimonadota; class Gemmatimonadetes; order Gemmatimonadales; family Gemmatimonadaceae; genus JALZAQ01. Next base: position 1,003 of record JBBSGP010000137.1, on the reverse strand, counting down.
GTGATCACGCCTGTGAGCACCCACGCCATGATCAGCCAGAACGGACTCATGACCGTCCGAGCGATGTCCGCGGACACGATGAAGATGCCAGAGCCGATCATGGAGCCGGCCACGAGCATCGTCGCATCGGTGAGCGTCATCGCCTTGACGAACTCCGAATGCGGCTCGCGCATCGGGGTGTCAGCGGTCACGCTGGTCATGCCGGTCCTCATGTGCGGGCGAAGCTCCGGCGGGCAGGCGCACCGGAGGACGGGTCAGAGAACGATGTGGTGCTGGAGACAGCCGCGGGAAACTAACGGCCGCCAGAGTGGTTGGCTAGGGAAAGTCGTAGGTGATCTGCGCCGTGGCGCGCACCGGACTCCCATCCCACCGCGTCGCCGGCCGGAATCGCGTCTGGTCCAGACGCTCCCTGAGCTGGCGGTTATAGCTCCCGTCTCTGGATTGATTGAAGTCCACGCGAAGCACTTTGCCGGTGGAGTCCACATCGAATGTCGCGACGAGGCGGTACGGCTTGATGCGCTCCGGCGCGGGAAGGGGCGGGATGAACACCTGCGTTGTTGTCGGCGGATAGATCGTTCCGGGGCCGCCGCCGGTCCCTGAACCGGTACTGGACCCGCGACCGGTGCCGACGCCCGACCCGATGCCTCCGCCGCTCCCCGGCCCATTCCCCGTCGAGCCGTCGTTTCCCGTTCCTCCGCCGACCCCGCGCGTGAGTGCCATATCGATGTCGGTGCGCGGCAGCTCCAGCTTGACCACGAGCGGATCGGCGGGTTTCGCCTGCACCGGTACCACCGGCGGTAGCACCGGCGGCGAGATCGGCGGTACCACGGAGGGAGTGACCGGCGGGGCCGGAGGGGGAGCCGTCACGTACTGCACTCTCTCGGACAGCTGCTCCGCGCCTCCGCTTCCGTGCCGGCCGCCCCCGCCTCCGCCCGCCGGACCGGCGCCCCCCGCTCCCTGAACAGGGTCGAGCAGGGGCGCCCGGTCGAAGAGCGGCGTGATC
>JBBSGP010000136.1:0-4496 GCA_038253885.1 Gemmatimonadales bacterium | reverse complement strand
GACTTCCGGACGTGGGGAGGCACGCTGCGCATGGCGACCGTGCTCGCCGAGCTGGGGCCGGCGCCGGACACACCCCGACTCCGGCACAAGATTGTCGTGACTGCCCTCCGGTTCGTGGCGGCGGAGCTCGGAAACACGCCGGCCATCTGCCGGAAATCGTACATCCACCCGATGGTGATCGCGCGGTTCGAGGACGAGGGGGAGACGATCGCCTCCTCGCTCGCGCGCATGCCGCGCGGTCGGGCGTCCTCCGGACACCATGCGGAGGAGCGCGCCCTGATTCGCTTTCTCGACAAGCACTTTCCCGAGCGGCGCCGGAGGCCCCGCACCGAGGATCTGGTGCCGTCCCGCAGAGACTCAGGCTAGTTTCCGTGCGTGCGTTCGCCCATCGTGAGTGCTGTCGAGTGGTCTCCCCGAGGGGATGCGATTCGCATCATCGATCAGACGCTCCTGCCCGGGCGGTGTGAGTATCTGGACCTGGAAACCGTCGAAGCGGTGCGCGACGCCATCATGCGCCTCGCGGTGCGCGGCGCCCCAGCCCTTGGCGTGACCGCCGCAATGGCGCTCGCCCTCGCGGCGCGGCCGTGCGGAGACCTCCCGCGCCACGAGACACTTCAGCGCCTGCGCGCCCACGCGGATCTTATTCGAAACGCGAGGCCGACGGCGGTGAACCTCGGCTGGGCGCTCGACCGCATGCTCGCGTGCGCCGGCAGCGCATCCGGCCATGGAAAGTCAATTGCCGACGTCCTCCTCGATGAGGCCAATGTCATCATCGAGGAGGATCGGGCCATGTGCTCCGCCATCGCGCAACACGGCCTCGCGCTCATCCCGCACGGTGCACGCGTGCTCACTCACTGCAACGCCGGCGCCCTCGCCACCGCCGGAGTGGGCACGGCACTGGCCCCCCTCTATCTCGCCGCCGAGAGTGGCCGCCGCCCGGAGGTGATCGTCGGCGAGACTCGTCCGCTGCTGCAGGGGAGCCGTCTCACAGCGTGGGAGCTGGCCCGGGCTGGCATTCCCGTCACTGTGATCGCCGACGGGGCGGTGGCCAGCATGATGAGACGGGGTCGGATCGATCTCGTGCTCGTGGGCGCAGACCGCATCGCCGCGAACGGCGACGTCGCCAACAAGATCGGCACCTACGCGCTGGCGGTCCTGGCCCGCCATCATGGCCTGCCGCTCTACGTGGCTGCCCCGAGCTCGACCATCGATGCCACTCTACCGAGCGGAGACGACATCCCGATCGAGCAACGTGGTCGCGAGGAGGTGACGCGCGGCTTCGGGCCGCTCACCGTTCCCGATTCCGCCCAGGTCGAGAACCCGGCGTTCGACGTCACCCCGGCCGAGCTGATCAGCGCCATCGTGAGCGATCGAGGAACGCATCGCCCGCCCTATCACTTCGGTGTGGGCGCCGGATGAACCACCGCTTCATTCTCGCCCTCGATCAGGGCACGACCGGGAGCACGGCGCTGATGGTCGATGCAAATGGTCGTATCGCCGGGCGTGGGTATCGCGAGATCACCCAGCACTATCCGCAGCCGGGCTGGGTGGAGCACGACCCATCGGAGCTGGTGGTCCATACGGTAGAGGCCGCGCGCGATGCCATCGCGCAGGCCGGAGCTGTGCCAGTGGCGATCGGTATCACGAACCAGCGCGAGACGGTCGTGATCTGGGACCGCAAGACCGGCCGCGCCATCGGGCGCGCGATCGTGTGGCAGGATCGTCGCACGGCGCGGCGATGCGCCGAGCTTGCACCCCGCTCCGCGTGGATCGCCGAGCGTACCGGCCTGGTCACCGACCCGTATTTCTCGGCGACCAAGCTCGAATGGATGCTCCGAGACTCTGCCGTGATGGCCCGGGCAACGGCAGGCGAGCTCGCGGCGGGAACCGTCGATAGCTGGCTCGTGTGGAACCTGACCGGCGGTGTCGTGCACGCCACCGAGCCGACCAACGCCTCGCGGACGATGCTGTTCGACATACGCACGCGCGAATGGAGCGACGAGCTGTGCGGTCTCTTCGGAGTGCCTCGCGCCGTGTTGCCAGAGGTACGTCGATCGAGCGGGGATTTCGGCGCGGCGCGGGCGTGGGTTTTCGGGAAGGAGATACCGATCACAGGGATCGCGGGCGATCAGCAAGCGGCGCTCTTCGGGCAGGGTTGTTGGGCCGCCGGTGAGGGAAAGAATACCTACGGCACCGGTGCCTTCCTTCTACTGAACACGGGAATGCGTCGGCCCGTCGCCGAGGCGGGACTGCTCACCACCATCGCGTGCGACGGCCGTGGCGATGCGTGCTACGCCCTCGAGGCTGCGATCTTCGTTGCCGGCGCAGCGGTTCAGTGGCTGCGCGATGGACTCGGTCTCATCGCCACCGCGGCGGAGAGCGAAGCCCTGGCCCGATCTGTCGAGAGCACGGATGGTGTCTTCTTCGTTCCCGCGCTGGTCGGGCTCGGCGCCCCGCACTGGGCTCCCGATGCGCGTGGAACGATCGTCGGGATCACGCGCGGCACCACGCGGGCACACCTCGTGCGCGCCGCGCTCGAGGCCATGGCATTCGGGACGGCCGATGTGCTCTCGGTGATGCGCGAGCAGGGTGGGTGCCCGTTCTCGCGTCTCCGAGTGGATGGAGGGGCAACCCAGAACGACTGGCTCATGCAGTTCCAGGCCGATGTCCTGGGCGTGCCGGTCGAGCGGCCAGAGATGGTGGAGACCACCGCGCTCGGAGCGGCGGCCCTGGCCGGTCTGGCTGCCGGCATCTGGACGGATCCCGGCGCTTTCCTGTCGACTCGGCAGTGGCGACGCTTCGAGCCCGGCCCGGGCGGTCGTGCCGCGGCCGACGGCCATCGCGGGTGGCGGCGCGCAGTCCGCACGGCCCTCGCGTGGGCCAAGGATTCGGAGAGCTGACGTGAGCGCTTCTCGTGGACGGCGCCGCTCGCTGCCGCAACTGCTCGGGGAGCACACACGAGCCCTCGCGAACTGCCGCCGCTGCGGCAACACCGATTCCACCGTGCTGCCCATCCTGTCCGCTGCCCACGCGCCTCGAGTGATGCTGGTCGGACAGGCGCCCGGCAAGACAGAGGTGAGTGACCGGCGTCCCTTCGCTGGACGAGCCGGCCGCACCCTCTTTCGCTGGCTGGGGAGAGCGGGAGTGGACGAGGCTCGGATACGCGAGCGCATCTACATCGCCGCCATCACCCGCTGCTATCCTGGTGCCAGTCCCACCGGACGTGGCGACCGAGTCCCATCACCCCGCGAGCGAGCGCTCTGCAGCGGATGGCTCGATGCGGAGCTGGCGCTGATCCGCCCGGCTCTGATCATTCCGGTCGGCCGTCTCGCCGTGGATCGCTTTCTGGGCCCTCTCCCGCTGGAGGCGATCGTCGGAGAGCGAAAGACGATCACCCTCGCCGGTGGATCGTCGGAGGTGATCGCCCTGCCTCACCCTTCCGGCGCCAGCAGTTGGATCAACCTGGCCGCTCATCGCGAGCTGCTGGATCGCGCGCTCGTCCTCCTCGGAGAAGCTCTGACTCGCCTGGGCGTGGCGGCGGTCGCGAGAAGCGCGTGACGCCACTTTGACCGGAGATCACGTGATGAACATCCTCGTACTCGCGCTCGCGCTGCGCCTGCCCCATTCCCCGCCGCGGGATCGCTGGCTCGCCCCTGACAAGGTGCAACATTTCTTCATGTCCGCCTTCATTCAGAGCATCGGCTATGGTGGTCTGCGGGCGCTCAACGCATCTCACGGGGGAGCTCTGGCGGGTGCCTCCGCCGTGACTTTCTCCTTCGGTCTCGCCAAGGAGCTCCATGATCGCCGGGGTCCCGAAGGATTCGGACGGCGCGACCTGGTCGCAGACATCGCCGGTGCGGCGGCAGCCAGCCTTCTCCTGGACCGTACGCGCCGCTGACGGCGCCGGCACTCTACTCCGCAGGGACGGAAGCGCTATATTCTCGGGCGGCGCAGCCGGCGGCCCCTCACCTACACCCCGTCCCTGAATGAGTGACGCGAAGCCGGGACAGTCGGAGGCGGAGAAGAACCGGCGCCGAAATGAAGCGTTGCGAAAGCTCGTCGACGAGATGCTGGCCGGTGTCCGGGAGCTCAGCAGCAAGTCCGCCGCCTGGGACGCCCAGGAGAGGGCGGCGGCCGAGCGGGAGCTCGAGGCGATCATGGCTCGCGTCAGGGCCGAAGCATCGAAACGCCGTGCCGAATGAGGCCATGGAGCCTCGGGACTGAATCATGAAGCCTCGGGTCAAATTCCTGTTGGGCGGAGCCCTGGTGCTCGGAACGGCCGGCTATCTCATGGCCAGCTCGATCCGGAGCACCGGTGTGTACTACCTCACGCCCAGCGAGCTGGCCACGAAGATTTCCCGCGACCCATCGATGTACGAGACGGGTGTGAAGGTGGGGGCCCGCGTCGTCCCGGGCACCATCGTCCGTGCACCCGGCGGCCGGGCGATGACGTTCTCCGTCACCGACGGCGCGCAGAGCTACTCGGTCAGCTACCG
>JBBSGP010000135.1:0-4524 GCA_038253885.1 Gemmatimonadales bacterium | reverse complement strand
TCGTCCCGCGCCTCCTCACCCAGGGGCCGGTTCGCCAACGCGTCGAGCGACGGATTGAACAGGTCGAGGATCAGCCGGCCACCGGGAGCGAGGTGCCGGCGTACGCTCTCGAGGCATGAGAGCTGGTCGGCGACCGAGACCGGGTGCTGGAATGGACGAAACGGGAGCGTCACCAGCGAGAAGGCTCGCCTCAGCTCGAACGTGCGCATGTCGGCACGCACCAATTCGATCCGCGACTGCACCGCCGCCGGCTCGGCGCTCACCTTCCGGCGGCAGATGTCCAACATGTGCGGCGAGAGATCGAGCCCCACGATATCGACGCCGGCGCGAGCCGTGGGAATCAACACGCGACCCGTGCCGCACCCGATCTCGAGGACCGGCGATCCAGCTTCCTTCGCCGCCTCGACAAAGAACTCGACGTCGGGCCGGTCGCGATAGAGCACGACGTGGTCGTACAGATCCGCGACAGAGCCGTACTCGTCGTAGTCGGGCACGTCACTCACCATCACCGTTCCTCGGCTTCAGTCCCGGATAGACTGCCAGTTGGCGGCTCGCGCTGCGCCGATTCGTGCGCGCACGCCGCGGCGCGATCGAGGAGCAGATCCCGTTCGCGCGCGTTGCGCGTGAGCGACGCCGCACGCTCGAACTCCGCCCGAGCCTCGTCCTTGCGGCCAAGCTTGGCCAGCAGATCACCCCGCACGCTGGGTAGGAGATGAGGGTCTTCCGGGAAGTGAGTGGGTGGACTAGCGTGGCGCGAGCCTTTCTGGGGAGCGCGCGCCTATGGACGACCGATCGCTGTATGCCACGATTCTCGGGATGCACGCCCCGTGGCACGTCGAGCGCGTGGAGCTCCGCGAGACGGAGCACGCCGTGCATATCTGGGTGCGGGAGTACGAGGGCGCCCAGTTCGTCTGTCCGGAGTGCGGCGCCGATGGGCCGATGTACGATCATGTCGAGCGGAGCTGGCGCCATCTGGATACGTGTCAGTTCCAGACGCTGCTTCACGCGGCGGTGCCGCGCATCACGTGCCCCACGCATGGTGTGCGCACGATTCCCGTTCCCTGGGCCGAGCGCCACTCGCACTTCACGCTCCTCTTCGAGCGCCTCGCGATCGCCTGGTTGAAGGAAGCGACGCCGACCGCCGTGGCGCGACGGCTTGGCCTCACGTGGGAGGAAGCCAATGGGATCGTCGAGCGTGCCGTGCGGCGTGGGCTCGCCCGGCGCGCCTCGGTCGCGGGCCGACGCTTGGGCATCGACGAGCATTCTTACCTCAAGCACTTCCAGTTCGTGACGATGGTCGTCGATCTCGATGCGCAGACGGTGCTGCACGTGGCCGACGATCGGACCGCGGCGAGTCTTGATACGTACTTCGCCAGCTTGTCGCTCGAGGAGCGCACGGCGATCGAGGCGATCGTGATGGACATGTGGGAGCCCTACCGCAAGACGGTGCGTACCTGGGTGCCGGACGCAGACGCCAAGCTGGTCTTCGATCGGTTCCATGTGATGCGGCATGTGATGGAGGCGATGGATCAGGTGCGCCGGAAGGAGCAGCGTGTGCTCCGCAAGGACGGCGATCGGCGCCTGACTGGCACCAAGTTCCTCTGGCTCAAGACTGCGGTGGGCCGCGCCGATTTCACGGCCACGCAGCGGCAGGCTTTCCGCCACTTGCGCGCGAGCACGCTCAAGTCCGCACGCGCGTGGGCGATGAAGGAAGCCATCCGTCGACTGTGGGAGTTCCACTCGATTCCCCGAGCCCGCGCCTTCTTTGTCCACTGGTACGCATGGGCCATTCGCTCGCGCCTTGCCCCGATGCGCTATCTCGCCAAGACGCTGCGGCGCCATCTCGAGAACATCCTGACCTATCTCACGCATCACATTACCAACGCGGTGACGGAAGGGCTTAACGCGAAGATCCAGTGGATCAAGTATTCCTCGCGCGGCTTCCGGGATCGCGAGCGGTTCAAGGCGGCGATCTACTTCCACTGCGGCGGGCTCGATCTAGACCCGCGCTGAGGCAATCTTACCGGGCTGACCCACTGCAAAGCCGGAAGACCCGGAGATGATAGCTCTCGAGCGACCGCTCCGACGCGAGATCATCGACGAGCTCGAGGCCCGCTGCCGCACCATACGCCATCGCGATCGCGACCGCGCGGTTGAGCTCCACGACCGGCGAGGGCGCGAGCCTCGCCAACGCATCGTAAAGCGCGGCGATGCGTGCCCAATCTGTTTCGCCCGGCGTCCGCGCGCGGGCGTGGCTGGCGGCGATCGCCGCCTGCACCGCGTATGGGCCGGGCGCGCCGCCGAGCATCTCGGCGCGCGCGAGCGCCGCGAGTCCACGGCGGATGAGGACGTGATCCCAGCGCGAGCGGTCCTGATCGAGCAGCAGAATCGGCTCGCCTGATGGGCCGACCCCCGCTCCCAGACGCGACGCCTGAATCTCCATCAACGCAATGAGCCCGTGCGCCTCTGGCTCCATCGGAGCCAGCTCGGCCAGGATACGTCCGAGACGGAGCGCATCCTCGCAGAGCGCGGGTCGAGTCCAGTGGTCCCCTGCCGTTGCGGAGTAGCCCTCGTTGAAGACGAGGTATATCGCGCCGAGCACCGACGCCAGCCGGGCCGCTAGCTCGGCCCCGCGAGGAACCTCAAAGGGAATCCGAGCCTCGGAGAGAGTCCTCTTGGCCCTGACGATGCGTTGGGCGATCGTCGACTCCGGAACGAGGAACGCCCGCCCGATCTCCTCCGTTGTCAGACCTCCGAGCAGCCGGAGGGTGAGAGCAACGCGCGCCTCGGCGGAGAGCACCGGATGCGCGGCGATGAACATGAGGCGCAGGAGATCGTCGCCGACGTGATCGTCGATGGCGGCGTCCAGATCGGGCACCGCCATCTCCTGCTGCGCCTCGAGCTCGTGACCGAGCTGCTCGTGCTTGCGGTCGAGCATGGTGTTTCGGCGCAGTAGATCGATCCCACGTCGCTTCGCGGTGGCCATCAGCCAGGCTCCCGGGTTGTCCGGGACGCCCGACTCCGGCCACTGATCGAGCGCGGCCACGAGCGCCTCTTGCGCGAGATCCTCGGCGATCCCGACGTCGCGTACGATCCGCGTGAGACCGGCGATGAGCTTGGCCGACTCGATCCTCCAGACCGTGTCGACGGCGCGATGGGTGTCGGATACCGTCACGGCATCCAATCACATCATCTTCGTGTCCCGGTGCAAGGCCGGTGCGCCCGACGCCTACCTCTCAGCGACGACACTCAGGTTGGCGAGGCTCGAAATCACTTCTTGCCGGCCACCTGGGCGCGCATGCGCTCCTCTGCCTCCCTGAGCTCCGGCGTGAACTCGGGGCCGAAGTCCGACGCCTCGAACACCTGCCGGATCTCTATCTCGGACTCCGTCCCAGGGAACGGGTTGGGGCAGCGCTTCACCCATTCGATCGCTTCATCCTTCGACTTCGCCTGGATCAACCAGAAGCCGGCGATCAGCTCCTTGGTCTCGGCGAACGGCCCGTCGATCACGGTCCGCTTCGTTCCCGAGAACCTGACGCGCGCGCCCTTCGAGCTCGGCTGGAGCCCCTCGGCGGCGAGCAGCACGCCGGCCTTCACCAGCTCTTCATTGTACTTCCCCATCTCGGTCAGGAGCTTCTCGTCCGGCAGAACGCCCGCCTCGGAGTTCTTGTCGGCTTTCACCATCACCATGAATCGCATCGTCGTCTCCTTGTGGCTGTAGTCGGAAGCGGGCTGCCTGACGGTCTCGTCAACGGGTCCCCGCCCTCACTGGTACGTCGAACGAGGCCCGTCGATATCGACACGCCTCTGGCCGGTCGCTAGACGCTCTCATCGCCGAACGAGATTCCGGTGGCCCGTGCCGTCATGACGATGTCATGCTCCGGATCCACCAGTTTGGGCTGCCGCAGTACGTCGGCGATCGGAACGGTGACAATGTTGGGCGACTGGAGCGCCAGCATGTGGCCGAACTTCTCCTCGGCGATCGCGCGGACAGCCGCCCCTCCGAAGCGAGATGCCAGCAGCCGATCGTAGCCGGTCGGCATGCCGCCCCGCTGGAGGTGGCCCAGAGTGAGTGAGCGACACTCCTTTCCGGTCCGCGCCTGGATCTCGCGCGCCAGCTTCTCCGCCAGGCCGCCGACGCGCAGTGCCTCACCGGGCAGTGATTCGCCTAGCACCGAGATCTGGCCGCCGCGCGGAAATGCCCCCTCGGCGGCGACGACGATCGAGAATTGCCGCCCCGCCCGATCGCGCTGCATGATTTTCTCGCAGACGCGCTCGATGTCGTAGGGAATCTCCGGGATCAGGATGACATCGGCGGTACCGGCGAGCCCGCTGTACAGCGCGATGAACCCGGTGTGGCGCCCCATCACCTCGAGCACGATCACCCGGTCGTGGCTCTCGGCGGTCGTGTGCAGCTTGTCGATCGCCTCGATGGCCGTATTGACGGCGGTATCGAAGCCGAAGGTCGTGATCGTGCAGCTCACGTCATTGTCGATCGTTTTCGGCACGCCGACGATCCGCATC
>JBBSGP010000134.1:0-4529 GCA_038253885.1 Gemmatimonadales bacterium | reverse complement strand
GAGTAACGGGACGTATCCCTCCGGCAACTTCTTCCCGACGAGTGCGAGCGCGGTCGGCTTTCTGAACTTTGCCGGCGGCGACTTCCACCTCACCGCCGGTAGCCCCTACCGCAACGCCGGCACGGACGGCAAGGACCTCGGCGCCGATGTGGACGCCGTCGCCACCGCCACCCGCGGGGTCGTCCTCCCCTAACACGATCCGTTGCGCCCGCGCCACACCGCCGCTCGTCGAGGGGTGGTCGTGGCACCCGGGTGGCGAACGAAGGCCTTCCGCGAGCGTATTACTATTCTTCCACGCACGCGGGGAGAATGGACGCCGGCATGGTTGCCGCAGATTCCACGTCTTCGTCAGCCTGTGCGACCGCCCGTTTTCCGGTGCACCATCACGAGGTCGAGAGGGATCCCTTGCAGCATCCGCGGTCTGGGCGTATCCGAATCGCTTATTGCATCGACAACATGGACATCGGTGGCTCGGAGCTGAATGCCGTGCGAACCGCGGAGCTGCTCGACCGTTCACGCTTCGATCTGCTCATCGTCTGCCTTCGCGAGCGCGGTCCCCTCATGGCGCGCTATGCAGCGGCGGGAATTCCCGTCCATAGCTTCCCGATCTCAAGCCTCTACGGTCCGCGGACTGTCCGACAGGGCTACCGGCTGGCGCGCTTTCTCGAGCAGGAGCGGGTGCAGATCGTTCATGCTCACGATCTCTACACCAACATCTTCGTCACCCCATGGGCCCGATTCGCGGGAGTACCGGTGGTGATCGCCAGCCGGCGATGGTGGCAGTCGCTCACCAGGAGACACCATCGCGTGGCGAACGCGCTTGCCTACCGGATGGCGCATTGTGTCCTGGCCAACAGTCCGGCGGTGGGCGCGTCGGTGAGCGCCGTCGAGGGAATACCGTGCGCGCGCGTGTCCGTGATCTCCAATTTCGTGACCGAGAGCGCTTTCGATACTCCAGCGCCGGAGCTGCTCACGGCATTGCGGCGCGAGCTCGATCTGCCGGACGAGGCGCTGGTTGTCGGCTCCGTTGCACGGCTGGCACCCGTGAAGGATCACGCCTCTCTGCTGCGCGCGACCGCTCTGCTTCGTACCCGCTGGCCGCGACTGCGCGTGGTGCTCATCGGTGACGGAGAATGCCGCGATAGCCTCGAGCAGTTGGCAGTCACGCTCGGTGTGTCCGATGTCGTCCGATTCGCCGGCCAGCGATCGGGACCAGTCAGCCTTCACCAACTGTTCGACGTCTCGGTGGTCTGCTCCACGAGCGAAGGTTTTCCCAATTCGATCGTGGAGGCGATGGCCGCGGGTAAGCCGGTCGTGGCAACGGCCGTGGGCGGGAACGCGGATGCGGTGCTCGACGGAAAGACCGGCCTCCTGGTGCCCGCCAGTGACCCCGAGGCGCTGGCGTCGGCGATCGAGCGATTGCTTGTGAGCCCCGACCTGCGCCGCGACATGGGAGAAACGGGACGACGGCGTGCCCGGGACCACTACGGCGCGGACAACGTCATCGCATCGCTCGAATCGCTGTACGAGCGGCTGCTGGATGCCGCGTCAGCGGCGGCGGCATGAGAAGGCGCGCGCTCCACACTGGACTTCCTCCGGCTACGTCCACCGTGCCGTCTCGCTGGCCGTGGAAGGGCGTCCACTGGTCGCTCGCCTATGTCGGTTTCCTGGTCTACGTCTTCGTGATCACCACCTACCGTTTCAACATCGGTACGGTGGCGATGGGCGCTGCGCTGCTCGGTCTCCCCCTGCAGCGAGGGCGGCTGCGGTTTCCACCCGTGGTGGTATGGACCGGCGTGTTTCTCATCTGGTGTCTCTTCGGCTTCGCCCAGACCCAATATCCGTCCGCGGTGTGGGATCGTCTGATCGATTTCGCGAAGATCTGGCTGATCACGCTCACGGCGGTGAACGTGATCCGGACGCGTGCCCAGCTTCGCTTCTTTCTGCTGTTCTTCCTCGGCTGCTTCGCTCTCTACCCGGCGCGTGGAGCGCTTTTCAACTACTTCATCTACCACGAGTCGATGGAGGGACGCGCATACTGGAAGATGATCTACGCCAACCCCAACGACATCGCGGCCTTCTGCCTGCTCCAGCTCTCGCTCGGGATCGGGGTGCTTCTCACAGACCGGCCGGGCTGGGCGCGGAAGGCTGCCCTTGCCGGCGTGCTCGTGCTGCCCTTCCTCGTACTCCTGACGCAATCTCGCGGCGCCTTCATCGCGCTGGTGGTGTTCGCGCTCTTCGCGCTCGGCACCCAACGCAGAAAAAAGCGCGTCCGAACTCTGGCGACCGTACTCGTCGTGGGCGCGATCGTGGCTGTCGCCGCACCGGAGTCGGCGTGGAAGCGTCTGGGAGGCATAACCAATATCACGGCCGGCGGGCAGGTGGACCTGTACAGGATGGACAAGGAGGGGTCGGCCGCCCAGAGATACGAGATCTGGAAAGTGGCTCTGACGATCATCCGGGACCAACCGCTCTTCGGGGTCGGCCTCGGCGCCTATCCGCAGTCGCACCAGGTATACGCGAAGCGGCCGGAATTCGACAAGATGGCACGTGGACGGCGCGATGCCCACAGCACCTACCTCAGCATCTTCGCCGAGACGGGCATCGTGGGACTGCTCCTCTTTCTTGTCATTATCCTGGTGACCGTGCGGGACGCCGAGCGTGTGCGCCGGCGCTGCCGTCAGCTGCTGCCCGCGGAGTCGGCGCAGCTGCTGTACCTGGAGATCGGACTGCTCGCGTATCTCATCGCTGGAGTCTTCGGGAGCTATGGAGGCGTGGTGTTCACATATTTGCATCTCGCCTTGATCCATATCACCGCGCATCTGATGAACGAACAGCTTCGCGCTCTGACATGGGCGCCGCGCATGTCAGCGGACGCGGGCCCGATCGTCCCTGTGCCAGCCAGTCTCTCGCCGGTGTTAGCGCCGCGGATTGCTTATTGAAGACCATTCGCTTTGGGTACCCCGACAGTCCTGCAATATGCGAGTCCGGCTACTTCCTGTCTGATCTGGGCGGCTGAGAGGCCGTCGCATGCACAGCGAACTCATGCGAACTGCTATTATTACGTTGTGCGTTGACCGGTCGTCCTCCACCTAGTAGCACTCATGGCTTTCTTGGGTCGTAACAGCAGACAGGAGGCACGGTTGCGCATTGCCTATATGCACGGGGTCTGTTCGAAGCGCGGTCTCATCCCGCTCGCTTTAGCCGCGCTCCTCGCAGGCTGCGTCACTCCACCAATGAGCGGAGCGTTTCCCAGATCCCGCGCGATCGAGGCAGATGCGGTTTGGGCTTCGCCGGTCAGTGCGCCGGCGATCCTCCGCCTGGATAGTGTGAAACCACTACGCGAAGCCGCAGGCATGATGGTCAGAAGGGAGAACGAGGGAAGCTTGAGGGCAGGCTCGGCAACGAAGAGCAGCATGGAGCGCCTGGAGTTGGGATCACCAGCCGCCGGGCCGTTGCGGGCTGTGCTGGATACCCGTGCTCATGAGCCGACGGGACGCACGCTCTCGGTTCGCGCAGGCGGTGACTTTCAGGCGGCGCTGATCGATGCTCAGCCGGGCGACGTGGTCATGCTGGCCGCTGGAGCCACGTTCCGGGGCGCGTTCGTTCTTCCGAAGAAATCCGGCAGCGGCTGGATCACGATTCGCTCCAACGTCTCCGACACGGAGCTGCCGCCCGAGGGAACGCGCATGACGCCGGCGGCGGCAGTCCGTCTGGCCAAGGTGGTTTCGGTGGATGCGCGGCCCGCGCTTCGCGCCGAACCCGGCGCTCACCACTACCGGATCATGGGAGTCGAGTTCGCGGTCGCGCCGGAGCAGACGCTCAACTACGGAGTCGTCGTTTTCGGAGGCAGTGGCGAGCAGACGTCGCTCGATCAGGTGCCGAACAACCTTGTGCTGGATCGCGTCTACGTGCATGGGCACCCAGCGCTGCAGGTTTCGCGATGCGTCGGGATGAACAGCGCCGCCACGGCGGTGATCGACTCTTATCTCTCAGAGTGCCATCACCCCGGACAGGACGCGCAGGCGATCGCGACGTGGAACGGGCCAGGCCCGTTCAAGATCGTGAACAATTATCTCGAGGCCACGGGTGAGAACATCATCTTCGGCGGCGCCGATCCGTCCATTCCGAATCTCGTGCCTTCCGACATCGAGATCCGGCGCAACCACTTCTACAAGCCCCTCGCCTGGAAGGGCGTCTATGCAGTGAAGAACCTCTTCGAGCTGAAGAACGCGCAGCGTGTCTTGGTCGAGGGGAACGTGATGGATAATTGCTGGGTGAGCGGGCAGGAAGGCTATGCCGTGGTGCTGAAGACCCTCTCCCAAAGCGGCAGCGGCACCGGCCGCGCCCCCTGGACGGTCACCCAGGACGTCACCTTCCGGCTCAATCTCATCCGCAACGTCGGCGCCGGCTTCAACCTCATCGGCCTCCAGTATGCCGTCGGTATCCCGATGCAGCGCGTCGATATCTCGAACAACATCGTGCAGAACCTCAACATCCCGCCCTACGACGGGGAGGGCCGCGGCTTC
>JBBSGP010000133.1:0-4577 GCA_038253885.1 Gemmatimonadales bacterium | reverse complement strand
TTCAACGACCGCGGTGATCCCTCCTTCCTGCTCTACGACTACCTGAAAGTTTTCGAGCGGGCGGTGAGGCTACGATCGGCAACCGGGGATTCGTTGCGGCTGCTGTTCGTGGGAGGCGGGGGCTACACCCTCCCCCGGCTCATCGAGCAACGATATCCGCGCGCGCTCATCGACGTCGTCGAGATCGATCCGATGGTGACGCGTGTGGCGCGCGACTTCATGGGTCTCCCCACCCGCACGCGCATCCGAACCCTCAACGAGGACGCGCGATGGTTCATGATTGGGGAGGCGAGCCGCGCACGTCGGTACGATCTGATCTTTGCCGACGCGTTCAGCGATCTCTCCATTCCCTACCACCTCACGACGCGCGAGTTCGCCGCTCAGTTCCGTGGCCGGCTCGCACCCGGAGGACTCGTTCTCGCCAACGTGATCGACAGCTGGCGGGAGGGTGCCTTCATGCCTTCCTATCTCGTCACGCTGGAGAGCGTCTTCGGGAAGGGGCACATCGCCCTTGTCGGCCCCCGGACCGCTTTCGCGCGCGCCGGGCAGAGCACGTTCATCATCATCGCGTCCGAGCGTCCGATCGACACCGGCGCCCTGTTACAGCGCGGCGCCGGGGACGATGACGACCTCGACACGAGAGCGGTGAGTGCCGAGGGCCTCGCGCGCTATCTGCGGAGCCGCGAGGCCATCATCCTCACGGACGACCATGCGCCGGTGGACAACCTCATCGCGCCGCTCTTCGCCGAGCGTTTCGCTGGCGCGCGGCGGTGACCCTCAGCGCGGCGGGGAGGATGGCACACTGACCTGGTAGCCTGCACTGCCGAGCTGCGCCGTTCCACCGAACGCGCGCGCGACATCCGCGAGCGGAACGTAGGCCTTGCCATCCAGCATGCGAACATCGCTCGAGATCACTCCCGCTGAGCTTACGGCAATACCCGCCGGATTATCCTTGTTGTATTTCAAATCGACCGTGCTCTTGGAAAGCTTCATCGCAGTCGTCAACTCGGCTCCCCGCTTCAGCCAGAGCTTTGCCGCATTCTTCGACCCGGCATCGATCTTGATAGCGGATTCGATCTTCAACTGATCCGTGCTCTTCACCGAGATCTTGTCATCCCTCACCTTGGTGCTGCTCCCGGATGGCTCGCCGCCCGACACCGCCGAGATGAGAAGCCGGTTCCCATCGATCCTCAGCGCCGGCTCGAGCAACGGCGCGCCGTTGACGGCGCGAGCAATGTCCTCGAGCGGTACGTACACCTGTTCCATCTGGCGCCCGTTGGAGCTTCCGGCCACCACGACACTGCGCGAGAGGAGATCACCGTTGATGCGGACGTCGCTACTCTTCCGCACTCCGGTCAGCGCCGGGATGGACGTCTGCGGCTGCGCCGCTGCTAGTCCAACGACGAGAGGGACGGTAAGGAGGGACCCGATGAACGCAGCGCGGCGACACATGGAACGCTCCGGAACGTGAGATTGGAATATTATCGCTTCTCGCTCATGATGGCGAGCGTGTTCCCTTCCGGGTCGTCGAGGAAGGTCATCCAGAGCTCGTGATCCGCCGCCCGATGGACGAGGTGTGGCTGGTCGCGGAAGCGGGCGCCCCGCTCGGTGAGGGTCCGGTGCGCCTCGTGGATGTCGTCCACCTTGTAGTAGAGGACGGAGCCAGGGTGGTCGAACTCGGCCGTCTCGCTCGGTCCGAGCATGAGTCGCACGTCACCGCAGCGAAAGAAGGCCAGCGGGGGGAACTGGAAGAGGAGTTCCAGTCCGAGGACATCGCGATAGAACGGGACGGCGCGATCCAGGTCGGTTGCCCGAAGGGAGATCTGGCCGATCTGGGTGAGTCGGAAGTCATCGCGGGTCATGCTGCCTCCAGGTGGGAGCGGGAACGGCGGTCGGAGAGACTGGCGCCCGGCCGCCATTTAGTTAGCTTTCCTAACTAACTATTATGCCACCATCTCCCGATCGCGCAAGTCCCGGCGG
The DNA here is from genome assembly GCA_038253885.1 of Gemmatimonadales bacterium. Taxonomy (GTDB): domain Bacteria; phylum Gemmatimonadota; class Gemmatimonadetes; order Gemmatimonadales; family Gemmatimonadaceae; genus JALZAQ01. The sequence continues at coordinate 2,597 of JBBSGP010000133.1, read as the reverse complement.
CGTCCGCCGGCCGGCCCCCGACGCCGAGGCGGTCGCCAACCGCCTGCACTCGGCCGCCATCCACCTCCTGCGCCGCCTCCGGGTCCACGACGAGGCGACCGGCCTCGGCGCCCCTGCCCTCTCCGCCCTCTCCGTCATCGTCTTCGCCGGCCCGATCAGCCTCGGCGACCTCGCCGCCGCCGAGCAGGTACGGCCACCCACCATCACCCGCCTCGTGGCCGGCCTGGAAGCGGATGGCCTCGTCGCCCGACGCCTCGACGCGACCGACCGGCGCGTCCAGCGCGTTCACGCCACCGCCCGAGGACGCCGGGTGCTCGAGGCGGGACGCGCGAGACGCGTCGCGTCGCTCGCCCGGCACATCCGCACGCTCCCCGCGCCCGATCGCGCTGTCCTGGAGAAAGCCGCCCACCTGCTGGAGACGATGCTCGGGAATCGCCATCCCGGCCAACCGTGACTCGCTCTCGGATCGTCAGCGATCTCTCGGGCTCTCGTCGAGGCGGACTGTCGATCGCCGCTCCCACGGATCCCGACCGCCCAGAAACTCCCCGATCGGCGCCAGCGTCTCGATGTTGTCGCAGAAGATCTTGAAGGTCGCGAGCACCGGCACCGCGATGAAAGCGCCCGGTATCCCCCACAGCCAGAACCAGAAAGCGAGACCAACAAAGATCGCCACCGGATTGAGCGTCAGCCGCTTGCTCAGCATCAGCGGGCTCACGACGTTGCCCCAGAAGAAGTTGATGGCGACGAACGTGGCCAGGACGACGAGAGCCCGCCCCAGCTCGTCGAAGGTGGCGACGGCCACGAGCGTCAGCACCACCATCATCGTGAGCGCACCGAGATAGGGCACGAACTCGAGAACCGCGATCAACGCGCCCCAGAGCACCGGGTTCGGCATCGTCCAGGCTCTCATCGCGATGGCGACCACCACCCCTTCGCCCACATTGAGCAGCGCCGTAGTGAGAAGGTAGCGGGAGATCGACGCCTCCGTCTCGCGCGCTATCGTGACCGCCTTCTCGCGATCGCCCACCCGCGGGAGCACCTTGATCAGCTTCTGCAGGAAGAAGTCGCCGGACGCGAGCAGAAAGTAGAGAAGCAGCAGAACCTCGAGAAGCAGCGCCACCAGGCTCTCGGTCGTGCCGAACACGCGTGAGACGAGACTCGCTCCCTTGACCACCACTTCCGGCGGCTTGTTCGACCCCCCCCCCCGGACGTCGGTGGCCCGCTCCACCTGCTCGGCGGCCTTCGTGACTCGCTCCACCGGCTTCGTCACGCGACGCAACCGCTCGCCCGCTTGCGCGAACGCGGCCGGCGCCCGCGCGATCCACGTCTCGGCCGGAGTCGCGAGCTGATAGATCCCCGTGCCCAGCCCGCCCAGAAAGAGGATGATCACCAGGCCGGCGCCGAATGGTGGCGGGATGTGCATCCGCGCGAGCGCGCGAATGACCGGGCTCAGGAGAAGGTTGAGAAGCACCGCCAGCGTGATCGGCAGCAGGAACGGGCGCGCGAAGTACGTGCTGGCGACCAGCGCCAGGATGGCGATAATCGTCAGCGCCACGCCGCGCGCCTGCGGCGACTCCACCGCGGCGGCGATACGGGTGATGTCCTCCGGGCGGCCGGCCGCGGCTCCGGTGGCTCCCGCCGGTGCCGCGGCCATGTCCACCTCCGGCTCCATCACGGAGTCGTCAGCGATGCCATCCGGCCGGATGGCTGGCGGGACAGGGCCACCTGTCAGGTCGTCGATCATGCCCGGGAACATGGCAGCCAACCGCGGCGGCCACCAGCGAGACGCGCGACCGAGTCGCCCCGCGTAACGCCGGCCACCCATCGGCGACCACGATATGTGCATCACGTTCGAGGATGACACACGCACGGCCGAGACACGCCTTTCACCGGAGAGCAGATGTCGCACAGAGATCGCCGAGAGATGGGGCGACGCGAGTTTGCCCGGGATCTCGCCTGCGGAGCAGTGATGTTGCGCGCCGGCCTGCTCGACGGTCGCGCGCTCGTTCGCACGCTCACGCGCCACACGACCTCGGCATCCGCGGACCGAGCCTACCACATCGTGGTGATCGGGGACTCGATCGCGTGGGGGCAAGGGCTCGAGGAGCGAGCGAAGTATCCGGCGCTCCTTCGGGAGGGGATCGAGAAGCGCCTCGACGGACAAGCGGCGGTGACCTGGTCGTTCGCCCATTCGGGAGCGGTGATTCGACCCGACGCCACGCAGGATGCGAAGCCGCCTTACCCGGGGGAGGTCCCGAACGGTCATCCTTCGATCACCGCGCAGGTGGACCACGCCAGAAGCTATCTGGCGCAGCATCCGATCACGGATGCCGCGCACGCCGCTCCCGTTCAACCGGAGAGTGTCGCGCTGGTGCTCATGGACGGCGGGATCAACGACGTCGGTGTCACGAGCATCCTGACGATGGATCCGACGATCAGCGATCCCGAGGGCTGGGTGAGGAAGCTCGCTCGCGATCGCTGCGTGGAGCGAATGAAGACGCTGCTTCCGTACGTGCTGGGCGTCTTCCCGAACGCGACGGTGATCGTCTCGGGCTATTACGCCATCGTCTCCGACGCAACTCGGCTCGGCGACCTAG
>JBBSGP010000132.1:0-4624 GCA_038253885.1 Gemmatimonadales bacterium | reverse complement strand
CCCCAGCGCCGCTTCGCCGACAGGCACGGTGATCGGTGAGCCGGTGTCGATGACATCCATGCCGCGCTCCACGCCGTCGGTGGTCGACATCGCGACCGCACGGACCTGGTTGCGACCGATGTGCTGCTGCACCTCGGCGACCACATTGATGTAGCGCCCGTCGAGCTCGCGCTCGATGCGGAGGGCATTGTAGATCTCGGGCAGATGCTCGGCCTCGAACTCGACATCGAGCACCGGTCCGATGACCTGGATCACCCTGCCGAGGTGCGTCGCTTCTGCGGTTGTGACAGCCATTGTGGATTCCGTGGTTTGTGTCCCGGGAGCGTTGGAGCGGCTCACCCGCTCAACGCCTCGGCGCCGCCGACGATCTCCGCGATCTCCTGGGTGATCTGCGCCTGGCGGGCACGATTGTACGTGCGGCGGAGGACGTTGAGCATCTCTCCCGCGTTGTCGGTCGCGCTCTTCATGGCCGTGCGGCGGGCGCCCTGCTCGCCGGCGGCAGTCTCCACGAGCCCGCGGTACACTGCGTTGCGCACGTAGAGCGGAAGCAGCTCGGTCAGGATCGCCTCGGCCGACGGGAAGAGCAGGTAGTCGTGCTGCATCCCCCCCTTCCCATCGGCCTCCTTCTTCTCCGGAGGCGTGACCGGAAGGATCCGGTTGGTGGTCGCCGGCGTGGAGAGCGGCGAGACGTACTTCGCGTAGACGAGGTAGAGGGCATCCAGCCGGCCATCGATGAAACCCTGCATCAGATCATCCACCAGCTCGGCGGCGTTCTCGGCGGTGGGGCGATCGCCGATGTCGGTGCGTGAGCTCTCGATCGCGCGTCCGATGTACTTGAAGAAGCCGAGTCCCTTGCGTCCGGTGATGTGCAGCTCCGCCTCGACGCCCTCGGTCTGCGCCTGGGCCAGGAGCTTCCGCGCTTCCTTGATCAGGTTCGAGTTGAAGGCGCCGGCGAGGCCGCGATTCGAGGTGATGAGGAGAATCGCCGCCCGCTTGACCGTCTCCGGCTGCCGCAGCAGCGGAAACTCCTCGGCCAGCGCCGGGGAATAGAGATCACCGATCACCCCCGACAGCGCGGCCGCGTACGGGCGGGCCGCGACCACTCGGTCCTGGGCGCGCTTGAGCTTCGATGTCGCGACCATCTCCATCGTGCGCGTGATCTTGCGCGTCCCCTCGGTGGACTTGATCCGCCCCTTGAGCTCCCGTCCCTTGGCCATGTGTCGTTCGGTGGAGAGAGAGGGTCAGCGCGCCGCGGCGGCGGCTTTCGTGTCGGGGGTCGGGGCTTCGTCCGTCGAGGCGTCGTCGGTGCCGGTCTCGTTGTCGGTATTTTCGTCCGAGCCGTCGTCGCCGGAGGCGGCGGCGGTCGCATCGCCGGATCCGGCCGACTCCGATTCCGAGCCGCGCATCTCGGCGAACCTGACGATTGCTTGCTTGAGCGCGTCCTCGGTCTCCTTGGAGATCACTCTCTCGTCGATGATTGCCTGGCCGATCTGCGGAGCCTGCTCCGCCATGAACTGGTGGAACTCGCCTTCCCACGCCTTGATCTGGTCCACCGGAACATCGTCCAGGAAGCCGTTGGTGACGGCATAGATGATCATCACCTGCTGATGCACCGGCATCGGCGCATATTGCGGCTGTTTGAGCACCTCGACGGTGCGCGCGCCACGCGCGAGCTGCTTCTGCGTCGCCGGATCGAGGTCCGAGCCGAATTGAGCGAATGCCTCGAGCTCTCGATACTGCGCGAGATCGAGGCGCAGCCGCCCCGCCACCGACTTCATCGCCTTGATCTGCGCGTTGCCGCCGACCCGCGATACCGAGATGCCGACGTTCACCGCCGGACGTGTGCCGGCGTAGAACAGATCGGCCTCGAGAAAGATCTGGCCGTCGGTGATCGAGATGACGTTGGTCGGGATGTAGGCCGACACGTCGCCGGCCTGGGTCTCGATGATCGGAAGCGCGGTCAGAGAGCCGCCCGCCTTGAAGATCGTTTCGTTGTCCACGATCGACTCATCCTCGCTCAGCTTGGCAGCGCGCTCGAGGAGGCGCGAGTGGAGATAGAAGACGTCGCCCGGATAGGCTTCGCGTCCCGGCGGGCGCCGGAGGACGAGTGAGAGCTGCCGGTACGCCGCGGCCTGCTTGGACAGATCGTCGTAGATGCAGAGAGTCGGCTGCCCCTCGTGATACATGAAGTACTCGGCCATGGCGCAGCCGGAGTACGGGGCGATGTACTGCATGGGGGCGGGGTCGGAGGCGGTCGCGACGACCACGATGGAGTACTCCATCGCGCCATTCTCGCGGAGCCGCTCGACGATCGAGGAGACGGTGGACGCCTTCTGGCCGATCGCGACGTAGACGCAGATGACGCCGGTGCCCTGCTGGTTGATGATGGTGTCGATGGCGATTGCGGTCTTGCCGATCCCCCGGTCACCGATGATGAGCTCTCGCTGGCCGCGGCCGATCGGGATCATGGCGTCGATGGCCTTGATGCCCGTCTGGAGTGGCTCCTTCACCGGCTGGCGGACGATGATGCCGGGTGCCATGGACTCGACCTTTCGGGTCATCGAGGCGTTGATCGGACCCCGGCCGTCGATCGGATTGCCGAGTGCGTCCACAACGCGGCCCACCATCTCCGGGCCGACGGGGACCTCGAGCACACGGCCGGTGCGGCGCACCTCATCGCCCTCCTTGAGCTGGAGGTAGTCGCCGAGGATCACGGCGCCGATGTTGTCTTCCTCGAGGTTGAGGGCGAGGGCGGTGATGCGATTTCCGCTGTCGTGGGCGGTGCACTCGAGCATCTCGCCCGCCATGGCGCGGCCGAGCCCGTAGATGCGCGCGATGCCGTCCTTGACCTCGAGGATGGATCCGACGTCATCGACGCCGAGATCGGAGAGGTCGGCCGCTTCGATCTCGCGGAGGAGGATATCCTTGATCTCGGCGGGGCGGAGGGTGGTATCGGAGGCCATGCGTGGGCTCGTCGAACGGGTGGAGAGGAGCGGTCCGGCCGCTTGTGAAATTTATCACAAGCAGCGTCCGAGGACAATAGGGACGAGATCCAGGGCTCTACTTCCGCACGAACCTCCCGATCACATCCTCGGCCCGCAGCCGCGACAGCGAGGCGGGTGATGTCCCCAGGACTCGCTTGGTCAGCTCCCCCAACCGGGGAAGCGAGGAGAACCCGAGCACCTCAGCGATCTCCTTCGGGCCATGCCCGGGATTCTTGGCCAGCACCGATGCGGCGAGCAGCCGAACCAGGTCGACCAACCCCTTGAGGCGCATCGGCCCGGTGGCGGCAAAGGACCGGCTGAGATGCTCCCGTGTCACCCCCAGCGCCGAGGCGAGCGCCGACGTCCGGACCGTCTGGCCCGCCAGCCCCACGAGCAGCGACCAGGTGGAGCGTTGGAGAGGAGTCACCAGGCCGAGCGACGCCGGCGGATCGGCAAGAACACGGGCAAAGCGCGCGGCGAAGCCGTGACGATCGAGCAACGAGCGAAGCATCCGGTCGTCGGTGCCCTCGGCGAGCACGTCCACGAAATCGCTCGCGATCGCCGAGCCGATCGCGGGTCCGTCGACGGAGCGCCAGGACGACACGCCGATGAAGGCGACGCTTGGATAGTGGGGTGCCAGAGAGACCGCGGCCGCCACCTGCTCCGCCGCGCCGCCCAGGTCCACGAGCGCAGCGTCCACGAGGCGTACCCCGAAGGCGGCCTCAAACTCCCCTGGAGTGCGCGCCGCGAGAATGCGCCGTCTGCGCCGGGGCAAGGAGCCGCGCAGCAGTGCCCGGGTGCGCTCCCGCGGCGCGAATGCCAGGATCAGCGGCGGCGCCGGAGGCACGACCCTAGGGTCCGACCGGCAGCCCGTCCACCATCGCCGCCGCCCGTCGCAGCACATCGCGGGCATTCACGTATGAGATCAGCTCCGCTGCGTCTTCCAGCGGCAGCCAGCGGCACGCGGTGATCCCCTCGTCGCGCTGGGGCTTCGTGTCTCCGTGTGCGGCCTCCATCAAATAGAAGTGACACACCTTGTGGATGAGGCGGCCGCGGAACCGGAAATACCAGTCGATGGCGTCGATCTCGCCGCGCAGGCCGAGGTCATCGAGCCCCGTTTCCTCGGATACCTCTCGCAGGGCGGCCGCCGAGGCGGACTCTCCGTCCTCGAGGTGGCCTTTGGGGAACCCCCAATTCCGGTAGCTGTCGCGGATGAGGAGAAAGAGCGGACGACCGTCGTCGATCCGGAAGACGACTCCGCCGGCGGAGGTTTCCTGCTTCGGTCGGACGCGCGTCATCGCGCCGCGGCCGTGCTGTCGGCCTCGGACTCGTCGGGCGCGGCGTCGAACGGAAGGTCGGGCCCGCCAATCGTGGCTCGACCCTCGATGAACTGGCGCACCACCGGATCGCCGGTGTTCCGGATCTCGGCAACCGTTCCGACCTGACGCACCCGCCCTTCGTAGAGCATGGCGATGCGGGAGCCCACCGTGTACGCGCTCCGCATGTCGTGCGTGATGACGACGCTCGTGACGCCGAGCTGTTGGCGCATACGCACCATCAGCTGGTCGATGACGGCGCTGGTGACAGGATCGAGCCCGGTGGTGGGCTCATCATAAAGTATGTATTTCGGGCGCAGGGCT
>JBBSGP010000131.1:0-4667 GCA_038253885.1 Gemmatimonadales bacterium | reverse complement strand
GGGCTTCGACGAAGGGTCCGATCGCGAGGAGAATCCGATAGCACACGAGCCCGTGCGCGCCGCTGGTGGGGGTCAGGGGTCGGATCACTCCGGCGACAAGCTCTACGGGCTCGTTCGCCAGCGGGCTCGCCAGAAGTTGGTCGATGGTCATCAGCGTGGAGGTGGGCTGCATTTTCACCTCTCTAGTGGTTCGTCGCGCCACCCGTTCTTTGCTTTCGCACTCCAATCTACGCTCGGCGCCGTCGCCGAGTCGATGCACAAGTCGGCCTCGTGAGCGCGAGCTTCGAGGTCCCGAAACCGATCCTCAACTCGCCCTTCGCGGAGCCCCAGGCGCACTGGTACATCCGCGAAGGAGAGATGCCCGCGCTCAAGGAAGGCCGTCGCGCCGCGATGGTCTTCCAGCCGCAAGACCACCAGGCGGAATGGGACCTGACCGATGGCACGCTCGCGCCACTGGTGGAATACGAGCGCGCCTACGCGCTGCAGCTGGTGAACCTGATCCGGGATCGCGTGCGCGCGTGGCGCGACCAGAGATACCCGGGCGTGACGCGAACATCGCTCGAGCTACTCGAGTGGTGGCGACGCGACGGGCGGGAGCAGCGGCTCTTCTTCGCCCAGATCGAGGCCGCCGAGACGATCATCTTCCTCACCGAAGCGCGGGCCGATTTCCGGCAGGGCATCGACGTGCCCCGCGACGAGGTGTCGCAGTCGGAGGCGGCTGAGGGATACTCGTCCTGGATGCGCTACGCGTGCAAGATGGCGACCGGCACGGGCAAGACGACAGTGATGGGGATGCTCGCCGCGTGGAGCATCCTCAACAAGGTGAACGACCGATCGGACAAGCGCTTCTCCGACGTCGTCTTCATCGTCTGCCCGAACGTCACCATCCGGAGCCGGCTGGCGGAGCTGGACCCCGATCACGGGGAGGCGAGCCTCTATCGCACCCGCGACCTGGTCCCCGCGCACCTGCTGCCGCTGTTGAGCCGCGGCCGAGTATTGATCACGAACTGGCACGTCTTCGAGCCACGATCGATGCAAGAGGGTGGGGTGAGTGCCAAGGTCGTCAAGGCGGGCGTGCCGCTCCGCACGAGAGAGACGATTCGCATCGCCCCGAAATCGACCACAGCCCGCGGACAGCGATACCTCAGCCCGGAGGAGTACGAGAGGCAGGTGCTCGCCAACCTGATCACGGTGATCGAGGAGACACGCGACAAACAGGGTAACCTCGAGAAGGTCACCATCGAGTCCGAGCGTTTTATCGAGAGCGACACCGCGCTCGTAGCGCGGGTGCTCGGCCGCGAGGTCGGCGGAAAGCAGAACATCCTCGTCATGAACGACGAGGCACACCATGCGTACCGCATCCGTCGCGACGAGCCGGACGACAAAGCGGTGGAGGCCCTCGGCGAGGAGGAGGAGGCCGAGGAGTTCTTCAAGGAAGCGACCGTCTGGGTGGATGGGCTCGACCGGATCAACAAGCTGCGCGGCATCAACGTCTGCATCGATCTGTCCGCCACCCCGTACTTTCTCGGACGCATGGGGCGAGACACCGCCCGGCCTTTCCCTTGGGTGGTGAGCGACTTCGGGCTGATCGACGCGATCGAGAGCGGACTGGTGAAGATCCCGCAGCTGGCGGTGCGCGACACCACCGGCGCCGACGACGCGGCCTACTTCAATATCTGGCGCTGGATCATGGATCGGCTTTCAACTGCCGAGCGCGGGGGAAAGCGCGGCAGCCCCAAACCGGAGGCGATCCTCAAGTACGCCAACACACCGATCGCGATGCTCGGAGGACTGTGGGAGGAGGAGACCAAGCAGTGGGGGGAGAGAGCGGGCGATCCCCGCCCGCCGGTGTTCATCATCGTCTGCAAGAACACGCAGATCTCGAAGGTGATCTTCGAGTGGCTCGCTGAAGACAAGCGCCCGACCGGCATCCCATCGATGCCGGTGACGTTGTTTCGGAACGCGGATGGCGTCGTGAACACGATCCGTGTGGACACGAAGGTGGTGCACGAGACGGATGTCGAAGGGGCCAAGAACGACGAGATGCGCTGGATGCGTCTGACCCTCGACACGGTGGGGAAGCGCCAGTGGCCCGCGGACCGGCAGGGGCGACCCATCTACCCCGATGGTTTCGAGGAACTGGCGGGAAAGCTTGGCCGGCCGCTCCATCCACCTGGTCGTGACATCCGCTGCATCGTCAGCGTGGGAATGCTCACGGAGGGATGGGACGCGAATACGGTGACGCACATCATCGGATTGCGGCCTTTCATGTCGCAGCTGCTCTGCGAGCAGGTAGTGGGCCGTGGGCTGCGACGCGTGAGCTATGAGCTCGGCGATGATGGACTATTTACTGAGGAGACCGCCACGGTATTCGGCGTCCCCTTCCAGGTGATCCCGTTCAAGGCGACGAAGGGCCAGGCACCGCCACCGCCCGCGCCGCGAGCCCACGTCCATGCGGTGCCGGGGAAGGAGGAGTTCGAGATCCGCTTCCCGCGAGTGGAGGGGTACACCCAGGCGATCCGCAACCGCATTACCGTGAACTGGTCGAGTGTGCCGCCGCTGACGCTCGACCCGGCGCACATCCCGCCGGAAGTCGAGATGAAAGGGCTCAATGTCAACAACAAGGGTCGTCCATCGCTCAGCGGGCCGGGAAAGGTGAGCGAGGCCTCGCTCGCGCAGTATCGAGCCGAGCGGCGGATTCAGGAGGTGGTCTTCGATATCGCGAGCGATCTCACGCGGAATTTCGTGGCGCAGCGTGGGAATCGCGTGCCGACGCAGGTGCTCTTTCCGCAGATTCGCGCGATCGTCGACCGTTATGTCATGGAGAAGGTCGAGGTGTTGCGGCCGGCGGACCGGCGCGACGTTTTCCTGGCGCCTTACTACGGCTGGGTGGTGGAGCGCCTGCTCGAGGCGATCCATCCCGACACCAGCCAAGGGGAGACGCCGGAAATTCCCCGGTACGAGTCAACGCGAGGGGAAGGATCGACGGCCGATGTGAGCTTCTGGACCAGTCGCGAGGTCCGCGAAGCGAGTCGGACGCATCTCAACTTCGTGGTCGCCGACACCAAGAGGTGGGAGCAAAGCGCGGCGTACTTCATCGACACGCATCCGGCTGTTGTGGCGTTCGTCAAGAATGCCGGGCTCGGTTTCGCTATTCCGTATCTGTATGACGGCCAGATGCATGACTACGTGCCGGACTTCATTATCACGGTTCGGGCCTATGAGCCGGCGCACATCATCCTGGAGACAAAGGGGTATGATCCACTGCAAGAGGTGAAGCGGGACGCGGCCGAGCGGTGGGTGCGCGCGGTGAACGCGGATGGGCGGTATGGGCAATGGCGATTCGTCATGGCGAAGAGCGTGAGCGAAGTGCCGGGACTGATCGATGCCGCGGCTGGTGAGCTTGTCACGGCATAGGACCGTTACGGGTCGGCTGACTGGAGCTTAGGTAAAGGCGACGGCCAGCTATGGTGCATACCCAATATGGGGTGTATAATACCCGATATGGGTACGAGCAAACGAGCGACGCGACCACCTGCCTTTCCCAGCCGGACGAGCGTTGCCGATGCCCTCTTCACGAAGGGCCAGCAACGCGTCCTCGGCGTGCTATTCGGAAATCCGGGCCGGAGCTTCTACGCTAACGAGATCATTGCGCGTGCCGGCGCTGGTACCGGGGCTGTCCAGCGCGAACTCGCCCGCCTCGAGGGTGCGGGCCTCGTGAAGGTTACACACCTTGGGAGGCAGAAGCATTACCAGGCAAACCCTGGCTCACCGGTCTTCGCGCCGTTGCGCGAGTTGGTGCTCAAGACCTCGGGTCTCGCAGACGTACTGCGTGGCGCCCTCGCGCCCGTGGCCACGCGGATCCGCGCCGCCTTTGTATACGGCTCCGTTGCGACGGGCGAAGATACTGCCACAAGCGATGTCGACTTGATGGTGATCAGCGAAGAGCTTACTTACGCCGATCTCTTTGCGCTTCTGGAGAAAGCGAGGAAGCAGATTGGACGTCCGGTGAATCCGACAGTGTACTCACCAGGCGCGCTTCGAAAGCGTATCCACACGCACAAGGCATTTGTCACACGCGTTCTCGCAAAGCCCAAGATCTGGCTGATCGGCGGTGAAAATGACCTCTCCGCTCGATAACCTCGCCAGATCCGGCTCAGTAAAGAAAGAAGCACCAGACGCCGACGAATGCGTCGGATTGATTCGTTCCGGCACAGTGCGTCTTGTCGACGCCGAAAACACCGACCTCTCGATCGAGAGCCGCTTCGACCTTGCATATAACGCCGCGCACGCCCTCTGCCTCGCCGCGCTTCGCCACGCCGGCTACCGCGCGAACAACCGCTATGTCGTTTTTCAGACGATTGAGCACACGCTCGGACTCGGAGCCGAGGTGTGGCGGGTGATCGCCAAGTGCCACCAGATCCGGAACCAAGGGGAGTACGAGGGCGCCCTGAACGTGGATGACCGGCTAGTGAACGACCTGATCATAGCCGGCAAGGCGGTTGCGAAGGCGGTGACAAAACTTCCGCCTCTCCCTTAACCCGCCCAAGGGCTGCCAAAACCCGCCGGGCACAACCGCGGGATCACGCCTGGTCAGTGTGCACGATCGAGAGGCACCCCCGCCACGATCCCGGGCACCCCGCGCTCCCCCATGCCGCGATTGAACG
>JBBSGP010000130.1:0-4681 GCA_038253885.1 Gemmatimonadales bacterium | reverse complement strand
GCTCATGTTCGCGACCGCGGACTGGCTGGCGCGACTGCCGCCTGGCTTGTGATCCGCTGTGACCCAGTCGATACCCGCGGTCACGCCCGAGGTCGATCCGCTCCCACCACAGTCGAGCACTCGAACGGCGACGAGACTCACGGCCTTGGCGACGCCGAACGTGGATCCGCCGACAGTGCCCGAGACGTGCGTGCCATGACCATTGCAATCAGCAGCCGTACCGCCCGGAGTCACCTCATCCACACCCGTGACGGCGCGAGGACCGTTCGGCGAAGCAAACTCGGTGTGACCGAACAGAATACCGGTATCGATGATATAGGCGACCACTCCGGTGCCGGTCACGTTGTACGTGTACGAGTTGTCCAACGGCAGTGGATGCTGGTCGATGCGGTCGAGCCCCCACGACGGCGGATTCGTCTGAGTCGCGATCGCGTGCATCACCTGGTCCTGTTCCACCAATGCGACGAAGGGGAGCTGCGCGATCGCCTCGGCCGCCTGCGGAGTGAGATTGGACGCGGCGAAGCCTTTGATCGCCGACTTGTACAGGTGCTTGAGCGCTCCGTTATGCCGGCCGACGAGAATCTTCGCCTGCCCTTCTACATCGCTGACGTCCGACCGAAAGGTCACGAGATAGTGACCCGGGATGACGTCGCCGGCGACGGCGACAGATGCACTCGGGCGCGCTGCCCCCGAGGGAGCAGTGGGAGTCGCGGCGTCCTGACACGCTGCAATGGTGAACGCGCCGATGGTCGCCAGTACGACTCTTTTCACGTCATACCTCCAAGTTCCAGGCTACGGTGGGGGTGAACGGCCGGCGCCCGACACTTCATGTGTTTTGTGGGCGCGATACTCTACAATGAGAACCGCACTCTGGCAAGACAGCCGGCTTCCTTAGGCGCGCTCCTGGTCTCCCGCGTCGCCACGCGGCTCTCCAGCCGAAGCGTCACAAGTCTGTTTCCGGCACAGACTTGAATTGATGAGATGGATGGTAGCGCCGGCCCATGAACCCAGCAAATTATCCCGGGGTACCGGCGCTCGCGCGCTCCGCGTTCACATGCGTCAGCCACCCGTGAGCGTCGTCCGCGGCCCCGTGCACGACATCTAGGAATCGCCGCTGGAGCTGCAGGGTCACCGGCCCCGGGCGCCCTGTGCCAACGGGGATTCTGTCCACGCTGCGAATCGGAGTGACTTCCGCTGCCGTGCCCGTGAGAAAGACCTCGTCCGCGACGTAGAGCGTCTCCCTCGGCAGCGGCTGCTCGCGGATCGGGATGTTCGCGTCGCGGGCGAGCGACAGAATGCTGGAGCGAGTGATCCCGGGGAGCAGCGAGCCGTCCACCGGCGGCGTGAACAGCGTGCCGTCACGGACCAGAAAGACGTTCTGCCCCGATCCCTCGCTGAGCGTACCGTCGGTCCCGAGCGCGATCGCTTCGGCGAAGCCGTTGGCCAGCGCCTCCATCTTGATGAGCTGCCCGCTCAGGTAGTTCCCCGCGATCTTGGCCATGGCGGGGATCGTGTTCGGTGCCATGCGATGCCAGCTCGACACGCAGGCATCCACTCCTTGCTCCAGCGCCCCTTCGCCGAGGTAGGTGCCCCACGGCCAGCAGGGGAGGTACACCTCCACCGGGCTGGCAAACGGAACCATCCCCGCTGCGCCGTACCCTCGGATGACCATGGGTCGCAGGTAGCACGCCTTCAGTCTGTTCCGCTCGACCAGCTCGCAGCACGCCGCCTCGAGCTCCTCGACCCCGTAAGGGAGATCCATCCGGTAGATCTTGCACGAGTTGACGAGGCGCCGCAGGTGGTCCTGCAGGCGGAAGATTGCCGGCCCGTGCGGCGTGCTGTAGCAGCGGACCCCCTCGAACGCCGCGGATCCGAATTGCATCGAATGGCTGAGCACGTGAACCTGCGCGTCGGCCCAGCGGATGAACGTTCCATCGCGCCAGATCCAGGTTGTCGCGGTGAGCTGACTCATGTGGCTCCCCTGAGATGAACGATTCGCTCCTGGACCGCCGCCGGTGGGCGCGAGCACGCGCCGGCTATCATGAATGATATCCCACTGGTTGCAGCGGCGCACGCTCGACTCCGCGAATTCGCGACGCCAGCACCAGGAAGACGGCCAGCGAGAACGCGCCGATGGCGAACTCCGTGATCAGCATCCCGTTCGTGGCCCAGCGGTCGTGTACAGCACCGTCCAGACGCAGCATCGCCAGCCCGAACAACGTGTTCATGGCAAAGAACAGATTGATCTTCGTTGCGGCCGCCCCCTCGCCGATGATGTCGAGAACCATTCCCGTGAGGGTGGCCGTGCACAGTCCCAAGACGAACGTGTAGAAGAGTGTTGCCGCCGCGAAGCCCGCGGCCGTACGCGGCGATATCGCCGTGAGGAGAGCCGCCACCGCCCCGATGGCGCACGACAGCGCGTAGGCGCGAGCAGCGGCCATACGTCCGGCGAGCGCTCCTCCCACCAGACATCCAGCGACGATGGCCACGCCGCCTCCCGCGCCGAGCACGAATGACACAGTGTCCGCGCGCGCGTGCCATTCAGGCCCGAGCGAGCCGAAAAGGAACTGGGCCGCGCCCGTTCCGATCGGAAGCGTTGCCAGTAGCAGGCCGATCCGGCCTCCGCGCGATCGGATCACGGAGAGCAGCTCCCGCGCGGCATCGCGAGCGCGCTCGCCCACGCTCCCTCCTGGCATCGGACGCGGCGGCTCCTCGAGCAACAGCAGACAGGTCGAACACGCCAACACCACCGCGCCGAGCGTCGCCCCCGCCATCCACGTCTGCGGCAGATGCTTCATGAGCAGGAGCCCCAGTCCGCCTCCCGCGGTCTGGCCGAGCTGGTTGCCCGACTGAAACCAACCGCCGGCACGGCCGCGCGTCGCCGAGGTCGTGTTGTGAGCCAGCAGCCCTTCGGTCGCGAACGCCACGAACGTGCCGGCGAGATTGCAGAGCAGCACGAGACCGGAAAGGATCGGGACGGAGCGCACCGTGAGGGGGGTGACGCTCAGGGCGAGAATGCCAGCCGCCATCATTGTCGCCGCCATGACGTACCAGCGCTTGCGAGTGAGCGTGTAGTCGCCAAGCGGCGCCCAGAGGAACTTGAACGAGTGGGGAAAGAACGACATGCCGACGATGGCGGCCGTGACCGACACCGGCAGGCCGGCTCGGTTGCCCAGATACCCGAGGGCGACGCTCGGATAGCCGATCATCACTCCCATCGGAAAGTACAGGACGGCAAACACCCATGGATGTCTCGCGGGGCGCGGCGGCGGGAGGTCCGGTCGCGCGAGCCCTTCCTCGATCATCGCGCGATCACATCCGTGTACTCGGTTTCGATGTTCTCCACGAACAGCCCCTGGAACTGTCCCGCGCGCAACGCCGGCAGCACGAGCTCCACTCTGTATTCACGGTCCGGGCTCAGCAGCGACACGTCGGCGTAGAAACCCACGAACGTGCGGCCGGCGGACCGGATGGCCGTGTACGCTTTACGGATCTCGACCGGGCGCCCGTCGATCTCGAGCCGCGCATCCCACCGATCGTCCGGCTCCGCGATCTGCACGAATAGCAGCAGACGCTCCGGCGCGAGCCAGGTGGAGCGGTAGTCGTCAGGGGTCCAGGGGATCGGCCAGGCCGCGCGCCGCTCGGCGAGTTGACGGAACACGCGCTTGGGAATTGTCAGCGTCGTCGCCATCCTCCCGCCCGTGAACGTCGAGTCGAAAGCGCCCAACTGCTGATAGTGACGAAAGGTCGCGCCGTCCCAGCGGACCGAGAACACGACGGCGTCGTCACCGCGACGCGAGAACGTGACCTCGCGGCCGTTCACTGTCACCGTGCGTACGACACTCCCTTTCGGTAGGAGGACGGCGAGCTCCTCCGTCATCCCCGCCTCGCCGGACGCGCCGGTCACCTGCAACACTTCGCCGCTGAGGGCGGCGCTTCCTGGCGACCCCAGGAGCACCGCGCTGCCCGCCGTGGCTGGCGTGGGGAGCAGCTCGAGCACCGTCGCCGAGCCGCCGTCGAGCTCGAGCGACAGCGTCTTCCCGTACGTCCATGCGCCGTCGCCCGGTGCTCCGATCAGGCGCCCTTCGCGAGGATAGAGCTCGCGCAGAGTGAACCGGCCGCGACTCACGAGGCCGGATGCCGAATCGAGCCTCATGCTGGCGGAGAGTCGGCGCCCATTCGGATTGAAGAGGAAGATGTAGCCACGATCGCCGATGATCGCGGTGGTGCCATCCACCTTGCCGATTGCCGGCTGTCCGAGGATGGTGCGCGTGTGGCGCAGGTATTCCTTGTGGTCCGCCGCCCAGCGCAACCACCGGCGCATCCATTCGGCATCGCGCGACGCAAAATGCTGGAACTCCGCGCTATCGCGGGCGGGGATCATGTTCAGCACGTTGTTCCATCCGGCGATGGCTACCGTCGAGAGCACGGAATACCTCCAGCCGAGAAGATCCCAGTCCCGTGGGCGGAAGCGGACCGGCATCGTGTCGTTGCCCATCGCACTCTCCGGCATCGACCCGGTGTCGTCGTTGCGCGCTGTCTGGTGCGTGATGAAACCCGGAACGATCTCGCTCGGCGCGAACTCGTAGTTGCGGTAGCGATAGGCGGTGTAACGCTCGCGATCGGCGGACACGCGATCGAAGTGAAGATCGGGAAACGGAACGAAGCTCTCCGGCTGCTC
>JBBSGP010000129.1:0-4716 GCA_038253885.1 Gemmatimonadales bacterium | reverse complement strand
GTCTTCGTCACGACTTCGCATCATCGCGACCAACGATTTTCATGGCGCGTTGGAGCCGCGACCCGACGCCGCCGGCGTGGTACGCGGTGGCGCCGCCTACATGGCGACCGCGATCGAGACCGCCGTGCGGGCGTGCGCTCCTCCGTGCGAGACGATCCTGCTCGACGCCGGCGACATGTTTCAGGGAACGCCAGCCTCGAACCTGGCGTTTGGCCGTCCCGTGGTGGAGCTGTACAATCGCCTGGGATACGCCGCGGCGGCGCTCGGCAACCATGAGTTCGATTGGGGCACGGACACGCTGCGGGCTCTCATGCGTCAGGCGCACTTCGGCATCTTCGCCGCCAATGTCCGTTATGCCGACGGGCGCGACGTCGAGTGGATCCCGAACGACACGCTGGTGCGGCGCGGCGCGCTCACGGTCGGGATCATCGGTGTCGCGGACGTGCAGACTCCTCGAACAACGCTGGCGGCGAGTGTCGCCGAGCTTCGCTTCGATGATCCGGCACCGATCGTGGACTCGATCGCGAGGGTGTTGCGGGGGCGCGGGGCTCAGGCCGTCATCGTCATCGCGCACGAGGGCGCCTTCTGCGACCGCGATGGCGCGACCAACTGCCACGGTGAGATCGTGGACCTCGCCAACGCCCTCACCGAGCCTGTGGATGCGATCGTGAGCGGGCACACACACAGCTTCGTCGATGCCGTCGTGCATGGAACGCCAGTGGTGCAGGCGCGTCGCAGCGGACAGGCCATCGATATTCTGGACCTCGACGTCGGCGTGGGCTCGCGTGCGACACTGCCACACGCGGCGACGGTGAGGGACGTCGTGAGCGACTCGCTGGCGCCCTCCCCCGGAGTGGATTCGCTGGTGCGACGCGCCGTGGCCGCGGTGGCCGAACGGATGGACCGGCCGGTCGCGACCATCGCCGCCGCGATGCCGAAGAAGGGTGAGCAATACGCGCTCGGCAATCTGCTCGCCGATGCGCAGCGATGGGCGGTCCGGAGCGACGTTGCGGTGATGAACAACGGTGGAATACGCGCGCCGCTGCGAGCCGGCGCCGCTACCTATGGCACACTGTTCGAGATCCAGCCGTTCGCCAACGTCCTCGATCGTCTCACCGTCACCGGGTCCGAATTGCGCAGCTACCTCGAGCGAGTGGTCGGCGGCACCGGTGAGCCACGCTCGCACGTGAGCGGGGTCGTCGTCAGGTACGATCCGACGAGGCCGGTCGGGTCGCGCATTCTCTCGGCCGTGATGGCCGATGGGAAAGAGCTGACGCCGAGCGCTGTGTACACGATCGGCATGAATGACTTCATGGTAAGCACCGGTGAGGGGGTGGCGCTCGCCCGCGCTGCTCGGAAGGTGGAGACCACCAGCGTCTCCGACCTCGACGCGCTGACGCGGTATCTCTCCTCCCGGCCACAGCCGGTCGCCCCTCCGGACTCCGTCCGACTGATCGCCCGCACACCGTGACGACGCCGGTGACCGTCTTCGTCAACGCGCAGCGCGTGCAGGTCTCCCCGGACGCCACCGTGCTCGATGCGGTTCGGGCCTGGAGCTCGGAGGCGGCGGAGCAGCTGGAGGACGGGCACGGCGCGGTCACGGACAGCCGCGGTCTCCCGATCCCGCTTGCTTCGGCGGTCTTCGGCGGCGCCATCTTCAGACTGGTGGTGTCTCGCGACCGCGGCGCTGACGGCGCCGGGAGCCGGCCTCGCTGACCGCGCGGCTTTCGTGACGCCTCCCGTTTCGCGCGATCTTCTGACCGCGCTGCCGAAAGCGGAGCTCCACTGTCACCTGGACGGCTCGGTTCGCGCGGCCACTCTGCTCGAGCTCGGCCGCGAGTACGGTGTGCCGATGCCCGCTGCGAGCGCCGCGGCGCTGGCCGACTACATGATTGTCCGGAACGCGCGGAGCCTCGAGGACTATCTGAGTCGCTTCAGCATCACCCTATCGGTGATGCAGACATCCGACGCGCTCGAGCGCATCGCCGCCGAGCTGGTGGAGGATGCGGCTCGCGATGGGGTGCGCTACATCGAGATCCGCTACTCTCCGCTTCTCAACGTCGCCGGTGGACTCACGTTTGAGGAGGCGGTGGACGCACCGCTCCGCGGGATCGAGCGCGCCGGGCAAGAAACCGGCACTCTCGGCCGGTTGATCATCTGCGCCTTGCGGCAGCTCAGCCCCGAGACCTCGCTCGAGATGGCTCGGCTCGCCGTGGCCTACCTGGACCGCGGTGTGGTGGGGTTCGACCTGGCGGGTGCGGAGGAGGGAAACCCGGCGATTCGACACTCGGCGGCATTCTCGTACGCGCGTGATCATGATCTTGCCGTGACCGTCCACGCAGGCGAAGGCGCCGGTGCCGACTCCGTACGGCAGGCCGTGCATGGCTGCAGCGCCGATCGGATTGGTCACGGAACTCGACTGTTCGAGGATCCGGCTCTGACGCAGTACGTCAACGACCGGCGGATCGCGCTCGAGATCTGTCTCACCAGCAATGTGCAGACACGCGCTGTGACCACCTACGAGGACCACCCGCTTCGGCGCTACTTCGACCGGGGGATGAACGTCACGCTCAACACCGACAATCGCCTGATGAGCGGGACGACCCTCACCGACGAGTATGTCCACGCCGCCCAGCGACTGGGTTTCGATTTCGACGAGCTGTCGGCGCTCGCGGTGAACGGGTTCGCGAGCGCCTTTCTGCCGTGGGAGGAGCGCGAGCGGATGCTCGCCGCCGTCCACCGCGACATCGGCGTGCTGCGCGAGCAGCGCTGATGCCGGCTGGCGACGTGATGGCCGTGGAGGCCGCGGCGCGTGCTCTGCGCGAGAGAATCGGTGGCTCCGTGCCCGCGCTCGGCCTGGTGCTCGGCTCCGGTCTCGGCGACATCGCCGACGTCATCACGAAGGCCACCGTCGTGCCGTACGCCGAGCTACCCGGCTTTCCGTCGATCGGCGTGGAGGGACATAGCGGACGGTTGATCGCCGGCGAGCTGGAGGGAAAACTGGTGATCGCGCTCGCCGGCCGCTTTCATCTCTACGAAGGGCACTCCCCGGACGTCGCCGCTCTCCCGGTTCGGATTCTGAATGCGCTGGGCGTGCGCTCCCTGCTCCTGTCGAACGCGGCCGGTGGGATCCGGCGCACGCTTCGCTCCGGTGACCTGATGCTGATCGAGGATCACATCGATCTGATGTGGCGTCATCCTCTACCCGGTGCGGTCCGGCCAGACGAGCTGCGCTTCCCCGACGTGTCGGCACCCTACGACCGCGAGCTGCTCGCGCTGCTGCGTCGCGCGGCACTCGAGTCCGACCTGCCGGTGATCGAGGGAGTCTACTGCGGAGTGCTCGGACCCTCTTACGAGACCCCCGCGGAAGTTCGCATGCTGGAGCGGATCGGGGCCGATGCTGTGGGAATGTCGACCGTGCCGGAGGCAATCGTCGCGCGCGCTCTGGGGATGCGTGTGGCCGGTGTGAGCTGCGTGACCAATCCCGCCGCCGGACTCGCTCTGGCTCCAGTCAGTCATGACGACGTGCTCGAGACCGCTCGTCGCGTGAGAAAGCGCTTCGAGACATTGGTCCGACGGTTCATCGCGCTGCTGCCCACCGAATGATCGGGCAGAGACAGGCGATAGTGTAGTGTCCCAATAGTTTCGTGCATTATTCTTGCAGCGGTTTCGAGGATATTTTCTCGGAGCCTTTATGCGTACTGGCCGCCCCCGTTCCTTCGAGATCCTCCTATCGGACGGCGAACGCGAGCAGCTGTCCGCGCTCGGGACCTCCCGGGCGTTGCCGCATGGGCTCGTGCGACGCGCGCAGATCATTCTCCGCTCGGCGGCGGGCGAGTCGAACACGGCCATTGCCGAGCGGTTTGGCGTGAGTGTGCCGCTGGTCGGGCACTGGCGGCGGCGCTTCCGCGCGCACGGGCTCACCGGGTTGTATGACGCGCCGCGCTCGGGGCGTCCGCGGACGCATGAGGACGACGACGTCGCGCGGATGCTGCGCACCGTGCTCAAAACGCGGCCGAAGGACGCCACGCACTGGAGCGTCCGGACGGTGGCGGAGAAAACGGGGATCAGTAAGAGCACCGTGCAGCGCTACTTCGCGCTCTTCGGCGTCCAGCCGCATCGGGCCAAGTCGTTCAAGCTGTCCACCGATCCCTTCTTCGTGGAGAAGGTCCGTGACGTCGTCGGTCTCTACCTGAATCCGCCCGAGAACGCCTTCGTGCTGTGCGTCGATGAGAAGAGCCAAATTCAGGCGCTCGAACGCACCCAGCCCATCCTGCCGTTGGGACTCGGATACGTCGAGGGCATCACGCACGATTACATCCGCCATGGCACGACGACGCTGTTCGCCGCCCTGGACATCCAGAGCGGCGAGGTCCTCACCCAGTGCAAGCGCCGGCATCGGCATCAAGAGTTCCTCCGTTTTCTCGAGCACATCGATGCGAACGTCCCCGCCGGCTTCGACGTCCACCTGGTGCTCGACAACTATGCCACGCACAAACATGCGAAGGTGAAGGCGTGGTTGGCCCGGCGCCCGCGCTTCCACCTCCACTTCACGCCCACCTATGCCTCCTGGTTGAACCAGGTCGAGCGGTGGTTCGGCCTCATCACCCAGCGCGCGATCCGCCGGGGCTCCTTCCGCACCGTGCGCGACCTGATTCGCCGTATCGACACCTTCATCACCCACTACAACAGCGCCGCCCGCCCCTTCACGTGGAC
>JBBSGP010000128.1:0-4729 GCA_038253885.1 Gemmatimonadales bacterium | reverse complement strand
AGCGCCACGCGCTCTGCCGGCTGCTTCAGCCCAGACCAGCGCGGCACCATCGCCGCGGCAATGTATGCGGGGCAGCACACTCCCGAAGACGCGGTGGTCTTCACGGCGAAGGAAGGAACGCTGGGCTACTATGCGCATCGGCGGGCTCTGCTTCTGGGCCCCGCCCTGAAGATGGACTCCACACGGCTCCTCGCCTACCTGCTCGAGAAGCGCGTGGGCTTCATCCTGCTCGGTCACACGCAGTACGCCGAGCCACCGTTCGCGGCTCAGCTCGCCGGCATCTGCGGCCATCTGCGGGTGGCAGGCGAATTTCCGCCTCACACGTATCTACTGCAGGTCGGCGCCGCTGCCCCATCGGAGGCCAGCGGCACCGCGTGCCAGGCGATCGGGCACTACCTCCGGAGCACAACCGAGCCGACGGAAAACCTTTTCTGGTGACCGCCCTGCCGGCTGGGCAATCGAGGGCGCACAGACTGTTGCGCTGGCACACCGCCCCCGGTCTGAGAACCTGGATAGTGTACGTCCTGAAACTCTGACGGAGCACAAACTGATGAGGTGAAAGCGAGTGACGCATCCGGGGATGGTGGGCTTCGAGAACTGATTTGCGTTGGGGTTATCGAGACACCAACAGCATCAGGTGGAGGCACCGCCGGATGCCTCGCTTGTCGCCACAGCTGCCCCTGACGCGCCGTGGATCGGCGACGGCACGAAGCCGAACTCGTGTTCGACACCGAAATCCGTCTTCCAATGATTCTCGTCTCGGCTGTGGAGCGAAGTCGCTCCGGCACAGCATGTTACAGATGCTATGCAGCGATCGGCGGGCGGGCGCTAGGTCGTAGCACGGTGCTCTGGCGCCACCGACCCAACATAGCTGATATTGTGCCATCGCTCTGGAATGACCCTCTAGCCGAACAACATTTCCGTGGAAGCGATCTGGTCACGGCCAACTTTCCATGCTGCATGCTAAAGCAACTCAAATAAACCGCCCTGAGCGGTCACCGAATGGATGCATTCGCCCGATTCGGCGTGAGCCTGGGCGTCCCCGTCGGGTAGCGCTCCTCGTGGAGTTACAGGGGCCTGTCTCGAGCTCGACGCCACACGGCCGTTTTTCGGCTTCTTCCCGGCGCTGAATCGTCAGGCATGGAGCTCACGAGCGCGTTCCAGATCGTGCCGGAACAGAGCACGGTCGCGTTGATCGTGCATCACCCGAAGGCCACGCGCCACGCGATCCGAGGAGAGGCGGTAGCGCGGAGTCATGGGTCGAAAGGCGCGGCCAGCGGAACGCGCACATGAGCCTCGATCGATCGATGTTGTCCGTCGTGGTACCGGTCTACAACGAGGAAGCCAACCTCGCGGAGGTGCGGACGCGCGTGACGCGCATGCTCGACGGAGTCAGGTTCGATGGAACCGAGGTCCTGTTCGTGAGCGATGGCAGTACCGACGGGTCGGAGCGCATGATCGCCGAGTTCGCGCGCGAGGATCGGCGTCTCCGGGGGATCTTCCTCACCAGGAATTTCGGTCACCAGGCCGCGGTGAGCGTGGGACTGGAGCGCGCCCGGGGATCGGTGATCGCCGTCATTGACGGTGACCTCCAGGATCCCCCGGAGCACATCCCCGAGCTCATCGCAGCCCTCGACGCCGGGGCCGATGTGGCCTACGGCATCAGGCGGAAGCGCAAGGAGCCGGCCTTCAAGCGCGCGGGCTACTGGTTGTTCTATCGCATGCTCAGGATGATATCGACGACGGACGTTCCTCTCGACGCGGGGGACTACTCGTGCATGACTCGCCGGGTCGTCGATGCCATGAAAAGCCTGCCGGAGACGCGCCGTTTCGTGCGCGGCTTGAGGGCGTGGGTCGGCTACCGGCAGGTCGGTGTCGAGTACGAGCGCGATAAGCGCTTTGCGGGAGAGCCCAAGTACACCATACGCGGTCTGTTGCGCCTCGCCTACGACGGCATCTTCGCGTTCTCGAGCGTCCCGGTCAAACTCATGCAGATCATCGGATTCGTGGCAGCGTCCGGGGCGGCGCTCGTGGGAGTGGCGTATCTCATCATCTCGCTCGTGGTCGCCACTCCCCGCGGATTCCCCACCATCGTGCTGTCGATCTGGTTGCTGGGAGGCGTTCAACTTTTCGCGTTTGGACTGCTGGGCGAGTACGTGTTCCGCGCATATGAAGAGGCACGCCGCCGCCCCAGTGCCATGGTACGTGAAGTCGTTTCCCTCGACGGGTAGACGGGCTGGGGGATGCAGCGCGAGTACGGTAGGGAATACGCGGAGCTCTACGCGCATCACTGGTGGTGGCGCGCCCGCGAAGCAATCCTGGAGCGGGAAATCGCCGCGCTCGAGCTGCCGCAGCCGTGCGCGATCCTTGATGTCGGGTGCGGCGATGGCGTCTTCTTTCCGATACTCTCGCGCTGGGGAACCGTCTCAGGAATCGAGATTGATCGCGATCTGGTGAGTGATGCCGTTCGCGATCGACACGATGTGTTCCACGAGCCACTCGGGTCACCGATCTACATCGGCAAGCGATTCAATCTCATCACGG
Organism: Gemmatimonadales bacterium; assembly: GCA_038253885.1. GTDB lineage: Bacteria > Gemmatimonadota > Gemmatimonadetes > Gemmatimonadales > Gemmatimonadaceae > JALZAQ01. The sequence goes on along the minus strand of JBBSGP010000128.1, from coordinate 2,185 downwards.
CGCTCGACGTGATCGAGCACATCGAGGACGACGTGGGCGCGCTGCGGGAAATCACCACGATGCTTGCGCCAACCGGTTATCTCGTGTTGACTGTCCCGGCGTTCAAGTCGCTATGGGACGAACACGATGAAAGGAACCATCACTTTCGCCGGTATCGGCTCGAGCGGGTGCGCGAGCTTCTCGCGTCGCACGGCCGGATTATCCGGCTGCGCTATCTTTTCCCATCGCTCTTTCCGCCGAAGTTTGCCGTCGCGGCCTTGAATCGCGTGTGGCGGACAGGCGTGAAACAGACGAGCATGCCTTCCCCGTCGCTGTCCTCGTTGCTTGCGCGATGGTTGCGCCTGGAGGATCGCCTCGCGTCTCGCCTCCCGATCCCGTTCGGCACCTCGGTGCTCGCCATCCTTGCACAACATACCTGACGACACCCTCACTTCCGGTCACGCCGCCATGACGCCACGGCGGAGCGGCATCACCGGGGTCATCGACGAGCCGTTGGCGCGCCGCATCGGGATCGCGGCCGTGGGCTTGTCGCTCTGCGCCAGCTTCGTGCTGATGATCCTCTATCGTGAGCTGGGTGGACCTGGCGACCAGTTGGATTACTACCAACAAGCCGCCAAGCTCCTACCGTTCAACGACAACTACTATGGTCCGGTCTACTTCGTGTTGCTGCGGGTGGTTCACGATACTACGCGACTCACCTGGTTTGCCTCGGGTAAGCTTCTTTCCTGGTTTGCGGCTATCGTCACGCTCTTTCTCGTAGGCCGTCTGCTCCTGGTGCTGCTTCCCCGCTCGGTTGCGTGGTTGAGCCTGGCCCTGATCGCGGCGAACCCGACCTTTATCGGTGAGTCGTACTCGGCGCTCACGAGCATGCTCGGGGCCGCGATGATCACCCTCGCGATCTGTCTCACCGTGACTACGTCGTCGGAGCGCCCGCAACGATGGTTCGCCGTAGGCGTCATGTTTGGCGTGGCGGCGCTGACCCGGTTTCAGGCCAACGGATTTCTGTTGGGAGCAATTGCCGGCGCCGTGGTTTTCACAGGAGTGCCATGGCGTCGGCGCGTCGCCATCGCCGCGGCCATGGCAGTGGGCGCGATCCTGCCGGTGATCGCGTGGAACGCATTCCTCAAGGTGGCACAGGGTTACACCCCGCCAAACTACAATTTCGTCCATCTGACCAACGCGTTAGGCAAGTTCCAATCTTTCTCCGAGGTGGACGACCTCATCAGGACCTACCGGAGTACATGGGGCGTACTGACGTCGGGACCGCTGGCGATGCCGAGGATTGCCGCGCACGCCTTGAAAGAAGCAGTGGTTTTCCCCTTCTTCGTCGGGTTGCCGTTGCTGTTCGTGGCCGCCGGATTTCTGTTGCCGGGGGCGGTACGATTGCTGGTCGACAAGCGCTCATACGCACCGTGGCTGGGGGCGTATCTGAGTGGATTCCTGCTCACGGGCATCGGTTCCATGCGATGGCTGCACTACTACCTCGCGGTACTGCCATTTCTTGTCTTGCTCGTCGCCTACGCCCTGGACGCGCTGGCGCATGCTCCGCCGAGGTCGGCGGCGAGAATTGCCTGGGTGGGACTCCTAGTCAGTACTTTCGCTTTTTCGCTTTACCGCTGCCGCGTCGACTTTCTCAACCGGTACTGGCCGGAGTTTACGGTAGCCAGACAATGGATCGAGCGCGCTGCGCCAAACGCGATGGTCTCCGCAACCGCGGGAGGCTTGCGATATGGAAGCATGTTCCGATTCATCGACCTCGACCGGCTGATGACGGTCAAGGATTGGCCCGACCTGGTTCCACGATTGCGCAAGGCCGGGGTGACACACCTAGTGATCAGCGCCCGCCATGGCACTGATATGTACCCGCAAATGGACGGCCTCCTGCTTGTGCAGCCCACCGGCGTCCCCGCGGGACTTCAACGCGACACGCTGATCGTGGACCCGCAACCGCTCGCCATTTACCGCGTGCTGCCTCCCTCGCCGCCCGACAACCGGTGACGCGTCAGCAGTGTCCTCGCCCGTCTCGTTCATAAAGACGCTCCGGGGATGCTACGGTCTGCTACTGGCGCTCTGGCCGTACACGTCGGAACGGTTTCTCGCTCCCCAGCTTCCGTTTTTTCTGCTGATCGTTCTCTGCGGAGCGAGCGCACTGGCTCGCCGGTGGCGTGCCGCTCCCGCGCCGCTT
>JBBSGP010000127.1:0-4747 GCA_038253885.1 Gemmatimonadales bacterium | reverse complement strand
CGCCATCAGCTGTTCGGCGCTCTTCTCGGCGAAACGCTCCAGAGTGACGAGCCCGGATGCGGTGAGCGCGAAGATGTCGGCCACATCGTGAATCATCCGGGCCTCGAGAAGCTGCGCGATCCGGGCATAGGACAAGCCGCGGATGTCCATGGCGCCGCGCGACGCGAAGTGCACCAGACTCTCGAGCTGCCGCCCGGGGCAGGCGACGTTGGGACAATAGATCGCCACCTCCTCTTCGTCCCGCTCGACGGCGGCGCCGCAGACCGGGCATTGCTGCGGCACCGGTGTGGGCGGCGCGGGATGGAGCGGATCGCGTCTGTCCGGGAGAGTGCCGATGATCTGCGGGATCACCTCGCCCGCCCTCTTCACCTGAACCCAGTCACCGGCGCGCAGATCCTTCTCGCGCACCAGATCGAAATTGTGCAGCGTTGCCAGCTTCACCGTGGTCCCGCCGATCTCCACCGGCTCGAGCATGGCGTAGGGGTTGAGCGCGCCGGTGCGGCCGACGTTCACGGCAATGGCGTTGAGCCGGGTGATCGCGATGTCCGGCGCGAACTTCCGCGCGATGGCCCACCGCGGCTCCCGGCCGCCGATGGTCCCGAGCTCCTGCTGGAGCCGCAGGGAGTTCACCTTCACCACCACACCGTCTATCCCGAAGTTGAGATCGGAGCGGAGTGATCCCTCCACGTGCTGGACGAACTCGATGACCTCGTCGAGCGTCGCGCACTGCTGGGCGTGCGGCTCTACGGGTAGCCCCCAGGACTCGAGCGCCTTGAGCAGCTCCCACTGGGAAGCGAACGGGAGCTCCACGCCATCGGGCGCGTTGACAGCGAAGCCGAAAAGGCGTAGCTGGCGCTGCGCCGTGATCGACGGATCGAGCTGGCGTAGCGACCCGGCGGCGGCATTTCGCGGATTGGCGAAGACCGGCTCGCCCTGCGCGGTCCGCGCTTGGTTCAGCCGCTCGAACCGGTCGTATGGAAAATAGATCTCTCCACGCAGCTCCATCCTCGACGGAGGCTGATCCGCCGACAGTCGCAGAGGAATGTCGCGCACGGTGCGCAGATTGGCGGTGACGATCTCGCCGATGGTCCCGTTGCCGCGCGTCGCTCCCACCTCGAGCACGCCGTTCGCGTAGGTGAGGCTGATCGCGGTGCCGTCGATCTTGAGCTCGGCCGTGTATCCCGCGCGCCTCCCCTCGTCGCCAACGAGCCGTGCGACCCGCTCTTCCCAGGCCCGAAGCTCATCGTCGGTGAACGCATTCCCGAGGGAGAGCATGGGCACGAGGTGCACGTGCTTGGCCAACGCCGACTGCGGGGTCGCGCCCACGCGTTGGGTGGGGGAGTCCGGTGTGCGTAGCTCCGGATGGGCCGCCTCGAGATCGCCGAGCTGCCGGAACATGCGATCGTACTCGAGGTCGGAGATCTCCGGCTGGTCGAGAACGTGATACTGGTAATTCGCGCGCTCGAGCTGGCGGCGGAGCGCTTCGGCTCTCGCCGCCAACTCCCCCGGAGTGCTGGCCATGGTGGAAAAGTGCCGCTGTAGCGCGCGCGGGACAACCGAGTCTAGGCGCGCTCGGGATGCGGGCCACTGGTTCGGGTAGCCGAGGACATCCGGCTCTTTGGGCCGACCCCATCGGGTAGCCCTTCGGGGATGACGCTCGCAGGGGCGCCCCGATCCGTGACGGCTCCTTCAGCTTCGGAGCTGTGAGCCTCGTATTCGGGACTCCCGAAGCGCACCACGCGATTTCGTCCCAGTCTCTTCGCGATGTACAGCGCGTCGTCTGCTGCCTTGACGAGATGATCGCGGTGATTCACGCGCGGGTGGGGCCACCCCGCCACACCGCAGCTGATCGTCCTCCGCAGCGTTCCGCCCTCGTAGGTGAAGATGTGCCGCTCCACGTCGACCCGCGTGCGCTCGGCATAGGTGACCGCCGCATCCAGTACGGTGCCGGGGAGCAGCGTCATGAACTCCTCGCCGCCAAAGCGGCCCACCCTGTCGATCTCCCGAGCCGACAGCTTGAGGATCTCGGCGAGCTGGATGAGAACCTCATCCCCCACCTGATGGCCGTAGGTATCGTTGACTGACTTGAAGTGGTCGAGATCGAACAGCGCGCACGACATGGGCTCGTGGAGGCGCTGGGAGTGCTCGAACATCTCTCGCAGGCGGTCCTCGAGATGCCGGCGGTTGTACAGACCGGTGAGCGAGTCCGTGATCGCGACCCGCTGCAGCTCCGTGTTCGCTTCCTCCAACGCTCGTTCGCGCTTCTCCACGGCCTCCTGGAGTGCCTTGATGCGCAGCATCGAGCGCACCCGCGCCTCGAGCTCCTTGAAATTGATCGGCTTCGTGATGTAGTCGTCGGCGCCGGCCCCGAGCCCCTCCACTTTGTGCTCGACGGAGTCGAGGGCGGTTTGCATGATGATCGGGATAAACGGGAGCGAGGGGTTACCCTTGATGCGGCGCGCCACCTCGTGGCCGTCCATCTTCGGCATCATGACGTCGAGCAGGATCAGATCGGGCGGGGACGCCACGACCTGGCGTAGTGCCTCCTCGCCGTCGAGCGCGCTGGCGGTTCGATAGCCGCTCGCCTCGAGGCGAGCGCGGAGCACCTCGACGTTATCCTCGTGGTCGTCGACGATCAGGATGCAGGGCGCTTGCTGCTCACCGTCCATCGCCCTTTCCGATAAAGCGCTCCACCTCGCTCACCACCGCTTTCGGCTCGCACGGCTTGGCGAGGTAGCTGTCGCAACCGACCTCCATGGCCTTCTCCCGGTCGGAGGCGAGGGCGTGCGCGGTGAGAGCGATGATCGGAATCCCCTTCGTCTCCGGGTCTCTCTTGAGAACCTGGGTCGCTTCCCATCCGTCGATGACGGGAATGGAGATGTCCATCAGGATGAGGTCCGGATGTTCGGCGCGCGCCTTCGCGATCCCTTCTTCCCCATTCAGTGCTTCCATCACCCGATATCCGAAGTGCTGGAGAATGGTGGAATAAACGATGCGGTTGTCCTCGTTGTCCTCAACGAGAAGAACTGTCTTGACCTTTGTGCTCATGCTCTTCCTCACGACGCGACGGTCGTAGCGGGCACTCCAATTGGTCACGGAGCGAAGGGACGACCAGCGGGCGCCACACGCGCACGACGGGCCGGCAGGCCGACCAGACGATCGGGCCAGGAGGCGTTTGGCGTGGCCCACCGGCGGGATCACCGATGGAATATCTTCCCAGGTAGCAAATTCCTTACCACCCCCCGAACGTTCCCAACCGGTAAACAGGAGCAGATCACCATGGCTCGGTCCACGGAGTACGCGCGACGCACTCGCACCGCATCCGGCGCCGGCGCGCGTCGCGGCAGAGAAACAGCCGGCCCGGAGGAGCTCTCGGCGATGGCCGCTCAGCGACCGAGAGGCGCAAGCTATGACGAGGCGCGCGACTGGGGCGCGATCGGGCTCTTCGCCGCCGGAATGGCCATCGGGCTGGCTCTGGGAGCGGGTACCGCCCTCCTGACCGCGCCCATGTCGGGTCGGGAAACGCGGGAATACCTCGGCGATCGAGTCGAGGAACGGTGGTCCGGCTTGCGCGATGAAGTGCGGGGGATGGGCCGGCGGGGCCGTCGGAAGCTTCGCCGCGCCCTGTCGCGGGGGCGATGGGCGGCCGAGGACGTCGTCGATCGCGGCACGCGCTGATCCGCCGGCAGGAGCGGCGCTGCCTCCGCCGCGCCGGTCTTGCCTGGCCGCTCAGGAGAGGCTCTTCAAGCGCTCCGCCGCCTCCTTTTTGTAGTGCGTGTCGTTGAAGTCCGTCGCCTGCCCCTTGACGACGATCTCGAACTGCTCGCGCGCCTTCGCCGGTTGGCCGAGGTCGGAATAGATCTCGCCCAGATCGAGATGATGAGTCAGCCGGTTCGGGTCCGCCGCGACCGAGCGCTCCATGTACCGCACCGCATCCTCCCAACTGGCGGAGTTGAAGACGGCACCGCCGAGAAAGTTCTTGGCGATGAAGCGTGACATGCCATTGAGCCGCATCACTTCGGCGTTCCACCGACCCATCACGTGCAGCGCGCCCGGATGGTCGGGGTTGATCTTGAGCGCCGCCAACGCCTCGTTCCGGACGTCCTTCGCGTAGCGGATTCGATCCTTGGTGCCGAGCGTGAGCGCGACCTTTCCGAGCGCCCGAGCGCGATAGAAATGTCCCTCGGCGTCATCCGGCCTCGCGGCGATGGCGCGCCGCGCGTACAGCTCCCCATCCCTGAACCGCCTGGACGCGTCGTCGTGATCGGTGTCGAACTCCGCCAGATCCACTGACTCGCGCGACGCCTTCCATAGCGCCTCGTAGCTGGTGGCGTCGGCCTTCAGCGCCAGCTCGTAATGGGCCAGCGCCTCGGTCGCCTTCATCTCCTCGTGCGCCCGATCGCCCAGCGCGATGTGCTCGCTCGCCGATTGGGAGGACAGAGTGCGCGCACCGAGAAGGAGCGCCGCGACGACGGTCAGGTGGCGGACTCGCATGCAAACTCCGACATTGGGGTGAGCTCGGAGGCGGTTGTCGCCTCCCCTGCCGGGAACTCCCGCGCCGGCAAGGTAGTGAATACCCCGCAAACCGGCCAATGCTCGCTACCCGTCTCATCGAGCGCAAAAGAGAGGGCCTGCGGATCGAGCCGGATGACTGGCACGCTCTCATCCTGGCGTATGCGACGGGTGACGTACCGGACTATCAGATGGCCGCCTTCCTGATGGCGGTCTATCTGCGGGGGCTGGATCG
>JBBSGP010000126.1:0-4783 GCA_038253885.1 Gemmatimonadales bacterium | reverse complement strand
GACTCCAGGCCGTCAATTGCGCGATCTCGGTATCCGTAAGCATCAAGGGCTGCAGCTGGGGACCACGCGTCATGGGAGGAATCTCTCGACGAGGATACCCCATGACGAGAGCAATAAACACTCCATGAACTTCTAACTCACTACACTAGGGCTCGCCCACCCGGAGCACAACCTTCCCGAACTGCGCTTCGTCGCGCAGCCTCTCGAAGGCAGCGCGTCCGTCGTCGAGCCCGAATACGGAGTCAACCGGCGGCACGAGCGACCCTCCGCGCAGCGCGTCCGTGATCGCATCCATCTCGCGATCGTTGCCCATTGTGGATCCCATCAGCGACCACTGGTTCCAGAACATCCGTCGCACGTCGGTCTCGACCAGTGGACCGCTGGTCGCTCCGCAGGTCACGAGCCGTCCCCGTTTCCCGAGAGAGAGCAACGATTGTTTCCAGGTCGCCTGGCCGACGTTATCGATGATCACATCCATCCCGCGCTTGCGGGTCCGTGTGCGGATCTCCTTCGCCACGTCCTGAGTCCGATGATTGAGCGTCTCATCCGCGCCCAGTGCTCGAGCGCGATCGAGCTTGTCGTCGCTGCTCGATGTGACCCAGGCTCTGGCGCCGTGCAGCTTGGCGATCTGCAGCGCCGCCAGCGCCACGCCGCCGCCGATCCCCCAGATGAGCACGTCCTCGCCCTCGCACACCATCGCTCGCGTCACGAGCATGCGCCACGCCGTCAGCGTGGCCAGAGTGAACGCCGCCGCCTGCTCCCAGGAGATCTGGTCGCCGATCACGCGCAGATTCGGAGCCGGCACCACCACCTGCTCGCACATCGTTCCCGGGAGATGCTCACCGAGCAGGCGGTAGCGGACGCAGAGCGAGTGCTCCCCCGCCCGGCAGTAGTCACAGGACCGGTCACTGACGCCCGGGTTGATGATCACGCGGTCGCCGGCCGAGAGTCCGTGCACCTCGCTTCCAATCTCATCGACGATTCCTGCACCATCTCCACCCATGATCCAGGGCGGCGTGATGGTGACGCCGGGCAAACCCTCGATGACGAACAGATCGAGATGGTTCAGCGCGGCGGCGCGCATGCGCACCCGCACGTCCGTGGGTTCGCGCAGCTCGGGGATCGGCAGATCGCTCCGGGTCTCGATCTGCTCGAGCCCGCCGTGAGCGGAGATAGTCAGTGCTCGCACGGTCGCATGGGATTGTTATATTCAGGGAATCTGAATCCTATGCGCGCCTGAGGCTGCCAGCAATCAGCGTCACTCCCCCTGATCACGCTCGTCTCCGCACACGACAGAACATGATCTCCATCAAGGTGCCTCCCCTCGGTGAGTCCATTGTCGAGGCGACGATCGCGCGCTGGCGAAAGAGCGAGGGAGAAGCGGTCGGCGCTGGCGAGACGATCGTCGAACTCGAGACCGACAAGATCACCGTGGAGGTGCCCGCGCTGAAGGCAGGTGTGCTCGCCAAGCGGCTCAAGGCCGAAGGTGACGTCGTCAAGGTCGATGAGGCGCTCGGAGAGCTGGACGACAGTGCGGCGCCAGCGCCGGCAACGACAAGCTCGCCGGCGTCTCCCGAGCCGGCGGTCTCCTCGCCCCAGAGCAGCGCCGCTCCAGCGCCGAAAACATCCCCTGCCGTGCGGCGCATCGCGGCCGAGGAGAAGATCGACCCGGCGAACGTTTCCGGATCGGGGCGCGGAGGGCGGGTGACGAAAGCCGATATGGTGGCGGCCGCACGGCCCGGCGCTCAGGAGCCGCCTCCCGACGCGGCGCCCCAGCCTGCCCCACCACCCCCGCCTCCCGCCGCGCCGCCGCGAACCGACGGCGCGCGCGAGACCCGGGAGAAGATGACGACGCGCCGCCGCCACATCGCCGAGCACCTGCTCGAATCGCAACACGCCACCGCTCACCTGACGACCTTCAACGAGGTCGACATGTCGGCGGTGATGGCTCTGCGGGAGCGGCTGCGGGAGCGCGTGGAGAAGGAGCACGGCGTGAAGCTCACCTTCATGCCTTTCTTCGTGAAAGCCGCGACGATGGCTCTGCAATCGTACCCGGTCGTGAACGCGCAGATCGACGGCGATTCGATCGTTTACCGCAGCTACGTGAACATGGGCGTCGCTGTCGCCTCCGACCAGGGACTGGTCGTCCCCGTGGTCAAGGATACCGACCGCAAGGGAATGCTGGACGTGAGCCGTGAGATCTCGGCGGTGGCGAAGCGCGCGCGCGATGGTAAGCTCAGCATGGACGACCTCACCGGCGGCACTTTCACCGTCACCAATGGCGGCGTCTTCGGTTCGCTGGTCTCGACTCCCATCCTGAACTACCCGCAGGTCGGCATCCTGGGCCTTCACAAGATCCAGGATCGCCCGGTCGCCATCGACGGCAAGGTGGAGATCCGGCCGATGATGTACATCGCGCTCTCCTACGACCACCGGATCGTCGACGGCCAGCAGGCCGTGCTCTTTCTCGTCCGGATCAAGGAGCTGATGGAAGATCCGGGAGGAATGCTTGTCGGGTAGCCCGGAGTCCGGCCTGCTTCACCGATGACGCCGTCAAGCGTCCCGACCGATCTTCTGGTCATCGGTGGCGGCCCGGGAGGGTACGTCGCGGCGATTCGCGGCGCTCAGCTCGGACTGAGCACGGTCTGCGTCGAGAAGGATGCGACGCTCGGCGGAACATGTGTGAATGTCGGATGCATCCCGTCGAAGGCTCTGCTTCAGTCGTCGGAGCACTTCGAGTTCGCGCACACGAGCGCCGCCGAGCACGGCCTGAAGATCTCGGGGCTCGAGCTCGACCTGGCCGCCATGATGGCGCGAAAAAACAAGGTTGTGGGTCAGAACACCAAGGGGATCGAGTTCCTCTTTCGGAAGAACAAGATCACCTGGGCGAAGGGCACCGGGTCGCTCCGGGCCGGCAACATGGTGGATGTGACGGCGGCGGATGGATCGGTCACGAGTTATTCCGCGGCCAATGTCATCATCGCCACTGGCTCCGAGCCGATCGAGCTGCCCTTCCTTCGCTTCGATGAGCAGCTCGTTCTCTCGAACGTCGGCGCGCTGACGATTCCCGAGGTTCCTGCCCATCTCCTCGTCATCGGGGGCGGGGTGATCGGGTTGGAGCTCGGCTCGGTGTGGCGGCGCCTGGGCTCGCTGGTGACGATCGTCGAGCTGATGCCGACGATCCTGCCGGGAAATGATGCCGACATCATCAAGGAAGCCACCCGCGTCTTCACCAAGCAGGGGCTCGCGCTGCGCACGGGAGCCAGGGTCGTCGGCGCGACTCGCCGGGATGCGGGCGTCGGTGTGGAGATCGAGAAGGACGGCGCCCGCGAGACGCTCGAGGCCGACCGGGTGCTCGTGTCGATCGGCCGGCGCCCGACGCTCACCGGTATCGATGCATCAGCGCTCGGTCTCTCGATCGGCCGTCGGGGCGAGATCGTGGTGGATGAGCAGATGCGGACCAACCTTCCGGGCGTGTACGCGATTGGCGACGCGGTGGGCGGGGCGTTGCTCGCCCACAAGGCGGAAGAGGAGGGTGTCGTCGCCGCGGAAGTGGTCGCCGGCCACCCCACTCGCATGGATTATCGCTCCATGCCGGCCGTGGTCTATACCTGGCCCGAGATCGCGACCGTGGGTCTGACCGAGGAGCAGGCGCGCGAGGGAGGCCGCGAGGTGCGTGTCGGCAAGTTCCCCTTCAGCGCCAACGGGCGGGCTCGCACGATGGGCGAGAGCACAGGGTTCGTGAAGTTCATCGCCGACGCGACGACGGACACGTTGCTCGGGGCGCATCTGATCGGGCCGAATGTCTCCGAGCTGGTGGCCGAGGTCGTCGTTGCAGTCGAGTTCGAGGGCTCGGCGGAGGATCTCGGCATCACCGTGCATGCCCACCCGACGCTATCCGAGTCGGTGAAGGAAGCGGCGCTCGCGGCGCTGGGGCGTCCGATCCATATCTGATCGGGCAACGAGCCATGGTCCCCGCACTTCTCCCGACTGACGAGCTCGAGCAACGGCGCGATGGCACCATCACCGCGCTCACGGCGGCCGGGATCCCGGCGCGGAAAAGAGCAACGTCGTCGTCACGTACCCGTCGGCGTCCCGTTTGCTCTCCGGGAATCGCACGCGGAGATTCTGCCAGCCGCGGGAATCCACCGAGCTTCCGAGCACCGCGTCCACTCCTGAGGGAGCGGTCACCGTCGCCGCCGACGGCCCTCGCAGCTGAAGGTCGTACGACCGGCCGCCGAGTCCCTGGAGCAGAAGCGCGTAGTGGCCTCCGACAATCCGCTCGCTCACAACCCGGAGGGCGGTCGATCGGTCCCCGATCGCGGGCGCCGCACGCGGAGGCACCACGCTCCATCCCCGGCGGTAGCGGATCGTGAACGTCTTCTCCGGCTGATCGAGCAGTCCCGAGATGGCAACATGGACGTCGCCAGCCGTCACCCGGGGCACCGGACCGCCCGGCGTGTCGGCCGCGCTCCCGAGGGGTAATCCCGGAGCAAAGGTGAACCTGATCGGCCGGCCGACCGACGCACCACGCCGCACCGTCACCGCGATCCCGCCGTCGGTGCGCCTCACGCTCAGACAGAGTCTGTCGGTGCCGACGGGGACCTGCTCCACGCGTACGCTGTCCCACTCGGGCGGAAGGTGCGGCGCAAAGGTGACGGTTCCGGCCGGCGCGTCCACCTCCAGTCCGAGCATCCCGCGAAGCAGCGGGACGAGCACCATCGATGTCGCGAAGAACTGCTGCGGCACCGCGGTGTCGAGCGGCTTGTAGAGCCGTCCGGAG
>JBBSGP010000125.1:0-4792 GCA_038253885.1 Gemmatimonadales bacterium | reverse complement strand
GGACGAGGCCGAGAAGCTCTGCGACCGTGTGGCGATCGTGGATCATGGCCGGGTGATCGCGCTCGGGAGTCCGCGAGAGCTGATCCAGTCGCTCGGCGCCGAGCACATGGTGCGCTTTGCCGTCGGGCCGGCGGCGCAGCCACTCGACATGCAGGCGCTCCGATCGCTGGACGGGGTGCGCGAGGTACGAGAGAGCGACGGTGGCTTCCAGGTCGAGGTGTCGGAGCTGCATCGCGCCGTGCCCGCCCTGATGGAGACGCTGGAGCGGCAGGGCTTGCCGCTCACCGAGCTGAGCACACACTCGGCGACCCTCGAGGACGTCTTCGTCTCGCTCACCGGGCGGCGCCTGCGCGATGAGTGAACGTTCCTTCCTGGACGGATCGCTCGCGCAGCTGACGATGGTTCGCTACCGGGAGTTCTTCCGGGAGCCGGAGGCGGTGTTCTGGGTCTTCATCTTTCCCGTGCTCCTGGCAGCCGGCCTCGGGCTGGCATTCCGTCATCGTCCTCCGGATGTACTCAAGGTGGGAGTGGTGGCGCGTGGCGCGGCCGGCGACTCCGTGCGCACGGCGATCGCCCGCGACCGGGCGCTGGCGCCCGAGCTTCTCTCCGACAGCGCCGCCGCGCTCGCGCTCCGCACCGGCAGGGTGGCGCTGCTCGTGGTACCGCTCAGCGGCGGCGCGGTGGAGTACCGCTTCGACCAGACTCGTCCGGAGGGACGCACGGCGCGGCTGGTGGTGGACGATGCCGTTCAGCGGGCCGCCGGCCGGCGTGACCCGGTAACGGTCGGAGAGAGGCAGGTGCAAGAGCCGGGAGCACGCTACATCGACTTCCTGATCCCCGGGTTGCTCGGCCTGAACCTCATGAGCAGCGGGATCTGGGGAATCGGCTTCGGCATCGTGGAGGCAAGGCGAAAGAAGCTGCTCAAGCGTCTCGTCGCCACGCCGATGCGCCGGTGGGAGTATCTGCTCTCGTTCCTGCTCTCACGGCTCACGCTCCTCGTGATCGAGGTGATCGTGCTGCTCGGCTTCGGTCGCTTTGTCTTCGGCGTGCCGCTGCGCGGGCCGCTGTGGGTGCTGGCGGGGGTGTGCCTGCTGTCGGCGCTCGCCTTCAGCGCGATCGGACTGTTGATCTCGTCCCGGGTGAAGACGATGGAGGCCGCATCGGGCCTCATGAACCTCGTCATGCTGCCGATGTGGATCCTGTCCGGCGTCTTCTTCTCGGCGCAGAACTTCCCGGGCGCGATCCAACCGGTGATCCGCGCGCTTCCTCTCACGGCGGCGATCGACGCCCTGCGCTCCAACATGCTGCAGGGGAGCGGCGCGCAGGCGCTCGGCGGCGAGATGATCGTGCTCAGCGTCTGGCTCGTGGCCGGTTTCTTCCTCGCCCTCCGTCTCTTTCGCTGGCGCTAGCCAAGCCGCACGCCGCTCGCGGCGTACGCGCGTCTAGTGGGGATGCGAGGCGTCGGCCGTCTGGAATGGTGGAGGACCCAGGATCACCACGCTACCGTGCCGCGCGGCCGCGGCTCGAATCCGGTCCAGGGGCAGCGGCGCACTCGGGGGGAGCACATTGGCCGTTGCCGGCTGCCCCACGTCGCTGAAGAACGACTCCAACGCCTTGCATCCGGGCGTGACGATGGTCAGGATGCGCGCCGTCGCCGATGTCACCAGCACGCCGTGCGGCATCCCCCGGGGGATGAACGCGACTCCACCCTGTCCCACCGTCTGCTCGGTTCCGTCCACGTGAACGCGAATCTCGCCCTCGAGGACGCAGAAGGTCTCATCCGCTTCCGGGTGCAGGTGCAGCGGAGTCCTCTTCCCTTCCTGGCTCAGCTCCTCGAAGAGTGTCAGCGCCCCGCCGGTCTCGTCGGCGGTCGTCTTGAAGGTGAAAAGGTCGCTGTTGAACCACAGCATGTTCCCCTCGCCCGCGGCTCTGATGATCGCAGTTCTATTCGGCACGGGCACCTCCATCGCTGGGGAGCGAGCTCTTCGTGGGATGACAGTCCCATGAGATTACAGTACCTTCATGGGTATGTCAATACCATATGAGAGCACGGGCCGCTCCCGGCAGAAGCAGCGGACGCGAGGTGCGCTGGTCGCGGCCACGCGAGTGCTGATCGCCGAGGGGGCGACGCCCACGGTGGAAGATGCCGCGGCACGGGCCGCGATCTCACGCACCACCGCCTATCGCTACTTTCCCAACCAGCGCGCGCTGCTCGTCGCCGCGCATCCCGAGATCGAGCAGACGTCCCTGCTCGGCTCCAAGCCGCCGCGCCAGCCGGCGGCTCGGCTCGCCGCGGTGCTGACTGAAGTTCTCCGCATCACCGTCGAGAACGAGCCCCAGCTGCGGATGGCGTTACGGCTCTCGCTGGAGGGAGCGAGCCGGGCCGAGAACACGCTGCGCCAGGGCCGGGCGATCACCTGGCTCGAAGACGCTCTGTCCCCGCTACTCGGTCAGCTCTCGAAGGAAGAGCTACGCCGACTCGTTCAGGCGATCCGCTCCGCCGCCGGCATCGAGCCGCTCGTCTGGCTCACCGACGTCGCGGGCGTGTCGCGCGAGGAAGCAGTCCGCATCATGACCTGGTCGGCTCAGGCTCTGCTGCGCGCCGCCATCGCCGACGCGAAACGCAAGAACCTGCGAAGAAGGCGGGCATCTCGGTAGAGTCCTGGTCATTGGTCCGTGATCGGTGTCAGCTCCTCACGCGCACAGAGGAGCCGCGGTCGCTCCGGGTCGGACAGATCGATCTTCTCCCAACCGACCCGATAGCCCTTCTTCCCTCGGTTCCGGCCGAAGACGCCCAGGAGGGAGCGTCCGAGCCGCCATGCCGCGACGCGCTGGAAAGCGGCGTATCGGCCGACCAGATACTCATCGACGAAGCAGCGATCCCCCTTTCCGCTCACGCGGATCTCCTCGATGCGCCCAATGGACTCTCCCGACTGGTCGAGCACGTGCCGTCCGAGAAGGCGGTCGACATAGACCTCGGTTGCTGGCATCTCACCCTCCCGGAATGCGGCGGATGATCCGATCCCTCACCCAGCGCTCGGATGCCAGCGCCGGCGACCGCTCGGCGTCGACATCCACCACTACGTCGAGACCGACCTTGTTGATCCTGTCCCATGGTATTCGGTACGCATCTCGTCTCCGGCCTTCCTGTCGACGACGCGTCGACGCCCACCGACCAACGCGGCGGCTGATTCGGCGCGCGAGCGCAACCCACCCAACCTCGATGTAGGCCACCCGCGGCGGAGCACCGGGCATCAGCTCGAGGACGATGCCGTCCACGCGACCCATCTTCACGCCGTCGCGGCCGCGTAGCTGGTTGTCGAGCACTTCACGCACGAGGTTCATGGTGTGGTCAGCTCCCGAAGATCTCGAGGGGGATCGAGACGACCGCCAGCACGAACGCGAGCGCGATGGAGAAGATCACGACGCCGTTGCTCAGCCAGCCGTTGGTGTGGTCGCCCAGGTACTCCTCGTCGTTCATGAGGAAGAGAAAGGGGACGACGGTGAAGGGCAGGCTCGCGGCCGTGATCGCCATCGTGAGGACGGTGAGCTTGAGCGGGTCCACCCCCAGGGCGATGGGCACGGCGGCGATCACCACGGCGACCGTGTACGCCAGACTGAAGCGGGCGGCGTTGCTCTCCTTCTCGTCCTCGCCCCAGTTCCAGCCGAACCCTTGCGCCATGAGGTAGGCCAGGGCGAGGGCGATCTCGAGCGCGGCGCCGAGACACGCGATGCCGAGCGAGATCACGAACAGGATGAACCCCCATTGGCCCAGTGACACGGTGAGCATCAGGGGGATCTGCTCGACCTGGTCGATCTGGATTCCCTGCTGCGGGAACACCATCGCGGCCGCGATGAGCACGGCGGCTGAGAGCAGGCCACCGAAGGTCATTCCAAGCGCGGCGGTGGCACGATTCACCCCGAGATAGCTCTCATCCCAGTTGTCCTCGACGGCGCCGGCGGAGTAGAAGATGAAGAGGTAGGGCGTGATGCAGGCGCCGAGAATGCTCACCGCGATGAACCAGTAGTGTGCCCGGTCATCCTTCGGCAACGACGGCAAAAACCCCGCCCCCACCTGATGCCAGGAGGGATGCAGCGTCACCGCTCCGACGAGGAAGGCGATGGTGACCAGGCCGAGCAGCGATACGCCGTTCTCGATGATGCCGAACGTGCCTTTCCACAGCACGAGCCAGACGAGAAGCGCAACGACGAACGCCCACCAGGGATAGGAGATGCCGGTGGCCATCTGGATCGCCAGGCTCACTCCACCGATCTCGGACGCCAGCACCGCGAGCGTGACGAGAGACACGACCACCAGCAGCAGCGAGAAGAACGGGAAGCCGAAGCGCTCGCGCACCGCCTCGATGAGCGTGTGGTGGCTGACGGCCGCCAGTCTTCCCGACATCTCGACGAGGAAGATCAGGCAGAGAGTCCCGAGGGCGATCGCCCAGAGAAGCTGGAAACGGAAAGCGGCTCCTGCCTGCACGGCCGTCGCGACCGAGCCGATCTCGAGGTAGCCGCCGACGCTGGTGACGATCCCGAGCGCGATCTGCAGCGCTTTCTTCACGGCGTCGCCACCGGCGGGATAAAAGCGCGAGCCACGGCATCCATACGCTGCATGGCGTTCCGGGCCGCGGGCCTGTTCCCCTGCGAGACCGCGGCACCTGCCTCTCGGACGGCGAGCGAGAGCTCGCTCAGATGCGCCCCGAGGATACCGCGGTGACGCGCTGGCAGGGGAAGCGACGCGAGCGAGCTCGAGTCCTTCTCCAGATTCCCCGCAATGACCCTAAGG
>JBBSGP010000124.1:0-4815 GCA_038253885.1 Gemmatimonadales bacterium | reverse complement strand
GCGTCATAAAGTCCCGGCGGATTCATGAACCCGCCGGGACTCGTGGGCTTGAACGCGTCGGGAAGCTGCCGGATGTGAAATGGGCCCAGATAATCGGGAAGGGTGACGAGATGATTCTGTCGCAGGTACGCGATCATCTCGCCTTCGCGGTTCTCGTAGGCCGAGAGGAACGCCTGCTGATCCGCTGGCACCGACGCGCTGCGCGCCGGATCGGGTGAGGCGAGCGCGGGATCTCTCAGCAGCGACTCCAGGGCTCGGTAGCGAGCCAGCTCCGCTTCGCCGAGCATCTCGATCTGTCTGCCGTCGACCGGCAGAAGGTAGACGTGTCGCAGCAGATAGTTGTAGTTGGCCTCCCCCATCGGCGAGAAATCGACAAAGCTGGCCAGCCGGTGCTCCAGCCAGTCGGCATAGCGATGCAGCGCGACGAGGGCCGAATCGCGCGCCTGCACCAGCTGCCGGCGCTCGTCCGTTGCGAGATCGGGCGCGAGGGCCATCATGCTCGTTGTGAACAGCCCGTCGATCGAGCGAGCCGACTCGATCGCCAGACGCGCGTAGAGTCTCACCGGATGGGTCAGGTTCGTGCGAGCCTCACGGAGGAGCGCGGGCATCAGCCGGAGCCGCGCGGTCGCCGAGCGCGCGCGATGGCTCGGGCTGTCGTACTCCTTTTTTAGAAGCGAGAAGATGCCGTTGCTGCACTCGTTCACGTACAGCTGCGGGTCGCGCTCCTCGGAGCGATACACCCGGTCGCCGAAGGCGACGCCCTCCAACTGCGCTCGGAAGAGCAGCCAATCCACCCGGTCGTCCTTGCTCCACGATGACGTCCGGGTCGCCCTCACGCGCGCCAGGAGCTGCCTGACGTGCGCGCGCCGCTCGTCGATGGCGTGAGAGGAGTAGTCAGCGAGCCGATCGTCCCAGCGGTGCAATCCTTGATCGCTGCTTCCCACGGGGTAGCTCGCGTTCCGCCACCCGTAGTACTCGTGGGCGAGAGCGCGGAGCTCATCCGGCGAGCCGGCGCTCAGCGGCACCTGCGCTCGCAGAGACGCGCCCGCGATCAGGAGGATCGCGAGCGTGCAGGCGGTGCGTTGCATGGACGTCGAGAAGGGCGCGAGGGGGAGCTCAGCCGATGTGACAGCTCGAGAGACCACGCTTCTCGAGATAGCGCTGGTGGTATTCCTCGGCGGGGTAGAAGGTGGTGGCGGCGGTGATCTCGGTGACGACCGGCCGCCGCAAACGACCGCTCTCGCTGAGCTGCGTGCGCGAGCGCTCGGCCAGTTGTTGCTGGGCGGGATCGTGAACGAAGATCGCCGAGCGATATTGCGTGCCGATGTCCGGTCCCTGTCGGTTCATCTGGGTCGGATCGTGGTTCGCCCAGAACACAGCGAGCAAGTCACTGTACGAGATCCGTTGCGGGTCGAATGCGACCTCCACGACCTCGGCGTGGCCGGTGCGCCCCGTGCAGACATCCTCGTAGCTCGGGTTGCGCATCGTGCCGCCCAGATAGCCGACGGCGGTGGCCGTCACGCCCGGCAGCTGTCGGAAGGCGGCCTCCACGCCCCAGAAGCATCCCGCGCCGAAGGTCGCCTTCTCCGTCTTCTTCTCTGTAGCCTGGTCGGTCATGAGCTGGCTCCGGTGATGAGCGTCAGCGCGCGACCACGAACTCGAAGCGCTGCTGCACGCACTGCAACACATGTCGTCCCCTCAGCTCGGCCGCCTGGAAACGCGCTTCGGTGAGATACTCGCGCACGCTCTCCAGCTGGGGAGGCGATGCGGCGCTGACCACGTTGACGGTTGCCAGATCCGCGCGGCCGGTGGAGTCCACCACGAACTCCACCACCACTGTCCCGGGAAAGGGCGTCGCCCGCAGAGCGATGTTCTCGCGCGGTGGCTGAACCGCTTGTGTGACTTCGCGTGCGTCGTAGACCCGCGCCGTGCCGGCGCGCAGGTTCCCCGCGGTCACGCATCCCATCGCGGGCGAGACCGCACCGGCGCGCGACACGGCTCGGTGGTGGCAGGCCCCGAGGAACAGCGCGATGAAAAGGACGATGTGGCGTGGCTGCATGACACCAAGTAGACGCCCGCCGCGCGAGATGTCAAACGCCCGCAGCGCGGATGCTATGGTACGGCGATCACTCGGGAATGGCGCCCTGGGGCAGCATGTACGTGAGCGGATTCACGAGTTTCCCGTTCACGTGGATCTCGTAGTGCAGATGCGGGCCGGTGGACAGTCCGCTGTTTCCGACGGCCCCAATCTCGTCCCCCCGCTTGACGTGCTGGCCCACCCGCACGCTCGCGCGAGAGCAATGCGCGTACTTGGTGACGATGCCGTAGCCGTGGTCGAGCTCGACCACGAGCCCATAGCCCGCCTGTCTGTCGACGCGCGTGACGGTGCCCGCGGCCGGCGCCACGATCGGCGCTCCCATCGGCGCCGCGAGATCGATCCCCTCGTGGGGGCGGTTCGCATGGAGGATGGGGTGGAAGCGGCTCAGGCTGAAATTGCTCGAGAGCCAGCCGGCGGTGGGCATGATCGACGGGATGCGCGCCGAGCGCTCGACGTTGCTCGCCAGGACCTCGGAGACTTTGGTGAAGCTGGCGGCGAGACCATTGGCGCGCGCGATCAGCCGGTCGACGTCGGCCGCTGCGCTCGCGGAGAGGCGGCTGATGAGGGAGCCGGTTCCTGTGCGCGGTGCCGGGGTCAGCTCGAGGGCCGGCTTGTGCGCCTCACCAGAGGTCCGGGCGACGAGGCTGTCTCCCGGCAGGCCAGCGAGCACGCGGATCTGGTCATTCCGTTTGCCGATCACCTGGAGGGTGTCGCTGAGGCTGTCCAGGCGTGCCTGGAGGTTGACGAGCCGCTCGCTGACCAGCCTCTGCTCCACGCCCTGGCGTGACGAGAAGCGGCCGAGAGCCAGCCCGGAGACCCACAACAGAGCCACCAGGAACGCGGAGCCCCAACCGAGGACTCGGACGCGCAGATGGGTGATGTTGAAGGTCCGGACGGCATCGCAACCGTGCGGGACGACCATCAGAGTCCAGCGACGTTGACGCATGCGGTTCCCCGGGAGAGCGTGCTCCGGCGGGCGGCGAGTGGAGAGCCGCGCGCCAACATAGAGACGCGATTCCTAGCGCGACGCAACCTTGTTGAGAGGGTCGATCCGTGGGAAAAGAGAAGCACCCTTACTGACTAGCCAGTCAGTGGGATCGGGTACCCCCTTGGCCGGCCCACTCGGGGCGCCAGGCGCCCCGAGCTGCTCCCAGAGCGCCACCGCCCGGTCGGGCATGTAGGGCGACACGAGCCTCGCCTGGAGAGCCACAACCACGGCCAGCTCGTGCAACGTTCCCTCCAGCGCCGCACGCTGCTCGGGATCCCGAGCCAGGCGCCACGGCGCTCTCCGGTCGACCAGCTCGTTCGCGAAGTCGACAGTCTTCCACACCGCCGCGAGACCGTCGTGCAAACGCCCCTCTTCGAAGGCCGCGTCGTAGCGGGTGAGCGTGTCCGTCAGCAGTGCCGTCGCATCTCCGGACAGGCTTCCACCGGGGACGCGTCCGCCGCAGTACTTCTCGATCATGGCGATCGTGCGGCTGGCGAGATTGCCCAACCCATTCGCCAGCTCGGCCGTGTAGCGCTGCTCGAACCTCTCCCACGAGAAGCTCCCGTCGGTGTCGAATGGCACCTCCCGCATCAGGAAATAACGGAAGGCGTCCGCGCCGAAACGCCCGATCGCCTCTTCGAGGTCCAGCCGCACGCCTGACGACTTGCTGAATCGTTCTCCGCCCAGGTACACGAATCCGTGTGCCCAGACGCGCTTGGGAAGCGGCAGACCGGCCGACTCGAGCATGGCCGGCCAGATCACGCAGTGAAGACGCGTGATGTCCTTGCCGATGACGTGCAGATCAGCGGGCCAGAGCCGCTCGTATCCCGGGTGGGGATAGCCGGTCGCCGTGAGGTAGTTCGGCAGCGCGTCGAACCAGACCCACGTTCCCTGCGGCTCGCCGGTGCTCGCGGGCCGGGGAAAGGGAATCGCCCAAGTGAGTCGGGAACGCGTGATCGAGATGTCCTCGAGTCCGCTCGCGAGGAGCGCCAGGATCTCGTTGCGGCGTGACTCGGGTCGAAGAAAATCCGGCTGCCGCCGGAAGAGCTCCTCCACGAATCGCTGGTAACGCGTCAGACGAAAGAACCAGTTGCGCTCGACGGTCCACTCCAGCGTGCGGGTCGGGTGAAGCGCGCATCGCCCGTCCACGATCTCGTTCTCGCGCTTGAACAGCTCGCACCCGACACAGTACCACCCCTCGTACTCGCGCTCGTAGAAGTCATCAGCGTTGCGCTCGAACATGCGCTCGATCAGCGCGCGAACCCCCGTCTTGTGCGCCTCGCTCGTCGTGCGGATGAACTGGTCGTAGGAGATGCCGAGACGCTGCCACATCCGCTGGAAGCTGCCGGCGATGGCGTCGGCGAGCTCCTGTGGGGTGATTCCGCGCTCGCCGGCCGACTGGGCCACTTTCTGCCCGTGCTCGTCCATGCCCATGAGAAAATGGACATCGTCGCCGCGCATGCGGTGATAGCGCGCGATGACGTCGGCGCCGATCTTCTCGAAGGCGTGGCCGAGATGTGGGTCGCCGTTGGCATAGTCGATCGCGGTGGTGAGGTAGAACGTGCCCACTACGCCTCTGTATCTCCGCCCGACGACTCGTCACCAGCGGATCCCGCCATGGGGTCCTCGCCTCCGCTCCCGTCGGCGCCGGGCGGCCGATTTCGACGTCCACCGCGACGGCCCCGCCGGCGGTGGGGCCGTCGCTCACGCCCTTCCTCCACGTCGCCGG
>JBBSGP010000123.1:0-4875 GCA_038253885.1 Gemmatimonadales bacterium | reverse complement strand
CGCGACGCGATCCGCGCGATACCGCGCGACGCCGCTACCTACGTCACCCAGGCCGCGCGAGATCGCCTCGGACGGACCCAGCTCCCTGGACGGGTCATTCCGAATACTCGCATATTCGCTCCCGACTGCGTCCGCGCTATCGCGGGCTTTGTGGCACGCGAAACTCTGGTGAGGCGCTCATCCAGCTAGCGGCGATCTGTCAGCGGGACGTGAAGCGGATTCTCAGCTCAAGAGCCTCTTGGGCTCCGGAGCGGCATCGTCGGATCGGACCGGCGACGGAGGAGGCGCTTCCGGCCGGCTCGCCAGCTCCGAACGCCGGTCACGGTCGCGGTCGGGCGGCGGGTCGGCGGCATCGGAGAGACTACCCTTGAACTCGCGAATGCCCTTTCCGAGGGAATGGCCGATCTCGGGAAGCCGCTTGGCGCCAAAGAGTAGCAGGCAGACCACCAGCAGGAGAAGAATCTTTTCGGGGCCCATGCCGAACATGTGGTGCTCGCTGAAGGGAGATATTGGTGAACATAACGGGGAGCATCGCCTTCCGCACGGGCACACACCGTGCCGCGATCACCCGAGCCCCAGTCCAAAGGACACTTCTCATGAATGCTCTTCCGCTGTTGCTCGCACTCGCCATTCCGCTGCTCGTGCTCAATGCCATTGATCGTAGGCTTCGTCGCCGCTGATGGTTGCCGGTCATCTGGGGATCGCGCTGGGGGCCCGCCGGGTGAGCACCACCCTCCCCCTCTGGCTCATGATTCTCGCCGCTCAGGCACCCGACTGGATAGACGCCGCCCGCTGCGCCGCCGGCGCCCGCAACGTCGCCTCGGGCCTCTGGTCACACTCCCTGCCGGCGATCGCTATCACCGCCACGCTCTTTGCGGCAGCCTGGGCTCTCTCGGGTGGTCGCGGCAGCGGATCCTTTCTGCTTGCGGCACTCGTCACCTCGCATGTCCTCGCTGACTACATCACCGGTTCGAAGCCGACATGGCCCGGCGGCCCCGTGATCGGATTTGCCCTCTACTCGCACCCCTTGCTCGATCTCGCGGTCGAGGTCGGGGTCGTTGTCGCGGGTTGGCTTCTGTATCGGCGATCCCTTTCCCCATCGGCCCGGTCGTCCCCCCTCGTCCTGGCTGCGTTGGCAATCATGCTCTTCCTCCAGACGGCCAGCGACATCGGCGCACTCGTCGGTCATGCTGTTCCCAAGTGCTGATCACCGCGCGGCGAGGGCTATGCGCATAAATCAGGTGATTTATCATGTTGTATGTTCAGAAGTACCAACATTTACATTGTGGCGTGATTGCCTCATTCGCGTTACTCACGTCCTCTGACCTGAGAGTCCCGCGATCCGGCAGCGATCGATCGGAGCGCCGCCGGCTCCTCCTGCATCAGCCGCCGTAGCATCCGCTGGCGGCCGGCCGCACGCGCGAGAAAAGGAACGGCGTGATCGCGGAGTCGGCGGAGCCAGGGCCGACCCACATGAGCAAGAGCACCCATCCGATCGGATACCTCCTGCGCCATCCTCACCGGTCCCCGACGTCGACGGTCGTATGCCACCAGCGCCGACGACACGCCTCCCCGCCCCGCCCAGCCCATCTCCTGAAGCAGCACGGCCGCATCGACCAGCGCACTGTTCGCTCCCTGCCCAGCGTTCGGCGCCATCGCGTGCGCCGCGTCGCCGATCAGAACCACCGTTCCGCGCGACAGCCGATGACAGTCCACGCGCAGGACATCCGTCAGGATCAGATCGTCGAAGCTCGCCACCCGCGACAGAATCCGGCGCGCCGACGGAATGGCGTCGCACCAGGCGTTGCGGAACGCGCGAAGATCCCGCTCGCGGACGGCGTCGCCGATCCGGCGGTCGCTCACCGAGGTGAAGAAATAGACGCCGCTCTCTCCTGCCATTTCGCTCCCCAGCGGTAGCGCCCCGAACAGACCCAGAGGCGTCCACCACTCGGCGGCGTCTGACAGGATCGCGCCGGGCGCGATGCCGCGAACGTAGACGATCCCCCCCCCCGGATCGCGCACCCGAGCCCGCGGATCGACGTGCGGCCGAACGCGCGAGTGCACTCCGTCGGCCCCCACCACGAGCGCGCCTCGCAGCTCTCGGCCGGCACCGTTCGACTCGGTGAATCGGACACCGCCACCGTCCGGAAGCACGGCGTTGACGCGCACGCCCAGCTGGAGCGCGATGCGCGGCTCCTGTCGAATCGCATCGTGCAGCACCCCGAGGAGACGGCGCCTCGTCACCACCAGTCCGTGATCGAGGCCCTCCCCGAAATGCGGAAGCCGCGTCTCCAGTACAGGAACTCCGCGCTCGCCGTATATCGTTCCGCGCGTGACCCGAGCCGCCCCGTCTCCGAGCGCCTCCTCCAAACCGAGCCCGTACAGCACGGCAAGCCCGTTGGCCTGCAGAAAGATGGCGGCTCCAGCATCCGCCGGATCCGCCATCTGCTCGAGGACGGTGACGTCCATCCCTGCGCGCGCGAGCAGCAGCGCCTGCGCCGCCCCGCCGATTCCGGCCCCGATGATGAGGGCTCTCCCATCGAATTTGGATGGCGCTCCGGCCCCCCCACTCGCGGCGAGGGCGCGCGCTCCGAGCACTCCGGGATGAGCCATTGGACAACCTCGCCAGCGCCGGCGCCGGAAGCTAGATGCTCTCGCGCACGCCTCTTGCTTGATCGCCGTCCGCGAATCCCCGGTGTGCGCCGAGACTCTTGACCGCTTCCGACGACACGAGGTTGATGACCATGACCACTACTCCCCTTCGGGGGTTATGGCTTCTCGCGATCGGCGCCCAGCTTGGCGCGATGCCCCTCGTCGCCCAGAGCGCGAATGGTGTCCGCTGGGCTCAGGACTCCACCAAGAAAATCTCACACGACCCGCTGTTCACCGGACGGGATGCGTGGTACGCCGCTGGCTTCGTCGTCGGCACGATCGCGCTCTTTCCGCTCGACAAGCAGATCGCGAAGGAGATCCGGCGACCGGGCAACGTGAGCAACCGGTTCCTGCGCAACGTGGCGAACGATTTTCAGCTCTCGGCCTCTCCCGGGTCGTACATCATCGGCGGCACCCTCTACGCCGTCGGCCGGGTTGGGCACTTCGATCGCGTGGCCGACCTGGGATTGCACGGCTCCGAGGCGATCGTCTTCGCCGAAGTGGTGAATGGTCTGATCAAGGGCATCGGAGGCCGTGCGCGTCCGTACGTGGTCAATGATACCAATCCGCACGATTTTGCCTTCGGGCGCGGATTCCGCAAAGGCACCGATTACAGCTCCTTTCCATCCGGTCACACCGTTGCCGGATTCGCCGCCGCCGCGGCGGTGACGAGCGAGACGTCGCGCTGGTGGCCGCACTCCACATGGATCGTGGCACCGGTGATGTTCGGCGGCGCCACCGCCATCGGCCTCGCCCGGCTGTACAACGACAAGCACTGGGCGTCCGACGTCATCATGGGCGCGGGAATCGGGACCTTCAGCGGACTCAAGATCGTTCGCTACAACCACTCGCACCCTCACAACCGGCTGGATCGCATGCTCCTGTCCACGTCGGTTCTTCCCACGCCTGCCGGCGGCCTGGCGGTCGCGTGGTCCCTCCCGCCCTGACGCGACTACCGGGGTTCTGGCCAGTCGGACTCCCGTCTTTCGAGGCTAGCGCGGAGCGCGTGATGACACGCGATCACTCTCGCACGCCCGCTCAGCCGCGATCTTCACGCACGACCAGAGCCGGGCGAGGTGCTGCTCGGTCGTGAGCACGTTGCCGATGCCGACGCGCATCACCGTGCGGTTTCGCAGACGGGTGTGGGTGAGAAACGCCTTTCCCGACGCATTCACCGCCTCCACGATGGCTTCGTTGAGACGATCGCATGCCTCCCCTTGCCAACCCGGCGGCTCGAATCGAAAGCACACCACCGACATCATCACCGGGGCGACCAGGTCATACAGGGGGTCGCGCTCGACCCACTCCGCCAGCGTGCGCGCCAGCCGGACGTGCTCACGTACTCGCGACTCCATGCCCTCCCGGCCGAAGGCGCGAAGCACCATCCACGCCTTGAGGGCGCGGAAGCGCCGACCGAGCTGGATGCCGTAGTCCATGTAGTCCACAACGGCATTGGTCGCTCCTGGCTCAACGGTGGCGGCCATCGCATCCCCGCGAAGATACTCGGGGACGAGTGAGAACAACGTGCGAAGGAGCTCGGGTCGCGACATGTACAGGACGCTGAAATCCAGCGGCACGAACATCCATTTGTGCGGGTTGATCGACACCGAGTCGGCTTGCTCCGCGCCGGCGAGCACCCATCGACCTTCCGGCAGGATCGCGAGGGCGCCTCCGTACGCGGCGTCGATATGGAGCCACAGATCGTGCTCCCGACACAGCGCCGCGATCTCCGGAAGCGGGTCGACGCTGGCCGTGGATGTGGTACCCACCGTCGCAACGACCGCCAGAGGCCGGAGGCCCGCACGCAGATCCTCCTCGATCGCTTCACGGAGCGCGGAGACCTCCAAGCGGAATGCGGCATCCGTGGGAATCGCGACCATGTTCTGCTCGCCCAAGCCGAGCAGGATCATTGCCTTTCGAACCGAGCTGTGCGCCTGGTCGGAGGCGTACACACGTTGGGTGCGCACATCGTCTCGCCCCGCCAGACCTCGGGCGCGGACCTCGGGACCGGATCTCTCGCGCGCGCCGGCGAGTGCGTGGACCACGGCAACCGACGCGGTGTCGTACAGCACGCCTCTGAATGATGGCGACAATCCGACAATCTGACGGATCCAGTCCAGTACCACGCTCTCGAGCTCGGTCGCGGCCGGCGATGTCCGCCAGGTCATGGCGCTGACGTTCAACGCCGCCGCCGCGATCTCTCCGAGCAGCGCCGGCCCGTTG
>JBBSGP010000122.1:0-4906 GCA_038253885.1 Gemmatimonadales bacterium | reverse complement strand
ATGCACTGGCGCTCGATCGGTCCGCCGCGTGCCGGCCGGGCACGTGCCCTCTCCGGCGTGGCAAGCCAACCGAATGTCTTCTACATCGGGTTCGACAACGGGGGAGTCTGGCGCTCGACCGACTACGGCTCGACTTGGGAGCCGCTGTTCGATCGGCAGCCCACCGGCTCGATCGGCGCCATCGCGGTCGCCCCGTCCGATCCCAACATCATCTATGTCGGAAGTGGCGCGGGCATTATCCGTCCCGACCTCGCCGTCGGCGACGGGATCTACAAGTCCATCGACGGCGGAAAGAGCTGGACCCACCTCGGACTGCGCGACAGCGAGATGATCGCCATGATCGACGTGGATACGAAGGATCCCAACCGGCTCTTCGTGGCCGCCCTCGGCCACCCCTACGGTCCCAACGTGGAGCGCGGAATATTTCGCTCCACCGACGGCGGCCAGAGCTTTCAGAAGGTGCTGTACAAGGACGAGTATACCAGCGCCAATGACGTCCGCATTGACCCGAGTGATCCCACCACGGTGTACGGCACGCTCTGGCAACAACAGCAGGCGTTCTTCGAGGGCGGCGCCTTTGGTGGAAGTGGGAACGGCATCTTCAAGTCCACCGATGGCGGCACGACCTGGAGGCAGCTCGGCGACGGCCTGCCCCCAGTGATCGAGGCCAATCTGGCGATCGCACCGAGCAACCCCAGAGTGATCTACGCGACCGTGGCGGGAACAGCGGCCGACGGGACGACCGGCCGGGGCGGCGGTGGCGTCGTCGGCTTCTACAAGTCCACGGACGCGGGCGAGCACTGGCATCTCGCCGTCACCGATCCGAACGCGCCCCCGGGCTCTACGCCGCGGACGCCCGATCCACGGCCACTGGTGCGCATCGGCGGGGGCGATCTGCCCACGATCGCCGTCGACCCGAAGAACGAGAACGTGGTCTACAGCTCCTCCACAGTGTTCTGGCGAACCGACGACGGCGGTCTCACTTGGTCGGCCGTGCGAGGCGCTCCCGGCGGCGACGACTACCAGAAGACGTGGATCAATCCGGTCGACCCCAACATCCTCCTCGTGGTGTCGGATCAGGGAGGAGTGGTCTCCGCCAATCGAGGCGTGTCGTGGAGCAACTGGTACAACCAACCCACCGCCGCGATGTACCACGTCTCCACCGACGATGCGTTCCCCTATCGCGTATGTGGTGGCCAGCAGGATTCCGGCTCGGGCTGCGTGGACAGCCGGTCCATGGATGGTGAGATCACGTTCCACGACTGGCATCCGGCCAATATCCAGGAGTATGGCATCGCGGCCTCGGATCCGAGGGACCCGGACATGGTCTTCGGCAGCATGCGGACCAATGTCTCGCTGTACAATCGGAAGACGGGTCAGACGACATACATCGGTCCCGACATGAGTGGGTCCGCAGCGGGCGGCGCGAGTTTCAATCGGAACGTGCGCACCATGCCCATCAACTGGTCACCCGTCGATGCGAATGTGCTCTTCTACGTCTCCAACGTCGTCTGGAAGAGTCGCGACCGCGGACATAGCTGGACGCGCATCAGCCCCGATCTCGCCCGTCAGACCTGGACGGTGCCCGCCAGCGCGGGGAAGTATGCCAGCACCGTCACTCCCGCTCCGCAAGGCACGATCACGGCGCTGTCACCCTCGCCACGAGACGTCAACGTCCTCTGGGCCGGCACCGATGACGGAAACATCCAGGTGACGACGAATGGCGGGTCGACCTGGACCAACGTCACGCCACCGCAGATCAAGCCGTGGACACGCATCTTCAACATTGATGCGGGCCACTTCGACGCCCTCACCGCGTATGCCGCCGCCAACACGTTCCGCATCGATGATCTGAACCCACACTTCTGGCGGACGCACGACGGCGGTAAGAGCTGGACGGAGATCGACAGCGGCATCGCTCCCGGCGCTGTTGCCAACTCCATCCGTGAGGATCCGAAAAAAAAGGGGCTACTCTACGCCTCCACGGACACCCAGGTCTGGGTCTCCTTCGATGATGGCGCGCACTGGCAGTCACTCCGGCTGGACATGCCGGCGATTTCCGTTCGCGACCTCCAGGTCAAGGACGATGCGGGTTGCCTCTGCTCCGATCTGGTGGTGGCGACACACGGGCGCGGCTTCTGGATCCTCGACGATGTGACGCCACTGCGGCAGGCCGCTGAAGCTCGGGCGGCGAGCGCTGCGTACCTGTTCAAGCCGGCGACCGCGGTGCGCGTCCGCTTCGCCACCAACGATCCCACTCCCTGGCCGCCGGAGGTGCCGGCGGGCGAGAATCCGCCTCCGGGCGGCATCCTCGACTACTACCTCGCCGCCAACGCCGCGAGCGAGGTGAAGGTCGAGATTGTCGACGCGTCTGGCAAAGTGGTCCGGTCGTACTCCAGCAAGGACACGGTCCCCAACCCCGATCCGGCGCTCGACCCGGTGGGGTACAATCGGCTCTGCCAGCGTACACCGTCCGCCGCCCATTGCGCGCTTCCGCTCTACTGGCCCGCGCCCGCCATGGTGATCTCCACCCAGCGGGGGATGCACCGCGTGAGTTGGGATCTGCACTACGATCCGATCGCCGGCGCGGGCGCGGCATCGGCGGGGGACGATGACGCTACGGGCGCGGTGCCGCATCGGACCTACCCGACCGTCAACGCGCCCTGGGCTCCTCCCGGTGCCTACACCGTGCGGCTCACCGTGGATGGCAAGAGCAACGCGCAGCCGCTCGCGCTGCGCCTGGATCCGCGCGTGAAAACTTCCGCCGCGGGACTGGCCCAGTTAGCGGCTCTCTCGCGGGAGATGTACGATGGCGCGCGCGCCGCCCACGATGCGTATGTGCAGGCGCGGTCCCTGGTGAAACAGCTCGACAGCCTGCGGGGGGGCGGGGGGGAAAGAGACGTCGATTCCTTCAAGGCGCAGGTGGAGTCGCTGGCGCCGGCGCCGGTCGCTCCGGGACGAGGCGCCGCCGCGCGCGTTGGCCGAGCCGGCGCCGCCACGGCACCACCGACACTGGACGGTGTGAGCGCTTCGATGCTGGGTGCCGCCATGGCGATGCAGGGCGCCGACATGACGCCGACGGCGATGGAGGTGGCCGCGAGCAGTCGAGCCCGCAACCAGCTACGAGACGTGCTGGGTCGGTGGACCGCGCTCAGAACCCACGGTCTCGCGGCGCTCAACGCCAAACGGAAGTCGGCGCGCCAGCCGGAGGTGACGTCGCCGAAGTGATCGAGGGGGATTACCGTCTACTCCGTAGTGCCAAGCGCCCGCGCCAGCCACGCCCAGTATGCCTCTCCTCCGGCGCCTGCGACATCGCTGTGACCGGCGCCCGGCACGAGAAGCAGGGCGCCTTTCCGCCTGGCCCGGCTGAAGACCTGGCGTCCCATTCCGACCGGCACGACAAAGTCGCGCTCCCCATGGGCCACCCACACCGGGGCGTCCAGCCGGGACACGAGCGTCTCAGTGTCGTAGTGCACGCGCGAGATGAGCCGCCATGCCACCTCGATCGGACGCGCGATGATGATCCGCGCCATCGCCCGCGCCGACGTGAAGGGTGACTCGAGGACCAACGCGTCCGGGGGCGTGCCGGCATCAGCCATTTCTGCGGCCAGCTCGGCGGCGAGCGCCGAGCCCAGGGAATGGCCGTAGAGCGCGACGTGATGCGCTGCTGGCCCGAGCGAGTCGCCCGCGACTTGAAGGGCCGCCCGCGCGTCGCTCCGGACGCCCTCGACAGTGGGGCGCCCGGCGAGACCACCGTAGCCACGCCACTCGGGCAGTATGACCGCGCGCCCGGTCCGGCGTGCCACCTCCCGCGCCCACGGCACCCGCCAAGCCGCGAGGTCCGCGTTGCCGTGGAAGGCGATGACGACACCCCTCGGGTCGGAGCCTCGACTCGCGTCCACCGCCACATAGGCGAAAAGAGGCTGCCCGTCCTCACCCGTGTAGTGAACCAGCCGTAACTCGGCGGTCGCATCGAGCCGAGGGTACGGGGGGCTCTGAGGCTGAAAGACAAGCCGCTCCTGCCATGCCCAGACCCAGAGCAGGAACGCGGCGGCCGCGATGAGCGCGAGCGCGAGGACGACGAGACTTACCACTCCAGTGACCTATCGATACTATTCAGGGGTCGGGCAACAAATCTGAGGGCTCCGATCCGGCCGCATCCCCCAGGATCACGCGAGCAATGACTCCATCATCATTCATCAGCCGAAATGCTGCGGCTCTCCTCGCCTCGGTCGCCGTGGCGGCGTGTGCCAGTGGTTCCGCCGGCATGACCCGGGCATCCCCTCCGTCCGGCCAGGCTAGTCAGGGAGACCCGACGTACACTGCCAAGGCGAGGGCCGACAGCGCCCGCCATCCCTACACGGCGGCGGACGTCCACTTCATGTCTGCCATGATCGGCCACCACGCTCAGGCCATCGTCATGGCCCACTGGGCCCCGACTCACGGAGCGAGCTCGTCGGTTCGCATTCTGTCCGAGCGGATCATCAATGCGCAGCAGGACGAGATCGCCACCATGCAGCAATGGCTCGGCGACCGCCGCCAGACCGTGCCAGAAGCACGTGCGACCGGGATGAAGATGATGATGAACGGGGTGGAGCATGAGATGCTGATGCCCGGAATGCTCACCGAGGCTCAGATGAAGCAATTGGATGAGGCGAGAGGAGCCGAGTTCGACCGCCGGTTCCTGACCTTCATGATCCAGCACCACCGCGGCGCCGTCGCCATGGTGAAAGATCTGTTCGGCTCCTA
Source organism: Gemmatimonadales bacterium (assembly GCA_038253885.1). Classification (GTDB taxonomy): domain Bacteria; phylum Gemmatimonadota; class Gemmatimonadetes; order Gemmatimonadales; family Gemmatimonadaceae; genus JALZAQ01. The sequence goes on along the minus strand of JBBSGP010000122.1, from coordinate 157 downwards.
TGGTGCCGGCCAGGACGAGACCGTGTTCAAGTTCGCCTCCGACGTGAACGTCGATCAATCCACCGAGATCGACCGGATGGAGAAGATGCTCGCCGCCCTTCCTTCGGCGAAAGGCGGCATGTGATCACCTGCTTGTCGAACGACCGTACGCCACACT
>JBBSGP010000121.1:0-4916 GCA_038253885.1 Gemmatimonadales bacterium | reverse complement strand
GATGGCGACAATCCGACAATCTGACGGATCCAGTCCAGTACCACGCTCTCGAGCTCGGTCGCGGCCGGCGATGTCCGCCAGGTCATGGCGCTGACGTTCAACGCCGCCGCCGCGATCTCTCCGAGCAGCGCCGGCCCGTTGCTCGTACTGCCGAAATAGCCCAGAAAAGCGGGATGTCCCCAATGCACGATGCCCGGCATCACAACGTCGTCGAGATCGTCGAGGATCTGCCCCAATGGCTCTCCGCGCTCCGGCGGGCTCGCGGTGAGTTTCGCCGTGACCTCTCCGGCGACCGCACGGGACAGAATCGGTCGCTGCTCGAGCGACGTCCGGTAGTCGGCCGCCCAATCCGCCATGCGGTGGAGCTGCGCGCGCAACTCGTCCGGACCGAGATCCCCCAGAGGTCCCAGCGAAGGAAAGGAGCGATCTGTCACGATGCCCTCGTCCACCGGGCTTGGGCATGTCTGTTGCCCGGCGCCTCCACATGAACCGCCACCCCCACCCCCACCCCCATCCCCCTCGCGCCGCCGGGCTCAGCTATATCCTGCCCATCAAGACATCCCGAGCGGCTCTCGCCGGAGAGCTGACAGAGTATCTGCGCTGGCTCTCGGCACGGGCGGAGACGATCGTCGTCGACGCGTCGCCCGCGCCGGTGTTCGCCGCGCACGCTCGGGCGTGGGCCGGCATCGTTCGCCACCTGCCGCCGGCAGCGGAGCTCGCGACGCCGATGGGCAAAGTCGGCGGAGTGCTCACCGGCATCGCGGTCGCGTCCCACGAGCGCATCATCATCGCCGACGATGATGTGCGATATGATGACCGGTCGCTCCGGGCCGTCGCGGCGGCGCTGAGTCGGGCGCACGTCGTACGCCCGCAGAACTACTTCGATCCGTTGCCATGGCATGCCCGCTGGGATACGGGTCGAATGCTCCTCAATCGCGTCACCGGAGGCGATTGGCCTGGTACGCTGGGCGTGCGGCGCTCCATCCTGCGCGCCACTGGGGGCTACGACGGGAGCGTCATGTTCGAGAATCTCGAGCTGGTCCGGACGGTCGTTGCCGCGGGCGGGCGCGAGCGCGTGCTGCCGACGGTCTACGTGCTTCGCCGGCCCTCGACGACTCGTCACTTTCTGTCGCAGCGGGTGCGGCAGGCGTACGACGAGCTCGCCCGCCCCGCGCGCTTGGCGATGCAGCTCGCGGTTCTTCCGCTGGCTCTGCATCTGGCCGTCCGGAGGCGATGGCGGCCCCTCGTGGTGGGCGCGGTTGCGGTGGCGGCGGTGGCCGAGGTGGGACGCCGGCGAGGAGGCGGAGATCGCATCTTTCCCGCCAGCGCGTCGCTGCTTGCGCCGGCGTGGGTCGCCGAGCGCGCGTTGTGCAGCTGGTTGGCGCTGGGCGCGCGCGTTCTGCTCGGCGGGGTTCCGTATCGGGGTGCCCTCCTCCGCCACGCCGCTACGCCGAGGCGGGTTCTGCGCGCGCGGCACGCGGCAGTGAAGCGGGCGAGGGATCGGGCATCGCCGTCAGGATCTCGACGTCGATCGGCTTGAACCTCCCGTTGTTCGAGAGCTCGGCCGAGCACGCCGTCACACCCACGATCAGGTCCATCTCCGCGCGCAACAGGAGGTAATCCCCGGCGCGCGACCGGGGAGGGAGAATCCGCAGCTCTCCGGACGGCAGCACCTCGACGTTCATGAAGACGTTGAGGGTCGTCGGGATGGCGTCGGGCGCGATCCCGAAGGAGGCGAGAGCCTGTGCGAGGTTCTCGAAGCAGCTGGGGTGATGGCCCGAGGTCCCGTACAGGATGGAGAAGGTCTCCGGACTGCACGGCGTCAGGAGGAAATCGTGCCGCCCCACGGTGTCAGCGACGATCGTCCACATGGGACGACTGCGGTTGGAATAGAGAATGTGTCCGGTGGTGACGTGGATCGTGTTCGCGTAATCGATCGTCCGGCCGGACGACAGCCATTCGGACGGGGCATCGCTCGAGAAGGAGAGCAGATCGCAGACCTGCTCCCCTTCGGGGTCGCTGATCTTCAGATGATCGCCGGCGCGAACGACCAATCCCGCCCCCGTCTGCGGAGCCAGATGCAGGCGCCGTGACTCTCTCACGGAGGTCGTCTGTGAAAGGGACAGGACCAGTCGGCTTCGGTTTCCCGGCCGGAGTACTGCCGCGCCTCGGATGACTCCCCGAAATCAGCCAGGTTTGGATTGAGACTGCCCTGCAGCTCGATCTCCTTCTCGCGAATACGCGTCCTCAGCCGGTCGAACCGACCCTCGGCGCGCAGGTGCTGAAACTGGGCGTGCGGGTTGAACACCAGCGACGGCCACCGGAATCGCCGCGCCAGCCGCGAGCTGTCGGGATGCAGGCCCACCACGAACAGCGCATGTCGATCAAAGCTGAAAGAGAAGTGCGGGTCTTGGGGATCGTCGCTCACCGACGGATCCCACTCGCCCGCCGCGGGGTCACACTCATGCAGTCGCTGTAGCTGCTTCCACAGCCGTCGCTCGAAGTTTCCCTCCCCTGCTGGAGGGCGCCCGGGAAAGACCGCGACGAACGCCGTGAATCCGGCGCCGTCCCCCGGCGAGCGGTGAAGGAAGTCGGACAGCTCCGACGCGAGCACCGTTGTCGCCCGCACGCCAGCGAGGGCGCCGTATACGCCGATTCGATAACCGTGACGCCGCACGGCGCCTTTGGCGCCGAGACAGGGAAAGCCCGGCTCTCCCACAAAAGCCGTGAAAGCGTGATCCACTTCCACGGTCGTCGGACGGGAAGAGATTCGGGACCCACGCGAAGGCGCCACCAGCGCATCGATCTGCTTGGTCACAGGAACATGTTCCTCACCCAGTTCGGACTACAGTGCACCTCGAGCCAGCCCGGATCGAACTGTAGTCGAAGGTTGCGCGAATCGACGCGAATTCCGAGATCGGCCAGCTGCTTGGCCGGCGTCGATCGCGTGCTGTAGGGCATCACGAACCCGCCGCCCTCCGCCGGCAGCTCCGCTGTCCCTCGTCGGTTCGCGAGAGAGAGGGCAGCGACGTTCCGGGATGCGCAGCCACGCCAGAACGGGAGCCAACCGCCAGCAGGCGCGGCCGCCAGTCGATCCCGACGCATGCCGAGATGCTCGGCCCACAGCCGAGTCCGCAGCTCTCGAACCGAGTCGGCGAGGTGATCGGCACCGGCAGCCGTATCGAGCACGATGTTGACATCGAAGTTTCGCACGTTGCGAAAGACACGGCGTCCGATGCGGCCGGTGAAGTCATTGCCGTAGGAATCGAGCGAGACACCGTCCAGGTTGGCGCTTCCGACCGTGACCCAACGATCGTCGATCATCATCACTTTGCTGTGCACGAACAGTTGGTTGATCAGAGTCGAGCCGCTCCCGTCCTTCGCTCGGTCGGTGCTCCACAGAGCGAACACGCCCACGCGCGCATGCGCGAGCAGACCCGAGTCAGTCAGCCGCCTGTTCTGCCATCTCCGATAGGCCGTGACGTCCGGATTCTGGTTCAGCACGAGGATGAGCTCGAGCGACCGATGACGATCGAGCGCCCGGGTGAGCGCGGACACGATGCTGGGCGCGCTCAGGTACTGCGCCTCGATGTAGATGCAGGACCGGGCCCGATCGAGCCCCGTCAGCATCTCCGAGAGGATGCCCGTTTCCCCGCCGGGCGACCGGGAGGACCCGCTTCGGGGCACGCTTCGCGCCATCCGGAGCGCGCCAGTCTTCGCGTTCGCTCGGGCCACTGGCGGCTCAGCCGGATCGGTGTGTCGTTCGTCCTCCGGGGCCGCTGCTGAGTCAGCCCAGAGCTCGGCGAAGATCAGCTCGAGCTGCCGAACCGCCGGACCGGTGACACGGACGGAGAGATCGTGTACGGGCCGGCCGCCCAGCTCGCGCGATGGGCGGCGCGCATCTACCGGATTGTGGAAGCGGTCGTCGAAGTAGCCGTTCACGAAGGGAGAACCGAAGAGAAAGGCGTCACGACCGTCGATCAGTACCATCTTCGCGTGTAGCAACGCCGGAAAGCGATTCATCCCGCGCACGCGGATAGGCCGATCGGTCCTGCTATTGGATGCGAAGAAGCGGTGAAGCGGCCTCGCCGTGTTCAGAAGAACACTCGCGTTCACAAGGATCCTGACATCCACGGGCTGGCGCGCAGCCACCTCGAGCACCGCGTCGGCCAACAACGCTCCGGAGCTCGTCCCCTCATTCCTTCCGATCCGGTGCGCTGGTTCGGCAACGCAATCGGCATCGAAGGCCAGCTGTGAGATGCAGATCGATCGGCGGGCTGTCCGGATCGCGCGGAGCAGCTCGGCATATGCGTCAGCGTTATCCACCAGCCAATCCACCCTCGCGGTCGAGGGAGTCGGCGCCGAGCGCGCCTCGGGAAGCGTCGCCGCCGAACGTGACGGGGAGACCGCTTCAGTCGACATGGGCGCTCCGAGCCATCATCGTCTGGGACACGACGTCCCCGCCCGCTGGCTCGGACTTGGTCAAGCGTGACCGGCGCACCCGCCGCATCTCCGACACGCCTGCGACCGCCATGGCGGCGACGAGCGGAGCGAGATAGTAGAGCGCGCGAAACATCACCACCGACGCGGCGAGCTCCGCCCGATCGACAGAAGGCACTTCAACCACCAGCTGCTCCATGAGCACGGCCTCGAAGACTCCCAGGCCCGCCGGGACGTGACTGACCACCGCGACTGTCTGGGCCACGACATACATCCGCAGGAAGATCGCAAGAGGCAACGAAAGAGATGGCGGCATCAGAAGCAAGAGCACGATGCCAGTCAGCAGCCAATCGATTGCCGAGATCGCTACTTGAGCCCCCGCGACCGCCGGAAGCGGACGGCAGACACGCCAGCGTCCTCGGCCGATCTCCTCACTCCCGCCGAACGCGCTCCACGCGAGGTAGGCTACCACCAGG
>JBBSGP010000120.1:0-5091 GCA_038253885.1 Gemmatimonadales bacterium | reverse complement strand
GCTCGTGCGGCGCGAGGATCTCAAGCGAATGCAGCCCGGCTCGGTGATCGTGGACGTGGCGATCGATCAGGGGGGATGTGTGGAGACCATCAAGGCGACGACGCACGAGAACCCGACGTACGTCGTGGATGGCGTGATTCATTACGGGGTGGCCAACATGCCCGGCGGCGTTCCTCGGACGTCGACGCTGGCTCTCACCAACGCGACGTTTCCGTACGCGATGCAGCTGGCGAACAAGGGATGGTCGCAGGCGCTCCGCGAGAATCCGGCGCTCAAGAAGGGGCTGAACATCGTGAACGGCACGGTGGTCTATGCCGCCGTCGCCGAGGCGTTCGGGCTGACGGCCGAGTCGCCGGATGCGTTCCTCCGCTAGAGCCGATCGTTCACAGCCGGAGGCGCCGCGGCTGCCTCCCATCCTCTGCTGGCACAAGATAGAGAGGAGACGGGAGCTCGGCGTGACCCGTATCTCGCCGCGGCGTTTCGAGCGGCAGGTGGAACGACTGGCATCGGCCGGCTGGCAGACGCTCGGGATCGAGGATCTGCTGGCGTGCGCGCGTGGCGAGCGAGCGCCCGGACCGCGCGACCTGGTGCTGACCTTCGACGATGCGTATCGAGGTCTTCGAGATCACGCCTTCCCCGTGCTCGAAGCGCACGGGTACCGGGCCATCTGCTCGGTAATCACCGATTATGCCGGCGCGCTCAATCGATGGGACGTCGCGTACGGAGGTCGCCGTTTTGCTCACCTCGCCTGGCGGGACATTCGTCGCTGGCAGGGGCGCGGCATCGAGTTCATCTCGCACACCGCCACCCATCCGAGGCTCACCTGGTTGTCGCCGGTGGAGGTCGCGGCGGAGCTCAGGCGCTCACGTGACACAATGTTCCACGCGCTCGGCAGCCCACCGAGAATGGTGAGCTACCCCTTCGGGTCGGCGCGCCGCCGGGAGGAGGACCTCGCCCGCTCCGAGGGATACGTGGCCGGGGTCGTGCTCGCGCGGCCATGGCGGGGAGCAATCATGTCGATCCCCCGCCTGCCCGTCTATCTCTGGTCCCCACCGACTCCTGGAGTGGGACCTCTCGCGGCCGTGGAGTGGGTTGGCGCCGTGGGCGCGAACCGATGCGCCGTCGGCACCGCGATTTGGCGGGCTGCTCGGGCCCAAGCCTAGACGAAGTACTTGGCGACCACCGGCAACAGAGTCGGATGGTGAAGCAGCGCGCTCGCGAAGATTCGACCCAGCGAGCGCTTCTCCTCGGGCACGCGATTCACCGTGGCCGCGAGCGCGTTGAAGAAGCCGTCATCGAAGCGGTTCAGCGCCTCCTTGAGTTTGTAGAACCGCAGATGGTCCTCTCCGAGGAGTGTCATCCACTCGTCATGGTAGCGCTGCAGTCGGCCGGCGCTCGTATCGCCGGCGGCCAACGCGTCCGTGGCAACCTTCGCGGCCAGCTGTCCCGCCTTCATCGCGTTGACGATACCGCCCCCCGACAGCGGATTGATCATGTGCGCGGCATCGCCGCATGAGAGGAGCGAGTCGGTGACCGTGCGCTTGATTGTCGGATGGACGATGACTCCGCCCACGGTGTAGCCGGTTCGCGTCCCGGTAGGGAAGTACCGGTCCGCGTAGGCGTCGAGATAGGTGCGCGCCGGACGACCGTCGGCGCGCAGCGCGACGATGCCCAGCCCGACGTTCGCGACTCCAACACCCTTGGGAAATACCCAAGCGTAGCCGCCGGGAGCCACCTGCTGGCCAAAGTGCAGGTAGATCGCGTCGGGGTCGAAATCGATGCCGGAGATGACGTACTGCGCGCAGCTCTCCATGTCGCGCGCCGGTACCCGGGTGTCGAGTCCTGCCCACCGTCCCACCATTCCCTCGACGCCGTCCGCCGCGATCACCAGCCGGGCGAGCAGGCGCTCGGCGCCGCGGGGACCGGAAAGATCGGCCTCCCAGCCCGCGCCGTGGCGGCGAATTGCCGTGACCTCCGTGCCGACGCGCACATCCACGCCGGCGCCTCCGGCCTGCGCGGCGAGAGCAGGCTCGAAACGCGATCGGTCGAGGATGTAGCCGACGTCACCCTCGGCGACGCGTACCTCGGTGCCGTCCGGTGCCCAGAAGATCACGCGCGAGATCTGGCGCGAGATCCAGTCGGCGCCCGCAATGTCGATGAACTCCTGCAGCCCTCTGCTTCCGACACCTTCGCCGCAGCGGACCGGGGAACCGATGGCGCGGTCGCGCTCTACCAGCAGGACATCCAGCCCCGGATCGCGCGAGGCGATCTCACGGCCCGCTATGAGTCCCGCCGGGCCGCCTCCGACCACGAGGACGTCGCAGCGGAGTGCCGTCATACGCAGCCGGCGAGCGCGATCGGCAGGCGTCCGATCATGCTCAGCGCTCCGACCGGACAGGGCGCGATGCATTTGCGGCAGCCCGTGCATGTTACGGGATCGATGCGCAAACCGTCACGTCCAAGGTGGATCGCTTCCGGAGGACACAGCGGCATGCAGAGGCCGCAGGCATCACACGCGGCGAGATCCACGATCGCAATATCGACGGACAGGGAACGCGGCATGGCCGATGATGCCGAAACGCGCTAGGTCATGTCAAGTCAACGTCTTGCTGTAGTTTGCCTGCCGTACTAGTTTACCCTCCGACCGTGCCAGTCCCCCCCTCCGTTGCCGCTTCCGTTCCCAAGGGAACGCCCGAGCCAAATCCCTGATGCGCTGGCCCTTTTTCAAAGCGGGCTCGTTCTTTCCTGCGAACGCGATTGCCGTGGATCTCGGCACCGCGAATACCCTCATCTACGTCAAAGGGGAGGGCATCGTTCTCAATGAGCCCTCCGTGGTCGCGATCGACCGCGCGACCGGCCAGATCAAGGGCGTCGGTCTGGAAGCCAAGCGGATGCTGGGACGCACACCGGAGGGCATCATCGCGGTGCGTCCGATGAAGGACGGTGTGATCGCCGACTTCGACGTGACCGAGAAGATGCTGCGGTATTTCCTCACGCTCATCATCGACAACCACGTCTTCAAGGTGAAGCCACGTGTGATCGTGTGCGTGCCCTCGGGAATCACCGAGGTGGAGAAGAGAGCGGTCCGTGACTCCGCCCTCGGCGCCGGTGCGAAGGAGGTCTTCATGGTCGCCGAGCCGATGGCGGCCGCGATCGGCGTGGGGTTGCCCGTCGAGACACCGACTGGCAACATGGTGATCGACATTGGTGGCGGCACGACCGAGATCGCCGTGATCGCGCTGTCGGGCATCGTCAGCGACACGTCGATCCGGACCGGGGGCGATGAGCTGGACACGGCGATCGTCCAATTCATGCGGAAGAATTACAACCTGCTGATCGGCGAGCCCACCGCCGAGCAGATCAAGATCCAGATCGGGTCCGCCGCGCCGGTGGGAGAGGAGCGCGAGATGGAGGTCAAGGGGCGCGACCTCGTGTCCGGCATCCCGAAGACGGTGCGAGTGCACTCGAGCGAGATTCGCGAGGCGATCCAGGAGCCGATCCAGCAGATCGTGGATGCCGTGCGTCGCGCTCTCGAGATCACACCGCCCGAGCTCGCGAGCGATATCGTGGACCGTGGCATCGTGATGACGGGCGGAGGCGCCCTCATCCGTGGCCTCGACCTGTTGCTGAGCCAGGAGACGAACCTTCCCATTCACGTGGATGAGGATCCGCTCACCTGCGTCGTGCGCGGGACGGGCCGGATCCTCGACGACGAGGAGAAATACCGGTCCGTTCTGGACCGCTGAGGCACACCCGTGGCGATCTCCGCACGCTCGTTCAGCCGGCGCGATCTGGCAATGTTTGCCGCGTGCATCGTGCTGTCGCTGGTCGCGGAAACCTTGCCGGGCACGGTCCGTGATCCGATCGCCGCGTCGCTCCGCCGCACTATCGTCGCTCCACTCCTCGGGCTGCAATACAACGCCGAGCTCTCGCGCCGGGCCTGGCTAACCCGGGAGCAGCGCACACAGGAACGGGACAGCGTGGTGCTGCGCTCCATGGAGCTGGATGGCCTGCGCGGCGAGAACGACCGCCTTCGCGCGCTCCTGGGGCTGGGAGCACAGCTCCAGTGGGGATTCATTCCGGCCGAGGTCCTCCACAGTCGCGCCGTGGGAGAGGAATACGCGGTGACTCTCAGCGCCGGGTCCCGCGCCGGAGTGCGGCCGTTCAGCCCGGTGGTGGCGCCGGAAGGTCTCGTCGGGATGGTCAAGACGGTGGATCCCTGGCAAAGCATCGCGCTGGTGACATCGCATCCGGACTTTCGCGTGAGCGCGATGGCGGCCGATGGCAGCGCGCTCGGAATCGTGAGGGCCCACAGCGGCGCCGAGCGCGAGCGCTATCTTCTCGAGATGAACGGCGTTCCGGTGCGGAGCACCCTCAAACCCGGGATGCTCGTGGTGAGCTCCGGATTCGGCGGCACCTTTCCGCGCGGAATCCCGGTCGGCATGGTGCTGAGCGAGGTGAAAACCTCTGAGCTCTGGGCGCGAACGTACCTATTGCGTCCGAGCGTGGTGCCGGGGGATATGGCCAACGTGATGATTCTCCTTCCGCCTCGATCCGTCGCCGGTGTCGACGGCGTATGGGCACGGGGAGGAGGACAGAGCCTCGATTCCGCGACGAAGAGCGTCGTCAAAGCGGGTGAACGGTTGCGGGGAGCGGCCGGCGTCGCGCTACCCGACAGCACCGTGAGACCGCCGCAGCCATGAGAGGTGTGGATGCGCTTCGGCTCGCGATCGTGTTCGCGGTGCTGGTCGTGCTGCACTACCTGCTGCGGCCGTTTCTCGGATGGCGAGCGTCGCCGGACTTTCTCATGATCGGCCTCTTGCTGGTCGCCATCCGCGTGCGAACCGGCACGGCCGCGATCCTCGGCTTTCTCATCGGCATCGTTGAGGATTCCCTCCAGCTCCGAACCTTCGGAGCCAGCGCGTTCGCCCTGTCGGTGGTGGGCTTCGCCGCGTCGTGGATGAAGGGAGTCTTCTTTGCGGACGACCTGTGGCTGAACGGCTTCTTTCTCTTCCTCGGCAAGCTCGCCTATGAGCTGCTCTACGTCATCGCGGCGCACGATGGCAGTGACGTGCTCCTGCGACTCATGGT
>JBBSGP010000119.1:0-5159 GCA_038253885.1 Gemmatimonadales bacterium | reverse complement strand
CTGCTGCAGCGCTTCGCGCCGCGACTGCTCCAGCATCCAGCCGCGGTATTCCTCCGATGAGCCGAAGCCGTCCAGCTTCAGAGCCTCGCGATAGGCGGCGTCGGTCGGAAATTTCGCGCGAACCTCCTTGATGCGGCGATCCACGCCCGGTGTGAGCTCGGCGTCCCCCACCTCGATCTTCTCTCTCTGCGCGCGCTGGACCATCAGCTCGACGTCCACCAACTGGTTCAGGACGTCGCGCTGCAGAGCCGCCCGGGCGGCGGAGTCCGCCGGAATCGGCTGGCCGCGCGCCTGCATGTCGTTCATGTACTCGAGAACATTGCTCCACAGGATGGGTTGCGACCCCACCACGGCGACCACGCGGTCCACCGGAATGGCCGAGCTCGGAGCCGGCGCCGCCGGTTGCTGCGCGAACAGCACGCCGGCGGAACCCGACGAGAGCAGCACCGCGGCGATGACGAATCGCATAACGTGCTTACCCGGCCGCCGTGGAGCGGATCCGCTGACCCCCAGAGCGCTCAGGGCTTGGTCGCCGGCGGTGCTCCTGCCGGTGGTTTGACCGGCGGCGGAGCGGGAGCCGACGGATGAGCTCCGCCCGGCTGAATCTGCATCTGAGGCAACGGCACCTGCGACTGCGGCCGCTGCGACGCCCGAACGGAATCCGCCCGATTGTGGATCTGCGCGGCGCGCTGGACAGCGCGGTCCAGACCGGCGGTGTTGAGCTTCCAATCGAACTTCTCGCGCAACACCGTCTGGACGGGCGCCGGGATATCCACGTACTGCGCCTGATTCGCCAGCAGCTTGTCCATGTATCGATCCACCTGCCCCCCGGCGACTCGCTCGCGCTCCTTCTCGCTCTTCGCGCTATCGCGCAGCGCCGCGGGTGCCACACCGAGCCCCTGCCATACCTGACTGACGACCTGAGCGAAACGCTTCCGGATCTCGACCTTTTCCGAGTCGGCGAGGCTCACCTTCGCGCTGTCCGCCTGATGGAGCACCAGCTCGTTGGTGAGGAAGTTCCGAGCGAAACTGATCGCGTCGCTGTCGGGCGCAGTGGGAAGCGCCTGTACCACCTGCTGACGGCGGGGCATGATCTCGATCCACTGCGCCAGGCGGCCGGCGATGAAATCGCCAGCCCTGGATGTCGCAATCACCGTCTTGTCGTCGTGGTGCGCTTCCAGATCCTTCGCCACGCCCTTGATCGTGGCGGCCGCGCCACTCCGGAACTTGATGTCGCCACTCTGCGTCACCTTCGCCATGTACGTGCTCTCGGCCGCGCTCGATCCACTCGCCAGAAGCCGCTCGGCGAACTGATCCTTCACCTCGCTGAACCTCGGCCGGTAGATGATGTGGTAGCCGAACTGCGTCTCGGTGACCGGCGAGACCTCACCCGGCTTGAGCGCTTCGAGCGCCTTCTGGAAATCCGCAACCATGTTCCCCTTGGGGAACACGCCGAGGTCGCCTCCGCGCTTGTTCGCACCAGGCTCCATCGTGTACTTGTTCGCGAGCGCGGTGAAGTTCGATCCCGTCGCCTGCTTCTGTACGGACTCGGCAACCTTGTGCATCGAGTCCTTCTTTGCCTGTGACAACCCCTGCGTCATCCAGAGAATGTGCCGAGCGGCCAGAAGCTCGCCCTGATTGTAGCGATTCTCGATCCCGGTGGTGTCCGGGCCTTTCCACGTCCGGGAGACGATGTCGTGCCACTTGCTGGCGCGCATCTGCGCGAACATGGGCCACATCGCGGCGTCGATCACTTTCGGATCAGTCAGCGAGTCGTTCTTGGCGGCGGCTTCGGCCGCGAGCTGGTAGTTCACCCACAGCTCGGCGACGGCCTTGGCAATCTCCGGCTTGAGCGGAACCTGCATCGCGCCCAACATTTCGGAAAGTCGGTCGACCGAGAGCTCCTGCGTCGCCGCGCGGGCGACGACGTCGACGTGCGCCGTCATGGCTTCCTTGAAGCCCTCGCAGGCTGCGAGCAGCCCGAACGCGCCTGCGAAGGCGATGATTCTACGGTTCATATCCGGGAACGAGCTCCGTGAAGGGAAGAGCGGGACGGCCGTCAGACCAGCAGACTCCTCAGCGCCCGCACCAACCCGTCGAGCAGCGAGGAGCCGCCAAGCCGAGTCAACCGGAGCGAGAGCGGGTGCGTCCGACGCACCTCCGCCTGGAACTGAACTTCGTGGAATGCGGCGGTGAGACCCTTGAGCCGGGGCACCGCGGTGTCTCGAAAGGTAATACGGGCTTCCGCTCCGCGCACCAGGATCCCTTCGGCGCCGAGACGACCGCCGATCACCCGGAGCAGCGCCGAGGCGATGAAGGCATCCGCCGAGGGAGGAAGCGGTCCGAAGCGATCGCGCAGCTCCGAGCGAAGAGCCTCGATCTCATCGGGCTCCGTCAGGCGCGTGAGCCGTCGGTACACGTCGAGCTTCGCCTCCTGGATCGGGATGTAGTCGTCGGGCAGATAGGCGGGCATGTCCATCGAGATGTCGGCTGGGACGAACTTTGGCGCGCCGTCTCCCCGCATGAGGCGGCTCACCGTCTCGTCGAGCATCCGCAGATACAGATCGAACCCCACGGCTTGCACGAATCCGGACTGTTCGGGGCCGAGGAGGTTGCCGGCGCCGCGCAGCTCCAGATCCTTCAACGCCACCCGGTAGCCCGCCCCCAGCTCCGTATGGTGCTCCAGCACCTCCAGCCGGCGCTCGGCATCCGGGTCCACCGCGTCCGGCACCAACAGATAGCAGTACGCCCGACGATGCGAGCGGCCCACGCGGCCGCGCAACTGGTACAGCTGTGCAAGCCCGAAGTGATCGGCTCGGTTCACGAACATTGTGTTGGCGTTCGGGACATCGAGCCCCGATTCGACGATCATCGTCGAGACCAGCACATCGATCTCACCGGCCACGAAGCGGCGCATCACCTCCTCGAGATCGCGCTCGCGCATCTGCCCGTGAGCCACCCCGATCGTCGCCCGCGGCGCGATGCGCTGGACGTGGTCGGTGACGCCGACGATGGTCTCGATGCGGTTGTGCACGAAGAACACCTGGCCACCCCGGTCCAGCTCGCGGGCGATCCCTTCCTCGATCAGCGCGTCGTCCCACGGCTCGATGAACGTGAGCACCGGCGATCGGTCGCGAGGTGCGGTCTGGATCAGCGTCATGTCGCGGAGTCCGGCGAGCGACAGGTGCAGCGTTCGCGGGATCGGTGTCGCCGTGAGCGTCAGCACGTCCGTCTCCATCCGCATCTGCTTCAGCCGCTCCTTGTGCTTCACACCGAACCGGTGTTCCTCGTCGACCACGATCAGGCCGAGGTCGGCGAACCGCACATCCTCGCTCAACAGCCGGTGCGTCCCGATGACGATGTCCACCTGGCTGGTCGCGATCGAGGCGAGTACCGCCACCTGCTCCTTCCCTGTCTGAAAGCGACTCAGTGTGACGACACGAACGGGGAAATCGGCGAGGCGGTCGCTGAAAGTTCTTCCGTGCTGCTCCGCCAGGATGGTGGTGGGCACGAGCACCGCGACCTGCCGGCCGGATTGGACCGTCTTGAACGCCGCCCGAACGGCGATCTCGGTCTTGCCGTAGCCGACGTCGCCGACCAGCAGCCGATCCATCGGCCGTGCCGACTCCATGTCCCGCTTGACGTCGTCGGTGGCTTTTCGCTGGTCGGGCGTGTCCTCGAATAGGAACGACGACTCGAGCTGTCGCTGCCAGGTGGAGTCCGGTAAGGCGGGCGCCTTGGTCGCCATCCGGCGCCGCGCGTACAGATCCAGAAGTTCGAGTGTCATCTCCTGCAGCGCCGCCCGCGTGCGATCGCGCTGCTGCGCCCAGCGGCGGCCCCCGAGCTTGTGAAGTCTCGGCGGCGCACTCTCTTCGGCGCTCTCCCCGGCCGACCGGTATCGCTCGATCTGGTCGATGCGGTAGAGCGGGACATTCAGGCGGTCGCCGCCCTCGTACTCGATGACCGCCACCTCCACGGTGGCATCACGCACGAACATGTGCTCCATACCGCGGTAGATGCCGATGCCGTGCTCCAGATGCACCACGTAATCGCCGGGCCTGAGCGCCGTCACCGTTTCCAGCGGCGCGCCGGTGGAATAGCGGCGCTGCCGCCGGATCCGACGCTCCCGGCGGAAGATCTCGTGGTCGGTGAGCACTCGCAGCCCGACCTGGTGACCCGCCGACGGGATGACGAACCCGCCATCCAGTGCACCCACGGTCAGAGCCGCCGGCGAGGGCGACATCACATCCGCGTTCAGCAGCTCATCGAGACGCTCGGCCTGCCCGGTGTTGTCGCAGAGGATCACGGTCGGCATGACGTCATCCACCACCCTGCGGAGTCGCTTGATGTCGCGGTCGATCTCCTCGGGAGGCTGGATGGGAAAGACGATCTCGGCGTCCCCCGCCGGCCGAAGCACGAGAGTTCCGAATGCGGACAGCGTGGCCAGCGCCTCGGATGGAGTCTGGTAGAGCTCGGCGCGCGCGATGACGTTCTCGCCGCGCCGATGCGCCACCTCGATGTGGTGCTCCGCCTCCTCCCAGGTGCGCTCCATCTCCGCATCGAGGTGTCCGCCCTCGGGCAGCAGCAGGATAGTGTCGGGAGGAAAGAGCTCAGCCAGGGTGCCGCGCGTGTCGGCGTCGTCGGCCTCGCTGGGCCGAGCGTCAACGGGCAGGACGAGGGCGACCTCCGCTTCACGGGTCGAGCGCTGAGTCAGAATGTCGAAGTGGCGCAACGACGTGATCTCGTCGCCCCAGAACTCGAGCCGCACGGGATTCGCCATGCCGAAGCTGTAGATGTCGACGATGCCGCCGCGCACGCTGAACTGGGCGACATCTTCCACCACCGGAACACGCTCGAACCCGACCGACTCGAGGTGGGTGATGAGGTCCTCGGGGCGCCGCGTGTCCCCCACCCGCAAGCTCAGGCGCGAGGTGCGCAGCGTCGCCGGAAGCCGCGTGCGCTCGAGCACGGCGCGGGCGGTCGTCACCAGAAGGCGCACGGCACCGCGCCCCACGCGTTCGAGTGTCTCGACGCGCTCGCCGGCGACCTCGAGGTGCGGCTCGACCTCGCCGAATCCCTCGCGTGGCGGATAGAGCGCGGCCGCGTCACCCTCGAGAAGCGTGCCCAGATCAGCGAGCCAGCGCTCGGCCTCGGGAAGG
>JBBSGP010000118.1:0-5172 GCA_038253885.1 Gemmatimonadales bacterium | reverse complement strand
GACGGCGCCGAGGACGGTCGGGATGTGGAGCACCGGCCCCTTGAGCTTGGCGATCTCGGCGTCGGACATCGGGGCGTCGGAGGCGCCGAAGTCGACCGTCCCTTCGGTGAGCTGGCGGATGCCGCCGCCGGAGCCGATCGACTGGTAGTTGATCTTCACGCCCGTCTTGGCCGCGTAGTCGGCGAACCACTTCGAGTACAACGGATAGGGAAACGTCGCCCCCGCACCCGTCAGATCCGCGCCGCCGCCGATGCCGGAGCTCGCTCCGGCGACGTTTCCGCTCGGCTTGGAGCCGGTGCTGTCCGTTGCACTGCTCCGCTCACCGCCGCAGGCTGTCAGGGCGGCGGCTGTCGCCGCCAGAAGAATCCAGGCTCTCACGGGAAACGCTCCATGCATGTCGAGGGATGCCCTCAAGATGCATGGAGCGTGGGAGACCCGGAGCGACGGGGTTGTAACGAGCGTGTCACAACCCCGGAGGACTCTGTGCGCGCGTCTAGAAGCTCGCGGTCCAGTGCAGAAAGACGGTCGACTGGGTCGGCGTAGGAGTGATGATGCCGGTGCCGGGGTTCGGAAATCCAGTCGGGCTCTGCCTCTGGTAGTCCAGCGCGATTGCCGTGCGAGCGGTCGGCTCCCAGAACACACCCGCTATCAGGAGATTGTACGACGGTGTGGTTCCCTGATAGGCGGAGCCGTTCAGGCTGTTATCGGTGCTGGTGTTCGGCGTGAAGTGATCGTAGCGGATGAGCACGCCCACAGAAGACTTATCGGCGGCGTTCAACCACTCGATGGGGCGGGCAATCACGAAGGCATCCACCAGACGTCCGGTCGAGTCGTTGACCGCCCTCGGCGACAGGTTGGTGTTGGCACCCGTCTCATACCCTTCCTTCCGTTGCGCCAGCTCGGCACCGGCCGTCAGGCGGCGATCCTTCAGTCCCGCGAAGATGCCGTACCGGTCGCGCGCGAGACCGTCGGTGACCGGGCCAACCTGGCCGGTGCCTCCGGTCGCGAACTTGCTTGCCGTGTAGCCCTTGTAGGCCCATGGCGAGATCGTGAGCGTCTTGAGAAATCCGTCCTGAGACCCCAGAGGCGTGAACGACGCCCGCAAAGCGAAATCCTTGAAGCGATCGGTTTCCGGAGCGGTATAGCCCGGTCCGTTCGTGATCGTCGCGTAGAGCTGCCCCAACTTGTTCGGAAGGTTGAGCTGCGCGGCGGCGCCGAGATCGGAGCTCGAGAAGAACCCGAAGCGCTCGACCGCGGTATGCGACAGATAGCGCGGCCAGAACGTTTCCTGGTGGTCGATCACGACGGTGTGCAGCATGCCGATTCGGCCGAAGGCGGTCGCGGCGTTGCCATCGGTCGAGCGGAGGAAATTGTATTGGAGATAACCGTACTTGAGGCGCACCACCCAACCCCGATAGAAGCCATTTGTTGTGGCGCTGGTCTGCTGGAAGATGTCTGTCGTGGCCCGAATGCTGGCATTGTCCCCCGCGGGCATCTGGAACGTCAGATAGACGCGCTCAATGTCGAACTTGTTCGGATTGGTGGTTCCATTCTGGGCCTTGACCGCCGAGTCGGTGCGATACTGATAGTTCCCGAAGATCACTCCGGAGAAGTCGAGGTTCGGCGTCTTGGGTACTGGTGCTTGCTTCGGCGCTGGAGCGGGGGGAACGGCGGGCGGCTTCTGGGTCGTGTCGGACTGCTGAGCCGCCGCGACGAGAGGTGTCACCGCAGCGATGGCGAAGACACCCAGGAGGGTCCGTGAACGAGATGCGGTCATGTGGAATCGGGATAGAGGTGATGTCACTTCGACGCCAGCGCCTTGATCGAGCGAGGCCAGCGGCGAGTCGGGTCGGGAGATTGTTCTGATCATGCCGGAACGATCGCAGACTCGCGTCACGTCCGTCCGCTCTGGCCGTCACGAGCGAGTAACGAATGGCTGGGGAAGGTACACCTCCACCGTTGTACCACGTCCGACGACGCTTTCGGCGCGGGCGCCCCCACCGTGCGCCTCGGCGAGATGGCGAACGATCGAGAGGCCGAGCCCCGTGCCGCCGGCAGCGCGCGACCGACCGACGTCGACGCGGTAGAAGCGCTCGAAGATTCGCGACAGGTGCGTGGGCGCGATCCCGGTTCCGGTGTCGCGCACTCCGACCCACACGCCTCCCTCACCCGTACGCGAGAAGATCGTGATGCGGCCTCCCTTCGGAGTATGTCGGACGGCGTTCTCCACGAGATTACTCAGGATCTGCCGA
This sequence comes from Gemmatimonadales bacterium, assembly GCA_038253885.1. Taxonomy (GTDB): domain Bacteria; phylum Gemmatimonadota; class Gemmatimonadetes; order Gemmatimonadales; family Gemmatimonadaceae; genus JALZAQ01. Next base: position 2,920 of record JBBSGP010000118.1, on the reverse strand, counting down.
AGCGCGGTCGGATCAGCCACCACCTCGTGCGCAGTCGGATCGATGGCGGTCACGAGCTGCACTCCGCGTTCGCGGGCCGTCTCGTTGAAGGGCTGGAAAGCCTCCTGCGCGACGCCCTCGATGTCCGCGCGCTCCGGGCTCGGCACCCATCCGCCTGATTCGATGCGAGAGAGGTCGAGCAGATCGTCAACGATGCGCTGCATGCGCCACGTGTTGGTTCGGATGGTGGCCAGAAAAGTCTGCTGCTGCTCCGGTGTCACCGCATCCGTCGCCAGCGTCTCGGCGAAGCCGCCGATCACGGTGAGAGGCGTCTTGAGCTCGTGCGAGACGTTGGCCACAAAGTCGCGGCGAACGGCCTCCAGGCGGCGCACGTCGGTCAGATCATAGAGCGCGAGAACGGCGCCCCGCTCGCGGAACGGCCGCGCGGTGAGCGCCAGCGTTCGTCCGTCGTGCTGCATCTCGGCGCGCTCCACTGCCGCACCCGACAGGGCCTGCGCCAGCGCATCGCGAAGCACGGGGTCGCGGGGCAGCAGATCCACCGAGAAAGGCACGGCGTTCCGGAGCACGAGCATCCGGCGACCGCTCTCGTTGAGCCGCACCACCTGCCGGCGGACGTCCACGGCAATCACCCCTTCATGAAGAGAGTCGACCAGCGCGCCCAGTAGAGCGTCGTCGTCCTGGAGTGCGGTGAGCCGGCTCTCGAGCTGCTCGGACATGCGTCGGATGGCGACGGCCAGCTCTCCCACCTCTCCCGGCGCCGTGAGCGCCGGCCGGCGGCTCAGATCGCCATCCGCAATGGCGATCGCCACATCACGCAGCTCGACCACGGGGGCCGACACCTCGCGCGAGAAGAGCGCCGCGAGCGCGAGAGCGACGAGCAGCGCACCCAATCCGGAGAGGAACACATCCCGGCGAGCGCCTTCCACGATTCGATCTACAGCCAGCGTGCTGATGGACACCCGCGCGACCCCGGACGTCATGGGAACGGCAACGTAGAGCTCCCGGTCCCCGGCCGACGGGCTGGGTCGCATCGAGACTCCCACCCTGCCGCCGCGAGCCAGGATGACCTCGGGGCGAGTCGCGTGATTCTGCAATCCGGCCAACAGCGCTCCGCTGAACTCCGAGTCGCCGATCACGCGGCCGGTGCTGTCGATGAGGGTGATGCGATGGCCGAGCAAACCGCCGATGGCATCGGCCAGAGAGTCCGGCGACATCGGCGGCTTCCAGATCGCCGAAACCAGCTGCGCTTCGCGAGTGAGCTGGGACACGGTGAGATCCACGAGCCTGGAGCGGAGCCGTCGGCCGCTCAGCAGGACGGCCACGACGATGAGCGCCGTGATGACGATCGTGGACCAGAGGAGCAGCCGTTGCGCGAGTCTCACGAGCGACCAGCCGCCTGGCGAATCCGGTAGCCGAATCCGCGAACGGTCTCGATCAGATCTCCGGCGCTGCCGAGCTTCGACCGCAGTCGCTGGACGTGCATGTCCACCGTGCGCGTCTGGATGTCCGGCGCGGCATCCCACACTGTCTCGAGAAGCTGACGCCGTCCCTGAACCCGTCCGCGCCGCTCCGCCAAGGTGAGCAGCAGCTTGTACTCCGTGCGCGTGAGCTCCACGGGTTGGCCGTCCACCGATACGGCATGCGCCGCGCGCGCGATGCGGACGGGGCCGATGGCGATGACATCGCCGCCGATCGATCCACCGGCGGTGGTTCGGCGGAGAATCGCGCCGACCCGAAGCACGAGCTCCGGTGGGCTGAAGGGCTTGGCGAGGTAATCGTCGGCGCCCAGGGAAAGGCCACGGATACGATCGGGCTCGTCGCTGCGTGCCGTCAGCATGAGGACGCCGACCTCGCGTGTGGCATCTGACTGTCGCAGCTGCTCGAGGATCTCGAACCCTGACATCCCTGGGAGCATGAGGTCGAGCACGATCAGAGCCGGCGCCTCATCGCGGGCCGCCGACAGCGCTTCGGACCCGTTCGCCGCCGTCGAGACGCGATATCCTGATTTGGCGAGGTGATAGGCGATCAGTGCGACGATGTCCGGCTCATCGTCCACGACCAGGACTCGCTCCCCGCCTCCGGGTGCCGCAGTCATCCGAGTCTCGAATCGAGCCGACCCTGGATCCTGGCGATGACCATCTCGATCGCGGTGTCATTGTGCATACCGCGAGGGACGATGACGTCGGCATAGCGCTTCGTTGGCTCGACAAACTCGAAGTGCATCGGGCGTACGCTGCCGAGGTATTGCTCCAGGACGGCCTCCAGGGTCCGGCCGCGCCCTCGCGTATCACGGCGCAGACGACGTGCGAGCCGGATATCGGCATCCGTGTCAACGTACACTTTGATGTCGCAGAGATCGCGAACGCGCGCGTCCACGAAGAGCAGGATTCCCTCGGTCACGACCACCCGTACGGGCTCGATCCGTTCCGTCTGCGGTCGGCGCCGGTGCGAGATGAAATCGTATGACGGCTTCTCGATTGGAAATCCGCCGGCGAGACAGCGCAGCTGGGTGACGAAGAGCTCCAGATCGAACGCATGGGGATGGTCCCAGTTGACGGCGGCGCGCTCGTCGAGCGACAGACCGGCGAGATCCCGGTAGTACGCATCCATGTCCAGCAGAGTGACCGAGGCGGGGAGCACCCCTTCGGCGATCCGGCGAGCGACAGTGCTCTTCCCGGATCCTGAGCCGCCGGCGATTCCGATGACGAGTGGCTTCATGATAGCCTGGCGACGCGTCCGGTGACGGGGCGGAGCCGTCACGATCCGGTAACGGCGAGTGGCGCTGCCGGTTGTGCCTGAAGCGCGTTGCGAAGTTGCGGGTGGAGCGCTCGAGGGTCAACCGGCCTCCCACCGGCTGCAACCTTCCTGTACATTTTTTCCATGTATCGGGTCGTTCTTCCGCTCCTGCTCGCCACATCGG
>JBBSGP010000117.1:0-5383 GCA_038253885.1 Gemmatimonadales bacterium | reverse complement strand
CTGAGGAGGATCTCGTACGGCGTCATACCGCTCTCTCGCACGGGCACTCTGGATGTATCGATGGTCACACCGACATCGCCGCGCGCCGCCATCTCGGCCGACGACGAGGTCAGACCGGCCGCTCCCATGTCCTGGATGGCGACGATGTGGCCGCTTCGGATGAGCTCGAGGCTCGCCTCGAGCAGCAGCTTCTCGGTAAAAGGATCGCCGACCTGGACGCGAGGACGCTTGGCCTCACTCGCATCGGACAGACGCTCGGACGCGAAGGACGCGCCATGAATTCCATCCCGGCCGGTCCGCGCGCCAACAGCCATGATCGGATTGCCCACTCCCTCCGCTCTGGCGCGGATGATGTCGCTCTCGTGAAGAAGACCGACGCACATGGCGTTCACGAGAGGATTGCCCGCGTAGGAATCATCGAACATCACGTCGCCAGCGACGGTGGGAACGCCGACGCAATTCCCGTAATCCCCGATCCCCTTGACCACTCCACCGAACAGGTAGCGGGCGCGGGGTGAGTCGAGAGAGCCAAATCGAAGCGAGTTGAGGAGAGCGATCGGACGCGCCCCCATGGTGAAGACGTCCCGGAGTATTCCTCCAACGCCGGTCGCTGCGCCCTGGTACGGCTCGACCGCGGACGGATGATTGTGGGACTCGATCTTGAAGGCGACCGCGAGGCCGTCGCCGACCGCGATCACGCCGGCATTTTCGCCCGGCCCCTGCAGTATCCACGGCGCATCCGTGGGCAGGGTGCGCAACAGCGGCCGCGAGTGCTTGTACGAGCAGTGCTCGTTCCAGAGCGCGCTGACGATTCCGAGCTCGGTGAAGGTCGGAGCTCGTCCCAGCATCTGACGGAGTCGGTCGAATTCGTCCAGCGTGAGGCCGTGCTCGGCGACCAGCGCCTCGGTTATCGGCGGGTCCCCGGGACGCGGTCGAACCGTCATCCGCGAGGCGGCCTAGCCGCCGAGGAATCGCGCTTCACACAGAGCCGAGCCATTCGAGCGGAGTCCTCTGGAGTGGGACGTCCGCCCACGCCCTTGTCCGCCTTGCTCGGCACGTTGCATCCGATGAAGCCCGACGCGCTGTTGGCGGTCGTGTCGCGCGCTCCGATGAGGGCGCCGCGGCGCAAGCTGTCCGGGAGGACCCGCGGCGGGACGCGCACAGTCGGAACGGGGGCGGACACCGAAGCGCTATCGCCGCCCTGAGGTGTAACCGGCGCGACGGGACGGGAAGCGGCGCCGCTAGCGGCCGCTGGTGCTGTGGCAGGAGCGACGATGACGACACTTCCTTTGCCGGGGCGAACTCCCGAATCCGCCGGACTCTGCGTGATCGTGACGGTCCCGCGCGCCGGGCCCGCGGCGGCGGCCTTCCTGGTCCCGGCGGACCGGCTGCGCTGACGGCGACCCACCTTCACGACGGATGGCGGTGCCGCCGTCGTGTCCGATGGTTGACTCACGATCGCCACCGGCGCCGGTGCAACGACGCCGAGCGTCGGCGCGGGACGGCCGCGCCCCTCGGCTCCCTCGAGGTGATGGTGAGAGGACTTGAACACCGCATCGACGACGGTGCCGCCCTCGAGGATGACGATATCGCTGGAGCCGCACGTTCGCCGGCAGCCATTCTCGTAGAAGAGATAGACGGAGCTAAAGTAGCTCCGTTCTCCGACGGGCTTACCGAGCAGCTGGATGACCTGTTCGCGGCTCATCCCGCGCGAGATCGTGACATCGGTGCCCTGGGCGCTCGCCGTGGCGGCGGCGCAGAGCGTCAAGAAAAGCATCAGGCTACGCATGGTGACCTCGAGAAAGTCAGGCAGAAACGCGGACGAGAAGTGACTGAAAGAGTGCCAGCCCATCGGCGGATCCGAGCAGCGCTTCGACGGCTCGCTCGGGGTGAGGCATCATACCCAGAACATTTCCCTCCGCGCTGACGATGCCGGCGATGTCGCCCGCTGACCCATTGGGGTTCGCTCCCGGCTCGGGGCCGCCGCTGGCGCCCACATAGCGGAATACGACGCGACCCTCCTCCTCGAGCTGCTGGAGCGTGTGGGGATCGGCAGTGAATCGTCCTTCCCCGTGCGCGATGGGAAGGCGGAGCAGCTGGCCGCATTGGTAGCGATTGGTGAAGAGCGTGTCCGTCGTCTCGACGCGCACACGCACCATGTCCGACACGAATGCCAGCCCGGCGTTTCGGCTCAGCGCGCCGGGCAGAAGCCCGGCCTCGCACGCGATCTGGAATCCGTTACAGATTCCCAGGACCGGACCACCACGTCGGGCGTGATCGGCCACCTCGCGCATGATCGGGCTGAAACGCGCGATCGCTCCAGCGCGCAGGTAATCGCCGTAGCTGAAGCCCCCCGGAAGGATGACCACGTCGACATCCCCGAGGTCGTGGGAAGCGTGCCAGAGATAGACGGCATCTTCGCCCAGCGCGTCGATGATGGCGTGGTACGCATCGTAGTCGCAGTTCGAACCGGGAAAGGTGACCACGCCGAATCTCATCGGGGCGCCTCCGCCAGCTCGCGAACTGTCGCGATCTCGAAGTCCTCGGTGACCGGGTTGGCGAGCAGGCGCTCGCACATCGACCCGATGATCCGTCGTGCGGCACTTTCATCGGTCGCCGACAGCTCGATCACGATGTAGCGCCCGAGGCGGGCCTCCGACACTCCGGCGAAACCGAGCGTACGAAGCGCCCCCGCGACCGCGACGCCTTGCGGGTCCAGCAACCCCTGCCGCGGCAGGATGTGCACTGAGACGGCGAACTGGCTCACTCTCCGCCCTCGCTGCTGTGCCGGTCGAACGGAGGCGACTCGGGACCGCCCCGGCCGTGGCGGCGGCGCTTCCGGCCCCGCCCCCTCATGAGCTGCTCTGGGCGGCTCTCCACGATCATCACGCGCTCGTTTCCGCTGTCCTCGTTCTGCTCCTCATCCTCGAGCGGATCTCCGCCCGGCATCCGGTCGAGCAGCCCGAGGATGATCGTCTTGACCAGCCCGAACGCAATGTAGGCGACGAGTGCCGGAAAGAAGAATTGGCGCGGCGCCCAGATCAGGCCGGCAACCGTACCCGCGACAAGAAGGATTCCCATCACGCCTTTGACACTGCGTAGCCCGATGGTGGGGACCGCGGGGTAGAGAATGTGACTCGTCATCAGCCAGCTCAACGCGAGCATGATCCCGGGCATCACCGCGTGCCACGGGAGATCGCCGATCATCGTCTGCTGATACAGCGGAGTCTGACTGAACCAGTAGTAGGTCGCGAGAGTCATCCCGGCGGCAGGGCTGGGAAGACCGTGGAAGTGCGTCTTCGCCCGTCCGCCCTGCTCGACGTTGAAGCGAGCGAGGCGCATGACGACGCTGGCGATGAAGATGAAAGACAGCAGCCACGCCCAGCTGTCCCGATTGAGAACGGCGAAATACATGATCATCGCGGGAGCGACGCCGAAGCTGATCGCGTCCACCAGAGAATCCAGCTCGATGCCGAAGCGGCTGCCTGTCCGCGTTGCACGCGCGATGCGGCCATCCAGGGCATCCATCACCCCGCCGAGCACCACGTACAGTCCGGCGCGGCTGTAATTCCCCTGGGCGGCCGCCACGATCGACCAGACGCCAAAGAACAGGTTCCCGAGCGTGACGCCATTGGGGACGATGACGACGGCGCGCCGGAGATCCGCCCGGCGGAGAGGCGGAAGGGCAGGGCTCATTTCGGAAGCTCTCCCAGCACGGTCGTGCCGGCGCTCGCGAGGTCATCCACCTTCACGCGAACCGCCGCCGTCGGCGGAAGAAAAACGTCAACCCGCGACCCGAACTGGATGATGCCCATGCGGGCTCCCTGGCTGACGTGCTGTCCGTCGCGGGCGTAATTAACGATGCGGCGGGCGATCAGGCCGGCGATCTGGCGAACAAGCACTCGCGACGGCCCACTCTCGATGCCCACCGACATCTGCTCGTTGTCGAGGCTGGCCTTCTCGTGCGCCGCGTTGAGAAACTTCCCCTTGTTGTAGTGGAGATAACGCACGACACCGTCCACCGGATAGCGATTCACATGGACGTTGAAAATATTCATGAAGATCGAGATCCGGATGGCGCGGCCCTGCAGAAACGCCGGCTCCGTCACCTCCGTGATCATGACGACGCGTCCATCCGCCGGCGAGATGATTAGTCGGGCGCCCCGCTCACCCTGTCGCTCCGGGTCGCGAAAGAAGTACGCCATCCACCCCGTGACGACGGCGAGAGCGACCGCGAGCATCCAGAGGGGCCAGGAGCGACGGCTGAAAGCGAGCCAGAAAAGGATCGCGGTGATGACGAGCCCCAGCAGAATGAACTTCCACCCCTCGCGGGCGAAGCTCACGTCGGCTCCGGGATCACCAACTCTGCTCCTGTCAAGCGCCGGTATGCATCCAGATAGCGGCGGCTGGTGGCCAGGACGACGTCCGGGGGAAGCGCGGGAGGGGGCGCTTCACCATTCCAACGTCCGACCACGCGCTCCCCGTCGAGGTAGTCCCGCAGAGGCTGCTTGTCGAAGCTGGGTTGGCCGCGGCCGGGGGCATAGCCGTCGGCTGGCCAGAAACGGGAGCTGTCGGGTGTCAACACTTCGTCGATGAGGAGCACTCGACCCTCGCGATCTCGCCCAAACTCGAACTTCGTATCAGCGATGATGATCCCGCGCTGCGCGGCGATGTCGCGGCCGCGACCGTACACCAGACGGGAGAGGCGCTCCAGCTCGGCGGTCTCGCTCGCCCCGATGATCTCCGACATCCGAGACACGGTGATGTTCTCATCGTGTCCGACCTCGGCCTTGGTGGAGGGACTGAAGATCGGTGGCTCCAGCTGATCACTTTCGCGCAGTCCGGCGCGCAGCACCTCTCCCGCCAGCGTCCCACCACGGACGTACTCCTTCCATGCCGATCCAGTGATGTAGCCCCGCACGACGCATTCGACGGGAAAAGGCGTGGTGCGGCGACAGAGCATCGATCTCCCGCCGAGCGCGGCCCGCACGGGCTCGAGTGCCGGAACCGCTCGGACGATCTCCGCCGCATCGACCGAGATCACATGATGCGGGAGGAGGTTGGCGAACTGCTTGCACCACCAGGCACTGAGCTGAGTGAGAACCGCGCCCTTGTGGGGGATGCTCTCCTTCATGACGACGTCGAAGGCGCTCACCCGATCGGTGGCGACCAACAGAATGCGATCCGCGTCCACTTCGTAGATGTCGCGCACCTTTCCGCGGCCCAGGCGACGGAGCGGGAGGTCGCTGTTCGTCATCACCGAAGTCGTCCCGACTCCGCTCGTCATACGCGCAGCGCCTCGCGCGCGAGGGGCGCCGGTGCGCTTTCTTCGGCCAGCAGCGGGCGCATCACATTGTCGAGGAAGGTGTCCACCTGCTGCGGG
>JBBSGP010000116.1:0-5426 GCA_038253885.1 Gemmatimonadales bacterium | reverse complement strand
CTGCCGACCGCTCTCCGCATCGAGGGCGACCGTGTGCCCATCCAGCAGGTTGTAGACGATCTTGCCCTTCGCGAACGACGCGCCGCGATTCACAACGTCGCAGCAAGCGATCCCGATCGAGGCCTGGGCCGTGTTGGGGCGGTACTTCCACTTGAGTGGATTGCCGGGCCGCGTGAGATCGAGTGCGTAGGCCACGTTGGGGAAAGGTGTGGTGAAGTACATCGTGTTGTTCACGACCAGCGGCGCACCTTCGTGTCCCCGCAACACTCCGGTCGAGAACGTCCAGGCCACTTTGAGAGCTTTCGCATTCTCCGGAGTGATCTGCGACAGATCGCTGTACCGGCTGTTGGCGTAGTCCTTCGCCGGGAAGGTCCACTGGCCCGAATCCGACGCGGGGGCACCGGCGGCGATTCGCGCTCCCGACGGACCCGCGGCGGACGCGCGCACCGCGGCACTGTCCGGAGCCGGCGCGCGGCTCTCGTTGCAGGCTGCCAGAGCGAGCGCAATCCCGCAACGTTCCACCAGCGTCCCGAGCGAACGGCTGAGAGCCATCGATGCGTCCCGGTGTGAGGGTGAGGTCCTGTCGCGCTCCCGCGAGAGACTCTCGTGGAGCGCATGAAGGCTGTGCTCGGGCGAGGGAGTCGTCAATCGCCTGCGCCACGCATCGTCGAGAGCTTGCTTGCTCCCCCCCGTGGCGTCCCGTAGCTTCGACGCGACCCTTCTCCCGAGGGATCGCCGATGGACCCCCCCGCGACCGATCACCAGATCCTTCCTGACACGACTGATTTCCCCACCGCGGTATCCGAGGCCATGCTGGCGGAGGCTTTCTGGGAGCGCCTCCGGCTCTTCGCCGCGAGACGTCTCGGCGACGCGCGCCTCGCCGAGGATGTGGCGCAGGAAACACTCCATCGCGTGATCACTGCGGTGCGAGCCGGCAGACTTCGCACAGAAGAGGCGCTGCCGGCATTCGTGTTCGCGACCGCGAGACACATCTGCCAACATCGGGAGCGGTCATCGCAGAGAGAGGAGCGGGCGCTCCTTCGGTTCGGCTCGGACGTCAGCTCCTCCTCCGCGCCCCCGGACCCGCTCGCCGAGCTCGTCGGTGCTGAGCGGCGCCAGATGGTTCGCCACGCGCTCACCCGCCTTGGGAAGCCCGATCGCCTGCTTCTCCGGGCGCTCTTCTTCGATCAACGCGATCCACGCGATGTCGCGCGCGAGCTCGGCAGCACTCCGGGCGCGCTTCGGGTAAGGAAGCACCGCGCGCTGCAGCGCCTGGCCGACCTGATGGCCGGCACGAACGGGTGAAACGTTGACGCCTGATCGGGAACCCGAGAGTATGCCGATCGACGAATTGACCTGCGCGCAGGCGGACGGCGCTGACTACGATACGCGCTATCTCGCGGGCAGCTTGTCGGATCTGGAGGCGGAGCGCTTCGAGGCGCACTACTTCGGCTGCGACCGATGCTGGACTCTCGTACGGTCCGCGAGCGAGGCGCGCGCGGGGATGCTCGGCGAGTCCCGGCGGACGGGCACCCAGCGGCGGTGGGTCCTGTGGGCGCCGGCGATGGCGGCCAGCATCGCGGCCGTCGTCATCGGCGGCTCTCTGTGGCTGAGACCGCACGGGCGGGCGGGGGTGACGGCAAGCCAGATCGAGCGCGGGGCGCTGTCAGGGGGCGGCGTGACGCTCACCGTCGCGGGTGACGCCGTATTTGTTCGTTGGCCGCGCGTGGCCAACGCGGTGATCTACCGGTTGAGGCTCTACACCGCCCAGGGAGCGCTTCTGTACGAGAGAGACGTGCGAGATACGAGCGCGGTCGTCCGGCTGTCCTCCCTGCCGGCGCGACCCGCTCTCTCGTACTGGAGCGTCGAAGCGCTGGGTGCCTCTCGAGAGGTGCTGTCGCATACTCCGCTCGTCCCTCTCCGCCTTCCGCGAGCGGCCGTGCGCCCGCCGTGAGTCCTCGCTGGCGTGCGGCCGCGCTCGCCCTGGGGCTGCTCTGCGCCCACTGGCTCGCGGCCTGCGACCCGCACCGGGTCGAACGCGGCGGGCCCTTTGTCCTCGCCGACAGCCTGCGCAGGCAGGGACGTGTCCGCGAGAGCGTGCTCCGTTTCCGCGAGCTTCGCGATTCGCTAGCCGGCACGAACGACACCGCGGGCTACTGGCGCGCCCAGCTCTGGTGGTCGGACGCGCTCATGCGCCTCGGCAAGATGGACAGCGCCTCGGCCGGCCTGGACCGGGCGATGGTCCTCGCCGGCGCAGACTCCGGGCGGGTCGCGTGGACTCACCACATCCGGAGCCTGCTTCTGCACCGGCTGGGACGCTTCGACGAGGCGTTCGCCGAGGCCAAGCGCACGCAAGCGATGGCAGACGCGCTCCGTGACTGGCGGCTCGAGTGGGCCGCCCTGAATGCCGAGGGAACGATCCTCTCCCTGCAGGGCCGGTACGCGGAGGCGCTGGAGGCGAATCGCCGGTCGCTCGCGCTGCAGCAGGTTCACGGGGGCACTCCGGCGGACCTGGCCAACGTGCTGAACGAGATGGCGTTGGGGTATCGTCACCTCGGCCGATTCACCCAGGCCGAGCGGGCCTACGACAGTGCGCTCGCATTCTACCGGAAGGTGAGAAATCCCGAGGGCCAGGGACGCGTGCTATACAACTATTCCGCCGTCCACCTCGCCCTGGGCGAGCGCGATGCCGCCGAGCGGATGCTGCGAGAGTCCGAGGCGCTGATCGAGCAGACCGGGGAAGCGCGAGCGATCGCATTCGTCGCCGGGGCGCTGGCGGAGCTGTACATCGGGGGTGAGGAGCCGCAGCGGGCCCGTCCATACGTCGAGCGCGCCATCGAGATCAATCGCGCCGCCAAGCTCCCGTATGGAGAGGCCGTGTCCCTGGCGAACCTCGGCATCCTCGAGCTGAAGTCCGGAGAGCTCTCGACGGCGGACGCGCACCTCCGGCAAGCTCTGGCGATCGCCGATGAGCACCGGTACGGCAGACAGCGAGCGACGAGTCGCATCGCTCTGGCGCGGCTTGCACTTGCCCTGCGCGATACCGCCGCGGCGCGGCGCTGGGCGGCACAGGCATCGGCGATCGCCGATTCCCTGGGCGATCCGGAAGTCCAGTACGACGCGCTCGACGTGTCAGGCGCGGCGCGTGAGGCCGCTGGCGATCCGAGGGCGGCCGAGTCGTACGAGCAGGCGATCGCTCTTCTCGAGTCGTGGCGCGGACGGCTCGCACTCGGCGATCTGAGGATGGGGGTGTCCGCGCCGCGCCGGAGCGCTTACGAGGGGGCCATCCGAACATTGCTGGCGCGCGGGCGGAGCGAGGAGGCGCTGGCCATCGCCGATCGCGCGCGTGCGCGGCTGCTGCTCGATCTGATGATCGACCACAAGGGCTCGGCGTTCTCGCGCTCACATGCAGACTCTCTGCGGCAGGCGTTGCGGGAGCGCTACGAGGCGCGCGAGAACGCCGCGGCGTCGGCCCGGCCGGTGATCGATCGGGAGATCGCGCGACTCACCGCATCGGTCGACAGCGTGGACGGCGACAGCCGCGCACCGATCGCTTCTGCGGCGGCGTTGAGGGAAGCCATTGTCACACCGGACCGGGTGCTGCTCGAATATTTCTGGGGCGACAGCGCCGTCTACGGCTGGGCCGTGTCGGGCGGCGAGATACGCGCCGCACGGCTGGGGCGGGCCGACTCACTCGCGGCTTCCGTGGCCTTCCTGCGGGCGGCGGTGGAGAGGTCCACCCCGGGCGTCGACTGGCGCGCCGCCTCCACGCGGATGTACCACGAGCTGGTCGCTCCGCTCGCGCGATCCCTCCCGACGAGTGTGCTCGTCGTACCGGACGGTCCGCTCGCCTATCTGCCGATCGAGGTGCTCATTCCTGCGCACGGTGCCGCGCCTCTCGCGGCGACGACGCGCATCTGGTACGGCCCATCGGCGGCGGTACTGCTCTCCCTGGCGGCGCGCCCTGAAGAGCACTCCTGGCAGCGCAGCGCGCTCGTCGTGGGCGATCCGAGAGTTCTCGCCGAGCGTGCGGAAGACAGCGAGGGAAACGTCCTCCGGCGGGATTCCCTCGCTTCACTCCCCTACGCTGCCGAAGAGGCACGCGGCATCTACGATCTTTTTCGGGACGGCGGCTCCGATCTGCTGCTCGGACGCGCGGCGACGACCACGCGATGGCTGGGCACCGATCCCGGGCGCTATCGCTACCTCCACTTTGCCACCCACGCCCGAGTGGACGAGCGTGTGCCGGACCGCACTCACCTGGTGCTAGCCGATGGAGATCTCGACCTCACCGTCATCCGCGGGCTCCGGCTCCGCTCGGAGCTCGTGACTCTGTCCGCCTGCGAGACGGCGCTCGGCCGCTGGGTGTCGGGCGAGGGAGTGATCGGTCTCCCTTACGCTTTCCTCGTTGCGGGCGCGTCGAGCGCCGTGGTGACACTCTGGCGCATCGGCGACCGCTCGGCGTCGGAGTTCATGCGCGATTTCTACGTGCGCGTGCGCGCGGGGACTCCGTCGGCCGAGGCATTACGGCTCACCCGTCAGGAGCGGATCGTGCAGGGCGGCGGAGAGATGCATCCCTCGCACTGGGCCGCGTTCGTGCTGGTGGGCGCACCGACGAAGTGAGCCGAGGGATCTCCGCCACTACGATCCGGCCATGCGCGGGGCGGCGGCCTGGAGGCTCCGGGCGTGCGCGAAGCCGATCACAGCGGCCACACCGAGCGCCGCAACCCCGGACTCGCTGAACAGCAGCGACCACTGGACGGCGAGCAGGGCCACAGAGGTGCTGGCGGCGGCCAGCAGCGCCGCGAGAAAGCGAAGTGGCCAGATGGGAACGCGATAACGGCCGGCGAGCCAGAGAAAACCGATGCTGACAACGAACATCGACACCGCCAGAAAGCTCACCATGATCGCTATCGCGAAAGTGCCCCCGAGAGCGATATCGGGGCGTGTCACTCCGGGAAGCACGATGGCCAATCCGACGCACAGCGCGAAGATGGCGAGCATGCGGCCGAGGTCGCGCGAATGGTCAGGGCCTCGCGGCCGCTGGACGACTGGATTGGACCGGGTGAAGACTCGCAGCGACGTCATGGGCGAGTAGCCCGCGCTGCGAGCGGGCCGCGACTGCGCGGCGCTCGTCGAGAAGTGACGTCCATGTCGGTGTTGCTCCTGGCGGGTTCGATCGGGCGCAACCACCATCTGCGCCTGTGAGATCACAGACGCCGCGCGACCCACACAGGTAACGCGCGGCGCTCCCGCGACAGCCGTCAGCGGGCCCGGGAGGAGACCGCCGTCACGCGCAACATCGCTGCCGCGTGCGCGGGCACCGTGGCGCTGTACTCGCCCTTGAAGCGACCGATATCGCTGTGCGCCCAGAGGTCGCGCACCGCCGCGGAATCCGTCCGAAGACCGGCGCGCCAGAAGTAGAG
>JBBSGP010000115.1:0-5439 GCA_038253885.1 Gemmatimonadales bacterium | reverse complement strand
CTGCCGACCGCTCTCCGCATCGAGGGCGACCGTGTGCCCATCCAGCAGGTTGTAGACGATCTTGCCCTTCGCGAACGACGCGCCGCGATTCACAACGTCGCAGCAAGCGATCCCGATCGAGGCCTGGGCCGTGTTGGGGCGATACTTCCACTTGAGTGGATTGCCGGGCCGCGTGAGATCGAGCGCGTAGGCCACGTTGGGGAAAGGTGTGGTGAAGTACATCGTGTTGTTCACCACCAGCGGCGCACCTTCGTGTCCCCGCAACACTCCGGTCGAGAACGTCCAGGCCACCTTGAGAGCCTTCGCGTTCTCGGGGGTGATCTGTGACAGCTCGCTGTACCGGCTGTTCGCATAATCCTTCGCCGGAAACGTCCACTGTCCCGAATCAGACGCCGGCGCACCGGCGGCTATTCGGGCTCCGGACAGGCCGGTGGCGGGCGCGCGCACCACGGCACTGTCCGCACCCGGCGCGCGGCTCTCCGTGCAGGCGGCGAGGATGAGCAGAAGACCGCAGCGTTCTACCAGCGTGCCGACAGAACGGCAGAGAGCCATCGATGCGCCTCGCTGTGAGAGTGACGTCGGTCTGCGCTGCCGGCGCAGCGACTCCTCTGGGATCAGGTGAACGCTGTGCTCGGACAACGGTATCGTCAATCGCCGGCAGCGCTCCGTCTTCGCTTGCTGTACCGCGCTGCGTCCCCTAACTTCGACACGACCTTACGCGCGAGGGATCGCCCGATGGAACCATCCTCGAGCGATCAGCAGCTCGCTCCGGCCTCGGCCGATTTCACCTCCGCGGTGACGGAGGCCGCACTGGCCGAGACGTTCTGGGATCGACTACGGCTCTTCGCGACCAGACGCCTCGGTGATGCCCGCCTCGCCGAGGACGTGGCCCAGGAAACCCTCCACCGCGTGATCCATTCCATCCGCAGCGGAGCGCTTCGCACTCCCGAGGCGCTGCCGGCGTTTGTCTTCGCGACCGCCCGGCACATCTGCCAGCATCGTGAACGGTCGGTGCAGCGAGAGGAGCGAGCTCTCCTTCGATTCGGCTCCGATTCCCGCTCCGCATCGTCGCCCCCGGATCCGCTGGCGGAGCTCCTCGGGTTGGAGCGGCGTGAGATGGTTCGTCGTGCGCTCGGCCGCCTGAGCGAGCCCGATCGCCGGCTGCTCCGTGCCCTCTTCTTCGAGCAACGCGAGCCCGCCGACGTGGCGAGGGAGCTCGGTAGCACACCGGGCGCGCTCCGGGTCCGCAAGCACCGGGCCCTGCAGCGGTTGGCGGAGCTGATCGCCGGCGTGGACGGATGAAACGATGACGCCCGATCGGGAACCTGAGAGCATGCCGATCCAGGAGCTGACTTGCGCGCAGGCGGATGACGCGGACTTCGATACGCGCTATCTCGCCGGAACCTTGTCGGACCCGGAGGCGGAGAGCTTCGAATCACACTACTTCGCCTGTGATCGCTGCTGGGCTCTGGTGCGAGCGGCGAGCGAGGCGCGAGCGAGCATGCTCGATGCCGCGCGCCAGACGAGTACGCGTCGGCGATGGCCCGTGTGGACGTCGGCGCTCGCGGCCGGAATAGCAGCGATCGCCATCGGTGGCTCGCTCTGGCTGAGACCACGCGCGAGTACCGTGGTCACGCCTGGCCAGGTGGAACGCGGCGCGCCGGCGGACGGGACCGGGCTGACGATGAGCGTCGCGGGTGACTCCGTGTTTGTTCGTTGGGCGCCGGTGCCGCGTGCGGTGATCTATCGCTTGCGTCTCTTCACCGCTCAGGGAACACTCCTGTACGAGCGAGAAGTGCGCGACACGAGCGCGGTCGTTCGGTTGTCATCGCTTCCGCTGCGGCCCGCCCTCTCATACTGGAGCGTGGAAGCTCTCGACGGCTCAAGAGGCGTGCTGTCGCACACTCCGCTCGTCCCTCTGCGCCTGTCCCGATCGTCCGTGCGTCCGCAGTGAGGGCACGCTGGCGGGCGGCCGCTCTTGCGACCGGGCTGCTCTGCGTTACCGGCATCGTGGCCTGCGACCCGCACCGGGTGGAGCGCGGCAATCCCTTCGCCGTTGCCGATAGCCTGCGCCGGCAAGGGCGCGTGCGCGAGAGCGTGCTCCGTTTTCGCGAGCTCCGCGATTCCTTGGCCCCCACCGCCGACACCGCGGGATATTGGCGCGCCCAGCTCTGGTGGTCCGACGCTCTGATGCGTCTCGGGAAGATGGACAGCGCCGCGGCCGGTCTGGACCAGGCGATGCTCATCGCCGGTGGGGACTCCGGGCGGGTAGCATGGACTCACCATGTCCGGAGCCTGCTCCTGCACCGCCTGGGACGTTTCGACGAGGGCTTCGCCGAGGCCAGGCGCACCGAAGCGATGGCCGACGCTCTCCGCGATTGGCGTCTCGAGTGGTCAGCCATGAATACCGAAGGAACGATCCTCTCCCTGCAGGGCCGATACGTGGAGGCGCTGGAGGCAAATCGTCGGTCGCTCGCGTTTCAGCAAGCCCACGGTGGCACCCCCGCCGACCGTGCCAACGTGCTGAACGAGATGGCGTTGGGCTATCGCCACCTCGGCCGTTTCACCCAGGCGGAGAGGGCCTATGACAGCGCGCTCGCCTTCTACCGGAAGGTGAGGAACCCCGAGGGTCAGGCGCGCGTGCTGTACAACTATTCCTCCGTTCATCTCGCCCTCGGCGAGCGAGACGCCGCCGAGCGAATGCTGCGCGAGTCCGAGGCGCTGGCCGAGCAGATCGGCGAAGCGCGGGGGATCGCGCTCGTCGCCGATGCGTTGGCGGAGCTCTACATCAGCGAGAAGGAATTCAGGCGCGCGCGTTCCTTCGTGGAGCGCGCGATCGACATCAACCGCGCCGCCAAGCTGCCGTATGGGGAGGCCGCGTCTCTGGACAATCTCGGCCTGGTGGAGCTGAGCGAGGGCGACCTGCCTCAAGCAGACTCGCACCTTCACCAGGCACTCTCGATCGCCGACGAGCACCGCTATGGCCGACAGCGCGCGCTGATCCGTGTCGCTCTCACGCGGCTGGCGCTCGCGCGGCGTGACACGGCGGCGGCACAGCGTTGGGCGAGCGAGGCGTCGGTGATCGCCGATTCCCTGGGAGATCCCGAAGTCCAGTACGAAGCGCTCGACGCCGCGGGAGCGGCACGCGAGGCCGCCGGTGATCCGCACGCGGCGGACTGGTACGAGCGGGCGATCGCCCTTCTCGAGTCCTGGCGCGGTCGGCTCGCCCTTGGCGACCTGAGGATGGCGGTCTCCGCTCCACGGCGCAGCGCCTATGAGGGTGCGATCCGAACGTTGCTCGCCCGCGGGCGAGCGGAGGAGGCGCTAGCGATCGCCGATCGGGCCCGCGCGAGGCTGCTTCTCGACCTGATGATCGACCGGAATGGCTCGGCAGCCTCGCGTTCCCGAGCGGACTCCCTCCGGCAGGCTCTGCGTGAGCGTTACGAGGCGCGGGGAAATGCCGCGACATCGGCCCGGGCGGCGATCGATCGGGAAATCACACGACTCACCGTATCCGTCGACAGCGTGGACCGCGACACTCGCCCCCCGACAGCCTCGGCCGTGGCGCTGAGGGAAGCCGTCGTGGCCCCGGGGAGAATCCTGCTGGAATATTTCTGGGGTGACAGCGCGGTCTATGGTTGGGTGGTGACGGACGGCGAGCTGCGGGGCGTGCGACTGGGGCGTTCCGACTCTCTGGCGGCGTCGGTCGCGTTTCTGCGGGGAGCGGTGGAGAGGTCCACAGCCGGCGTGGACTGGCGTGCCGCGTCCGCGCACCTCTACGGCGAGCTCGTGGCTCCGCTGGCGGCGTCGCTCTCGACGAGCGTGCTCGTCGTACCCGATGGTCCGCTGGCGTACCTGCCGCTCGAGGTGCTCATGCCCGCGCCCGGCGCTGCGCCTCTCGCCGCCACGACGCGCATCACCTACGGTCCGTCGGCCGCGGTGCTTCTCTCCCTGGCGGCACGCCCGCCCCCCGACGCGCGCTCGTGGGAACGCAGCGCGCTCGTCGTCGGCGACCCGAGAGTACTCGCGGAGCATGCCCCAGACAGCGAGGGAAGCGAGCTCCGGCAGGATGCACTCGCTCCCCTCCCGTACGCGGCCGAAGAAGCACGGGGCATCTCGGATCTCTTTCGGGACGGCGGCTCCGACCTGCTGCTGGGCCGTGCGGCAACGACGACGCGCTGGCTGGCCAGCGGTCCCGGACGCTATCGCTACCTCCACTTCGCAACCCACGCCCGGGTGGACGAGCGAGTACCCGACCGTACTCACCTCGTGCTCGCCGATGGAGATCTCGATCTCACCACCATCCGCCGGCTCCGACTGCGCTCAGAGCTGGTGACGCTCTCCGCCTGCGAGACGGCGCTCGGGCGGTGGGTGTCGGGCGAGGGAGTGATCGGGCTGCCTTATGCCTTCCTCGTCGCCGGCGCGTCGAGCACGGTGGTGACACTCTGGCGCATCGGCGACCGCTCAGCGGCCGAGTTCATGCGCGATTTCTACGTCCGCGTGCGGGCAGGGATCCCATCGGCCGAGGCCCTGAGGCTGACCCGGCAGGAGCGGATCACGCGGAGCGCGGGAGAGATGCATCCCTCGCAGTGGGCCGCGTTCGTGCTGGTGGGCGCGCCGACGAAGTGAGCCGAGGGATCTCCGTTCGCTACGATCCGGCCATGCGCGGAGCGGCGGCCTGGAGGCTCCGGGCGTGCGCGAAGCCGATCACAGCGGCGACCCCGAGCGCCGCAACCCCGGACTCGCTGAACAGCAGCGACCACTGGACGGCGAGCAGGGCCACAGAGGTGCTGGCGGCGGCCAGCAGCGCCGCGAGAAATCGAAGTGGCCAGATGGGAACGCGATAACGGCCGGCGAGCCAGAGAAAGCCGATGCTGACAACGAACATCGACATCGCCAGAAAGCTCACCATGATCGCTATCGCGATAGTGCCCCCGAGAGCGATGTCGGGGCGCGTCACTCCGGGAAGCACGATGGCCAGTCCGACGCACAGCGCGAAGATGGCGAGCATGCGGCCGAGGTCGCGCGAATGGTCAGGGCCTCGCGGCCGCTGGACGACCGGATTGGACCGGGTGAAGACTCGCAGCGACGTCATGGGCGAGTAGCCCGCGCTGCGAGCGGGCCGCGACTGCGCGGCGCTCGTCGAGAAGTGACGTCCATGTCGGTGTTGCTCCTGGCGGGGTCGATCGGGGGGGGCGCAACCACCATCCTGCGCCTGTGAGATCACAGACGCCGCGCGACCCACACAGGTAACGCGCGGCGCTCGCGCGACAGCCGTTAGCGGGCCCGGGAGGAGATCGCCGTCACGCGCAACATCGCTGCCGCGTGCGCGGGCACCGTGGCGCTGTACTCGCCCTTGAAGCGACCGATATCGCTGTGCGCCCAGAGGTCGCGCACCGCCGCGGAATCCGTCCGAAGACCGGCGCGCCAGAAGTAGAG
>JBBSGP010000114.1:0-5484 GCA_038253885.1 Gemmatimonadales bacterium | reverse complement strand
GCTTCCCGAGGAGCGCGATCCCCTCTGGACGCTGGAGCGCCTTCTCTCCTCGCCCACGATCGCCGCGAAGACGTGGGTGTATCGGCAGTACGACCAGACGGTCCGCACCAGCACGGTGGTCGGTCCGGGTCGCGGCGACGCCGCGGTTGTCCGCCTTCGCGGAACCGACCGAGCCATCTCCATGAAGACGGATTGCAATGGCAGGTACGTCTACCTCGAGCCGCGGATGGGCGGACGGATCGCCGTTGCCGAGTCGGCACGGAACGTCGCGTGCACCGGCGCTCGGCCGCTGGCGATCACGAACTGTCTCAATTTCGGCGACCCCGACAAGCCCGAGATCTTTTTCCAGCTCCAGCAAGCCGTGCTCGGCATAGGGGAAGCCTGCCGCGCGTTGGGCACACCGGTCACTGGCGGCAACGTCTCCCTCTACAACGAGAGTCCGGGCCGGGCGGTCTTTCCGACGCCCGTCATCGGGATGATCGGGCTTGTCGAGTCGCTCGCTCACATCACCCGCTCCGGCTTCGCGGCCGGCGATCATGCGGTCATCCTTCTGGGAGAGCCGACCGACGAGCTGGGCGGCAGCGAGTATCTGGCGCGCATACACGGCGTGACGGCAGGCGCCCCGCCCCGGTGCGAGCCAGACAGGGAGCGGGCCCTGATCGAGGCATTGCTGACGGGAATCCGGGCCGGTCTCGTGAGCTCGGCGCACGATTGCAGCGATGGTGGTCTCGCCGTCGCACTCTCGGAGTGCTGCATCGGAGACCGCGAGAGCTTGCGTGGCGCCGAGATCGATCTCGGGTTCTGGCCTGGCCTCCCCGTGCGCGCTCTCCTGTTCGGCGAGGCGCAGGGGCGCATCGTCGTGGGTACGCCCGATCCGGCGCCGCTCCTGGCACTCGCGCGCCGGCACGGCGTCCCCGCCCGCGCGATCGGCCGCGTGCGCGAGAAGGCGACGACGCTTACAATCAGGTGGGCCAAGGGCGAGATCGTGGCACCGCTCGCGCGGTTGGCGAGCGCTTACCACGATGCCATCCCGGCGATCATGGGAGGCGAGCCGGCGGAGGCCGCGATCCTGGAGCAACATCCTCAACCAGCGAGCGTCTAGCGTCGCATGTGTGGCATCTTCGGCCTTCGCGGCCATCCCGACGCCGCGTCGGCGGTGCATCTCGGCCTCTATTCGCTGCAGCACCGCGGACAGGAGTCGGCCGGCATCGTCGCCGTCGATGAGCACGGAGATGCGCGCTCCATCAAGATCATGGGACTCGTTTCGGAGGGGATGACTCCGGAGCGACTCGCCTCCCTGCCCGGGTCGACAGCGATCGGCCACACGCGCTACAGCACCGCCGGCTCTTCCACAATCGAGAATGCGCAGCCAGTTGTGGCGCGCTTTCGCGACGGGTTCATCGCGCTCGCACACAACGGCAACATCGTCAACGCCGGCGAGTTGCGGCGCGAGCTCGAGGATCAGGGCTCGATCTTCAGCTCCACGATGGACTCCGAGGTGATTGTCCACCGCATCGCGCGCTCATCGGCCGCGCTCCCGGCGGGAAAGTTGGCCGATGCACTGGAGGGAGTGGACGGCGCGTACTGCCTCATCGTCGGGATCGGTGACACGCTGCTGGCGGCGCGCGATCCGCGAGGATGGCGCCCCTTCGTCATCGGCGTGATGCCGGACGGGGCCATTGTGTTCGCATCCGAGACCTGTGCGCTCGACATCGTGGGGGCTCGTTATCTCCGCGAGGTCGAGCCCGGGGAGATCGTCACCGTCGATGCGGAGGGCATGAGCTCCATCTCGCCGCTTCCGAGAGGCGATCTTCGCCGTTGCGTGTTCGAGTACGTGTACTTCTCACGTCCCGACAGCCGGATCTTTGGTGGCTCCGTGGATCGGGCGAGACGAGCATTGGGGCGTCGACTGGGGAAGGAATCCCCGGCGCCCACCGCCGACCTCGTCTTCGGCGTCCCGGACTCGGCGAACGCCGCCGCGCTCGGCTTCGCCGAAGAAACGGGGCTGCCGCTGGAGTTCGCGCTCATCCGCAACCACTACGTGGGCCGGACATTCATCCAGCCATCACAGGCCGGCCGGGATGCGAAGGTCAAGGTGAAGTACAACGCGGTGAGGGAAGTGCTCGATGGCAAGCGAGTCGTCATGGTGGACGACTCGATCGTGCGCGGAACGACGACGCGAGGCTTGGTCGCGATGGTCCGCGCCGCCGGCGCCCGCGAGGTCCACATGCGCATCTCGTCACCGCCGATCACCGGTCCATGCTACTACGGGATCGACACGCCGTCCCGTGAGGAGCTGATCGCCGCGAACCTCACGACCGACGAGATTGCCGATCGCATCGGGGTGGATTCGCTCGCCTACCTGTCTCTCGACGGGATGCTCGGTGCCGTTCCGGACGGCCCGAGCGGATTCTGTCACGCCTGCTTCTCGGGCGACTACCCGACAGCGCCGCCCACGGATCCCAACAAGCTCCGCTTCGGATGCGGCTGCTGATGCCCCCATCCCGTTTCCGATGTCCGTGAGCCAGCTCGTCTACTTTTTCGGCGACGGTCGCGCCGATGGCACGCGCGACATGAAGACCGTGCTGGGCGGAAAGGGCGCCAACCTGGCGGAGATGACGAATCTGGGTGTGCCGGTCCCTCCCGGATTCACAATCGCCTGCGAGGTGTGCATCCGATACCTGGGCGATGGCTCGATCAGCGAGGAGCTGCGCTCGGAGGTCGCGCGGAATGTGGCGCGACTGGAGCAGACGAGCGGTCGTGGCTTCGGCGACTCGCGCGACCCCCTTCTCGTGTCGGTTCGATCGGGCGCGCCGTTCTCGATGCCGGGAATGATGGAGACCATCCTCAACCTCGGACTCAACGACAGTACCGTTCTCGGCCTCGCGACGCAGAGCGGAAATCCGCGCTTCGCCTCCGACTCCTATCGTCGCTTCATCCAGATGTACGCCGACGTCGTGCTCGGCGTCTCGTCGCACAAGTTCGAGGCGCTGCTCGCCGCCAAGCGGCTGACGGCTGGAGTGGACAGCGATGCCGATCTCGGGGAGGAGGCGCTGCGGGCTCTCGTGGAGGAGTACAAGGCAGTCGTCCGGAACTCCACCGGGATTCCCTTCCCGATGGATCCCACCGAGCAGCTCTGGGGCGCCATCGAGGCCGTGTGGCGCTCCTGGATGCTGAAGAAGGCCGTGGATTACCGGAAGGTGAACGGCATCTCGGAGTCGGCCGGGACGGCGGTGAACATCGTCGCCATGGTGTTCGGCAACATGGGTGACGACTCCGGCACCGGTGTCGCGTTCACCCGTGACCCATCCACCGGAGAGCACCGGTTCTACGGCGAGTTTCTGGTGAACGCGCAGGGAGAGGACGTGGTCGCCGGAATCCGCACGCCCCTCGATATCGATGAGATGGCCCACCGTCTGCCCGGCGCCTTCACCGAGCTGATGGATACCCAGCGCCGGCTCGAGCGGCATTACCGCGACATGCAGGACATCGAGTTCACGGTCGAGCGCGGAAAGCTCTATCTCCTCCAGACGCGCAACGGAAAGCGTACGGCGGCGGCGGCCGTTCGCGTCGCCGAGGCAATGGTCGGGGAGGGCCTCATCGACCGGGCCGAGGCTGTGAGACGCGTCGACCCCAACCAGCTCGACCAGCTGCTGCACCCGATCATCGATCCGTCGGCGCGTGCCACCGCGATTGCCACCGGACTCCCGGCGAGCCCGGGCGCAGCCAGCGGCCGGGCCGTATTCGACCCGGATGTGGCCGAGCAGCGCGCGAATGCCAACGAGCGGGTCATTCTCGTCCGAGACGAGACGACACCGGAGGACTTCCACGGCATCGTCGCGGCGAAGGCCGTGCTCACGGCGCGGGGCGGGATGACGAGTCATGCCGCGGTGGTCGCGCGAGGCATGGGGAAGTGTGCGGTCGTCGGGTGCAAGGACATCACTGTCGACCTCGAGCATCGGCTGTTCACTGTTCGGGGAGTGACGGTGAGTGAAGGCGACTGGATAACGCTCGATGGGGCCACGGGCCGGGTGTTCAGCGGCGATCTCCCGACCATCCCGAGTGATGTGGTGCGGGTGCTCAGCGGCACCTTGCCGGCATCGGAGTCCGCGATGTACGGGTCGTTCGCCCGGCTGCTCGGGTGGGCCGATGACGTTCGCCGGCTCGCCGTGCGGGCCAATGCGGACACGCCGCATGACGCCCGGCTCGCCCGCTCCTTCGGCGCGCAGGGTATCGGCCTCTGCCGCACCGAGCACATGTTCTTCGAGGGAGAGCGGATCACGGCGATGCGGGAGATGATCGTCGCTCGAGACGAAGGGGGCCGCAGGCGCGCGCTGGCCAAGCTCCTCCCGATGCAGCGGGCCGACTTCGACGGAATCTTCGAGGCGATGGACGGATTCCCCGTCACCATTCGGCTCCTCGACCCGCCGCTCCACGAGTTCCTGCCACATGGCGGAGAGGACAGCAAGCGACTGTCCCGAACGCTCGGGCTCGGGCGTGACGAGCTCGGACGCATCGTCGAGTCGCTGAGGGAGACCAATCCCATGCTCGGCCATCGGGGGTGCCGGTTGGGGATCACCTATCCCGAGATCACCGAGATGCAGGGGCGCGCCATCTTCGAGGCCGCGGTTCGAGCCCAGCGGCGTGGCATCGACGTGCAGCCCGAGATCATGGTGCCGCTGGTGTCCACGGTGAAGGAGCTCGAGCATCAACGCTCGATTCTCGAGGAGGCCGCGCACCAGGTGCTCGGCGCGATGGGGGAGAAGGTCCCCTTCATGATCGGGACGATGATCGAGCTTCCCCGAGCTGCTCTCACGGCGGATGAGATCGCGAGCGCCGCCGAATTTTTTTCATTCGGCACCAACGACCTCACGCAGACCACCCTCGGCATGAGTCGGGATGACGCGGGCCGCTTCCTACCGAGCTACGTGGAGCGGGGCATTCTGCCCGAGGACCCGTTTCAGGTACTCGACGTGAACGGAGTGGGAAAGTTGGTTCGCATGGCGGTGACGGAGGGCCGTCGCGTGAGACCGGGACTCAAGACCGGCATCTGCGGTGAACACGGCGGCGAGCCCAGATCGATCCGGTTCTGCCACGACGTCGGCCTGGACTATGTGTCCTGCTCTCCCTTCCGGGTGCCGATCGCGCGCCTTGCTGCGGCCCACGCGGCGCTCGGGTCAGGGGACTGAAGACGCGGGCGACGACGGTGGTGTGGCCATGGTGATACCGGGCTCAGGGGTCCGGAGCTCATGCACGTAGTACATCTGCCCCACTCCATCCCGCCTCAGCACGGACAGCGACACGTTGAACACCGGCACTCCTCCGCTCGTCTCGCCGCGGAAGGCCCCCGAATGCGCGTGTCCGTGGAACGCCACGGCAGCCGCGAACCGATCGAGCGGTTCGGCGAGGCGGTCGGTGCCAAGGAACGGGTAGATCACGTCGGGCTCTCCGTCCACCGTACCGATGACCGGCGCATAGTGCATG
>JBBSGP010000113.1:0-5493 GCA_038253885.1 Gemmatimonadales bacterium | reverse complement strand
GTGAGACGATCGAAGCTCTCCGTCCATCCCTGCGTCATGCCCATCTTCACCATGGCATCGCGGAGTGGCGCGGACTCGAAGAGAGTCCGGAGTGTGAGCAGGGTGCGACCGTTCTGGTCGTCGAAGGTCACGGTGTTGATCGCTTCCTGAATCGACTGGTCCGCTCCGTTCTGCCGGAGGAGCTCGTGAAACTCCGCGGGATGCTCTTCCCAGTTGTCGGTGAAGACGAGCCGCTCCGGTTCGACGATCTCGCGATACACTCCCTTCAAGGGGTACTCGACGCCATCCGGGGAGCGCATGACGATGCGCCAGGCGCCCCCCGGTCTCAGATCCAGCTCGCACACCGGATTCGTGAAATTCTTCGGGCCCCACCATTTCGCGAGCTGCTCCGGGTCGGTCCACGCTCTGAACACGAGCTCGCGCGGCGCGTTGACGAGACGCGTGAGGACGAACTCCCGGCCCCTCGTTGGCGCGGCTGCGTCATCTCTTGCGGGCATGGCCTTTCTCCTGTGGCTGCAGCTCACGCAGGTAATCGTCGAGGCGATCGAGACGTTGCTCCCAGTGCCGCCGATACTCGTCCACCCAATCGGCCACGTCCCGGAGCGGAGCCGGGGACAACCGGCATGGCCGCCACTGCGCCTGGCGACCCTGCGTGATGAGGCCGGCGCGCTGCAGCACCTTGAGGTGCTTGGAGATTGCGGGCAGGCTCATCGCGAACGGCTCCGCGAGCTCGGTGACGGACGCCTCGCCCGAGGCGAGACGGGCGAGGATCGCGCGCCGCGTGGGATCAGCGAGGGCCGAGAACGTGGAGCTGAGATGATTGCTCGGCATGGCGTGTTAAACCAACCAGTTAAATACCTACGAGTTAAATAGCGCAGCCTGACGCTTCGGTCAAGGGCATTCCGATGCCATGCAGTCCGGAATCATTCGGTGACTCCACTCGACGGGACAGTTGTCCTGAAAGAGTGACAGGAGGAGCGTCGCGCCGAGACTGGCCTCATCAGCTAAGCCAGCATGCCACAACCACTTATGCAACTTCCGCTGGCTTCGAGCCCTGGCACCCTCCGTGCATTCCTAGGATGCGCCGGCGCTCTGTCGGCGATGCACCGGAGATAAGATGATCCATACCCACATCGCACTCGTCCTGGCCGGTCTCGTGGCGAGCGGCGGATTATTGCACGCGCAGTCCGCCGCTCCGGCGCCAGCGGGCGAGCGCGTTTCGGCTGGCGATCGTCCGCCTCCTGGCATGTGCCGCATCTGGATCGACGGCGTGCCGGCGGATCACCAGCCGGCGCCAACCGATTGCGCGACCGCCATCCGCCGTCGCCCGAACAACGCGCGCGTTCTCTTCGGAGACACCACTCACGTGACGGCGACGCGACTTCCCGGTCCGATCATGCCGACGCCGCACTTCGTTCCACCTTCTCGTGCTGGAGCCGAACGCGACAGCGGCGGCCGGCCAACCGAGAAGAAGCCTGGCTCCGACAAGCCGCGCAAGCCCGACATCGGTACTATGATCAGACATCCATTCTCGCTGGATAACCGACCGTACTAACTGGAGGCTCGCATGAAGGGATTCGGTTTCAGAACGTTCGCGACTGGTGCCGCGCTCGCGGCACTCCCGATGATGGCGCAGGCGCAGGGACACGGGCATGCGAGAAATCATGACGTCGTGCCGCCCGGGCAGCATCCTCCGGCCGGAATGTGCCGCGTCTGGATCGACGGTGTGCCACCTGGCCAGCAGTCGGCGCCGACGGATTGCGCCACTGCCACCCACAACGTGCCGGCCAACGCGCGCGTCATCTACGGCGACGACGGCTTCGGAAAGCAGAAGGGAAAGAAGTGGAAGAAGGACAAGCACGGAGACAATGACGACGATCGCGCTCGCGGT
Source organism: Gemmatimonadales bacterium (assembly GCA_038253885.1). Taxonomy (GTDB): domain Bacteria; phylum Gemmatimonadota; class Gemmatimonadetes; order Gemmatimonadales; family Gemmatimonadaceae; genus JALZAQ01. The sequence goes on along the minus strand of JBBSGP010000113.1, from coordinate 3,602 downwards.
AAGCATGATGACGACGACGATCGCGCCCGGGGCGAGCATCGTGACGATCGCGAGAAAGACCAGCGCGCCGCTCGTGATGCGTCCCACGCTGCTGACGCCCACGCTGCTGACGCCCACGCTGCCGACGCCCACGCTGCCGACGCCCACGCTGCCGACGCCCACGCTGCCGACGCCCACGCTGCCGACGCCCACGCTGCCGACGCCCACGCTGCCGACGCCCACGCTGCCGACGCCCGCGCCGGCGACGCGCACCTCTCATTGCCGTCGATGCTTGACGCGACAGAGTACCAGCAGGGACGAGTCCTCCCCGAGGTGACGCAGTGGCTCGGGAGCTCGGTCACGTCGGTCACCTATGCCGACAATCGCGCCGTCTGGTCGAATGCGGCCGGAGAGGTGTTGCAGGTCTGGACGGATACCGACGGCGACGGTCGTGCTGACAAGGTCGAGTTCTACGATCACGGTAAAGTGGTGCGCGTCGTCCCGTGACGTAGGCCGCTCACGCGTGCGACAAGGGACCGGAGACGCCATCGTTTCCGGTCCTTTCTCGTTGTCGGATCATTCCCGGCTCTCCCCTTGCACCTTCGATGGCCCATGATCCGACCGGTTCGCGACCACTACCTACCGCCCGACCGGGAGCGCTTTCTCGCTGCCGAGCCCAGCACGGGACGCGTGATCGTCATCGCGCCCACGCGCGCCGCGTGCGAGACCATCGAGCTGGCGATGGGCCTTCATCTCCCGACGCTGCTCGAGCGGGAGCACGGCGCGGAGATCCACGAGCTCGCGCGAGCGGGGAAAGGATTCGGCATCGTCGCCGGAACGGGCACAGGAAAGACGTTGGCCATCCGGCCGATCGCCGAGACGATCCTCGGTACCGATCAACTCGCGGTCGGGGTGGTGAACCGCGAGCGGGAAGCCACTCCCGAGACGCCGTCCTGGAATGTCGTGATCGTGACGACCGGGATTGCTCGGCGCTGGTTTCAGGATGGCGACATCCTGCGCCAGGACACGCTGGTCGTCGACGAGATCCATCAGACGTCCGCCGAGCTGGAGCTCTGCCTGGCGCTCGGCAAGCGCGTTGGCTGTCGGTTCATCTGGCTGTCGGCGACCGTGGACCCGAGGTTCTACGCGCGCTACCTCAGCTCGGATGCCGTGCTGGAGACGCGCGCCTTCGACCCCGCCAAAGCGGCCAAGGTCGTGGTCCTGGCCAGGCAGCCGCTGGACTTTCTCGACGAGCGCTTCCTGAAGGAAGTGACTCGCGAGCGGCGCGGGGTTGGCGTCTTCCTACCGACGCGCGCCGGAGTGGAGCAGGCGGCCGCGGCAGTGCGCGCCCGGGCGCCGCGCATCGAGGCGGCGTTCTACCACGGCGGCGAGCCGATCCGGGTGATTCGACCCTTTCTCGAGGGAGAGGTGCGGAAGCCCTATGTGCTGGCGATGACGGCGGCCGGGCAGAGCGCTCTCAACGTCGCCGGACTGGACACGGTGGTCATCGACGACACGCGGTTCACCAACATCATCGAGCGCGGAAAGAACGTGCTGACGCGCCTCCACCTCGGGGCGAATGAGATCCTCCAGATGGCGGGGCGGGTTCATGGTCGGGTCGAGGGGGGCCGCGTCTTCATCCTGTCGGACCGCGACATCCGGTTCGCCTCGCTGCGTCCCACGGAGCCCGAGTTCCAGCTCGCCGGTGACTCCGAGCGCGTGGCCATGACCTGTGCCGACCTCGGCGTCCGCGCGGACGAGCTGGATCTACCGGTGTCGCTCGACCGGCAGGCGTACGTGGAGGCCGTGAAGCTGCTCGAGCATCGCGGGATCATCGACGAGCGCGGCCGGCTGTCGGCGTACGGGAAGGCCGTCGAAGCCATGCCCGTGGATCGGGCGTGGGCGGAGCTGCTCGTGAATGCGGACGACGATCTGATTCCCCATCTCGCGGTGATGGCGTCGATCGAGTCGCTGCACCGCATGACGCGCGAGGACCGCGATCTTGCTGGCGTGATCGTGCCGGGCAGCGACAACCTCACCGCCTACAACCTCTACGCGGAGGCATTTCGCCAGGCGGGCTATCCAGGCGAGGTCTACGGACTACCGCGTCACCTCTTCGATGATCGCGTGCACGAGTGGGCAGAGGAGCGCGGCGCGCTCGTCAAGTCGGTCGAGGACGCGGCGCTCGGAATGGCGAGCATCTACCGGAATCTGGAGCTGCCCCTGCCGACGGACATGCCGCCGGCCGGCGACCAGATCTTGCGGAAGCTCGCCGACCTGCTCGCCCGCTTCATGCCCTTCGATCTCGTGATCGACGAGCAGACGAAGGATGGCGATGAGGCGCGTGTCTCGAAGACGAGCGTGTGCGGGAGCTGGGGCGCTGTCGCGGGCGAGCTCCGTTACTTCGCCGACCGCAACGGGATTCCGCGCGCGGCCATCGAGGGGACACAGATCCCCCTCGACCTCATCCGCAAGTACGCCACTCATGGAGAGTCGGAGCTGCTTTACGACGCCGGCCGGAAGCGGTCACCGCTCGTGCTGCGCCGGCGGGTCGAGTATTTCGGCTTCGAGCTCGAGCGCGAGATCGTTCCGCTCGACGAGTTTCCGCCGGAGATGGCGGACGAGGCGCGGCACGCGCTCGCCCTCGCGCTGGCGCGCTTCGATGCGCGGCACCTGGCCGTCAAGCGCAACCGGCCGGCGATCGAGGAGCTGCGCGAGGTTCATCGGCGATCCGGAGGGACGACCGCGAGGCTCGGGCTCTCGGAGCTCACCGCGTTCTACGAGGACCGCCTCCGGGCCGTGACGACGCTCCACGATTTCCATCTCGCGGACCTCGGCCTCGATTCCGATGACTTCGTGCCTCGCGCCACGCGCGAACGCTATCTGGCGCTTCCGGACGAGACGACAGTTCGGGAGAAGAAGGTGCCGATCGAGTACGATGTCGAAGAGGGGACCGGCGGAGTGGCACGTCTGCGCCTCCCCGAAAAGCTCGCGCGCACGCTGGCGGAGAGCGAGCTCCCCCATCTCGACCGGCCTCTTCGCTTTGTCGTTCCGCGTGGCCAGCGCGGGGCGGTGCGCGGCGCGACGCTCGGGGAAGTGCAGGAGCTCCTGGACCAGCCGTGGACGCCCGAAGAGATCAGTCGCGCCGAGTACGGGGAGCAGAAACGGCGCGACGAGCAACGCGATGCCCTGCGCGCTCGCGATGATCGCGGCCGTGGGAAAAGGGGGGGAGGCGGGCGTGGTCGCGGCGGCGCGCCCGGCGGAGGCCGATTCTCCAGAGGGCGCAGGAAGCGCGGCTGAGAGCTACAGCGGGAGGGTCCCGGAATTCCGGAACCGCCCCACCTCAGTCATCCGTCGGGAGAGCGACGTTGTAGCGCTCTTCCTTGTAGGGTCGAAAGCCGCGCTTCAGGTAGTTGGGGAGTGCGCGCGGGCTGTCGAGCGAGCACGTGTGCAGCCAGACGCGCTCGGCGCCCGTGGCCCACGCCTCCTCGACGGCCGCCGACAGCATGTGCTTGCCGAGCCCCTTACCCATGTACTCGGGGAGCAGGCCGAAATAGACGACCTCGGTCGAGCGATCGCGATGTTGCTGGAGCTCGAACCAGCCGGCCGGAGTGCCCTGGCGG
>JBBSGP010000112.1:0-5585 GCA_038253885.1 Gemmatimonadales bacterium | reverse complement strand
TGCTCCACGCGAGTCCGGCGAACGTCGTCTGATCACTCATCGCAGCGCCCCGTCGATTGAGGATGGTGCCTCAACCTACCCATCGCACATCCTGGACACCATCCCCAATTACCACATTCTCGAGTTGTGCAGAGCTTCCTTCAAGGGATTCAGCGAGTTCAAGTACCGCGCCTTTCCCTCGATCCACACGTCATCCAGCTTCGCCGCCGCGTCGGCGCTGGTGGCCGAGGTGCATCATCGCAGACCGGGCGCAACCTGGTACGTCGCGCCGGTCGCCTACGGTCTCGCCATCATGCCGGGGCTGTCGCGCATGTTCCTCAACCAGCACTGGGCGAGCGACATCTTCGCGGGCGCGCTGGTGGGGACGTTCGCCGGCTACCGCGCCGTCAACTACAGCCACGCCCACCCGGACAACCGGATCGACAGGTTCATGCTCGGCACGGTTGTGGGTGCGGCGCCGGCCGGAGGGATGGAGATCGGGATGAGCCGGAGCTTCTGAGCACACTCCCGGGGCGGCGCGCCGGAGCGGAGATGCCGGCACGCCATCCCCCCCCACTGCGAAATCAGGGAGTCAGGTCCTGCGCCTCGATGATTCGCGTGTAGGGAAGTCCGGCGGCGTCGTTCACCTCTTTCACCGTCGCCGCGTCCGCCGCCTTGAACAGGCACATGCAGTGTGACTCCTCCGGCACGTACATGGAGCGGAGGTACTCAACGGGCTTCCCCTTCTCCGTGAACTTCTTGCTGGTATCGATCGCCGCGCGCTGAGCGTCGGCGAGCTGGGCCGGGGTGATCCCCGGCAGGCTGCGGTCAGCCATGAACACCGGCATGTCTCACCTCTTTTCCGAGATGGGTGGCGCGAGGACGGGAGGAGCCCCGGCGAAGCAACCACGGCTGGGAATGTGGCATCGCCATCGTGGGGCGCAAGAGCATCCGCGAGCGGCCAAAACGTGCGCCAGTAGCTGGCGCGGCGGTCAGAGCTTCGAGAAGCCCTTCACCATCTCCCACCCGCCCATCGCCGCCATGCTGACCACGACGGCGGCACCGAGCAGCGTCAGCGCCAGCGGGTGCCGGTAGTCGCCGACGATCTTTCGCCGGTGCGCCGCGATGAGCATCACGCCGAGCGAGACGGGAAGGATCAATCCGTTGATGGCACCGACGAGGATCAGGACCTTCACCGGGCGGCCGACGAGGAGGAAGACGATCGTCGATGCGACGATGAACGCGATGATGACCTCCTTCCACCTCGCCTCGATCACCGGCGACAGAGAGCGGAGGAAGCTCACCGACGTGTAGGCCGCGCCCACCACCGACGTGATCGCGGCCGCCCACATCACGACGCCGAACAAACGGTAGCCGATCTGCCCGGTGGCGAGGCGAAAGACCGAGCCGGGAGGATTCGCGGGGTCGAGCCTCATGCCGTGTGAGACGATGCCGAGGGCAGCGAGAAAGAGAACGATGCGCATCACCGACGCGATACCGATCGCCGATCCGGCGCTGCGCGTCACCTGCGGTATCGCCGCGCGGCCGGAGACTCCAGCGTCGAGCAGCCGGTGCGCGCCGGCGAAGGTGATGTAGCCGCCGACGGTGCCGCCGACGAGGGTGATGATCGGAAGGAAATCCACGCGGGTGGGGGCGACGCTGCGCAGCAGGGCCTCGGCGAGCGGAGGATGCGAGGCGATGGCGATGTAGGCGGTGAGCCCCACCATCACCACGCCCATGACCTGCGCGAACCGATCCATGGCCCGCCCCGCCTCGCGCACCAGAAAGATCGCAATGCCGATCAGCGCGCTGATCGCCGCACCGGTCTTGACCGGGATCCCCAGCATCGCCTCGAGCCCGAGCCCGGCACCAGCCACGTTGCCGATGTTGAAGGCGAAGCCACCGATGGCAACGAGCACCGCCAGCGCCGAGCCGAGCCCGGGCAGCAGCGCATTGGCGATGTCCTGCGCGCGGCGATCGGCGACGGCGATGATCCGCCAGATGTTGAGCTGCGCACCGAGGTCAAACAGGATCGACACGAGGATGGCAAAGCCGAAGCTCGCGCCGAACCGCTCGGTGAAGACGGTGGTCTGGGTGAGGAAGCCAGGCCCGATGGCTGACGTCGCCATCAGAAAAGCGGCGCCGAGCAGCACGCTCCACCCGGCCTTCCGCCGCGCGGATGCCGGGAGCGGCCGGCCCTCCGCTGTCACGCCGTGATCGCCTTGGGTCCGGATACTCTCGCCAGTCGCTCGGCCGATGGAAGCCAGAGCACGAACTCGGAGCCGACACCCGGCTCGCTCCGCGCGCTCACCTCACCTTCCATGAGCCGGGCGAGGCGGCGGCTGATGGTCAGGCCGAGTCCCGTGCCGCCGTGCGAGCGGGTGTGTCCCATCGACGCCTGCGTGAACGGCTCCCAGATGCTGGCGAGGCGCTCCGGCGAGATGCCGATCCCGCTGTCCTTCACCCGGATGAACGTCCATGGGCCCATGCCGAGCAGCCGCACGCCTTTGTCCGGCCGCTCGGCGTTTCCGCAGCTCACCTTCACGTTTCCGCCCGGGTCGGTGAACTTGACGGCGTTCGACAGGAGGTTCACCAGGATCTGTCTCACGCGGTGCTCATCTCCCAGGTAGGCGACACCCTCGGCGCGCGTGCATCCGTTCTGGACGGACACCTTCTGCGTCTCGGCCTGCGTCTGCACCATCTCCAGCGCGGTGCGCACGGTGTCCAACACCCGGGCGCTCTCGATCCGCACCTGCAGGCGGTCGGCCTCGATGCGCGAGAGGTCGAGCACGTCGTCGATGATGGAGAGCAGGTGCTTGCCACTCCGGTGCAATCGGCGCAGATAGTCGAGCTGCTGATCGGTGAGTGGACCGCCGATGCCGAGCTGAAGGAGATCGGCGTAACCCAGAATCCCGTTGAGTGGCGTGCGGATCTCGTGGCTCATGATGGCCAGGAACTGGCTCTTCGCCTGGTTGCCGGCCTCGGCATCGCTCATCGCCGACCGGAGCCGCTGCTGCGAGTCCTGCACCCGATCGCTCATCAGGTTGAAGGTGGCTCCGAGCCGGCCCAGCTCATCGCCACGCGAGATCTCGACCCGGCGCGAATAGTCACCCATCGCCATGGCTTCGGCGGCCGTGATCACCTCACGCAGTGGATCGGTGATGCGGCGGCTCATGAGCCAGCCGAGGAGCGCGGCCGCGATCACGACGACGAGGCCGACAAGTGCGAGGCGGCGGAGGAGGGCGTTCGTCCGGGCGTAGAGCGTCTCGCGTGGCAGCTCGGAGTAGATCACCCACGGCTGCCCTCTTATCGCCGCCCGGGCGGTGAGCATGCGGCCCACGCCGGGACGGTCGTACTGGATCAGCGAGCTGCTGTCGGTCACGCGAAGATCGCGCTGAACCGGAACCCCGGCGTCGTCGGTGATGATGTTCATCGCCGGATAGCCGAAGAGGAGCGTCGCGTCGTTCCCCATGAGCTGCTCGATCCGGCCGCGCGACTGCGCGGCAATCCCGAGCCGGGTCCACCGCACGAGCCATCCAAGCTGCTCGCCCCCATCCAGCACCGGCACCACGGTCGATACCAGGATGCTGTCTCCATGCACGCGCACGGGACCGGTCAGCGCGGAATCGCCCCGCAACGGCCGGGACTGGAGGTCGCCGATGAGGGAGGAATCCGGTTGAGTGAACACATCTCCCGTTGCGAGCACCCGCCTTCCGTCCCGATTCCACAATTCGACTTCGGCCGGTGTGCCCTGGGTGGCGCTGGTGATCGACTCGAAGATCGCGAGCGCCGCCGGGGCGTGGGAGGAATCGGAGGAGCGCAGAAAGCCCCGAATGGCCGAGCGAGAGGCAAAGTCGCGCAGCCTGGCGTTCTGCAGTCGCGCTGCCGTCTCCGATAGCTCGGCCAACTGCTGGGTGGAGCGGAGCAGCCGTTGGGACGCCGCCTCGAAGGCGGAGTGACGCAGCTCGCGGACGGCCGCGGTGGAATACGCCATCATCACGGCGAGCAGCAGGACAGCAATGAGCAGCGGGAGCTGCTGCCCGAGGGTGAGGGCACGCCGGCCGGGCGAGAGAAGTCCCGGCAGGGGATGCGGCGGTCGCGAGTGGGGGCCGGACTCCGGCTCGTGGCGCATGATCAACGCGTCACACCATCAGCCTCGGTAGTACTCGTCGATGCACCACGTCACGACCTCACCCAGGATGGTGGACGGCTCGCGCAAAGAATCGCCGGCGGGCAACGCATCATGCACCAGTCTCTTGAGCTTGACCAGCACCCGCTCCGGCGGGTCGCCCTGCGCCTTGAGCTCGCCGACATAGCCGCACACCGCTTCCCTCAGTCCAGGCGCCTCGGACATTGTGGAGCTCGCCCCGACGAGCGCGCGCATGAGTCGTGCCTCGATCTGCGAGGACAGTTCAGCGGCGTGGTCGTCGGGCGATGGCCGGGGACGCGTTGGAGGCTCGGGCAGCGGCGGGGTCACTCCATGTGACGATCGGGGGCTGGTGAGAGGAACCGCCAGCGGCGTCCCCTTCGGCCTCTCATTGCGCTGAGCGTATCACCGCCCCCAGCACATCGAACAGCCGGTCGACCTCGGCCCGTTCGATGATCAGCGGCGGTGACAGCGCGATCGTGTCGCCGGTCACCCTCACGAGGACGCCGCGCCGGAAGCATTCGACGAAGACGTCGAAACCGCGCGCACCCGGACGGCCCTGGCGCGGCTCGAGCTCCACGCCGGCGACGAGGCCCAGGTTCCGGAGATCCACGACGTTCGGCGCACCGCGCAGGGAGTGGACGGCATCCTCCCAGTACGGGGCGAGCGATGCCGCTCGCTCGAAGAGACCTTCGGCGCGATAGAGGTCGAGCGTCGCCAGTCCGGCGGCGGCGGCGAGCGGGTGGCCGGAATAGGTGTAGCCGTGAAAGAGCTCGATCCCCGCCCCCTGTTCGGTCGCCGGCACCACGGTCTCGTAGATCGCGCCACGCACCGCCACCGCGCCCATCGGGACGGCGGCGTTGGTGAGCCCCTTGGCCACCGTCATCATGTCGGGCATGACGCCGAAGAAATCGGCGGCGAACGCGGTGCCGAGCCGGCCGAAGCCGGTGATCACCTCATCGAAGATGAGAAGGATGCCGTGCATGTCGCAGATCGCGCGCAGGCGCTCGAGATACCCCTTGGGCGGGATCAGCACGCCGGTGGATCCCGCCATCGGCTCGACGATCACCGCCGCGATGCTGTCGGCGCCGCGCTCCGCCACCACACGCTCCAGCTCGTTGGCCAGCTCCGCGCCGTGTTGCGGCTGGCCGCGGGTGAAGGCGTTGCGAGCGACGTCGTGCGTGTGCGGCAGCAGGTCCACCTGCGGCAGGAGCTGGGACGAGTACGCCTTCCGGTTGTTCTCGATGCCGCCGACGGAGATTCCTCCGAACCCGACGCCGTGATAGCCGCGCATCCGGCCGACGAAGCGGGTGCGCTTCGGCTCACCGCGCGCGATCTGGTACGCGAGGGCGATCTTGAGCGCGGAGTCCACCGCCTCCGAGCCGGAGTTGGCGAAGAAGATGTGGTCGAGGTCGCCGGGCATGAGCGCGGCCAGCTTCTGCGCGAGGGCGAAGCTGAG
>JBBSGP010000111.1:0-5683 GCA_038253885.1 Gemmatimonadales bacterium | reverse complement strand
GCGGGGATTGGGCCGGTCCAGCATCTGGGTGACTTCGCCCAGGACGGTCGCGCCCGCCGTATCGGCGAGCCGCTGCAGCTCCTCCAGATGCTCCACGAGCTGATGGCGCGCGCCCGATCCCTTGCGCGGCGCGCCGACCAGAAGCGCCCGCTCCGTCGGCGGAGCGAGCGAGATGGTGTCCTTAGCGATGCGACAGCTCCGGCGTCCGAGACGAGCTCACGTGATCACGGCGACGTGCCGCCGAGCGAATTGAAGTGTCCGCTTCGATCGTACGGTATCGTGTAGTTGCCGACCGGCGTTCCGACAGTGATGTCGCCCTTCACACGGTACGGCACCGATCCCGTATTCAGGAGCGAGCGCAGCGCCGAGCTCATCCCCGCCCATTGAAAGTTGAGCGGAAGCCGCACCTGCGATGAGTCGTTACTCTGCACGGTGAAGCGTTGATCCAGCGCACCAGTCCCGAAGGGGATGGTGTCCACCATGAGCTGGTACGTCATCCGCGTCGCATCCAGCCTGTAGCCGTTCGGGTTGTAGACGTTGAGAACGATATCCACGGACCCCCCGGTCAGCCCCACACCGTTCACCTTCACGTCCTTGAACGTGACCGCGGGCTCCTTGAAGGCCGCTTTGCCCATCGTCGCGCAGCCCCCACATGCCGCCAGAGCGGCCGCTGTCACGAGAGTCACCAATCTCAGCATCGATCCTCCATGTTCGTGCCCTGGGGCACTGGTTGGCTAATCATACCCTGTGCCACCAGAGGGTTCCGGACTCCGAGGATCAGACCCGCTCTTTCCCGCTGCCCTGTCGGCCAGCTTCTTCCACCAGTCGAGCCGCTTCGCGATCTTCTTCTCGTACCCGAGAGGGCCGGGCTCGAAGAAACGGGACCCTCGCAGCTCCTCCGGAAGGTACTCCTGGGGGACATATGCTTCGGGAGCATCGTGAGCATAGCGGTAGCCAGCATGATAGCCGAGGTCCGCCATCAACCGGGTCGGGGCATTGCGAATGTGCAGGGGGACTTTGGCCGCCGGCGTGTCGCGCGCCGCCTCCATGGCGGCGTTGAGCGCTCGATAGGACGAGTTGCTCTTGGGTGCCGTGGCCAGATAGATCGTCATCTCGGCCAGGGGAAGATAACCCTCCGGCGCGCCGAGCATGTGGTACGCGTCGCGCGCCGCCACCGCCAGCTGCAGCGCCTGCGGTTCCGCTAGCCCGATGTCCTCGGCAGCCATCGCGATCGCCCGACGAAAGATCGTCATCGGATCCTCTCCGCCCTCGATCATGCGCGCCATCCAATAGAGCGCGCCGTCGGGATCGCTCCCACGCAACGACTTGTGATAGGCGGAGAGCAGGTTGAAGTGCTCCTCTCCGGATTTGTCGTGGTGCGCGAATCGAAGTTGCAGCGCCTCGCGCACCGCGTCTGACGTGATCCGGCCGCCCCGGCCAACATGGGTCGCGGCGGCCTCGAGCGCCGTGAGCGCACGGCGGGCGTCGCCGTCCGCCTGCAGCGCCAACGCGGCGAGCGCATCGTCGTCGATCCCGAGCGACCAGTCGCCGAGCCCCTTCTCGCGGTCGGCAAGGGCGCGCCTCACCAGCGCCACCAGGTCGTCCTGCGACAGCGGCGTGAGCACGAACACCCGCGAGCGCGAGAGCAACGCGCCATTGATCTCGAAGGAGGGATTCTCGGTGGTTGCGCCGACGAGCGTCACCGTCCCGCGCTCGACGTGCGGAAGAAAGGCATCCTGCTGGGCCGTGTTCAAGCGATGGATCTCATCGACGAAGAGAATGGTGCCGCGGCCGGACATCGCCAGTCGTTCCTCCGCCTCGCCGATGATCTCCCGGACTCTCGGTACCCCCTCGGTCACCGCCGAGAACGGAACGAATTCCCGGTCCGTGTAGCGGGCGATCAGCAAGGCGAGCGATGTCTTTCCGCTTCCGGGCGGTCCCCAGAAGATCATCGACGAGACGTTTCCCTTCTCGATCGCGTCCCGCAGCGCCCGGCCAGGAGCCAGAAGCTGCTGTTGCCCCGCGAACTCCTCGATCGCCCGCGGCCGCATGCGCGCGGCGAGCGGCTGCGCGCTCTCCGGAACGCTGAAGAGGCTCGGGTCGCGCGATGACTTCCGCGGTCCGCCGCGAAATGCCTTGGGCATCAGCGGCCTCCTCCCACCGCGGAGCGCGCCGCCAGGTACAGCCCGCACCCGGCGAAGAACGCCGCTGGCAGCCGCCACCCCGGCTTCGACTGGAACTCCGGCACGAGATTGGATGCGGCGACGTACAGCGTCACGCCGGCCGACAGCGCCAACCCGGCGTCGGCGAGGGGACGGACCATCCCGGTGACGAGCACCCCGGCGATCGTCGCCGCTCCCAGCGCGGCGGCGGAACACAGCGCCTTCGCCCGGCTCGCGCCGGCCGCCAGAAAAACACTGGAGATGGCCAATCCCTCCGGCACCTTGTGGAGGAGTATCGCCAGCCAGATGAGCGTGCCCAGCCCCACGCTGACGGCGAAGCCGCTGGCGATGGCCACGCCGTCGATGAACGTGTGCAGTAGAAGACCGAGCAGCGCCGAGATCCCGACAATCTGCGAGACCTCGTGCGTCTCCTCCCCGAAGTGGAAATGCGGCGCCAGCGAGTGCTGCGTGAAATGCACCAGCAGATAGCCGACGAGCGCCAGGACGGCGGCGCGTTGCCCCCCGCGACGGATCGCTTCGGGAAGTATCTCCGTGAGAGCCACGGAGATCATGAAGCCCGCGGCCAGCGCAACCAGAGAATCGAGCGCCGTCGCGCTCCAGCGGCGGCGCCAGATCACCAGAACGGCCCCCAGCACGTTGGCGACGGCCGCCACGAGCGCTGCGCCGAGCGGTGTCGCGATCACGCCGGAGCGAGCCCGAGAGACGCCGCTATCGTCGCGATGGCATCCGACAGCTCGGGAGCGGGCGGGAATTGCTGGCGCTTGAGCTTCCAGCTCCTGGTCCGCACCGCTCTCCGCTCCTCGAGCCCGCGCCCTTGCAGGATGTAGAGCCACTGGTCGGTGCGCGCGTAGATGAAGAGCTCCAGCACCGGATTCAGCGTCAGCTGGTCGTCGCTCGTGTAGACCGCGATCTCGACGCCCCCCTGCGCCGCCACCATCGGCTGCACCCTCGCGATGGCATCGCGCACATCGGGCAGTGGCAGGCTCTGCCCAATCCATTTCCGCGCCTGCCGAGCGTCCTCGATCGCGACGTCAACGGCCGGTGGCAGATGCGCCAGAAGCGAGTGGAAGAGATCCAACACGCGCTCGGCGTTGGCGACGACGTGAGCGCTGTAGAACTCCCCTTCGTTGAGGAAGGAGAAGCCGTCGGCTGCCGTCCGGAAGCGACGCCAAATCGATGTTTCCATCTGCTTTCCGCGAAAGAACATGTCAGCGCTCCTATTGCTCTGGCCGACGATCGGTGCGCAGCTCATCGTGCAGCGCGCCGCCGATCCGGATGAGCGTGTCGTAGCTGTTCACCGACTGATCCTCCACCACGCGCTGCAACAGAAGCGCGAGGATCCGGCCAAGGAGCGGGCCATCCGGCACGCCCGCGGCTCGGAGATCGTCGCCGTCCACAGCAAGATCGCCCAGTGCCACCGCGTCGCGGAAGGCGATGCGGATCGCTCTCCGGTACAACGAAGCCACGGCTCGGGCCGTCGGAGCCTCCACGCCCAGCTGGCGCCCGGCGGCCGCCCGGGCCGCGATCAGACGAAGCACCGCTGGCAGACGGGTCCGCCCAACCGCCGCGACCCATCGCCTGATCTGCGCATCGTCGATCATCGCCCTGTCGGCGAGAAGCATCTCCTCGACGAGTGGCGCGATGGCACGCCACCCCTCGAGTACATCTGCTACCCACCGGATGTCCGCGTTGGAGAACCGGAGCCCGCGAAGGGCGCCGGACACGTGCCGCGGCGAAACGTCCGCGAACAGCGCGACGAGCCGATTCATCCGCCGCGCGGGGCGCGACGCGGGGCCCGCACGCGCCAGCGCGTCGAGCGACGCAAGGGTGAGCGGCGTGACGCCGGCCAGACTCGGAACGAGGACATCGATGGCGCCGCTCTGCCGCCACAGGTCGAGCGCGATGCTGGGCCGCTCGACCTGATCCAGCGTCTTCTCGATCTCCTGCCTCACCCGCTCGGCCGACAGTCGTGCCAGCGAGGGCGCGCTCTCCACGATCGCCCGCCAGGTAGTCGATTCGATCTCGAACCCGAACCGGGCGGCGAAGCGGAGCGCGCGTAACGCCCGCAACCGGTCCTCACGCATCCGTTCGTCGGGCGAGCCGACGGCGCGGACGATCCCCACATCGAGATCTCTCCGGCCTCCGAACGGGTCGTGGATACGGTTCGCCGAGGGCGAGAACGCGATAGCGTTGATCGTGAAATCGCGCCGCGCCAGGTCCTCATCGAGCGATGCGCCGAATTCGACGACGGCATGCCGGCCATCGGTCTGGACGTCGCGTCGAAAGGTCGTGACCTCATGCATGATGCCCTGCTCGTCCAGCACCCCCACGGTGCCGAAGCTGATTCCGACAGGCACCGTACGCCGGAACAGCTTCCGCACCTGCTCTGGCCGGGCGGCGGTGGCCAGATCCCAGTCCAGATGCGAGTGACCCAGGAGTGCGTCTCTGACGGCGCCCCCGACGCACCACGTCTCGAACCCTTCCGATTCGAGCCGGCTCGCAATGCCGAGCACGGTGGCAGGCGGGCTCAGCAGAGGGGTTGGAGAATGGACCACAGATGTTTATATTTCGGGACGATGCCAATGAGCGCCATTGCCGCCAGTTCTCGAGCCAGCGCCGCCTTCAAGAGCGACGTTCTGCGATTCACGACGGCCGGAATCGCGGACCGGATCCAGGCGTCGCGTTACGCGCCGCCGGTGAAGGTGGCCCGCGTCCTTGCCCAGCTCCTCGCCACCGAATCGCACCTCGAAGTCGAGCGGGTGAGGATCGAGGCCGTCTCGGGGTGCGCCGACTTCGTCGGGACGGTCGATGTCGAGACGCCCACCGGCTCGCATCGCTTCCACTTCGAGTGGGATTGCCGGTGGCGTGCCGTGCAGCAAGGGTACACCGACTATTTCGGACTGCCCGATCAGATCCGGGCGGCCCAGGAGTTCGGCTGGCGCTGCTTCAAGACGTGGACGGGTACGAGCACGACGCGCGCGCTGGCCGGTTAGACTCACCCCTCGAACACCCCGCGAAGCTCCGGGAGCGTCATCCCGACGCCCAGCGCGAGCATCAGATCGATCCGAGCCTGCTGCGGGCGCCGTCCCCCGGATAGGACCGCTCCAAGCTCCCACAGCCGGCGCCCGCCTCCGGGATAGCCATACGTTCGGCCCACACGCCCGCGCTGTGCCCGCGACGCGATGATGATCGGCTTCCCGTCCGCGACCCATCGCTCGATCCCCGGAACCATGGCTGGAGGCACGTTGCCACGCCCCATGGCAGCGACAACGGCTCCGACCGCGACGCAGCGGGAGGCATCCAGAAGGCGGTCGTCCGACCCCGCCCACGCATACAGGATGTCGACCGGGGTCGCGGGCCGGGCCGGTGCGAGCACCGGCGCCGGCGGTGGGAGAGCACGCCTGAAGATGAGCGCTCCATCGTCGATCACGCCGACAGGCCCGACGCCGGGACTCTCGAACGCGTCGAGCAGCTGCGTGTGGGCTTTCGTCACATCGATG
>JBBSGP010000110.1:0-5699 GCA_038253885.1 Gemmatimonadales bacterium | reverse complement strand
CTGTCCCAGAGCTGACGGCGAGAATCGAACTCGCAACCGCCTGATTACAAATCAGGTGCTCTGCCAATTGAGCTACGTCAGCAGACGGCCATTTTTTGCGCGAGACTCATAGAATAAGGGGCAAGCGCTGCGGAGTCAAGGCATTAGCAGTCAACAGCAGGACGATCCAGAGCGGCTACTTCACCTTCTTCCACCTCGCCCCCGCGGGTGTGTCCTCCAAGACGATGTCGCGCGCGAGCAGCTCGTCGCGGATGCGATCCGCGGTGGCGAAGTCACGGGTGACGCGGGCCTGAGCGCGCTCGGCGATCCGGTCAGCCACCCAGCGGACGAGCTCCGAGTCATCCGTCCCGACCCCCCTCTCGGGGACGACGTCCAGGATACCGTTGACCACCGCGAAGGCGCTCCGAGCACGCGCCACTCCGTCCACTCCCGCACCGGCGGACGATCTCCCGCTTCGCGGCGCCGCTTCGAAGCGGTCGAGGTCGGCGTTCACGCGATTGATGAAGACGAACAGGGCGCCCAGAGCCAATGGCGCGTTGAGGTCGTCGAACAGAGCCGTCAGCGCATCGCGCTCCAGCTCGTCCGCGGCCTCCGCCAGCGACGACGGACCGGCGAGGCACCGATCCAGCCGATCCGCGAAGTCCGCGATTCGACGCACCGCGTTCATCGATCCCTCCATCGCATCGGCAGTCAGGTTCAACTGCTTGCGGTAGTGCGTCGAGAAGACGAAATGGCGCATCGCCGCGGCCGAGATACCATTCTCACGAAGGTCGGCGACCGTGCTCACATTGCCCACCCGCTTCGCCATCTTGGCGCCATCGGTGAGCAGAAACTCCCCGTGACACCAGAGCCGGGCGAACGGCACGCCGGTGGCGCCCTCTGATTGAGCGATCTCGTCCTCGTGGTGCGGGAAGATGAGATCCACTCCGCCACAGTGGATGTCCAGCGTCTCGCCCAGATACCGCATCGCCATCGCGGAGCACTCGAGGTGCCATCCCGGACGCCCGCGTCCCCACGGCGAGTCCCAGGCCGCTCCCGTCAGCTCGTCTTCGGGCTTGGCGCTCTTCCAGAGGGCGAAGTCGCGTACGTCCTCCTTGTTGTAGTCGTCCGCCGCCACGCGCGCCCCGGCCCGAATCGAGCGCGTATCCAAGCGCGACAGCTTTCCATAGTCGCCGAACCGCGCGATGGCGAAATAGACCGATCCATCTTCGGCCTGATAGGCGATGCCCCGGGCGATCAGCTTCTGCACCAACGCGATCATGTCGGGAATGTGATCGGTCGCCTTGGGATATCGTTCGGCGGGCTCGATCCGCAGGTAGTCCCGGTCGCGAAAGAAGATCTCCGTCACCGGCTCCGTGATCTCTCGAATCGTCCTCCGCTGCTCGCTCGCTCTCTTGATGATCTTGTCGTCAACGTCGGTCACGTTCATCACGTGATCCAGCGCCCATCCGCGCAAGCGCAGGACGCGGCGCAGCAGGTCGACGAAGAGGAACGTGCGGAAATTGCCGATGTGCGCGGGGTTGTAGACTGTCGGACCGCAGCTGTAGAGGCGCACCGTTTGCCCGTCCGCGGGAGCGAACGATTCCACTCGCCGGGTGAGCGTGTTGTAGAGCCGAAAGTCTGGCATCCAGTTCGTGGCGGGGTGCGGTTGCGATCCGGACACCCTGGTCCGGTCGCGGCTCGGCGACACGCCGAATGCTCGAGCTCGGGCGTCCGATACGGCGTGAAGGTAGAGAGCCGCGGGAGGAGGGTCAACGGAGCCGCTGCCCTCTAGCCAGCGATCCCGAGGAAGAGCTGCACGGCCAACGGGCCAGCGAGCTGCGCGACCAGCGCGAGGCTGGCGTAGCAGCCCGTGACGAGGAGCCCCGCGGTGATCCGATCGACGGTCTCGATACCGTGACGCGAGGAGCGGGCGAGAGTGCGACTCCAACACCAGATGGCGACCAGCGGCGCCAATCCGAGCGCGGCCAACCAGTAGGAGACGCCGGGGCCGACGCTCACTCCCGCGAGCTCGAGCGGCGCGCGCAGGCCAAAGTCGAAACGGTCGGGCAGCTCCATCAGCGCACCGAGCGTCGCCGGCGGCTCGCTCAGCGCGATCGTGATGGCACGCCCGACGCTCTGGATCGCGAACGGGACGAAGCCGAGGGCCCAGATCAGAGCCCGATCCGGATCGCCATCGCGAGGACGAAGGGCCCACACGACCGCTCCGCACACGACAACGGCGACCGGCGGCATGAAGAGGTCGGCCACGAGAAGCCGATAGAGTCCGTCGCGAAGTAGCAGGAGATGGACGGAGCTCGGCGAGCCGGCGATGAGCTCTCCCATCATGCGCCCCAAGCGCCCGAGCGCGAGCGAGGACGACATTAGGTGTGCCGCCAGGCATGCGACCACCACCGACGAAGCGGCGAAGCGCTCGCTCCGAGCCGGCGTCGTGACGATGATGCTCATGGCGCGGACTCGGCGACCCGGGAGGGCTCATCGAGAACGGCGAAGAGGCGCTGCTCGAGATCCACCGGCTCCATCGACGCGCGAACAGCGCCGTCAACGAGGACCACCACTCGCATCGTGATCTGCTCGAGCGCCGTCATGTCATGCGACGAGAGCACGACGGTCACCCCCTGTGCCGGGAGCTGCCTGATCAGCTCTCGAACGTCGCGCCGTCCGACCGGATCGAGCCCAGACAACGTCTCGTCGAGAAGGAGAAGTCGCGGGGAGCCGATGAGGGCCTGGGCGAGCCCGAGCCGCTGCAGCATTCCTCTCGAGAGATGAGTGACCCGTTTGTCTCGCTGGTCGGCGAGGCCGACCGATTCGAGCAATCGAGACACCCGGTCGCGCAGCTCGGCCCCCGGCAGCTCGTGAAGCGAGCCATAGTACTCCAGCGTCTCGCGAACGGTCAGAAACGAGTAATAGATCGACCGCTCCGGCACAAAGCCGATGCCGTGGCGGATGGCCTGCGCCGGATCGCTGGAGCCGTACCAGGCAATCCGTCCGGAATCCGGACGGAGAAGCGCGGCCGCGCAGAGCAGCAGCGTCGTCTTACCCGCTCCGTTCGGGCCGAGCAAGCCCACGATCTCACCGGAACGGATCTCGAGGTTCACTCCGCGGAGAGCGTCGACGTGGGCCGAGCAGCCGAGCACGCCAGCGCGGTAGCGACGGCGGAGGTCGACACAGGAGAGAGCGATCGTCATCGCGCCCATCCGGCGGCCGGCTGGAATCGCCGGAGGCGCAGCGCCGCGAGTGTCAGCAGCGCGGGACAGGTGAGGAGGAGCACCAGCGCGGGCAACACGGGGGTGGGACCTTCGCTGATGCACGAATCGATCATGGACATGGTGTGGGCCTGGAGGGGAAGGATGGACCAGATGCCGCGAAGAGCGCCGGCAACGAGGCGCGGCAATCCGCCGACGGGCAGATCAGCTGGCGGAAAGCCGCCGAACAGGAAGAGCGGTGCGAGAAGCACCGCGTTGCTCTTGCCCGGCGCCAGCGAGCCCAGAGCGACGAGCCAGCCACTCCACGCCGTGAGAGTCAGCAGCGTCCATGCGAGGGCAGCAAGGAGGAGCGACGGCGTGCGGATGGCCTGGCCGTGGCGGAAGAGCCAGAGAGAGACGAGAAGCACGACGGGCGAGGCTGCCGCCAGCGTCGCGATCTCGCTGCCCAGAGCGACCTCGGTCGGCGTGGCTCCGTGAAGCCGGTCCAGCATGTGCCCGCCCGTCGCGATGTCCTCTCCCACCCCGCCGGCGCCAGTGAGCAGCAGCGTGAGGAGTGAGTAGAAGAGCAGAATCGCGACCTCGCCGCGCACGTCGGCGGGTATCGGGCCGACCGCCATCAGTCCGACGACGGCGAGGAGAAGGGTCCAGCCCAGGAGGCGGCTTCGCTCCGTGCGGCGAAGCTGGCGACCCGCGATCGAGGCGATGCGCCGAAGTCGCAGCGTCACCGAATCCCCCGCAGGATGGAGCGGAAGGTGGCGTCGCTACCGGAGCCGAGGTGCCGTGTCTCCCGATCGTCACGATCGAACGCGATGAGCGTCGGCACATACACGATGCGGAATCGTCGAGCGAAAGCGCGCGCCGAATCCCTCGCCAGAGGTCTCCGCAGTCGCAGCTCGCGCGCATAGGTTTCCGCGACCGTGTCAGCGTCGTTGGTGATCAGGAGGGTGGCGACTCCGAGCGCGTCTCCGAGCGAATCCACCAGGTGCGCTGTTCGCCGGCAATGGGGGCATCGCCGCTGCACATAGAGAATCGCGAGCGGCGTGTGACGCGTGGCTGGAGCGCGACCCCGGAGGTCGAGTTGTGCCCACGGAATCTCCGCGGGGGTTGCGATGCGCTCCTGCGCGCGGGGCGCTGCCCGCACGATCGCGAGGACGCCGCCAGCCGCGCTCCCGAAGAGAAGGAGCACGGCAAGCGCCCACCTGATGCGCGTGGGATGCCTCACGTCACACATCGAAGGCGTTGCACCAGGACCAGCGAATCATGTAGCACCAGCCACGGATGGAGACGGTCTTCGGGTCTCCTCCCGGAAAGTCCGCATCGCAGCTCTTGATTGCGCTGGCGAGGCAATCCGCCCTCGCTCGTCCGGGGAGCGCCGGGACGAGGGCGAGAACGAGGGCGATGGTGCAGAAGAAGCGCTTCATGGAGAGCTCCTGCGTGGGGATTGTGGGGATGGTCGCGAGTCCGAAAGCCATGAACGACGCAGCGAGAAGCGGATGACCGGGTCGGCGCGGTGACTGCGCCACGGCCCCGGCAACGCCGTGAACGCCTTCCGTTCGCGCGCAGAATATCCGGGAGGCGACGGGCGATCATCACCGTCTTCCCGCACGAGAGGGCGCGCCATCTCACTCCCGGCTGCCGATGCTCGCCGCGTCCGTGCGGACCCGACGCGTCGAGGGCGACCTTTCGGTCGCCCTCCGCAGAGCTATCGGGCTACGTCGAGCACCTCAGGCCGCCGTGACGACTCCGACACGCTCCCGATGAAACCTCTCGATCGCATCGGCGATCGGGGCCGGGTCGTAGCGCACCGGGTCGGTCGCCGGCAGTCCCGTCTCATCGGTCGCGCGCGCGATCGCCGCCCGGGCAGCCTTCTCGGAGAGATCGTAGGTGTTGAGCGAGATGGCGATCGTCTTGGCAGGACGGAGATGCACGAGCAGCTCCTCGTGCAGCCGGATGAACCCGGGCAGAGGAGGTATCTTCACCCACGGGTTGTTGTTGATGTGCTCGCGCGATGGCTGCGTGCACATGACGAGCGCGTGGGGCAGCGATCCGTGGATGAGACCGAGGGTCACTCCGGAGTAGCCGGGATGGATGATCGACCCTTGGCCCTCGACCAGGACGATGTCGGCTCCCTTGGCGGCATCGACGACGAGACGCTCGGTTGCACCGGCGATGAAATCGGCGACCACGGCGTCCACGCCGATACCCCACCCCTCGATGAGAATCCCGGTCTGGCCGGTGCCCGCGAAGCGCACCTTCACCTGTCGCTTCCGAAGCGTGTCCCGCACCTGCAAGGCACCGGTCATCTTGCCGATGTTGCAGTCGGTGCCCACCGTCAACACGATTGTCGCGTCCACGTTGCGCACACGCCCGCTGGCCACGGGGAGATCGCGGGGCGACTTGCGCAGGTCGTGGATTGTCACCTCGTTCTGCTCGGCGAGGCGTGCCAGCTCCTCGTCGTCCCCGATGAAGGTGTGCAGCCCGCTCCACACGTCG
>JBBSGP010000109.1:0-5802 GCA_038253885.1 Gemmatimonadales bacterium | reverse complement strand
GCTCGGGAGGCGATCGCAAGGACGCAGCATGCCGAGATGTAGTCGGGCCGTCACGCGCTGCCTGAGCAGCGAGACGAGAGTCATCCGCAGCGTCGGTACAGTCACTCTGTGACCCTCTGCTTGTTCGCAACCGCTCGCGACGTCACGACTCCCAGTGCACGGGACGCACCGGCGCGGCATTCGCGGAAGGAGCCACTTGCGGACGATTTCCTGCGCCAGAGAGAGCCTGCTCTCTTCAGCGCTCCGAGTATAGCACCGCGCGCGCGCTTGTGTGCCGACTTGGAGGTGATACCAGGCGACGAATCGTGCCGGACGCTTGCGTGCGCGCCACTCACCCAACTCGCTGAGGTACGGGCCAGCCGCCTCGTACCAGAACGGGTGGAACCAGGCATCTGTAACCAGACAAAATGCGACAGACTGGAACGGCAAATGCAATGCCCGTCCCCATTGTTGACGCGCTCCCTCACTTCGCCGGTGCGCGGTTCTTTCTCGGAGGACTGTCAGGATGAAGAGCAACCGACGGGTGATCTGGGCCACAGCAGCCGCACTTCTCACCGTGAGCGTCTCGGCGCTTCCGGCACAGCATAAGGTGGGCAGGGGCAAACCGGACATGGCGAAGATGGGACGCTTGATGACCGACTGGCCGCAGGCGTCGCGCGAGGCCGCGATGTTCATGACCAAGAAATACGGGGGCCCCGCAGCCATGTCGTCCGACATGATGGTGTGGGGACAGACCGGTCCCTGGAAGCGTACGATTGTCTACCGTGTGGAGTACCCACACGACTTCCCGGCGCACCACACCGACGTCATGCAGCAGTGGATCGATTACAAGGCGCCGGCGGCGGAAAAGTTTGGTGATCTCGCCATGTACGACGGCAGCGTGGTCGTCGAACGGACCGCCGGCGAGATCTCGGCTCGCTGCGACAAGGAGGGGGCCAACTTCCTGGCGCTCAACCTCGCCGACGAGATCATCACTGGGAAACGCTCGGTCGCCGACGCCCGGAAGATGTATGGCGAGCAGATCATGGCCATGAAAGCCATGAAGTCGGCGCCGTACACGGAAAAGCTGCTCTTTTCGCCGATGATGGGCACCGGCGATCCCGACCACGCACTGGAGATGTCGGGCATGACGGGCGGAAAGCCCTGAATACTGTCCCCAGAATTTTCCCAGAGTGCCTTCATCGGACTCTTCAGGCATCACGGGGAGCCGGGCCGCAGCGACAACGACAAGGGAATGTCTGATCAGAACTGCCAGTCGAGAGAGACGCGAAGCTGCCGCGGTTCGACCGGGTGGGCATGAGCTTCGTCGATGCCGGGGGCGGGCTCACCGCGGAGCCGCGAATGTGCGGCGATCGGACGGCGTCCACGCGGGGCGGTTATGACCTTCGATCGGGCAGCGCCTTCGCGCCGTCGGTGGGCGGGAATGGAGTCCAGAACACTCCCGCGGCGATCATGGGCGTGGTGCTCGCGCGTCGACGGGCGTGACGCCGAATGATTTCTATGAGGTGAGAGCCGCCGCCAGAGCTTCAACTTCGCTCGTGGAGAATGGAGCCAAGCGGTGCTGGGTGAGGCTTACCGGCCGGGTCTGCGCCGCTCCCCTCCGGACGGCCGCTGTCCCCCGTCACCGCCCTGACGTTGGGGGGGCGAACGGGGCTCTGCACGCGACCCCATCTCGACACGTCTCGGCTCACTCGGGCGCGACATCTCGCGCGGCTCTGAGCGATGCGACTCCACGTTCGGCGGCTCCGCGCGTCGCGGCTCGACACGCTGGGGCTCGGCGCGCGGCGGCTCGAGACGGCGCGGCTCGACACGCTGCGGCTCGACGCGCTGCGGCTCGACGCGCTGCGGCTCGACACGACGAGTCTCCACGCTCCGAGTTCCCCAGGCGGGCTGCTGCTCCGTCGCCGAGCGTGGACTTGGCTCTCCA
This sequence comes from Gemmatimonadales bacterium, assembly GCA_038253885.1. Lineage (GTDB taxonomy): Bacteria > Gemmatimonadota > Gemmatimonadetes > Gemmatimonadales > Gemmatimonadaceae > JALZAQ01. Next base: position 3,875 of record JBBSGP010000109.1, on the reverse strand, counting down.
GGCGATCGTTCCACGATAGGCATCTTGTTGCTCGCGGGATCTCCCTCTGCCGCACCGACACTCTCCCACGTGCGCCGGGAGCCGACCTTCACGCGCTCTGCGGGCTCGCTGCGCCGGTGTCCAACGCTTCCATCCCGGGTGCCTTCGCCCTGCCGCCCGATGTGCTCCGCATCCGACCCGGGCTCCGAGCGGCGACGTACTCCGATACCCTGAATCGTCTGATCTCCCGATCCATGAGCGGCCGGCGCCTCAGAAACGGGCATCGATCGGCGCACTATTCCACCCAGCGGCTGTGCCACGACATTCACCGCGGTCGCTCCAGCGCCGGCTCGCGTGCGATAAGGAGACGTCGGGAAGACGTAGGGCGACGCGAAGCCTCCCCGCACGACCGTCGGCGTGCGGTACCGAAACCCGAAGCCGCCGCTACCGCCTCCATATGGCGAACCAGGCTTGAAGTCATAGCCGCGCGGATATAGCGGGGTGTACGGCCGATCCAGGTACACGTAGGTCGGCGAGTACACATACGGGCGGTAGGGGCGGTAGGCGTAGTAGAAAGGGTCGTAGTAGAATGGGTCCGACCAGTAAGGATCGTAGAAGACGCGATAGCCGCGGAAGTGTCGGCGGCAGCCCAGGCAGATATCGATGTTGAAGAAACCCGGATAGTAGAGCGACGGATGATAGTAGTAGGGATCGTACCACGGGTTCCAGGATGCGTCGTCGCGATCCGTGTCATACGCGACGCGGCGCGCCACCGCATACGATGCGATGTCGTAGTCGAAGTGCCGCCCCGTGCTCATACGCGAGACGAGCGCGTTGAGCCGAGCTTCCGCGTCGCCGGAGGCCGCGCTGTCGGAGAGGGCTTGAAAGTCCCAGTGATCCCCGAGCACGAAGGCATCGAAGCGGAAGCGATCCGGGGAGTAGGCGGCGTAGACGCTCCCGCTGCCGCCTGCTTGGGCGATGGTGATCGCATCGCGATTTCCGCGCGAGCGGATCTCGTACTCGTGCCCGCCCCTCAGGAACGTGTCATCACCCGGATCCACGGGAAAGAGCACGCGGATCCGTCCGTCCGGATCGGCGTGCAGGACAATGACGTACCCATCCTCGCGCGTTCGAACGTGCACCCGCCCCCGATCGCCCCGCTCGTACCGATTGTGATCGAGGGAGACGCGGATCGCCGGATCGGGATCCAGGGTAGCGACGGGTGACGACAGCGCCGCGCCGAGCGAGAGGACGAGTGAGAGCAGCATTGCTCCTCCAGGAGGAGACGGGGAACACGATCAACTGCTCACGGAACATTGCCAGGAGCGTGCCCCAACACAAGTCGTTGTCTGCCAGCGATCTACTCGCTATTCGGCCCCCCGTCGTCCACATTTTGGGACGGCGTCTTTCCGGGAGTGGACACATGGCCCAAGCGGAGTGTACATAGACCCCCTTCCACTCCTCCATGCCCACGGTTCACGACGTCATCATCATCGGTCTCGGCGCGACCGGGAGCGCGGCCGCCTACGACATCGCGAAGAGCGGAGCGCGCGTTCTCGGCATCGATCGGCATGCGGTGCCACACTCTCTGGGCTCGACCAACGGTCGCGCGGCTGTGCTGCGTGAGGCATGGCTGGATGGCGCCCGGTACGTTCCTCTGGCGCGTCGTGCGGCTAGACGGTGGAAGGAGCTCGAGAACGACGCGGGCACCACGCTGGCGCACCCGACGGGGGCGCTCACCATCGGCGTTCCGGAAGGCGAGCTGATCGGCGCTGCCCGGCTCGGTGCGGCGGCGCTGGACGTGAAGCCGATCGAGATGTCGGCGGCTCAGATCCGGAATGGGTTTCCCGGACTACAGCCCGCGAGTGACATGGTCGGCCTGTACGAGCCTGGCGCGTTCATGCTGTCGCCCGAGTGCTGCCTCGAAGCTCTTCATGCCCGCGCGCGCCGATTCGGAGCGGAGCTGCATTTCGGGGATAACGTGAACTCGTGGCAGGCGGATGACGCAGGCGTCACCGTTGCCACGGCGACCGAAGTGTATCACGGGAGCCGGCTCCTTCTGGCCGCGGGTCCCTGGCTGCAGAAGCTGATCGCAAGGCTCAAGCTCTGGCTATGGGTGGAACGGCAGATCTACTACTGGTTCGAGCCCGTGCACCGGATCGGGATCTATGATGCCGCGCGGAGCCCGGCCGTGGTATGGGAGTACGAGCCGGACTACCAGCTCACGATGTTTCCCGACATCGGAGATGGGATACGCATCGCCCTCCACCGGCACGGCGAGGACGTCGATCCGGATAGCGATGCGCGGGAGGCATCATTCGAGGAGAAGGGCTACATACAGCACCTGGTGCGGCGCCTCATGCCCCAGGCAGCTGGTCAGATCCGCGGTACGGCGGTCGGCCGTTACACAAACACGCCAGATCGAGACTTCATCATCGATACGCATCCCGCCAACCCGCGCGTCGTGATCGCCTCCGCGGACTCGGGCCATGGATTCGCGCTCGCGCCGGCGGTCGGCGAGATTCTGGCCGATCTCCTCTGTGCTGGCGGCACCACCGTGGATCTCGCCCCGTTCAGCCTCGCCCGCTTCTCCCAGTTCGGGGTGTGATCTAATCGGAGACTGTCAGCGCCACCTTCCCGAAGGTGGCGTTGCTTTCCAGACGGACGTGCGCCTCAGCCGTCCGTTCCAGCGGAAAGACGCTATCGATGATGGGACGGACGGTGCCGCGTGCGAGCAGCGGCACGACGTCGGCCGCGAAGCCATCGATCGCCCTGGCCTTCTCCTCCAGCGCGCGTGCGCGCAGCATCGTCCCGCGGATGGTGAGGCGCTTTCGGAGCATCCGTCCCAGATCGAGATCCGTTCGTCCTCCGGCGACCGTCCCGACGAGCATCAGTCTGCCGTGCATCGCCAGTGTCGCCACGCTAGCGCCAGCGAGCGACCCTCCCACCAGATCGAGCACGACGTCCATTCCCTTCCCGCGAGTCCACTCCGCCACTGCCGGACCCAGCTCGGCCAGATCGTCGCCCAGCGTGATCCCCTGCTCGAGACCCTGCTGCCGCGCCCGATCGAGCTTTTCGGATGTCCGCGATGTGCCGAAGGGAATCGCTCCGATCGCACGAGCGAGTTGCAGGGCGGCGAGCCCCACGCCCGAGCCGACGGCGTGGATGAGTAGTCTCTCGCCCCGTTGTAGCAGCGCCTGCGAGATGAGAGCGTCGTGCGCAGTGATGAAAGCCTCGGGCGTGGCACCGGCATCGCTCCAGGAGAGCGACTCCGGCACCTCAGCGAGAACGCGCTCGTGTGCGACGATGAGCTCGGCGTGTGCACCGCCGCCGGCAAGACCGAAGACGCGTTGGCCGATCTTCCAGCGCGCCGACGCCAGCCCCACCTCCTCGATCTCACCCGCGAACTCGAGTCCCGGAATGTCGGCCGGCGCGCCCGGAGGTGCGGGGTAGCGACCCTGTCGTTGGAGCACGTCGGCGCGGTTGAGCGCCGACCCGCGGATGCGCACCAGCACCTCCCCCGAGCCCGGCCGCGGCGCATCCACTTCTCTGATCGCCAGGACTTCGGGACCGCCCGATCGCGTGATCACGACGGCGCGCATCTTCCGGCCGGCGGACACTCCTACGGCTTGATCTTCACGCCGGTGCTCTCGCCCAGCGGGAGCGGGGGAGGCGGGGGCGCGGAGAAATCGGCCAGCAGTCCTTCCTCCCGAGTGGCTTTGGCGATCTGCCGAACGGTGCCCATGATCCGCGCGACCTCCCGCGTCTCGCCTCGACCGCCCAGCGCCTCCGCGAGCATCCCTCCGACGAAGAGATAGCCGAGCGGGACGTTGACGGACGCCCGGTCCACCCACTCGTCGCGCCGGATGACGTCAGCCGGCGCCTTGAACTCGTTC
>JBBSGP010000108.1:0-5809 GCA_038253885.1 Gemmatimonadales bacterium | reverse complement strand
CGCAGATTATCCACGACGAGGCGGATCCGGTCGCTCTCTTTGACCCGCAGCTCGGCCGCGCCGGCGATCAGTGTCCGCCCCTCGGCCCGGGAGGCCAGACAGGCCAGCATCGGGAGCTCATCGATCAGGGCGGGAATGTCCGCTCCCGCGATCTCGATCGCCGTCAGCCGCGACGGCAGGATTCGCAGGGTTCCGACCGGCTCTCCCCCCTGCTCCACCACGCCCTCGACGGAGACGCGCCCGCCCATGCGCTGCACCGCGCGGAGAAAACCGCTCCGCGTTTCGTTGACGCACACGTCGTGGATCACGACCTCGCCTTCATCGGCCAGCAGCCCGGCCGCGACGAAGAACGCCGCGGAAGACGCATCGCCAGGCACCGTCAGATCGAGGCAGTCGATTCGGTCCGCTGCGTGGAGCGTCACCCGCCATGCGTCCTCTTCCTGAGCCGACACCACGCCCGCGCCGGCGGAAGAGAGAAGTCGCTCCGTGTGGTCACGTGATCGGGCCGGCTCGCGCACAGTGACGCATACCCCCCCGACCAGCCCGGCCAGGAGAATGGCGCTTTTCACCTGCGCGCTGGCTGTCTGCGTCGTCCAGTCGATGGGCCGCAGCGCTCCGCCGTGAACGACCAGGGGCAAGCCGTCGCCCTTCTCCATCTCGACACGTGCCCCCATTGCCGAGAGAGGCGTGGCAACTCGGTGCATCGGCCGGCGGCTCAGGCTCGCGTCTCCGATGAATCGCGTGCGCGCCGGAACCGCCGCCGCGATGCCGGACATCAGCCGCGCCGTCGTTCCGCTGTTGCCGCACTCCACATCGCTGTCGCTCGGCCGCAACCCGCGAAGGCCGACGCCCGTTACTTCCATCTCCGCGGTCACCTCGGGGAGAGCGACGCCGAGCGATCGGAGCGCCCCGGCCGTGGAACGGACATCCTCGGATTCCAGGATGCCCCGGATTCTCGATCGACCATCCGCCAGTGATGCCAGCATCAGCGCCCGATGCGAGATGGACTTGTCACCGGGCACGCGTATCCTGCCCCGCACTCTCACGGCGAGGCCTCCATCGCGCCGCGCCAGCGGCGCGCCGGCTCCCACTCCTGTCGCAAGAAGTCGTCGTCCCCGCTCTCGATCGCCACGCGCAAGCGAGCCAGCGTCCGCTCGAGGTCGAGGACAGCGCAAACCACCTCTGGGCGCGCTGCGGCCAGCAGCGCGCTCCAGAGCGCGATCGGACTGGACGCCAGCCGGGTCGTGTCGCGCGCCCCGGGACCGCCATCCCACGGCGCCACGCCGGCCGCTGAGAGGGTCGCGGCGAGCGCTGTCGCCGTGAGCTGCGGCAGGTGGCTCATCCAGACCATCAGGGTGTCGTGCTCCGCCGCCGATCTCACATCGATGCGCTGGACGCCGGCCGCCGTCCAGAGCTCCTCCGCGAGCTGTCGCGAACGAGCGGGCGCGCGCGCCTCGACGCTCACGGCCGCTCCGCGAAACAGGTCGGCGCGCGAAGCCCGAAAGCCAGCGCCTTCGCTGCCCGTCACGGGGTGCGTACCCAGAAGGCGCTCCCAGCATGCGTCGTCCACCCCGATTGATCGCTGCTGTTGGAGCGACCCGGTGTGCAGCACGACACACGCTGATGAAATCACAGACAGCATCCGCGCCGCGACCGCCGCCACTTCCTGGACGGGGACGGCCAGGGCGACGAGCGCTGCCCCCCTCGCCAGCTCGACGAGGGGCTCGTCGACGTCCTGTATCACCGCCACACCCGCTGCCACGGCAGCAGCGCGGTCATCCGCGGAGTCGCTCCACGCGCGCACATCGACCCCGTTGGCGGCGAGGGCGCGAGCGAGCGAGCCCCCTATGACGCCGAGCCCCACGATGGAGACCGAGCGCTCGATCATCGCAAGCCGTGCTCCAGCGCCGTCGCGGCGTCCGTTCCCTCGTCGCGGTATTTCACAATGACAGGAGACTGCAGAGAGAGTCCGTGCGCCTCCCCAAAGGCGCCGCCGTGCCGGCGGGCGCCGGGGACCACCACCGCGCCCGACGGGATCTCGAGGGGTGCGTCCGCGCTTGCGCGATAGACCGTCTCGCGCGGGACGTCGTAAACCGGAGTTCCTCGGGCGAGGATCACCCCGGCCGCCAGCACCGCGCCCGAGTGTACGACAGTCCCTTCGTAGACACCGCAGTTGCCGCCGACGAAAACGTCGTCCTCGATGACGACTGGCGAGGCGTTCACCGGCTCGAGCACGCCACCGACTTGCGCCGCGGCGCTGAGGTGAACGCGCGCGCCGATCTGCGCGCAGGATCCGACGAGAGCGTGCGAGTCGATCATGGTGCCGCTCCCGATCCATGCCCCGACGTTGACGTACATGGGCGGCATGCACACCACGCCCGGGGCGAGATAGCTCCCGCGGCGCACCGCCGACCCGCCAGGCACGATCCGAACGCCATCGGCCAGCGCCATCGCCCGCGTCGGAAATGTGCTCTTGTCGACGAAGTGAAAGGTGCCCCTTCCCCCATCCGGCGACATGTCAGTCAGCGTTCCGACGCGGAAGCCGAGGAGGATGCCTCGCTTCACCCAGCCGACGGCGCGCCATCGGCCATCGACATCGCGCTCCGCGGCGCGGACGACGCCGCGCTCGAGGGCGTCCAGCAGCTCATCCACCGCCGCCAGCGCCTCGGCAGGCGCCGGGTCCGGATCCGCGGCGAGGCGGTCAAGCCGGTCACCGAGACTCTGGCTCCGATCCGGAGCCATCACCCGAGCGCGCCCGCCCCTCGCAGGCTCTCGCGCACCGCCGATATGTGGCCGTCGCCGAGAGGCACCAACGGCAGGCGGAGCACGTTCGTGATGCGTCCCATCATCGCCAGCGCCGCCTTGGTCGGAATCGGATTGGACTCGATGAAGGCGCACCGCATCCACGGAGAGAGGCGATCGTGAATCGCGCGCGCGTCAACCATCTCGCCCGCATCGGCCAGCTCGACGAGCCGGGCCATGAGCCGCGGTGTCGCGTTCGAGATGACGGAGATGATGCCGTCTGCGCCAGCCGCCATCAGGGGCAGTGTGATGGCGTCATCGCCCGAGAGCACGCTGAAGCTCGGCGGGCGCGCTGCCAGAATCTCCAGTATCTGGGACATGTTACCCGACGCTTCCTTGACCGCGACGATGTTTGGCACCGTTGCCAGGGCGAGCGTTGTCGATGCTTCGACGTTGCTGCCCGTTCTTCCGGGCACGTTGTAGATGATGATCGGCAGCGCGGTCGCCGCCGCCACCTCCCGGAAGTGTGCGATGATTCCGCGCTGCGGCGGCTTGTTGTACATCGGTGAAACGTGCAGCAGGTGCGTCGCGCCAGCGGCCGCCATCTCCCTGGAGAGCGCGACGGCCTTCTTCGTGTCGTTCGAGCCGGCGCCGGCAGCGACCGGCACGCGCCCCCGCGTCTGTTCCACGACGATCTCGACGACACGGCGGTGCTCTCGGAGCGTCATCGTGGCCGCTTCGCCGGTCGAGCCGCATGGGACGAGAAAGTGGATCCCCTCTTCGATCTGCCAGTCAACGAGCGCTCGGAGAGCCGACTCGTCGACGGCACCGTCGCTGGAGAACGGGGTGACGAGCGCTGTGCCGCAGCCGAAGAGGCGATCGTGGGGACGTGTCATGGCGCAGAAGTATGAAGCTCGGAGGATGAGCGCGCGAGCAGGTCCGCCATGCCGAAGACGCCGGAGCGGCCGACGATCCATTCGGCTGCAGCCAGGGCTCCCTCGGCAAAGACTCGGCGGTCACGAGCGACGTGCTCCAGGCGTATCTGCTCGAATGGCGCGTCGAACAGCAGCTCGTGCGTTCCGGGCACGGAGCCCACGCGTACGCTCGTCACTGGAACGGCAGTGGCAGTTCCCACCGACGTCCGTCGCTGGAGCTCCATCGCCGTGCCTGATGGCGCGTCCTTCTTCGCGGCGTGGTGCGTCTCGATGATGTGGGGCGAAAATCCGGCGGACGCAGAGGCGATGGCCGCCGCCAATCGTTCGGCGGCCTGCCAGAACAGGTTCACTCCGATCGAGAAGTTCGCCGCCCAGAACAGCGCGCCATTGCTCTCCGTGACGACGCGCTCGACCTCGGCGCGCCGCTCGCTCCATCCGGTCGTTCCGCTGACGACGGCGCAGCCGGCGCCAACGCACGCCAGAATGTTGTCGGGCGCCGACCGCGGCTCGGTGAACTCGATCGCGACCTGGGCGCCGGCGAGGCGTTCGCGTGTTATTCCCATGCCTCCGGCGTTGTCTCCGCCACCGATGGTCGCGGCGATGGGCCACCGCCTCTCCTCCGCCATACGGGCCACGAGGGTGCCCATCTTTCCCAGGCCAACGATAGCAATGCGGGGTGCGCTCACCTCTCGTCTCCCTCCTCACCTTCGTCGAAGAACGCGGCGTGCAATGCTCGGATGCCAGGAAGGAGCTGCTCGGCATCGATGATGATTGTGAGATTGATCTCGGTCGCGCTCAGTGAGATCATGCGCACCGGGATGTCCCCCAACGCGTCGAGAGCGCGGGCCATCGCGCGGCTGTGACCGCCAAGGGCGGCACCCACGATGGCGACGATGGCGCGGTTGCGTTCCACCGTCACGTCGCCGAGAGCGGACAGGTCCACGAGCAACGCATCCAGACGGCCCGGATCGTCGACCGTCACGGACACCGAGATCTCGGACGTAGCCACCACATCGACGGGCGTCCGGTGGCGCTCGAATATCTCGAACAGACGGCGCAGAAAACCGTGCGCCAGCAGCATGCGCGACGATCGCACCCGGACGATCGTGATACCCGCCTTCCCGGCGATCGCGCTCACCTGTCGGCGCGGTGCATCCGCCGTGATGAGCGTGCCTTGCCCAGCTGGCCGCTTCGAATTGTAGATGTACACGGGGATGCCTCGGCGCACCGCCGGCGCGATCGTGTTCGGGTGGAGTACCTTCGCTCCGAACGCCGCGAGCTCGGCGGCCTCATCGAACCGGATCTGCGAAATCACTCGCGCCCCCCCGACAGCCCGCGGATCGGCGGTGAGCATCCCGTCCACGTCAGTCCAGATCTCGATGGCCTCGGCGTCGACGGCGGCGCCGATCAGCGATGCCGAGTAGTCCGATCCTCCGCGGCCCAGTGTCGTCGTCACCCCCTGTTCGGTGCATCCGATGAACCCTCCCAGGAGCGGTACCCGGCCGTCGTGCAGCAGCGGGAGCAGGACGGTCCGTGCGGCCGACGCGATGGCTTCGAGCCGCGGCGCGGCGGCACCGTAACTGTCATCGGTGATCATGACCGACCGCGCATCGACGAGCGTCACCGGGAGCGAGAGCGTCGCGAACGCAGCCGCAACGAGGTGGGATGAGAGATTCTCGCCAATCGAAGCGATCGCGTCCTGGCTCCGCAGAGTGAGGTGCCCCAGAACCGACAGCGCCTCGGCAAGATTGGCGAGCTCGTCACACATCGCGCTCAGCTCGCCACACAGGTCATCGAGCTGATGGCCGGCCGGAACGAGAAGCGCGGCCGCCTCGAGATGGCGCGTCCGCAGCGCTTCCACCCCCCCAAGGGCACCGATGAGCTGTCCCCGCCACGCCTGGTCGGCGATCGCGAGCAGGTCATTCGTCGCCCCGCCGAGAGCGGAGACGACGACGATCGGCGAGCGCGCGAGCCGGGAGCGAGTGATCTCCGCTGCCCGAGTCACCGCCGCGGCGTCGGCGACCGATGTGCCGCCGAACTTCACCACGACAGTCACGTGCCGGGCACCAGCCCGCGTGCGATCAGCAGCTCGGCATTGAGGATCGACGCACCGGCAGCTCCGCGCACCACAT
>JBBSGP010000107.1:0-5821 GCA_038253885.1 Gemmatimonadales bacterium | reverse complement strand
CTTCCCTTCTACAATTCGATGACTGACGCGGAACAGGATCATGTGATCGACGCTGTTCGCCGATTCGTCAGTGACTGACGGAATTACTGCGGCTTTCGAGCCAGGATCACATTCCCGCTCGCGATCACCGAGGCTGCGGGATGCCGGGCGAGAAGAACATCGAGGTACTTGAGCGGCGACAGAATCCAGGTGAGCGGCATCACCGCTCGATACAGGCGAGCGCTGCCGAACGACATGAGGATCGCAAGCCATTCCTGGAGGATCCAGAGCATCCCGGACGTCGGTCCCGATCCCACTTTGACATCTACAACGTCGAAGTCCCGGAAGAGAGCTCTGAGGCCGCTCTGCGTGTAGCGCTGATAATCGCTCGGCGAAGCGTGGAATCCCTGGATGAACGGCACGAAACAGAAAACCCTCCCCCCCGGCCGGAGAACACGCCTCATCTCCGCCACCTGAGCAGCGGGATCGGGGACGTGCTCCAGCACCGCCATGCTGATGATGCCGTCGACCGACGCGTCGGCGAAGGGCAGAGCTTCCAGTGGGCTCACGACGTGCACGTTGGGATAGCCGGCACCGTCGACGCAGGCGACCCGGTCGGCGTAGCTGGTCGCTCCCGAGCCCAGATCGATCACGAGCGCCGCTGACGTCTCGAAGCTGCGCACGAACTGCTCCGGGGACACCGGACCGTGCACGGGAGAGAGAACCGTGATCGCGGCCGGGTAGAGGCGCCCGAGTAGCCGCTTCGCTCCTTCCTTGCGCCGGTTGAGCCAGTCGGCACCCAGCTCCTCTCGAGAGAAGCCGCCGAATCGAAGCTGGTCCACCGTCCGCTCGCCGGTCGCACCACATCGCCGGCAAACGTAGTGTCCATCGGCCGGACGGCTCCCAAACGGGAGGTGACAGGCAGGACACGCGAGGATGGCTTCCACGCGCGCCAGCAGTCGCGCTCGACGCGTCACCACCGAGCTCTCTTCCTGCGAGGTGGCTACGTCGGTCATCTCTTTACCGAGACTGGCTGCGACTCTCGAGCTGGAACGCGAAAGACGGTGAAATCAGCGGTCTCGTACACTATCCGCGGCGCACTCGCCCGAAACGCCACCATCAGGGGGTCGTTGTCGGGATAGAGAGAGCGCGTGTCATCACCGGGCGAATTCACCAGTCGGTGCAACTGCAGCACCAGAATCGGGCGGGGCGCCTTATCGTACGACCGCGCGATCGCCTCGCGGTACACGGCCCCTGCCTCCTTGGGGTAATCCGGGGCCCACGTTGTGGTGAGCGCGGGGGGCAAAGCAAGCATGAGAGAGCCGGCCGGAAATCGATTGAACGCGAGCACGGACCTGCTCGAATCCTGATGCAACCGAAGCGCACTCTGTATTGCGTTCAGGTAGCTCAGCTTCGCGGGGGTCGTGCGAATGCCCGCGTACGGGCCAGTGGTGACGGTCGTCGTGAGCTGAGCCACTGAGCCGTCGCGATACACATCGGTCCACTGAGCCAGCTCTGCCTTGGCCACAGCGAGCACGGCGACGGCAAGCGCGGCACATCGGCCAGTAGCAGACCGCCAACCCGTTTGCCGTGATGCGATACGCCAACTCCAGAGCACCGTGAACAGACAAGCGACCTCGAGTCCAATCACACCATTCCCAACCCCGTTCCCGCTGAAGTACGCTGCCGTCGCTCCCGCCAACAGAGATAGGGAAGCGGCGATGCACTCGGTGGGGCTCGCGCCGTCTCGGACCGCTCGCAAGCCGAGCGGGATCGATGCCAACCCAATCCAGAGGAGGGCAATGTGTGTGGATGCCGTCATCGCCATGACCACGTAAGCCAGCACGATGAGCGGTGCCAGCCATCTCGAACGAAGAGACGTGAGGGCAATCCCCACCCACAACACCGTCAGAGCGTACGGGTGCGGCGTCACCGCACGAAGGCCGCCCAGCAAAGCTCGGCTCCGCTCCAGCAATCCACCCCCCACTTCGCCGGAAAAACTCTTCCCGTAACGCAGGACGTTCTGGAGAGGCTCCACTCCGATCCGGCTCAGCGCGAGCAACCCAACCAGAGTACATGCCATCGTGACGGCGACGGCGAGGCGAAGGGCGAGACGCCTCGCGTCGCGTGTCGGGGACAAGAACACAAACGCCACGACCGCCACCGACGCAGCGACCAGCATGGGGGGATAGCTGAAGCCAGCCACATACCACGCCAGAATGGCGCCCACCGCGATCGGAGCCCGAGGAGTGCGTCGCCACTCGAGCAGGAGCAACAGCCCGATGCCGAAAATCGTGCCGCCTTGAGTGTTGTAGCTCAGGCTGGGAATCGAGAACGGAACGAAAGCGATCGGCAACAGAGCGACCAGAGCCGCCAGCGCGACGGACCCAGAGCGGCGGACGAACCGAAAGGCGAGCACCATCAACGTCAGCCGCATCATCACATACAAGTAGCGCAAGAAGAGAATCAGCCCTGAGCTTCCGCCGACGAGTAGAAGGTAAGTCCTCACGAATGGCCAGCTGATGATCCCCGCGTTCTGATGAACGTTGATGTCCGAGACATAAGGAACGTCTCCCAGCGCGAAGCGATAGGCAAAGCTGGCGTAATACGCCTCGTCCGTGAAATCCACGCCGTAGTGGAGACGGGCAAACGCAGCCAGAGCAGCGACAATGAGCAGGGCGCTGACGGCGCGCGGCACCCCCACGCTCCGGCGGTCGTCGGATGACATCATCTCTGGATTGGCGGGACGATAAGGCGTCATTTCGACCACGACACCGGCGACGATTCCAGAGGAAGGACGTTCCGCTGTCCATATCTGAGAAAGAACGACCGCTGCCGACGAGCGAATCGAAGATGAGTCCCGAACGTCGGCCGGGAGCGGTACTCCCCGCGGTCCGAGGCGTTTGGAATTGTAACGCGTGCACCTCGCTTGAGCGCCGCCAGCACATCACTGATCAACTCGGCGGCCAGCAGATCGAGACGAACGTAAAGCGTGTCATGGCCGTCGTGGATGGAGAAAGCGGGTCGGGCTCGCGCGAGTATCGGCCCCGTGTCGAGCCCCGCATCCATCCAGTGCACGGACATTCCTACCCAGTCGGGTCGACCCTCCGCGATTGCCCAGACCGTCGACCACATCCCGCGGATCTCAGGCAGCCACCCGTGATGCGCATTCAGGCATCCCAGGCGCGGCGCCTCCAGGAGAAGGGGACGGATGACGCCCGTCATGGGCGCGAGCACGTCCACCGATCGCGCCTTCACCTCGCGCGCGACCTCGACCGCGTTGACCTTACTCGCTTCGACGATCGCGAAGCGCGGATACGCCGCTAGCGGGGGCGCCACCGGAAGAAAGCGGCGTCTCGCCGCATCGATCGGGCCTTCGATGTCGTAGTAGCTCGGGGGATAGTGGATGTGAGTCGCGTACAGACCGCGTAGCTTTCCGGTGACACGCCATGCTCCCGGCGGCCGAGGAGCGTCCGAGACGCTTGTCGACGGCTGAGGCAAGCGCAACGCGAGAATGTGAAATTCGTCGGCGCCAGCCGCCAGAGCGGCGGCGCGATAGCGAAGGGATGTGTCATCGGCGCCCTCTCGCACCAGCAGGGCGACGGTCAGCCCCACGCGTGAATCCGGAGTCCACAGCGACTGGCGATCGCCATGGCTTTCGTCTCGAGCCAAGCGACGAGCCGCGGGGGGCTGCCCAGCGAGTGCCATAGCTCGCGGGGCGAGCGACGCCAGAGATCTACCCTCGGCAGGTTCTCCCAGACAGCGTCCGGCACCGCGACTCCAAATCCAATATCGTATGTCTGCCGCACCAGCGCGCGTGCCTCCGAGCCACTGCGGCCATCGGGGTAGGAGAAAGCCCGCGCTTGCATTCCGAGGTCGCGGAGACGCTGCTGGGACTGGACGATCTCCGTCCAGAGGTCGATGCCTGACAGCGCCCCCATGCTGGCGTGGCTGTGGCTGTGCGATCCGACGGCGATCCCGGCCGCCTCGCATTCGCGAAGCTCATGAGCGGAGAGAAAATCAAACCCATCTCCCGCGTCGTCAGCGAAACAGTCGTCGATCGTGTTCGGGGATAACCCGATCTCATCTCCAAGTTGCTCCAACACGGGCCGGTGCCGGGGACCGGGCAGCGGATAGATGCGCTCCGTCATGAACGCGCTGGCAAATGCGTTCTGGGCGGCGAATCGCTCGAGGTCATAGGTGACGCCGTGCCAGGTGAGTGGCCGTGCACCGAAAAGCCGCAAGAAGCGGTTGAACGGCACGAACCAGGGCATGTGTGAGCGATCCAACGTTCCGGTCACGACGAAGACGACGCCCGGGATGCGGAGTTCATCGAGCACGGGGGCGGCGCGGGTCAGCACCGATCGAAACCCGTCATCGAAGGTGAGAATGGCCGACCGTTCCGGGAGGGCGACATCGTTCCGTGCGCGATCGGCCAGCTCGTCGATCGTCACGAACCGGAAGCGGCGGCGCAGGTACCTGAGCTGGTCTCGCAACAATCCTGCGGATGGACTGTTGTAGCTGTCGCGATCCACGATCCGCTCATCGGGCGCTATCCCGTGGTGCATGAAACCCGTGACGTCCAGTGGGGTCACGGCCACCCGATCTTCACCCCCTGCCCTCTCAGCCTCCCCGTCGTCGCCTCGTCCAGCCGCGCCCGCACGACGATCTCCCCGTTCTCGTGCCGCTGCTCGAGCACCTCACCGACGCGGTGGATCTCCGCCAGCGCCCGGCCGTCGCTCATCGGAAGCCTCAGCTCCACCTCCGGTCGCACCTTGCGCACGGCGAGCAGCAACGCCCGGCGCAACGGCTCCAGACCATCCGGCGCCACCGCCGACACGAAGACGGAGTTCGGCAGCACATTGCGCACCCGCTGCTGCAGCCCCTGCAGGGTGTCCGGGTCGAGCCGGTCCACCTGGTTGAGCACGTGGAGCACGGGCTTCTCCTGCAGGCCCAGCTCGGCCTGAACCTGATCCACCACGTGCCGGTGCTCCTCCCACACGGGGTGTGAGGCGTCGATCACATGGAGAAGCAGGTCGGCGTCCCGCGCTTCCTCGAGCGTCGCGCGGAAGGACGCGACGAGGTCGTGCGGGAGCTTCCGGATGAACCCCACGGTGTCGGTCAGCAGCACGTGGGTGTTCTCGCCCATCACCACGTCGCGTGTCAACGGGTCGACCGTGGCGAACAGCCGGTCCTCCACGAACACGTCCTTCGCGTGCGCCAGCTCGCGCAGAATCGACGACTTGCCGGCGTTCGTGTAGCCGACCAGAGACGCCCGGAATTCGCCGCGCCGGCGCTGCCGCTGCACCTCCCTGCTCCGCTGGACGTCGCCGAGCCTCTCCTTGAGCTGCTTGATGCGAAGGTTGATCAGCCGCCGATCCGTCTCGAGCTGCGTCTCGCCCGGCCCTCGCACGCCGATGCCACCGCGAAACTTCTCGAGGTGGGTCCACATCCGTGTCAGGCGCGGAAGCGTGTACTGGAGCTGGGCCAGCTCCACCTGCATGCGTGCCTCGCTGGTCCGCGCGCGAGTGGCGAAGATATCCAGGATCAGCTCGGCGCGATCCATCACCCGCGTGTCCAGCGCCAGCTCGATATTACGACCCTGGGCCGGAGTCAGCTCGTCGTCGAAGATCACCAGCGAGGCGTTTGTCTCGCCGATACGCGCCTTGAGCTCCTCGAGCTTTCCCTTGCCGAGATACGTGCGGGGATTGGGCCGGTCCAGCATCTGGGTGACTTCGCCCAGGACGGTCGCGCCCGCCGTATCGGCGAGCCGCTGCAGCTCCTCCAGATGCTCCACGAGCTGATGGCGCGCGCCCGATCCCTTGCGCGGCGCGCCGACCAG
>JBBSGP010000106.1:0-5979 GCA_038253885.1 Gemmatimonadales bacterium | reverse complement strand
TACACCGCCACCGCCCGGACCCTGCTCGCGCTGCAGCGCTACAAGGCCGATGATCCGCCGCCGTACGACGACACCGGCTGGACGCTCGATCTGTTGCGGCACCTGACGACGTACAAGATGGCCGACTCGAGCATTCTGTCTCAGCCGATGCAGCCGCTGTCCGCGCCGGCGGTCGTGAAGGGCGCGGTGCGCGAGGGCGCGTCGTCCGCCCCCCGCGCCGGATCCTCGCTGGTCGTACGCCATCTCGGTGACTGGCGCTCGGCGGTACTGCCCTGGAAGGTCGGGGGCGCGCAGCTGGCGGTGGCCGATGCGCCGTTCCGGGCAGGAGACGACAGCTTTCCGGCGGGATCGTTCATCGTGGCCGATGCGGGAAAGGCGCGGGCCGCGATCGCCGACCTCGGGCTGAGCGCCGTGGGCGTGGCTGACGTCAACGTGACGCGTCACGCGGTGAAGCTCCCGAGGATCGCGCTCCTCCATTCCTGGATCGAGACGCAGAATGAGGGGTGGGTGCGTTACGCCTTCGATCAGATGGATGTCCCGTACACCTACATCTCCGACCAGGGGCTCAAGCGCGCTGGCGCGTTGGACGCCTTTGACGTGGTGGTCTACCCTCACGTGAGCAGCTTCGGCGGCTCGCTGTTGAACGGCCGGCCGATGATCGGCCCGCCGCTGCCGTGGAAGAAGACGGCCAAGACCCCTCATCTCGGGATGTGGGACTCCACCAGCGACATGCGTCCCGGGATGGGGTTGGAGGGTGCGGCCGCGCTGCGCCGCTTCGTCGAGCGTGGCGGGATGCTCCTCACCACCGGCAACTCCGCACACATCCCCGTCGACCTCTCGTTCAACAGCAGTGTCTCCATCGCGCCGACGCGAGCCCTCCGTGCGAGCGGTGCGATCTTCCGTGCCACACCGGTCACGCGCACCAGCCCGATCCTGTACGGCTACGATGGAAACGCCAGCCTCGCGGTATATTTCAACCAGGCCCCGCTGTTCTCGGTCGCCCAGCGCGACACCACGCAGCGAAACGAAGGGACAGATCCCGCTCTGCTCGCAGAGGTGGAGAGGCAGCGGGCGCGGGTGATTCTCAAGTTTGCCGACCGACCCGATTCGCTGCTGCTCTCCGGTCTGCTGGTGGGCGGAGAGGAGATGGCCGGGAAGGCGGCGGTGGTCGATGCCCCGGTCGGCGCCGGTCACGTGGTGATGTTCGGCATCCGCCCTCTCTGGCGCTGGGAGTCGCAGGGCTCGTTCGCGCTCGCGCTGAACGCGATCGTCAACTGGAACCACCTCGACAGATGACCCGGCACCGTTTTTCGAGGCCCGAATGAAGATCTCCATCGAATACTGCACCGTTTGAAACTACGAGCCACGGGCCACCAGTCTGGCGGCCGAGATTCGAGGACGATTTCCGCAGGCGACCATCGAGATGAAGCCGTCAAGCAAGGGGCGCTTCGAGGTGTTCATCGATGGGGCCGCCATCTTCGAGAAATCCCGGATCGGCCGACACGCCCAGCCGGGTGAGATCGTGCGCACGATCGAGGAGCGACGTCCAGCCTGAATGCGAATAGCCATATCCACGGGCGGCGGTGATGCGCCCGGCCTGAACGCGGTGATTCGCGCGGCCGTTCTCTCGGCCCTCAACCGCGGATGGGATGTGCTCGGCATCAAGCGCGGCTTCGCGGGCCTTCTGGGCGAGGATGAGATCGTCCCGCTCACCGCCCACTCGGTGCGCGGCATCGCCCACCTCGGCGGCACCATCCTGCGCACCACGAACCGAGGCAACCCGTTCCATTACCCGTTCAAGCAGCCCGACGGTCGGATTGTCGAAAGTGACCGCTCCGACGAGCTGATGGAGCGGGCACACGCGCTGGGGATCGAGGCCGTCATCTCGATCGGCGGCGATGGCTCCCTGGCGATCGCCCAGCGGTTGTTCGAGAAAGGGATGCGGATCGTCGGCGTTCCGAAGACGATCGACAATGACGTGAGCTGCACGATCACGACGTTCGGCTTCGATACCGCCGTCAATACCGCCATCGAAGCGATCGACAAGCTGCACACGACCGCCGAGAGCCACGACCGGGTGATCGTCCTCGAGGTGATGGGGCGCCACACCGGGTTCATCGCGCTGTACAGCGGGCTCGCCGGTACCGCCGATGTCATCCTGATCCCGGAGATTCCCTACGACATCGAGCGCGTCTGCGAGAAGATCATGCAGCGCGATCGGGCGGGGCGGCAATTCTCGATCGTCGTCGCCGCCGAGGGGGCATTTCCGCGCGGTGGCCAGATCTCGGTGCTGGGCAAATCGCTGCCGGGTGAGGCACTGCGCGTCGGCGGCCTGGCGGAGAAGCTGGCGCGCGAGATCCAGGCGCGGACCGGAAAAGAGTGTCGCTCACTCACTCTGGGCCACCTCCAACGGGGCGGCATGCCGACCGGCTACGATCGGCTGCTGGCATCTCGCTTCGGAGGGGCAGCCGTCCGCGCGATCGCCGAGGAGAAGTTCGGCCACATGCTGGCGCTCCAGTCGCCCAACATCGTCACCGTTCCGATCGCCGAGGTGCTGCGGCAGCCCAAGCTCGTGGATCCGGAGCATGACATCGTCATGACGGCGCGGGCCACCGGAATCTCGTTCGGCGATGAGAGCGTCTAACGACCAGCCAGAGGCGTGTCGATATCAACGCCCCTCGTTCGACGTACCAGTGAGGGCGGGGAGCCGTTGGCGAGACCGGCAGGCAGCCCGCTTCCGACTACAGCCACAAGGAGACGACGATGCGATTCATGGTGATGGTGAAAGCCGACAGGAACTCCGAGGCGGGCGTTCTGCCCGACGAGAAGCTCCTGACCGAGATGGGGACGTACAATGAAGAGCTGGTGAAGGCCGGCGTGCTGCTCGCCGCCGAGGGGCTCCAGCCGAGCTCGAAGGGCGCGCGCGTCAGGTTCTCCGGAACGAAGCGGACCGTGATCGACGGGCCGTTCGCCGAGACCAAGGAGCTGATCGCCGGCTTCTGGTTGATCCAGGTGAAGTCGAAGGAGGAAGCGATCGAATGGGTGAAGCGCTGCCCCAACCCGTTCCCTGGGACGGAGTCCGAGATAGAGATCCGGCAGGTGTTCGAGGCGTCGGACTTCGGCCCCGAGTTCACGCCAGAGCTCAGGGAGGCAGAGGAGCGCATGCGCGCCCAGGTAGCCGGCAAGAAGTAGCGGGGGGCGCGACGCCGATCCCGCGCATGCAACGGCTACGGCAGGACAGTCAGCAGCCGTTTCACCTCGGGATCGGCGTTTTTCCACGCGCGACGCGCGTAGCCGGCGTACAGTGTGGCGCTGTCCGGCAATCCAGCGGCCCGGAGCGCGAGCGCCATGCGAAAGTCGAGTTCGCTTCGCGGCACGTAGCGCGCCATCCCGTCGAGGGAGGCGGCATAGGCATCACGGAGCACGGCGACGGCATCGCCTGGGCGACCGAGCTGGAGGTACGTGTTCGCCTCCTCGACCGAGGTGCGAGTCCATCCCCAACGTGACCACTGTGCCTGTTGAAACTCGCCTGCCGCCTCATCGTACCGTCCGGCGCGCGTCGCGATGAGTCCGCGAACGTGGTGATACAGCCGCCAGTCACGTCCAAAGTAACTTCGGCCACACATGGCCTGGAGAGTGTCGGCGATCGCGATCAATCGAACGGTGTCCCCGGCAACGGGGGACAGCCCACTTCCCGCAATGGCATCGGCCAGCAGCGCGTGGTGCCAACAGAAGGCGCGCGCCGCGGCACCCGCCAGCGGAAGTGGAACAGGACGCCGTTCACGCCCGTGCGTCAGGTCCTCGTAGATTCGTTCCGCGCTGGCGTAGTTTCCGAGTCGGGCGAGGCTGTTGGCGCGGACCAGGGCCATGGGGTGTCCCGGGTCCAGCTTGTCCAGCGTGTCGATCGTCCGATTCGACGCGCGAAGCCGGCCTTGCTCCCGCAGTAGCATCACCCTCAGATCGAGCGCTAGCCGGTGCAGCTCACCGCCGGCGCGGCTCCAGATCGTGATCGCCGAGTCCGCCGCCTCGAAGCGGCGTGCAATGATCAGAAACCTGCCGAGGGCGACAAGCGCTGCGGGCTCGTCTCCGGCCAGTGTCACCGTGCGACGTTGTGCGGAGAGCGCTTCGTCGTAGCGGGACGTCGACGCGAAGACCATGGCGAGCGTCCACCACGCGGACGGAATGTCGGGCTGCAGCGCCACCCAGCGTTGCGCGGCGAGCTCTGCACCGTCGCGGTTGCCGCGCCAGAGCCGGAGCGAAACGAGCCCGCCATAGCCGACACAGGGCGCGCACGCCCCCCCCCCACGCCGGCGCCTGTGCCGAGCGAGTCGATCGCGAGTGCCGCGCGCGCTACTTCTTCGGCGACGTCCCATCGACCGTGATGGTCCAGGAAATTGACGAGTAGCGCGTACGAACGCGGATCGCGCGGGTACCGCTGGACGAGTTGCCGGGCTAGCGCTTCGCTCAGCTCGTGCTCGCCGTTGAAGTACGCAGCCAGCGCTTGTTGCTCGAGGCGCTCGTACGGGGTCGCCCTCGCACCGTGCAGGCGGAGAGAACCGAGCAGCCGCGCGAGGATCTCCGTCTCGTTGGACGCCATCGCGTGACGCCACCGTTCCTGGAGAGCGCTGATGAAGCCCGAGTCGAGTGCGATCGCTGCGTCGAGTTCGCGCACGGCCTCGCTGAGGTGCCCTTCGTGGTCCAGGTTCAGCGCCGCGACGTAGTGCTGGTACGCTGCGGCGCTCGAGGTCTCGAGGTCGGCGAGCCGCATTCCCGGCCCTTCAGCGTTAGCGGCCGCGAGCACACGTGCGGCCGCCTCGTCGGACCTGCTGGCGCGGGCTGGTTTCGACGTCGAGCATGTCTACGCGGGATACGACAAGAGCGCGTACGGGTCGACGTACCCGGGAGAATTACCGATTGTCGCGCGGGCGTCGATGGCCGCTCGCGCGAAGTAGTCGGGCTTCACGCGAGCCTAGCAGCGGGTGCGACCGGCGTTCCGCCTACGCTCGCAAGAGTGGGGCGGGGCAACCGTGATCAGTCACGACGATCCTCTCTGTGCGTCGGCACGCTGCCTGGTCCCGGGTGGTAGGAGAGAATGACGATCCCCGAGGTCAACGTGTGTGTCGTCGAGAGCGTCAGACGTGCTCGATCCTCGACTCCACGAAACATCGGCCTGCCGCTTCCCAGGACCACGGGATTGACGAGGATGCGGTACTCATCGATCAAGCCCAGCCGCATGAACGTCGATGCGAGATCAGCGCTCCCGAACAGCGCGAGGTCCTTGCCGGCCTGTCGCTTCAAAGCGTCAATCTCCGACTCGATGTTCTCCTTCACCACCCTCGAGTTCTTCCATCGAGCCTGCTCCAACGTCCTCGAGAAAACGATCTTGGGAAGATCATTCATCATGGGCGCGTCTGAATCAGTCGACGATGGCCAGTAGTCCGCAAAGAGTTGATACGTCACGCGGCCGAGCAGAATGGCGTCGATCGACGTCAGCACCTCGGTGACGTAGCGATTGAAATCTCCATCCCGAACGATGCGCGTGGCCGCCGGCGCCATCGCCAGGGCATCGCTCCTCGACCGAATGACCAGCCCTCCCGACGGGAAGGGCTCCTGGGCGAAGGGCATGAACATCACCGGCAGCGCCTCCGCATCGAGTCCGCCATCTTTGGTCGTTCCGACGACGCCGATGACCGATCGCCAGTCGCCGGACACCGGGACGAACTTGAGCACCTCCCCAGTCCAGGCAACGCGCCGGCCGATCGGGTCCTGGTTGGGGAAGAGCCGGTCGGCGAGCGCCTTGTTGAGGACCACCACTCTGGCAGCGCCGGCCCGATCCGTGGTCGAGAACTCCCGGCCACGCAGCAGAGGAATCCCCGACGCGCGGAAGTAATCGGCGCTCGCGGTGCGGTACTCGGATCGAGGCATGGGCTCACCCGGAGCCACGGGCCGCCCCTCCGCCTTGATGTCGAGCATGAAGCC
>JBBSGP010000105.1:0-5988 GCA_038253885.1 Gemmatimonadales bacterium | reverse complement strand
CATTTCGGTCTCCCGCGCAAACGCATGCGTTTCACCGGCCATCACAGCGAGGCAGATTACCATGGCGGACACCAAAGGCGGGGAGGGCGGCATGAGCGGCGCGGGTTCCTCTGGCGGGTCTGGCGGCGGGCAGGGCGGTTCGGGCGGCGGTCAGAGTGGTGGTGGCATGGGAGGCGGGAAGGGTGGATCAGGCGGAAGTGGTGGCGGACAGGGCGGCGGCGGGATGGGCGGCGGCGGGAGCAAGGGTGGCTCCGGTGGTGGTAGCGGCGGTGGCAGCGGTGGCGGCATGGGTGGCGGCCAGGGCGGCGGCGGGAAGGGCGGCTCGGGCGGCAGCGGTAGTGGCCAGGGCGGTGGCGGCACGGGCGGCGGCGGGAGCAAGGGTGGCTCCGGTGGTAGCGGTGGCGGGCAGGGTGGTGGCGGACAGGGCGGCGGCGGAATGGGCGGCGGCGGCAGCAAAGGTGGCTCCGGCGGCGGCGGAATGGGTGGCGGTGGCCAGGGCGGCAGCAAGGGCGGCTCGGGCGGCTCGGGCGGGAGCGGCGGCGGTCGCTGACTTTTCGCGCTCTTCTCACACACAGTGCCCCGCGGCCCAGGTCGCGGGGCACTGTGTCATCCGGACTCTCCACGGATCATCCCTTGGGTTCGCGTGGCTCTCCTGGCACGAGCCAGAGTAAGAGCACCGGAGCTCGGCGGTCGGCGGCAGCGAGGACCAGTACTGGACAGACACCACCATGTGAGAACCCGGCTCCGGGGGCGCCGCACCCTCCGGCAAGCGCACGTCCGCTCGAGTGAAGCCTCCACGACCGAGGATCTCACCAATGGCGTGATCGTGGCTTCCGAGATTCACCACGCGCTTGACCAGCATCGTGAACTCCCGCGGTCCAGCGCCGCTCCGCAGGGCGCCAGGCGGGAACGCGAGCACGCCGTCGCTTTCGGTCTCGACGATCGTGTGACCTAGAAGCTCAGCCGTCTCGCGATCCGGAGGGTGCTGAAACACCTCGCGCTTCGGTCCCACGGCGTGCACGCGACCGTCGATGAGCACCACCAAATGCTCTGCCAATCGGAGCGCTTCCTCCCGATCGTGTGTGACGACGATCGTCGCTCTCCGTTCGCTGTGGTCCGTCAACTGATCGCCGCGCGGCCGTCGCCCAGCGTGCCTGCGGCGACGGACCGGGAATCGTGGCCTACTTAGAAATTCGCGATCACCTGGGCGATGTACTCATCGGTGCGTCCGGGAGTGGGGCGCTCCGACCGCCGCTGCCAGTCGAGTTGAAGGCGGATCGACTGCTGCGCGGAGGAGAGATTGACGCCGAAGACATTCCAGGTCGAGCTCGAAGAGGCGATCGTGGTCGTCGTTCCCCTCACCGTGGTGCGGGTGTCCCAGTACCGATCATACTTGTACACGGGCTCGAGCCATGGAAGAATTCGATATCCGATGAGGGCATAACCGCCCCCGGCATCGAGTGCGGTCGTCGCGCTGACCGGACGCTTGCGGTAGATGCTCTCCCCTTCGAGAGTGAGGCCGCGCCACAGGAGCCGCGTGTCGTAGCCCCACACGTGGTCGGCGCTCTCGTTCGCGATCTTTCCGGCCACTTCCAGGCAACGCGTGGGCGTGATCACGAGCCGGGAGAGCACCAGCTGGTGGGCGTCCGGATTTGCTGTCGCGTTCGCTCCCTCGCCGTTCACGGCCGCGGCGGCCAGCGTCGCGTAACGCGAGAAGCTGATCTGGCTCATCGCGCCGATGTCACGCTTGGGCGTGATGCGGTCGACGACCTGCGACCGGTTCGCGGTCTTGAGAAGCCCGAAAGGCGTCACGTACTCGAGGCTGAACGGCATCTTGAACTGGCCCACGACGAGCGCCGGTCTGAGCAGGGCGAGCAGCGAGCCTGCCGGAGCCGCATCCGGCGGCGGGACGAGCTCGACGTACGCATCGGTCAGCGTGAACCCGGACACCGTACTGTCCGAACGAAGACGTCCCGTCTGCGCCCCCGAGAAATCTCCCTGCAGCTTGATCCCGAGAAAAGATCGCGGACCCGCCTGTACCGTAATGCGCGCCCGGTTGAGGAGAAATCCCGTGGAGTCGTTGCGTCGCGTGGTGCGTTCGGACAGGTAGCCCGACAAAGCTGGGGTGGCGGGAAAAGACCGCATGTCGAGTACCGGCGATGGGGCGAGCGGATATGACGGTGCCGGCGGGCCCTGCGCGCCGAGCCTCGAGGCGGTGAGCAGTCCCGTGATCAGGAGTGAGAGGACGGCTGATGGCCGACTCAGACGCGACGCTGCGACGAGAGGCATGGGTTCCTTTACGCAAGGATGATCGCTCCGACCGCGACCGCACAGCGCGCAAGGTACCACAAGGGAACGTTAAGGGCGAGTCAACCCGTCGTCTTGGCGATCATGACTTCGGTGGACTTGATCACCGCCAGCACTTCGTCGCCGGGCGCCAATCCCAATCGCTCGGCCGACGAGCGCGTGATGATGGAGACCAGCTCCTGATCGCCGATCCGGATTCGCACCTCGGCCATGACCCCGTCGGCGTGTAGCTCCGAGATCTGGCCCCGCAGCTGGTTGCGGGCGCTGATCTCGAGGGAGGAGGACAGCGCCGGCGACGTATGCCCCGTGGTCCGCGCGGCTAACAGCTTTCCGCGAGGGAAGAGCCATTTCCGCCCGTACCGCACGGCTGGCAGCTGGCCGGCGCGAGCCAGATGCTGGACGCGTTTGACGTGCAGGTGGAGAAGCGCGGCGGCTTCTCGAGCGGTCAGAAGATCATCCATGAGCGCCATTGTACGGCATCGTGGAAGCGTTGTCAGTATCCGAGGACGGCGAACGGCCTCGACTCAGCGCCCGTCGCGGTCGCGGCGGGCGATCACCTTCTTCCCCCGGATGGTGGTTGAACGGAGCGCACTGATCACATCATCGGCCGCCAGGATCGGCACTTCCACCAGCGAGAATTTCTCGGCGATGTCGATAGCTCCGATCGAGTGCGCATCGACTCCCGCCTCGTTCGCGATCGCCCCGACGAGATCCGCGGGACGAATGCCGGCTCGCCGGCCGAGCCCGATGTAGAGCTTGGTCATGTCACCCGCAGGCGCCGAGCGCGCCGCGCCGCGTCGTGCCGGCCGGTCCGCCGCGGTCTGCTTCCGGTCGCGTGACGGTCCGGTGCGATCTCGCGGCGGCCGGAGTGCGGGGACAGCCACCGGCGGGATCTCTGTCTCGTCACCATCGCCGTCCGATCCCACCAACTGGTGCACGAGCTTCACCGCGGCCGCCGCCACGTCGACGACATCGAACTCCTCGGCCAACGTCTCCAGCACGACCCGATAGGGGGCCAGATCGCCTCCGAGCAGAGTCTCGCGAATCGAGGCCCGAGTGAGCTCCAGCCTGCGCACCCGCAGATCGAGAACCGTCGGCACCGCCTCGACCTGGATCCTCTGCTTTGTGAACTGTTCGATGTTCCGCAGGAACGGTCGCTCGCGCGGCTCGGTGAGGGTGATGGCCACGCCCTCCCGACCGGCGCGACCGGTTCGACCGATGCGGTGGACGTAGGCGTCAGGGGCTGACGGCACGTCGAAATTGATGACGTGTGACAGATGCTCGATGTCGAGCCCGCGAGCAGCGACGTCGGTGGCGATCAGCAGCTCGGTCGTGCCGTCCCGGAAGCGTCTCATCACCCGGTCCCGTTGCTCCTGCGTCATCCCCCCGTGAATCGCTTCCGCATCGTAGCCACGCGCCGAGAGAGTCTCGGTGAGATCATCCACCTCGATGCGCGTGCGACAGAAGATGATCGCCGATGTGGGACTCTCCATGTCGAGGACGCGGCCGAGCGCGGCCACCTTGTGGTGTCGCTGGACCACGTAGGCGACCTGACGCACGCGGGGGATCTCGCCCGCCACCGACGGCTCGCGTCCGATGTTGATGCGCACCGGGTCACGCAGGTGCCTCTCCGCGAGCGCTGCGATGCGGGGCGGCATGGTCGCGGAGAAGAGCGCCGTCTGTCTCTCCTCGGGCACCGCGTCCAGGATCGCCTCGAGATCATCGGCGAAACCCATGTCGAGCATCTCGTCGGCCTCATCGAGGACGACCACACGGACTTGATCGAGCTTCATCGACCCGCGGCGGATGTGATCGAGCGCGCGACCGGGAGTCGCGACGATGACGTCCACCCGCCGCCGCAGCGATCGGAGCTGCTGCTGGATGTCCTGTCCGCCGTACACCGGGACGACGCAGACGCCGAGCGCTCGGCCGTAACGATGCACCGCTTCGGCGACCTGGATCGCGAGCTCACGCGTGGGAACGAGGATGAGCGCTCGGGCAGCGGGGTTTCCGCCGATCGCGGCTCCGATGTCAGCTGAGACGAGCTGCAGCAACGGGAGGGCGAACGCCGCGGTCTTGCCGGTGCCAGTTGCCGCGCGCCCGAGCAGATCCCGGCCGGCGAGCATCGGCGGAATCGCCTCGCGCTGGATGGGTGTGGGCTCCTCGTAGCCGAGCATCGCGAGCGCGGACACCAGCCTGTGATCGAGCTCGAGCGTGGTGAAGCCGCCATCGCTTCGTTCGGTGTCGCGCGTCGGCTTGCTCATCTGGGTGGAAGATACCCCATCTTGAGGCTGTGGGACGCCTGCTGCCGATTGTCGCCCGCCCCCAACAGAGCCGCCCTCATCGCGCTCTCACGGGCCGGCCGGGGGACCCGATTCTGGCTCGGAAGCTGCTGCCATCCGCGCCATGTCATCCCCACGGCGCCTCTCGCTCGCGCTCATCGGCTACGGCAACGTCGCCCGGAAGATTCACCTCCCGATCCTGACAGCAGCGCCCGACGCGACGGTGGTGGCGATCGCGGAAGTGAATCCCGAGCACCGTCGCGAGGCCGAGCGCGCGTCTCCCGGAAGCGTATGCGTCGCTGATTACCACGCCATCCTGGCGCGACCGGACGTCGAGGCGGTCCTCATCGCTCTGCCGACGGCCATGCATCGCGATGCGGCCATCGCGGCGTTCGCGGCGGGAAAGCACGTCTACCTCGAGAAACCTCTCGCGGCCACGCTCGCGGAGGGACGGGAGGTGCTCGCCGCAGCGCAGCGCGTCGATGTCGTCGCGATGGTGGGGTTCAACTATCGCGACCATCCCCTCTACCAGCGCGCACGCCGGCTCGTGAGATCCGGGCGCATCGGCAAGGTGATCTCGATTCGCACAGCGTTCTCGACGGCGCGGCACGACTTGCGGGCCTGGAAGGGTTCCCGCGGCACCGGAGGGGGCGTTCTGCTCGATCTGGCATCGCACCACATGGACCTGCTGCGTTGGTTGCTCCCGACGGAGATCACCACGGTGAGTGCGGAGACGAGATCGATCGACAGCGAAGACGACACGGCGGCGTTGCAACTGGCGATCGGCAATGACATCGTGGCGCAGAGCTTCTTCACCTTCGGCGGCGTGGAGGAGGATCGCATCGAGATTCATGGCAGCGCCGGCAAGCTGACCGTGGACCGTTACCGGTCGAGCGACGTCGAGATCACGGCACCCCTGGCGCGCGGGCGCGCATCGGCCGCGGTGATGGCGCCCGCGCGCGCACTGGCCGGTCTGCCGCATGTCATTCGCAAACTGCGCTCGCGCGGACATGAGCCGTCGTACCGGGTGGCGCTCGAGCGCTTCATCGCCGCGGCTCGAACGGGCACGCCCGCGAAGCCGGATTTCGTGGACGGCTACATGAGCCTGGCGGTGATCGATGCCGCCGAACGGTCAGCGCGCAGCGGATTCGCTGTGCGCCCCGAGCCTCTGCCCCCGCAGGTGCGGCAGCTTCACGCTTCGCGCCCCACCGAATCTGCTGCCGGAGCCGCGCGATGACGCTCGCAGACCGGCCGGCACTCACCGTCGTCCTGATCACGCCCGACCGCTTCAGGAGCGTGAGACGGACGGTGTCCCATCTGCGCGCGCAGACGGCTCGCGATCAGATGGAGCTTCTCATCGTCGCTCCCGCTGGCGTCGAGATCGATCTGGATGACCCAT
>JBBSGP010000104.1:0-5989 GCA_038253885.1 Gemmatimonadales bacterium | reverse complement strand
TGCGCCGCCGAGCCCACCTCGCGCGCGAACGCGACGATGACTCCTGGTACGGGGGTGCCGGTGGCGTTCTTGACCACGACCTGTAGCGGCTGCGCGAGCACGCCACCCGCGGGCCCGCTCTGCTGGTCTCCGCCCTGGATGGCGATCGACAACACCTCGCTCGGCGGGCCCCCGTCGTGGCTTCCGCAAGCGACGGCCCCCCCCGCTGCGAGAAGGGCACAGAGCCCTCCCATGCGTCCGACTCTCATGACACCTCGTGTCGTCGAAGAATTCAGGTGGTGAAGGCGCGGCAGCGCGCCCCGATCAATCTGTCCTCGCCCCGCACCCCGAGTCGAGGACGCAGCACGGCGGGCGGCGTTACGGGAGCGCCTCGACGGGGATGCCGAGAGCTTCCCATGCCATAGGCGAGCCATAGCGTTGGCGGTATAATACACCGGAGCCCGGCAGGCGAGCCCGGCTGGACCCCGTCAGCCGGCGCGGCGAGCATCTCTGCTCGCGACGGCCGCCGACGACCGCTGCCCTACCTCTCCGATCGACGTCATGTCCTTCGTTCATCTTCACTGCCATTCCGAGTATTCCCTGCTCGACGGGGCCAACCGGATCGACGATCTGATCGCCCGCGCCGTGGAGCTGGAGCAGCCGGCGCTCGCGATCACCGATCACGGCAACCTCCATGGGGCGTGGGAGTTTCACGAGAAGGCGAAGAAGGCGAATCTGAAGCCCATCATCGGCATCGAGGCGTACGTTGCTCCCGGCGACCGGCGAGACCGGATGCGGCCCCGCACGGCGGGCGCCGCGCTGAGCCGGGCACCCAAGCCGTATTTCCACCTGGTGATCCTGGCCAGAGACGCCACCGGCTACAAGAATCTGGTGAAGCTCTCATCGCTCGCGTACACCGAGGGCTTCTACTCGAAGCCGCGCATGGACCGCGAGCTGCTGGCCACCTACAACGAAGGCCTGATCGTCTCCTCCGCTTGCATGGCGGGAGAGGTCGCGACGCACCTCCTCTCCGGTGACGTCGCGGCGGGGCGGGAAGCCGCGAGCTGGTACGCCGAGCTCTTCCGCGACCGATACTACCTCGAGGTGCAAGCGCACGGGAGCCCCGGGCAGCGGGAGCTCAACAGCGCGATCTTCCGGCTCGCCGAGGAGTTGGGACTTCCGGTGGTCGCGACGAACGACTCCCACTTTCTCCGGAGCAGCGACCACGACGCTCACGATGTGCTTCTCTGCATCGGGCTCGGCAAGGATCAGAGCGATCCCGATCGCATGCGTTACGATCGCGGCCTCTATTTCAAGAGCGCCCCGGAGATGGCGTCCGCCTTTCCCGACCGGCCGGACGTTCTGGAGAACACCCTCCGGGTGGCGGACGAGTCCGCGATCGAATTCACCCGGAAGTACAACGTTCCGTCCTTTCCCTTGCCCTCCGGGGTGACGACGGAGAACGAGCTGCTGGTGCAGCTGGCAGAGCGGGGAGCGGTCGAGCGTTATGGCGCTCCGCTTCCACCCGAAGTGCGACAGCGGCTCGATTACGAGCTCTCGGTGATCACGAAGACCGGCTACGCCGGCTACTTCCTGATCGTTGCCGATTTCATCAAGGCGGCCCGCGATCGGGGGATCCCGGTCGGTCCGGGACGGGGCTCGTCCGCTGGCTCGCTGGTGGCCTACGCGCTGCGCATCACCAACATCTGTCCGCTACGCTTCGACCTTCTGTTCGAGCGCTTCCTGAACCCGGAGCGGGTGTCGATGCCGGACATCGACGTTGATTTCTGCTTCGAGCGCCGCGGCGAGGTGATCGAGTACGTGCGACAGAAGTATGGCCGCGCATCGGTCGGGCAGATCATCACGTTCGGCACGATGAAGTCCCGCGCCGTCATCAAGGACGTGGGCCGAGTGCTTGGCTTCACCCCGACGGAGACGGACCAGCTCGCCAAGCTGATTCCGAATCAGCCGAACTATTCGCTGACGGTGAAGGAGGCATGCACCCAGGTCGCGGAGATCAAGAAGCTGTATCGTGACGATGACCGATACCGGCGACTGCTCGACTACGCCACGGCGCTCGAGGGACTATCCCGCCATGCGGGAGTGCACGCGGCCGGAGTCGTGATCGCACCAGGACCTCTGGACGACTACGTGCCCATCTGCACCCAGGCATCCAAGGGCGCGGGCGGGCTGGCCAGCGGCGGTCTGGGAGTGGCGGGGGGAGATGACGACACGGTGGTTGTGACCCAGTACGACATGAACGCGCTCGAGAAGGCCGGGATGCTGAAGATCGATTTCCTCGGCCTGACGACGCTCACCGTTCTGCACGACGCACTGGTGATGATCGAGCAGCGCACCGGCGCGCCGCTGGACCTCGACGCCGTCCCGCTGGATGATCCGGCGACGTACCGCATGCTGCGGGCGGGGCGTACAGCCGGCGTGTTCCAGTTCGAGTCGCCGCTGGCGACGGACATGCTTCGCAGCATGCGCTGCGATCGCTTCGACGACCTCGTCGCCTCCAATGCGCTCATGCGTCCCGGACCGCTCGATGCGGGGATGCATCGCGTGTTCATCCGGCGCAAGCGGGGCGAGGAGCCGGTGACCTACGCCCTGCCCGAGCTCCGGGAGATCCTGGAGAGCACCCTCGGTGTGATCACCTACCAGGAGCAGGTGATGCGGATCCCGCAGTTGCTGGCGGGAGTGTCGCTGGCGGAGGCCGACGTGCTCCGGAAGGCGGTCGGGAAGAAGGATCCCGAGCTGATCCGCCTGGAGCTCGGTAAGTTCATCGAGAAGGCGGTGGCGCTCGGCCACGAGCGGCGCGTGATCGAGGAGATCGCTGGCCAGATCGAGACGTTCGGGCGATACGGCTTTCCGAAAGCGCACTCGGTCGCGTACTCGATCATCTCCTATCAGACGGCGTATCTCAAGGCCCACCACCCGGCCGAGTACATGGCGGCGCTGCTGTCGTCGCAGATCGGGGACACGGACAGCGTCGTCAAGTACATCAACGAAGCGCGCGAGCTCGGCATCGACGTGCTGGCGCCCGATGTGAACGAGTCCGGCTACAAATTCACCGTGGTCGGGGACAAGCGGATCCGCTTCGGCCTGGGTGCGATTCGCAACGTCGGTCGATCGGCAATCGATTCCATTCTGGCCGCGCGCCGAGCCGCTCCGATCGCCTCACTGTTCGACCTCTGCCACCGGGTCGATCTGCGGCTGTGCAACAAGCGCGTGTTCGAGGCCCTCATCGGCGCCGGCGCCCTCGACGGCCTGGGTGGCCACCGCTCCCAGTATGCGTTCGCGGTCGACACCGCCCTGCAGGAAGCGGCCCTGCAACAGGAGGAGCGCGCGTCGGGCCAGGCATCTCTTTTCGGCTCGTCATCGGCTAACGGCGATTCCAACGGGGAGTCAGCTGACCAGTCACCGCAGCTGCCCAACGTCCAGGCGTGGGGTGACACGGAGCGCCTCGCCCGGGAGAAGGAGATTCTCGGCTTCTACATCTCCGGCCACCCTCTCGAGCCCTTCCGCACCGAATGCGAGCTGTTCGCCACCCACACCGTGTCACAGTTGGGGGGAGGAGCGTGGCTGGAGGGACCGGTCGCCATCGGTGTCGTGGTGACGGCGGTCAAGAAGCAGGTGAGCAAGCGCAGCGGGTCGGAGTTCGCCCGGTTGACAGTCGAGGATTTTTCCGGATCTTCGGAGGTGCTGGTCTTTCCGGAAGCGTGGACTCTGTTGGGCGATCGCATCCGCACGGATGTCCCGGTGCTGATCAGGGGGGGCTACTCCAAGCGTGACCAGGGCGGCGACAATCCAACGTTGATCGTGGAGTCCGTCACCCCGTTCGCCGAGCTCAGGGCCACCGGTAACGTCGCCGTGTCCCTGGAGCTGGAACGTGGGGGGGGCGCAGGGCTCTCGCCCGAGGTGATGCGCGATCTGCGCGACCTGGTGGATGTTCATGCCGGGTCGGCGCCGCTGGAGCTGCGCTGGAGTGACGGCAATGGCACGACGGCGCGCTTCCGCTCGCGGTCACTGCACATCGCGTTGACGAACGCCGCCCTGGCGGAGCTGCGCGCGCTGCTGGGAGCGGAGCGGGTCAAGCTGGTTCGCGGGAGCGGCGGATGACCGGCCCGAGCGCCCTGGACTTCGAGAAACCGATCGCCGAGCTGGAGAAGCAGATCGAGGAGCTGAAGAAGCTCGCGGGGAAGCAACAGCTCACGGTCGACGATGAGACGCTGCGACTCGAGCGGAAGCTGAGCGATCTGCGCGCGGAGGTGTACCGCAACCTCTCCGCCTATCAGCGAGTGCAGGTGGCGCGCAACACCAAGCGCCCGTTCACGCTCGACTACCTGCGACTGGCGTTCACCGATTTCATCGAGCTCCACGGCGATCGGCTCTTCCGGGAGGACGCCGCGATCGTCGGCGGCTGGGCAAGGCTCGAGGGAGAGACGGTGATGGTGATCGGCCAACAGCGCGGGCGCGACACCAAAGAGAATCTGAAGCGCAACTTCGGCATGGCGCATCCGGAGGGCTACCGGAAGTCACTCCGGTTGATGAGGCTGGCCGAGAAATTTCACGTTCCCGTGATCACGTTCATCGACACCAGCGGAGCCTGGGCCGGACTCGGAGGCGAGGAGCGCGGGCAATCGGAAGCGATCGCGCGTAATCTCTTCGAGATGAGCCGGCTCGAGGTCCCGATCATCGCTACCGTGATCGGCGAGGGGGGATCGGGTGGCGCGCTAGCGCTCGGCGTCGCTGATCGCGTGCTGATGATGGAGAACGCCGTCTACTCCGTCATCACGGTGGAGGGTTGTGCCGCGATCCTCTGGAAGGATGGTCGGAATCCGGAGATGAAGGAGCGCGCCGCGGCGGCGCTCCGGGTCACCGCGCAGGATCTGCTGGAGCTCGAGGTGATCGATGAGATCATTCCCGAGCCTGTCGGCGGAGCTCATGCAAATCACGACGAGGCGGCGACATCGGTGCAGGAGGCGCTGGTGCGCAACCTCGATGAT
The DNA here is from genome assembly GCA_038253885.1 of Gemmatimonadales bacterium. Taxonomy (GTDB): domain Bacteria; phylum Gemmatimonadota; class Gemmatimonadetes; order Gemmatimonadales; family Gemmatimonadaceae; genus JALZAQ01. Next base: position 1,001 of record JBBSGP010000104.1, on the reverse strand, counting down.
CTGCGGCGTTACAAGCCGGACAAGCTCGTCCGCCGCCGCCGCGAGAAGTATCTGCGGATGGGCCAGTACGCCGAGTAGCGATGACCCATCTCGTCGAAGTCTCGTTCAAGGGAAACCGCCGGGAGTTCTTCCTCTGGGACGGCGAGGCACCTCCGCCACTCCACAGCTCCGTGATCGTGGAGGCCGACCGGGGCGAGGATCTCGGCCGTGTGCACGCACTGGGCGACCGGGCGGCGACGCGGTGCCTCGGGTGCGCGCACGGGACGGGAAGCGAGGCTCCGTCGCGCAAGGTCCTGCGTCCGGCGACCGGTGAAGATGACCGCCGGGCGGCGGAGCTGAAGGACCAGGACGAGGAAGCGCGACGAAAAGCGAAGGAGCGGGTGAGCGCTCATGGCCTCGTGATGAAGATCTCCGATGCCGAGTGGCAATGGGACCGTCGCAAGCTCACCTTCTACTTCACCGCCGAGCGTCGCGTGGACTTTCGCGGCCTCGTGCGCGATCTGGCGCAGGCCTTCCGCACCCGGATCGAGCTCAAGCAGATCGGCGTCCGCGATGAAGCCAAGCGGCTCGACGGCATCGGCCGATGTGGCCGGCGCTACTGCTCGGCGGGGTGGCTTCCCGACCTCCGCCCGGTCAACCTGCAGGTGGCCAAGGATCAACGCCTCTCGCTGAACCCGGCGCAGATCTCCGGCGCCTGCGGACGGCTGATGTGCTGCCTCCGCTACGAGCACGAGTTCTACGTGCAGAGCCGGAAGCGCTTCCCGAAGGAGGGGAAGATCCTCATTACCTCGCTCGGCGAGGAGAAGGTCGTCGCGAACGACATCTTCAACGATCGCGTGACGATGCGGTCGGCCGAAGGGGAGACGCGCATCCTCCCCCTCGCCGACCTCAAGCGTGAGGTCGACGACGTGCAGGCGGACGCCGAGGATGCGGAAGACGTCTCGGCTGAAGCCGGCGCGGATCTGGCCGCGACCGCGACCCTGGAGGAGGAAGGCATCGTG
>JBBSGP010000103.1:0-6036 GCA_038253885.1 Gemmatimonadales bacterium | reverse complement strand
CGCCGTCACGCGCAACATCGCTGCCGCGTGCGCGGGCACCGTGGCGCTGTACTCGCCCTTGAAGCGACCGATATCGCTGTGCGCCCAGAGGTCGCGCACCGCCGCGGAATCCGTCCGAAGACCGGCGCGCCAGAAGTAGAGGGTGAGCTTGGTCGGGGCACCCGACCGGTTCAGCATCGCCACGGCGCGCGACCCATCCCGCAAAGGCTTGGCCCACACCTGGAGGTCGGGCTGCGGCTCCCAGATGAGAATGCCCTGCGCGCCGAGAGAATCCTGATCCACCGCGATGACCTCGGGATTGAAGAGTATGGTCTTGGTCGCATCGGACATCGATCTCAGATCGTTGCCGGCGATGAGGGGTGCCGCCAGAACCGCCCAGAGGCTGAAATGCGCACGGTATTCGTCGTCGGTCATGCCGCCATTGCCGACCTCGAGCATGTCGGGATCGTTCCACGCGCCCGGGCGCGCCACCGTCGCGTGCTGGCCGTTCTGGTCGAGATTGGCGAGCATCGATGGCCACTTGTCCTCGATGTCATTGGTCGTGCGCCACAGATGGCCGACCGCGGGCGCCCACTCCCATGGCTGGCGGGAGCCCCACTCGCAGATGCTGAGCACGATTGGCCGTCCGGTGCGACGCAGGGCGTCGCGAAACCTCGTGTACTGGATTCTCGCGTCGAGCCCAGTCGAATTGCACCAGTCCTCTTTCACGTAGTCGACTCCCCACGCCGCGTACGTGCGAGCATCCCGCTGCTCGTGTCCCAGTGTGCCCGGCCGGCCCTGGCAGGTCTTCGTGCCGGCGTCCGTGTAGATGCCGAACTTGAGTCCTTTGCCGTGGACGTATTCGGCGAGGGCCTTGATGCCGTGGGGAAAGCGCGTGGAGTCGGCGACGATGATCCCGCGGCCATCGCGCGCCACCTGCCAGCAGTCGTCGATCACCACGTAGCGGTAGCCGGCGTCGCGCATGCCGCTCGCGACCATCGCATCGGCCGTCTCGCGGATGAGCTGCTCGCTCACGTCGCAGCCGAAGTGGTTCCAGCTGTTCCACCCCATGGGCGGTGTGCGGGCCAGACCGTTGTCGGGAAAGGAGGGGGGAGGCATCAGTCGAGCCGCACCGAGAGCGAGCAGCAGACCGGGGACCGCGACGAGCGCGGCGAGCCGGACGTGGAGGCGAGATGACACGAGGTTCTCCGAAGATGACCGTGCGTCCATGATGATCCGGCACGGCGCGCGGTTCAAGAGCCGCGCTGGCCACGACATTGACAGATAGGCGCCGCGGCCCCATCTCGGCGCGATGTCGGAATCCTCCGAAAGCTTCCCCCTTCCGCTTCCCGTCGCCGCACCGCCCGCACCGCCCGACGATCTCTGGTCGGCGGTGAGAGAGGCGCTGCGCGGCTCGCGGCGCGACTACACCGAAGGATCGATCGGCCGCTCGGTGTTGATCCTGGCCATCCCGATGGTGCTCGAGATGGTGCTCGAGAGTGTCTTCGCGGTCACCGATGTCTTCTTCGTCTCCCGTCTGGGACCCGCAGCGGTGGCAACCGTGGGCCTCACCGAGTCGATGATCTCGATCGTCTACAGCGTCGCGGCGGGGCTCAGCATCGGGGCCGCGGCCACGGTGGCGCGCCGCATCGGGGAGAAGGATCCCGAGGGAGCCGCACGCACGGCAGTGCAGGCGCTCGCCCTCGGCGCCTTCGTCGCGGCCGGTCTCGGCGTGACCGGAGCACTGCTGGCCCCGCATCTCCTCGCCCTGATGGGCGCCCCGCGTGAGGTGATCGCGATCGGCTCCGGCTTCACCCGCGTGATGCTCGGCGGGAACGCGACCGTACTCCTGCTCTTTCTGGTCAATGCCGTCTTTCGCGGCGCCGGAGACGCGGCGATCTCGATGCGCGTGCTCTGGCTCGCCAACGCGATCAACATCCTTCTGGGGCCGTGTCTCATCTTCGGGTTGGGTCCGTTCCCACGCCTCGGCGTGATAGGCGCCGCGATCGCCACCAACATCGGCCGCGGCACCGGCGTGCTGTTCGCCGTGAGCCAGCTCATCCGCGGTGGCCGTCATCTCGAGGTGGGTCGCCGCCACCTGCATCTCGATCCGGCGATCATGCGCCGCATCCTCCAGCTCTCCAGCAGCGGCACGGTGCAGGTGCTGATTGCCACGGCGAGCTGGATCGGGCTCGTGCGCATCCTCGCGGCCTTTGGCTCGGATGCTCTCGCCGGCTACACGATCACGGTGCGGCTGGTGGTGTTCGCTCTCCTGCCGGCGTGGGGCCTGAGCAACGCGGCCGCGACGATGGTCGGGCAGGCGCTGGGGGCGCGCAAACCGGAGCGCGCCGAGCATGCCGTGTGGCTCACCGGGACATACAACGCCTGCTTCCTCGGCGGCGTCGGCCTGACCTTTCTGTTCCTCGCCCACCCGATCATCAGGCTGTTCACGACTGATCCTTCGGTCTCCGCTTACGCGGTGGACGGACTTCGTATCGTGGGGCTCGGATTTCCCCTGTACGCCTTCGGCATGGTGATCACGCAGTCGTTCAACGGCGCAGGTGACACACGCACTCCGACGCTGCTCAACCTCTTCGTCTTCTGGCTCTGGGAGATCCCGCTGGGGTGGCTGCTGGCGGTGCGCCTCGGGCTCGGGCCGAGGGGAGTTTTCATCGCCATCGCGGTGGCGTTCTCGACCCTGGCCATAGCGAGCGCGATGCTCTTCCGTCGCGGAAAGTGGAAGACCAAACGGGTCTAGGGCCTCAGTGCTTCATCAGCGATGCCGGGGCTCCCGTGCCCAGGATCGCCGGATTCTCGATCGCGTCGAGGTGGGCCGCCCGCAGGATGCGGCGGCCGTCAGCAGACAGGAGGAAGGCCGCAAGGCGCTCGGCGACAGCCCGGTGCGGGGCGCGCGTTGGCACCGTGAGCCCGTAGAGAATGGGCGCGCCACGGATGGTGGCGGAGTCCGTCGGGGTCTTTCCCTTCACGCGCACGGAGGCGGTGGCGTACGATGCCGAATCCGCGGCCGAGCTCAGGTCGATCTCGGGGGGGAGCGTGACATAGCGGAGTCCCGATGCCTGCGCGATGGACTCGTACGACCAGATGTAGTCCATCTCCCCAAGCTGAAGGAGGCTCACGAGGTCGGCTTCCTTGGGCCGAACGTTTCGCGCCGGCGCAGCCGCGATGATCTTCGCGTAGAGTCCGGGTTGCTTGTAATGACGCTCGGCGAGCTGGAGTGTGAGCAGCGTCCGATAACCGTTCGGGTCGAGGCTCGGATCGGCGCGCCCCATCTCGATGCCGGGGCGCTCGAGGATGCGCCACCAGCTGTCCGCACTCATCTCCTTCGCTCCGCGAGAGCGATCGGTGTACGCCAACACCATCCGGTTCCGCGCGAACTGCGCGTACCAGGTGGCGTACTCCGGCATGAGGTAACGGGGAATCACCTCGTAGTCGGCGACCGCCACGAGGTCCGGGATCTGGTGCAGCTCGGTGAGCTTGCGCGCGACCTCGACACTGCCGGCGTTCTCCTGCCGAACCTCGACCGCGTTGTGGAGCGCGAAGCTGTCGAGAGCGGCCCGGAGCGGACCGGCCAGGCTGCCGGCGTTGAAGACGATGAGGGCGCGGTCACCGGCCTCGTCCGGCTGACGCGCACTCTCGCCGCCTCGGCCGCAGGCGATCGTCGCCGCGACGGCGAGCAGCACCAGATGGGAGCGTGTTCGGCGCATGGAAGCTCTCTCTGCGGTCAGTCCCGCGGGTTCGTCGCCCAGACCGACGCTTCGGCGACGAAACCGCGGTCGTCCAGGGCGAGCATGGTGGCGATGACGTGCGCGATCTCTTCGGCGTGCAGCTTGGTCTGATTCTCGGGCTGAGACGGCCGGCCCGAAGCGGCGCGGAAGTTCGTCAGCACCTCACTCGGGTTGATCTGCATGACGCGCACGTTGAACTGCCGCAGCTCGGCTCGCCAGCACTCGGTGAGCCCACTCAATGCGAATTTGGTCGACGCATACGCGCTGCCCCCGGCGTAGCCGTGCTTCCCAGCTGTCGACGCGACGTTCACGATGTTGCCGCGCCGCTCGGGGACGAAGTGCCGGGCCGACTCACGGGCGACGAGCATTGCTCCCAGGACGTTGGTCTCCCAGACGCGCCGGAAATCGTCGGTGGCGATCTCCACGAGGGGTGCCATCCGGCCGAAGCCCGCGTTGTTGATCAACGTGTCGTATCCGCCCAGCTCCCGGATCACGGTGTCGACGAGGCGCACGGCGTCCCCTTCCCGGCTCACGTCGGCCGCGATCGGGACCGCGTGGATCTCGGACGCGGCGCGCTCGAGCTTCGCGGCGTCTCGCCCGCAGATCGCCACCTTGGCGCCCTCGTGGACGAGGCGCTGCGCCGTGGCGTAGCCGATCCCGGAGCTGCCACCCGTGACGAGCACCCTCGCACCACTCAACTCCATCGTTGCCTCACGCTCGACGTTGTGGGAGCCAGCATCATGGCCGGCGGATGACCGGGCGACAAGAACCCGGCGGGAGGTGCGCGCGGATCACGGCTGGGGCGCATCGTCGCGCTCGTTCGACAGCGCGCGCTCGATCCGGCGATCGGGGGTCAGCCACATCAGGGCGACGATCACGTACAGCGCGCCGGCGATCCACGTTCGCAGAAAGGCCGCTGGGATCGCGACGAGATAGAAGACGGGAGAGAGCTTCCCCTTGAGATCGCTTCCGAGAGCGGTCGCCAGGAGCGAGTCGCGGCCCTGCGGACGCACGATCGTCTGCTGCAGAATCCAGTAGGCGATGGCCGCCATCAGCAGCACCGCCCCATAGGTCGCCGTCGGCGTCGGCGCAAAATCGTTCTCGCCCATCCAGCCAGTGACGAAGGGAACGAGCGACAGCCAGAACAGCAGGTGGAGATTGGCCCACATGATGCCGCCCTCGACCCGCTCCGTGGCTAGAAGCATGTGATGATGGTTGTTCCAGTAGATGCCGAGGTTCACGAAGCTCAGGACATAGCTCAGGAACACCGGCAGGAGAGGACGCAGCGACGCGAGGTCGGCGCCATGCGGCACCCGGAGCTCCAGCACCATGATGGTGATGATGATCGCGAGCACGCCGTCGCTGAACGCCTCGAGCCGCCCCTTCCCCATCAGCACGTCTGCAAGCAGCGGAGCACTCCTACGGACGGCAGGAAAGCGGCAGCGGGGGGCACGGGAGGATGTAGCGTAACGATCGGAAACACGACTCGGCTCGAAGAGGAGTCCATGTTGCTCCGTCACGCGCTCGCTGTCCAGACAGATGCGTCTCGGTGCGCGCGAGCGCGGCCCGCGGCGCCCCGCTCCGCGTCAGCGCACCTCGAACCTCGCTGGAAAGACGATGCTGGCGTTTGCCACACCGTCGCGGATCGCGAACTCCTGGGTGTAGCTCCCCTTGGGGATCCCACTGGGAAGCGTCACGTAGCTGTTCAGCGGATAGAACATGAACGCCGGGTGATAGCTCAGGCTGTCCCGCTCGGCGACCCAGTCGGACTTGGACAGGAGGGCCTCGCCGGTGGGTGAGAGCAGCCGGAGATCGATGTGGAGATCCGGGCGATCGTCGCGGAACTGCACGCCAAAGAGCCGCAGAGCAAAGTAGACAGTCTGGCCGGGGCGAAAGACGGGAGGGGTGAGCGCCTCGCCGTCCTCGGTGGCGGACAGACGAAGATCCCGCACCTCGAGGGCGGTCGCGGCCGGAATCGGGGTGCCCTCCACCACGAATGTCGGGCTGAAGGTGGCGTCCCGGCTGGCCACGGCGTCGTGGGCGTCGATGCGGAGAGCGTACGTACCGGGTGGAACGAAGGGCGGAAGGTGGACGTGAAAGTTGCCGGTGATCGGAAGGCGGGAGCTGTTGGCGGCCTTCACGTCCACCTGCCACGGCGCCGCGAGCGGGGTTCCCGATGGGTCGATCACCGACAAGCTGAGAGCGACGTCATTCCTGGCCTGCGAATCGGTCTTCGCGCCGAGCAGCTCATAGGACGCGTACACGTTGTCGCCGGCATGGTATGGCCCACTCGGTCTCTCGGCGCCGCCCT
>JBBSGP010000102.1:0-6182 GCA_038253885.1 Gemmatimonadales bacterium | reverse complement strand
GAGAGCTCGTTGCGGGTGTCTTCGAGCGTCCGCAACAGAGTCGAGTCACGGCGAAACCGGCCGAGCGACGCGCGCGGTGATCCGAGAAGTGTCAGCACCGAGTCGGCTCGGCCCATGACTCGTCGGGCACGCGGCATCAGGAGGGTGTCTCCCAACGCCAGGGCGAGCGTGCCCTGAGAGCGAGCACGTCCCGTGAGCTGCGACGCGCGCGAGCCAAAGACCGTGACGGACCCTTCGCCTCGATCGGAGAGCACGGATGTCATCGCGCGCATCGCCGTGGCGCCGCTGCCTGCCAGTGTCTTGATGTTCTGGATGAGCGGCGGGAATTCGCGGCCCGCGATCGCGATCTCCGAGCTCACTCCTTCCATGTCGACCTGCTTCGTGCTTGGCAGGCTGTCTCCATTCTGGAGTGCGGGCGTTCGCGCCGTCCCCACATTGATCCACACCACCGGTGCCCCGATGAGGCTTCCGCCACTCCGTATCTGCGAGCGGGAGTCGCCGCGGATCCATTGCTGGTATCTCCTCAGGATCTCGAGTGTGACCTCGAGTTGCGGAGTGCTGTCCTTCGATGCCGGCCGGAAATCGATGCTCTTGACAAGGCCCACTTTCTGCCCGGCGAGCCACACCTCCGACCCGCGAATGAGACCGCGCGCCTCGTCGGAGCGAACCTTCAGCTCGTACCTCTTGCCGTGCAACGCTCCGACGCGAGCGAAGATCAGCACGCTGAGCGCACCGAGAACGAGGATGGCGATCGCGGCCAATCCCAGAGTCAGCCTCTTCCAGGTCGCGCGGCTGTAGGTGGGCACGCTACGTCAACCTCGCGGACGATCGGCGCGACGGTCGAGCGAGCGGAGGGGCAGAGGCGGACACGGTCATCGGAGGGGAGGATGCGGGTGGACTGATGGAGAGGCAAGGGATGGGCCGCGCAAGAAAGCCGGCGGCACAACCGCTTGACGCCCGGCCGCCGGTCACGCGATTCTTGCAACACGCTCTTCCCGAGAACCCCATGGCCTCACCCGCTCGGCGAGTCCCCAGCCGCGCCCTGCCCGCTCTGGCATCGCTGCTGCTCGCGCTCGCGCCGGCGGTGGTGCTCGCGCAGCCGGAGGGGGAGCCGATCGTCCTGCGCGCCGGACGTGTCCTCGACGGCCGAGGCGGCGTGCGTTCCCGCGCCACCGTCGTGGTGGAAGGCGGCAGGATCACGAGCGTGTCGGAGCGTCCTGTCGGGTCCGCGCGCCCCGTGGCGACCTACGATCTGCGAGGGCTCACGCTCCTGCCAGGTCTGATCGACGTGCACGACCACCTGGCCTGGTACTTCAACGCTCGTGGACGGCTGCACACGAGTGACGACGGCGACACTCCCGCACAGTCAATCCTCGCCGCGGCGGGCAACGCCTGGTCGACTGTGATGGCGGGAGTCACGACGTCGCAGAGTCCGGGCTCACCGGAAGACAGCGATCTTCGCGCTGCGCTTCAGCGTGGGGTGTTGCCCGGCCCGCGGCTTCTCACCTCGCTCGCACCTCTCAACGAGCTCTCGGGAGACCCGGACCGCTTGCGCGAGCTCGTTCGGGAGCGCAAGGCGAGCGGCGCTGATCTGATCAAGCTGTTCGCATCGAAGAGCATCCGGGATGGGGGCGGCCGCACGATGTCGGACGAGCAGCTCCGGGCCGCGTGCGGAGAAGCGGCGACGCTCGGACTGCGGACGCTGGTGCACGCCCACAGCGATGAGAGCGTACGCGCCGCCACGCTCGCCGGCTGCACCCAGATCGAGCACGGGGTTTTCGTGAGCGACAGCGTGCTGCGGCTCATGTCGGCGCGCGGAACGTACTTCGATCCGCAGTGCGGTCTGGTGTTCCTGAACTATCTGGAGCACAAGCCGAACTACGACGGCATCGGGAACTACAACGCCGAGGGGTTCTCGGCGATGGAGAAGGCGCTCCCTCTGGCGCAGGAGACTTTCCGGCGGGCGATCGGCACTCCGGGCCTTCGAGTCGTGTTCGGTACCGACGCCGTGGCGGGCGCTCACGGCCGCAACGTCGAGGAGCTCATCTGCCGGGTGAAGAAGGGCGGCCAGTCGCCCATGCTGGCGATCCTCTCCGCGACGTCGCTCGCGGCGCGGTCGCTCGGCCTCGCCGATTCCATCGGCGCGGTCGCGGCCGGGATGCAGGCCGATCTGATCGCCGTCGAGGGGAATCCGCTCGTCGACATCGCGGCGCTGCGCCGGGTCGTCTTCGTGATGCGGGGCGGGCGCGTCTATCGGAGCCCGGCCGGGCGCAGGTAGGCGCGCACTGGCCGGCGACTTGCACGTCCGGCCGTGGGGAAAGCGAATACGCTGCACCACATGCTGCCGGAGGAGCTCATGCAGAAGCTAGCTGCGTTGGGAGCGCGAGGACTCGCGGGCGTTGCGGCTGCGCTGATCGTCGGCGCCTGCGTTGTCGCCGAGAAGAAGACACCGGCGGACACCGTGGTGGTGGCCGTGCCTGGAAAGAGCACCCCCGCCCCTCGCGCGCAGACGGCTCCGGCCCCGGCGGCTGCCACCCCGTCGGCGACCGGCAGCACCACGCCGAGCGGCGGTACGGGAACGCTCGCGGTCAAGAACGCGAGCTTCGACAGCGTGAACGTGGAGGTGCGGATCGGCGCCAATCAGGACTGTGGACAGAATCAGGCCTTCGGCACGCGCGAGCTGCGCCGCGGGGAGACCTGGACGATCACCACCGATCAGGATGTGTGCTGGCGCCGTGACGCCGACCCGTCGCGTCCGGGAGGCGCGTGGACGGCGTGGAATCGACAGAGCGTGCGGAAGGGTGAGGCGCACAACGCGACGCTGTGAGGGATGAGGACAGTCTTGCTCGGAATGACATCAGCGCCATGATCTGATGGCGCGGGCCGCGGCTGCAGCAGCCATCGTCGAGCATGCCGTCTTGCTTGCGACCCGCGCTGAGACTCATCGTATGCACATGGCCACATCCACCAGACGCTGGACCGTGGACGAAGTCCGAGCGCTGCCGACCGACGCGAACCGGTACGAGGTCATCGACGGCGAGCTGCTCGTGACGCCGGCACCGACGTATATCCATCAAGAAGCGGTGAAGCTGTTATTGATTCGGCTCGACGCATACGTGCTGCCGAACCGAATCGGGGTCGCGAAGATGGCACCCGCCGATGTAGAACTGACAGCCGGAATTCTCGTTCAGCCGGACGTCTTCGTGCTGCCGCTCGTCAGCGGCCGCAAGCCTCGAACGTGGGATGAGACGCGGCGGCTGCTGCTCGCGGTCGAGGTGCTTTCTGCCGGAACGGCGCGTTTGGACCGCACCGTCAAGCGACGCGTATACCAGCAACATGGCGTCCCTGAGTATTGGATCGCGGATATCGACGCCGCGGTCATCGAGCGGTGGCGTCCTGCGGACGACCGGCCCGAGATCCTCGCCGAGGAGATCGTATGGCAGCCTGACCCCGCGCACGAGCCGCTGGTCATCGACCTACGGAGCTACTTCGCCGAGGTAATCGGGGAGTAGCTCCGCCCATGGCAAAACCCGGGAAGATCGCCGCCGGCCTGCTGCTCGACCGCAGGTGGAATGGCCGCCTGGAGCTCATTTGAGAATCTGCTTGACCAAAAAAAGAGGAGGAATTCCCGAAGAGGAATTCCCCCTTAGCGCGCGAGGCGGGACTCGAACCCACGACCTTCGGCTCCGGAGGCCGACGCTCTATCCAACTGAGCTACTCGCGCCCGATGTGCACGGGTCCCGTGGCCCGCCTCGAGCGACTGCGATTGCGACCGAAACACAAAAGGAGCCCGGGCGAGCTCCTCTTGCCATGGTCGGGGCGAGTGGATTTGAACCACCGACCTCCTGGTCCCGAACCAGGCGCGCTAACCGGGCTGCGCCACGCCCCGCCAGACATCCCGAGCCGCGGATGTCTCAGGCGCGCCCGGAGAGACTCGAACTCCCAACCCTCAGATCCGTAGTCTGATGCTCTATCCAATTGAGCTACGGGCGCACTTTTTTTTTCGTCCATGCTTCCGGTGGAGCAAGGGACAAATGGCGGAGCGCTCCGATCGTGCCATGAAGCGTCCGCCATCCACCGCAAAGCTACCCGTCATGTTGCGGATGGTCAAGCGCGAATGCACGAGCCTCCGCGATCATCGCGCGACATCCCACGATCGCGACGATTCCCTTCATGGGCGGTACAAGACTCGAACTTGTGACCTCCACGATGTCAACGTGGCGCTCTAACCAACTGAGCTAACCGCCCTAACATCCGCGCAGCGTCCGGAAACCGGACGAGTGACGAATGCGTTCTACCTGCGAGAGGAGGCCGATTGCGGCGTCCTCGAGAACAAGCGGGAAACGGGACTCGAACCCGCGACCCCAACCTTGGCAAGGTTGTGCTCTACCAACTGAGCTCTTCCCGCGACGCGAGCGGCAACGCGCGAGCGCGAGTACCGCTCGGAACGGATGATGGACCTCGCCGATTCATCCGAGTGGAGGCGAGGGGAATCGAACCCCTGACCTCTTGAATGCCATTCAAGCGCTCTCCCAACTGAGCTACGCCCCCTCGGGCCGAGGAGCCCAGAACGGGCGACCCGGAACCTCCAAGAATAGACGGGGGTATCGTCCGAAGTCAACAAACCGGGCTGGCATTATTCGCCGCGGCGAGTATTTTGCACCGCTTCTTCCGCTGCTCCCGAACGATCGTGTGCTCGTTCGTGTCGCCCGCCGCGTTGGAATCAGCACGAACCCGGCGGTCCGGTCCGCCGACACTGAAGCTCGAATCCCGAGGCATCTGCCCAATGAATGAAGTCAAGCGTCCCGCCCCTGCCGCCCGTCGGCGCGCTGCCCCTGCCGGCATCGCGCCCAACGAGCCGGAGCGGGATATTCTCGATCAGTACCTGTACGAGGTCTCCACCTACCCGCTCCTCAAGGGGACGCAGGAGTTCGATCTCGCGCGGCTGATCCGCGCCGGTGACCAGGACGCGCTGCAGGAGCTGGTGAAGCGCAACCTCCGCTTCGTGATCTCCGTCGCCAAGAAGTACCAGAACCGCGGTCTTCCGCTCATCGACCTGATCGGGGAAGGGAACGTTGGACTGCTCACCGCGGCCCGCAAATTCGACCCCGATCAGGGCGTCAAGTTCATCTCCTACGCCGTGTGGTGGATTCGCCAGGCGATCCTGTCCGCGCTCGCGCGGCAGGGCCGCACGGTCCGCGTTCCGCTCAACCGGACCGCGGACCTCTCGCGCATCATCAAGGCGTCGGAGATTCTCCGGCAGAAGCTCCGCCGCGAGCCACATCCCGAGGAGCTGGCGCACCTCACCGGACTGTCGGTGGATGTCGTCCAGTCGCTGGCTGCACTGAACACCGGCGACGTTCGGCTCGATGCGCCGATGGATCCCGAAGGTGATCGCTCGCTGATCGAGCGCTTTGTCGCCGACGAGATGCCGGACGCGGAGGAGGAGGCGATGAATCGCTTCCTCACCGACGAGATCGAGTCGGCGCTCAACACGCTGCCGGCTCGTGACGCCAAGGTGCTCCGCCTGTACTTCGGCCTCGATGGCGGGCGCGAGCACACGCTCGAGGAGATAGGCTCCATGCTCGGCGTGACCCGAGAGCGGGTTCGCCAGCTGCGCGACCGTGCGCTCAAGCGGTTGCGTGAGGGCGACGTCGGGCGCGCGTTGGGCAGCTTCGCGGCGTAGCTCTCGGGCAGGCGCGAATCGATCGGGGGCGGTCCCTTGCGGGTCCGCCCCTGTTGCATCGGTCGCCGGTCCGCGGCGCGTCGCGCTTACATTGTCCGGCCCGGCGTGGCAAATTTGCTCAATGATTCGCCTGGTCGACGTCCACAAATCCTTCGGGCCCAAGCAGGTGCTCACCGGTTTCACTCTCGACATCGAAGAGGGTGGGACGATGGTGATCATCGGCTATTCCGGAACGGGGAAGTCGGTCGCGATCAAGCACATCGTCGGCCTGCTGGAGCCGAATCGCGGGCAGGTCTGGGTGGATGACCTCGAGGTGGCGAGCCTCTCGAGGCGCGACCTGTATGCCCTCCGCTCCCATATCGGTTATGTGTTCCAGTTCGCGGCGCTCTTCGATTCGCTCACGATCGCCGAGAACGTGGCCATGGGACTGCGCAAGCAGGGATTGCTGGGGCCGCGCGAGATCGTCGACCGGGTGAACGAAGCGCTGAACCTTGTC
>JBBSGP010000101.1:0-6292 GCA_038253885.1 Gemmatimonadales bacterium | reverse complement strand
GGCACGCATCCGCCGATGGCCCTGCGCGTGGCCCGTCTCCAGGCCATGGCCTACCAGGAGCAGCATCGGCCGGGCACCGTCGCGGCGAGCTGAAAGCCGCTCGCGACGCCCCACAGGCCCTGAAGGCGGCTACCAGATCTGCGCGCGCAACGCCTCGGGTCGCACCATCCGGTCGCCGAGCTTGCAGCCGAACGCCTGGAAGAACTCCGGCATGTTCGACAAGGGCCCGTTCACCCGCCAGTTGTTCGGCGAATGCGGATCGGTCTGGGTCACGAGACGTAGCAGCTCGGGTCTCCACTTGGCGCGCCACGATTGGGCGAAGCTCAGGAAAAACCTTTGCTCCGGCGTGAAGCCTCCGACTGTCTGGCGAGGCTTACCGGCCATCGCCTTCTGAAACGCGGCGTAAGCGATCTTGAGGCCGCCGAGATCCGCGATGTTCTCCCCGAGAGTCAGCTTGCCGTTCACGTGCAGTGAGTCCACCGCCACGTAGTCATCGTACTGATTCGAGACGAGCGTGGCGCGCTGGGTGTACGTGGTCGCATCGCTGGCGGTCCACCAGTCGCGCAGGTTCCCCGCCGCGTCGAACTGCCGCCCCTGATCATCGAAGCCGTGGGTCATCTCGTGGCCGATCACCGCTCCGATCGCGCCGTAGTTCACTGCGTCGTCGGCCAGCGGATCGAAGTACGGTGGCTGCAGGATTCCGGCGGGAAAGACGATCTCGTTCATCGTCGCGTTGTAGTACGCGTTCACCGTGGGTGGCGACATCCCCCATTCGGCGCGATCCACCGGCCTGTCGATCTTCGCGAGCTGCCGGGCCGTCTCGAACTCGGCCGCGCGAAGGTAGTTGGAGACGAACGCCTCGTCGCGCACCTTCAGTGCCGAGTAGTCGCGCCAGCGATCGGGATAGCCGATCTTCACCGTGAAGGCGGTGAGCTTGCCCTGCGCCTGACGGCGTGTGGAATCGCTCATCCACGCCAGCGTTCCGAGCCGATCGCTCAGCGCCGCTTCCAGGTTGCGGACGAGCTCGAGCGCTCGCTGCTTTGCCTGCGCCGTGAACGCGCGCTTGACGTAAGCCTGTCCGAGCGCCTCGCCGAGCACGCCATCGGTGAACTGGAGACACCGCTTCCACCGGGGCTGTTGCTGTTTCTGGCCTGTGAGCGACGCGCGGAAGCGAAAGCGCTCGTTGACGAACGCGGACCCGAGTGCGCGCGATGCCTCATCCAGATAGTGAAAGCGGAGATAGGCCTTCCAGTCGTCCATCGGCACGGTCGCGAGCAAGCCGTCGAGCGCCTTGAAGAACTCGGGCTGTTGCACGTTGATCACCGTAACGGCCGGCGCGCCCACCGCAGCGAGGTACTCGCTCCAGCTGAACGCCGGGGTGGCCTGCTGCAGTTGTGCGCGTGTCATCCGATGGTAGATCGCGTTCGGATCGCGCTGCTCGACGAGCGTCATCGAGGCCTTGGCCAGTGTGGTCTCGAGACTCATGATGCGCTCGGCGTGGCGCGTGGCTGTCGCTGTTGACTCACCCCCCAGGACGAGCACGCGCTGGATGTGAAGCTGGTATTCCCGCCGCGTCTTCTCCGACGCCGAATCCGTGCGGATGTAGTAGTCGCGATCCGGAAGTCCGAGACCTCCCTGCGACAGCTCACCGATCACCTTGGTGGCGTCCTTGAAGTCCTGATCCGACGTGAAGCCAAAGAGGGCGGTTACGCCCTGGCGTTGGAGTCGCGCCGCTTCGTCGCGCAACATCCCCGGCGTGCTGATCGCGGCGATCCGGTCGAGCTCTCCCCGCAGCGGACGGATGCCTCGCGACTCGATCCGGACGGAGTCCATGCAGGTGGCATAGAAAGTCCCCACCTTCCGATCGTTGGGCGCCGCGCCGGCGGACGGACGGCGCAGAGCATCGAGGATGGAGTGGAGCTGCGCCAGATTGCGCTCGTAGAGCTCGGCGCCCGCGCCCCACGCGGGATACTCGGCCGGGATCGTCGCCGTCGCCAGCCACGCACCATTGGCAAAATCGTAGAAGTCATGGCAGGCGGCGCAGGTGGTATCCATGTAGCTGCGTACCACATCGTGCGTCTGGGCCACTGGCACAGGCTGAGATGCGAGTACGATCGGGAGGGCGATCAGGACCGCGCCTGCGGCGGCGCAGCGAAGGGTGCGTCCGGGCATCTGCGACCTCGTGGGGACCGAGCAATAGCGCCCGGTGCGGGCGCGCGAAGCAATTCTGTTGCGCGACGCGTCCAATGCAAGGGCGGCATGACGCGACACTGCCCGGCAGATGATCCTGCCCGAATTCGTGGTGGTTTGCCTGGCCGGTTGCGGCATGCCAGATTCTCGGGCGTTCGGGCGTCGAGGCGTGCACGCGAGTGGGAGATCTCATGACCGTGGCGGTGGCGGAGGAGGAACCGGGGTTGCGCCGAGGGCACGCGGGCCGGTGAAGCGGATCGCGGTGCCCCGGGAGTCCGCGCCTGGCGAGCGACGTGTGGCGCTCGTTCCCGAACACGTCGGCCGTCTGATCGCCGCGGGCGCGGCAGTCGTGGTTCAGTCCGGCGCGGGCGCGGCGGCGCATTTCCCGGATGACGCCTTCGCGGCCACGGGCGCCACCATCGAGCACGAACAAGCAGCCGTGGTGGGCGGAGCGCAGGTGATCGCACGGGTTCGCCGCCCTACCATGGATGAGGCCGCCCTGCTCGATCCCGACTCGATCCTGATCGGGCTTCTACAGCCCGGCGCATCGCCGGAGCTCTATCAGCGTCTCGCCGAGCGGCGTGTGACGGCTCTGAGCCTCGAGCTCGTGCCGCGCATCACCCGCGCGCAATCCATGGATGTGCTCTCCTCCCAGAGCACGGTGACCGGCTACGAGGCGGTCCTCGTCGGTGCCGGCACGCTGGGGCGCTTTCTGCCGATGCTCACCACGGCCGCGGGGTCGATCCCGCCGGCGCGCGTCTTCGTCATCGGAGCTGGCGTCGCCGGTCTCCAGGCCATCGCCACCGCTCGCCGGCTGGGTGCCATCGTCTCCGCGTTCGATGTCCGGGCCGCGGCAGCCGAGCAAGTCGAGAGTCTCGGCGCGACTTTCATTGCCGCCGATGCGCCGTCCGAGAGCGCCGAAGCGTCAGGAGGATACGCGCGAGCCCAATCGGAGAAGGATCGCGAGCAGACGCTGGCGGCGATCGAGCGGCATCTCCCCGCCATCGACCTCGTCATCTCCACCGCCCAGATTCCCGGGCGGCCGGCGCCGCGCCTCATCACCGACGCCATGATCGCCAGCATGAAGGCCGGCTCCGTGATCATCGATCTGGCCGCGGAGTCGGGCGGAAACTGCGACATCACGAGACCCGATGAGCGCGTGGAATCCCACGGCGTCGTCGTCCTCGGCCCCACCAACCTCGCCAGCAGTCTGCCCGTGCACGCCAGCCAGATGTTCGGCCGGAACATGCTCGCCCTTCTTCAACATCTCATGAAAGACGGTGCCATCACGATCGACCTCGCCGATGAGATCACCGCGGCGCTGGCCGTCACCCACGCCGGGTTACTCATCCAATGACCACCACCGGGATCATCGAGCTGTACGTGTTCGTCCTCGCCGGCTTCGTCGGCTTTCAGGTGATCAGTCGCGTGCCGTCGCTGCTGCACACACCGCTCATGTCGGCCACCAACGCGATCAGCGGCATCTCTCTCGTGGGATCGATCGTGGCCGCCGGCTCCGACCATGGGGTCGTCAGCTCGATCTTCGGCGTCGTGGCGGTGACCGCGGCGACGATCAACGTCGTCGGCGGCTTTCTGATCACCGACCGGATGCTGAAGATGTTTCGCCGCGGGCAGAAGAAAGGCCCATGAGGGAGTACTTCATTCAGGCGACGTACCTTGCCGCCTCGGTGCTCTTCATCCTCGGGCTCAGGAGCCTCACCAGACCGGACAGCGCGCGACGCGGGATGCAGCAAGCCGCCGTCGGCATGCTCCTGGCCATCATCGGAACTCTCCTCCATCACGACATTGTCCGCTACGACTACATCGTGGGCGGATTGCTTCTCGGCTCGGTCATCGGCGTCCCACTCGGGCGACGCGTCGCCATGACGTCGGTGCCGCAGGTGATCGCCATCTCGCACATGTTCGGAGCCGTGGCGGCGACGTTGGTGGGAGTCAACGAATACTGGCTTCACGGTGGCACGCTGCCCACCGGCATCATCACCGCGCTCGGGCTCGAGGTCCTGTTCGGTGCGCTCACGACGACCGGCAGCTTCATCGCGTTTGGCAAGCTCCAGGGAATTCTACCCGAGCGGCCCCTGACCTATCGCGGCCAGAACGCCCTCAACCTTCTTCTCTGCGCCGTGACACTCGGCCTGCTCGCGTATCTACTCGTCTTTCCGGATACGCAGGTCGCTTTCTACGGTATCGTGTCATTGGCGCTTCTGCTTGGCGTGCTCATGGTGGTGCCGATCGGGGGCGCCGACATGCCTGTTGTCGTCTCTCTACTCAATTCCTATGCGGGCATCGCGTCGGCGGCGACCGGATTCGCGATCGGGAACAACGTTCTCATCATTGCCGGCGCACTCAACGGCGCTTCGGGCTTCCTGCTGTCGCTGCTGATGAGCCGCGCCATGAACCGCTCCTTCACCAACGTGATCTTCGGCGCGTTCGGTGGCGACACCGATGCGGGGGCGGCCCGGAGCGCCACCGGGCTCAGCGTTCGCTCGGTGGCCCCGGAGGATGCCGCCATCCAGCTCGGCTACGCCCGCTCGGTGATCGTGGTCCCCGGCTACGGCATGGCGGTCGCGCAGGCGCAGCACCAGGTTCGCGAGCTCGCGGAGTTGATCGAGAAGAAGGGAGGTGAGGTCAAGTACGCGATCCATCCGGTGGCCGGCCGCATGCCCGGTCACATGAACGTGCTGCTCGCCGAAGCGAACGTCCCCTACGACCGGTTGTACGACATGGACGAGATCAACGGTGAGTTCGAGCGTGCGGACGTGGCGCTGGTGATCGGGGCCAACGACGTTGTGAATCCGGCCGCCCGCACCGATCCAACCAGCCCCATCTACGGAATGCCGATCCTCAACGCGGATCAGGCGCACAGCATCATCGTGCTGAAGCGCGGCATGAGCCACGGCTTCGCCGGCATCGAGAACGAGCTCTTCTACGACCCCAAGACGTCGATGTTGTTCGGGGACGCAAAAACCTCGCTGACTCGATTGGTCAGCGAGGTCAAGAGTCTGTAGTCCCCACCGGGAGGCCGGCCGCTCGCCAGGCCGTGAAGCCTCCCGCCAGATCCCGCACCTGAGAGAAGCCTTCCGCGTCCAGCAGGCTCGCGGCGATCGCCGAGCGAGCGCCGGTCTGGCAGTGCACGACGATCTCCGAGTCGCGGCCGCGGTTCCGCATCCAGCGTGACAGAAGGTCGAGGGGCACATGCATCGCACCAGGCACGTGGCCCGCATTCCACTCCGACTGGGCTCGAACGTCCAGCAGAATCACCTCCTCGCGGTCGAGCCGCTCCGCCACCTCGGCCGGCGGGACGCGGGAGATGTCTCGCATCAACCTTCTCTCCCGCCCCCACTGAGCGACCTCGCCTGCCTCGAGGAAGCCAGTCACCCGATCGAGACCGATCAGCCGCAGGGCGCGCCACGCATCGCCAACGCACGAGCCGCAGCCCTCGTCGGCGACCAGCCAGATGTCGCGGTCGTAGGGCAGAACCCATCCCGCCCAACCCGTGAAGCTCCGGCCGAGGGGGATGTTGATGCTGCCACTCACGTGAGCGGTCGCGTAGTCGGAGGCGGCTCGGATGTCCACCACGACGGCGCCGTTGGACAGAAGCGCGTCGAGCCGAGCCGCCGGCGCGCGGGATGGCGGCCGTCCATCGAGAAGCGGCCCTCCGTCTCTGTTCAGCCGCTTCATCACCGCGAAGTAGGGTGGCGGGTCCGGTTGACCCGCGAGCACCATCAGCACGAACTCCTCCTCAGTCCGAGCGTTGAACGCCCAGTTGAAGCGGAGCTCGTAGCCGACCGTGCTGTGCGGGACGGCACTCAATCCCTTGCCGCAGGCTGACCCGGCGCCATGGCCGGGCCAGATTTGCGTCCACTCGGGATGTTCACGGAAGCGCTGCAGTGAACGGTAGAGGGTGCGCGCCGACCGCTCCATCGTGCCCGTCAGATTGCCCGTCTTCTCGAGCAGATCGGGCCGACCGACATCGCCGACGAACACGAAGTCACCGGTGACGATGCCGATCGGTTGGTCGGCCGCGGCGCCGTCGGTGATGAGAAAGCTCAGGTGCTCCGGTGTGTGGCCGGGGGTGTGGATC
>JBBSGP010000100.1:0-6437 GCA_038253885.1 Gemmatimonadales bacterium | reverse complement strand
GTCGCGCACCTGGGGCGAGCTACTCGCTCCGCTGGACGACGACCTGCTCGCCGGCTGGATCGCGCAGGGCGCTCGGTCGGCGAAGGTCCGCGATCTCGCCCAGGATGCGGTGCGTGGGGCTATCGCCAAGGCGCTGTCGCGCCCCATCGGCCGGCCCGGACGTTGGCTGCCGACCGACGCGACCGCGCGTCTGTCCCGGGTTCTGTCGCCGGCGCTCTGGGAGTGGATCGAGACCGAGCTCCCAGGCTTCGTCGAGCGTCTTGATATCCAGACGCTGGTCGAGCGCAAGGTGATGGCGTTCAGCACTCAGCGCGTCGAGGACCTCGTGCGTGGCGTCATGCAGCGCGAGCTCAACTTCATCATCAAGACCGGCTTCGTTCTGGGCGGCCTGATCGGCGTCGTCACTTTCCTGCTCACGGAGCTATTCGCGAAGCTCCGCTGACCTCAGGGCTGCAGCCTCACGTTGGCGGGATCGATCACCGAGGTGGATGCGCCGGCCGGAACATCGACGTACATCACGGCAGCCTTCCCGGCAATCTCTCCGGCCCACACGAGCAGCGAGCGGCCGCGCGCCGTGTAGCTCCGGGCGCTCGCGCTCGGGCCGGCGGAGGCGGGCGCACCGAAGCGCTTCGCGATGACTTCCTGGAGGGCGTCGCGGAATTCGGCGGCGTCGAGCGGCGTGTCCCACACGCTCACCCAGGCAAACCCCTCGCCCCTCGGTGTGCGAACGATGGCGTACCGGTCGCCGCCCCATCCGGCGGCCGCCCGGATGGATGTGGGCTGGTCGTTGAGATGCTGGTAGAGAAAGACGCGGATGCCAAACTCCCCAACGTCGTTCTGGTAGCTCTCCGACGCACCTGACGGCGCAGGGAGCACGACTTTCACCGGCTCCTCGCGCGTCGCCGCGTCGTACTTTTCCGGGTGCAGCAGCTGCTCCGACGAATGCGGAATCGCGGCTCCGTACGGTGAGGTATCGGGGTGCCGCTCGACGAAGCGCCGGACGAACTCCATCCCGTTGACGTACGAGAAGATCTCCGTCTCGCGGATCACCATCGGCGCGCGAGCCGCCACCGGTGTGGAGCTGAAGTTGTCACGCACCAGCTGGCGGATCGCCTCCCATCCGCCCGGATAGCGCGCCGCCGGATCCACTCCGGCCCCGGCCGCCGCCTGGAGCGGGACCAGCATGGCTTGTCCTTCGATCAGGGCGTGGGCAGCCAGGGCTCGATCGTCGTCTCCCTTCGTTTTTTCGATCGAATCGAGGTTGACATACTGGTCCTGCAATGCGTGGACGAGCTCGTGCGAGACGATGAGCCCGATCTGCTCCGGTTTCGCGTCGCTTCGAATCCAGAGAGTCTTGCTCTCCGGATCGTACAGCCCGACCGCCTGCTCGGTGAGAAAATCCAGGAAGAGCTGACGCAGGTTGAGCGTGTCCGGGATGAGGCCGAGAAATCGGTACGTCGCCTGCTGTCCGGCCAACTCCTTCTCCCCGATCTCGCGCTCGAACACGCGCTGCATGAAGTCGTGAAATTCGGCCTGTGATTTGGGTCGCACCACCGGCGGATGCTTGAATCGGAGCCCGGTGCCGGACTCGATCTGCGGGACCGCATCCGCGACCTGTCTCGCGTAGGGTCCCTCCGCGGACTGGCCCCGAGAGCAGGCGGCGAGCGCCGCGACGAGAGCGGCAGCCACGCGCGCGCTCTTCCGACTCACGTCGCCCACTCGACGCGTTTCCCGGTCGCGAGCCCTACCACCCTCGCCACGTCGTGTCCCCTCACCACAATGCCCTCGGCGACGAGCCGGCGCTCGAGGTCCGTCTCCACCACCGCCAGCCGAGCCGATCCCGACGGAGTCTCGGCCGAGCGGGTAACCGGCGCTGGGGTGGGCTGCTCGGAGCGGTCCGGACGTCCAGCCGGCGCGAACGCCGCCTCGATCTCGGCACCGAAGCGTTCGATCGCCGCGATGCCCTCGCGCGCCCACTTCTCGACCGGATCCTCCACGACGGCGGCCCGGTCGCCAGCGGGAGAGCCCGTTGTCTCGCCTCCCACAATCGCCGGCCCCCCGACGGCACGGCGGAGAAGCTCGCGCCGCTCGAGGATGAGCGCCTCCGTATCGGGCGAGTAGGCGGCCAGTGCCTGGGCGTGGGCACACGCCTCATCCAATGCGTCGATCGCGCGATCCGGGCGGGCCCGGTCCGAAATGAAGATGTCGGTGAGCTGGACCGAGGCGCGCAGGGCGTCGGCGGAGATCGCGACATTGTGGTGACGCTCGAGCCGCTCTTTCCGTGCCTCCAGGATGATCATTGTCTGATCCGCGCTCAGCTCCCGCACCGGAACCTTCTGGAAGCGGCGCTCCAGCGCCGGATCGCCGCACACCCACCGCTCGTACTCCTCTTCGGTCGTCGCGCCGACCACCCTGAACTCGCCGCGTACCAACGCGGGCTTGAGCATGTTGGCCGCGTCCATGGCGGCGCCCATCGCACTACCCTGACCGATGAGATTGTGCAGCTCGTCGATGAAGAGGATGATATCCGGATCGGCGCTCGCCTGAGCTACCACGCCGCGAAGACGCTCCTCGTATTGTCCCCGATACATCGTTCCGGCGAGCATCGAGACGTGGTCGAGCGCGAGGACACGCGCGTGTCGAAGCACCACCGGCACCGCGCCGGTCGCGATGCGCTGGGCCAACCCTTCGGCGATTGCCGTCTTGCCGACACCCGACGGCCCCACCAGCGCGGGGTTGTTCTTGCCATGGCGAAGCAGGATGTCCACGACGCGCGAGATCTCATCATCGCGACAGCGGACAGGCTCGAGCAGCCCCGCGCGGGCGTCGGCGGTGAGATCACGCGTGAGCCGATCGAGGGTCATTCCGGCAGGTCGTATCATGTCTCCGAGCATCACAGTCCCAGCACTCCGTGGATGTACCAGTCGATGAGCGCGTTTCCCCAGAGCAGCGCCACGACCGCGGCCGGGGCAAGGAACACGCCGAAGGGCACCAGCGGTGGCTCGAACGGACTGCCCTGCCGCCGACTCCTGAGCCACTCCAGCGGAAAGACGATTCCGAGAAAGCCCACCGCCCCGATCGCGGCGCCGAGAAAGATCGTGAGCAGCGTCCGGGCCGGTCCGAGATGCGCCCCGACCATCGCCATCAACGTGACGTCGCCAAATCCCATTGCCTCCTTCTTCAGCGCCAGCTCGCCGAGCCAACCGACGATCGCGATCGCGCCGGCGCCCGCGCACGCTCCCACCACTGCCTCGTACAGGCCGGCAAAGGGAGGAGTTTCACCGACGAAGAGCGCGATGCCTGCAGCGGCGATCGCCCAGAGCAAGCCGAACACGGTGAATCCATCTGGAATCACGTAGCGCGACGCATCGGTCAGCATGATGCCGAGAAGCACCGTGAGGAACACGGCCAGGCGCAGCGCGGCGAAGCTCATACCGAATTGCACAACGGCCGCCAGCCAGAGCAGCGCGACCACGATCTCCACGAGTGGATACACGGGAGAGATGGGTTGGTGACAACCCCGGCACCGTCCCCGCAGAGCTAGCCAGCTGACGACGGGGATGTTCTCGTACCAGGTGATCTCGTGGCCGCACGCCGGGCAGCGCGACCGGGGCTTCATCACGGACAGCCCATCGGGCCAGCGCGAGATGCAGACGTTCAGGAAGGATCCGATCACCCCGCCGAGGAGCAGTGCCAGGAGTCGAGGGAAAGCCACGAGAGCATCGGTCACAGGCGGAAATGATGGAGAAGGATCCCGGCGGCCACCGCGACATTGAGTGAGTCGACATCGGAGCCGATGGAGATGGAGACGCTGTGCGCGATCCGCATCCGCGCCGCGGGAGAATGACCTCCGCCTTCGTTGCCGAGAGCGAGGGCCAGGCGCGGCGGTGCGGCGAGCTGCTCGAGCGGTACGCCGGAGCGGTCCGTTCCCCAGAGCGCCGTCCCGGTGGATGCGAGGAACCTGTCGAGCTCTTCCCAGGTAGTAGTAGTGGCGGGACGGTGAAAGAGCGCACCCATCGCGCTGCGGACGACCTTGGCGTTCCAGAGGTCGACCGTGCCGGGAAGGGCCACGGTGACCGCGACACCGAAAGCCGCGGCCGTCCGCAGGATCGTGCCCACGTTGCCAGGGTCCTGTAGCGAGTCGAGCACCACCACGCGTGCGCGCTCGGGCAGAACCAGAGATTCGAGACAGCCGCGGGGAATTTCGGCGATCGCGAGAACGCCTTGTGGCGATTCAGTATCGGACGCCGTATCGAAGTCGCGGTCCGATACCTCCTCTACCGGGATCCCGCGGCCGTAGGCGGCGGTGAGAAGAGCCGAGCCACGGGCCGCGTGCACGAGGCCGGGCGAGACCAGCAGCCCGCGCGGTGCGAGGGGTGATCGCAGGAGCTCCTCTGCCGCTCGAACTCCTTCGGCCACGAAGAGATCGAGCCGTTCGCGTGCCTTGCGACGCTGCAGGTCGCGGGCCAAGGTGAGAAGCTTCAAGACGATGACAGTGCGAGCAATGTGGAATGGGTCTTGCCAACTTCGGCGGCGTGCACGTCTACGCAGGAGCGTACATGAAACGGTTCATCCTTGGCGTCACGTTCGTGCTCTCCGTCTCCGCCTGCGGCGTATCCCAGCAGCAGGAAGTGCAGATGGGCGCGCAGTACGCCCAGCAGATCGATCAGCAGCTTCCTCTCGTGCGCGACCCCGAGATCAACCGGTACATCAACGTGCTCGGCGATTCGATCTCGAGGATCACCGCGCGGGGCGATCTCGAGTGGCACTTCTTCGTCGTCGACAGCAAGGAGGTCAATGCCTTCGCGGTCCCGGGCGGCTACATCTATGTGAATCGCGGGCTCATCGAGCGCGCCGAGAAGATGGATGAGATCGCCGGAGTGCTCGGTCATGAGATCGGTCACGTCGTCCGGCGCCATACTATCAAGCAGATGCAGCAACAGCAAACCGCCAACATCGGCGTCACCCTGGCCTGCGTCCTCACGCGAGTCTGCGACAGCCAGGCCGCTCAGGCAGGACTCCAGGTGGCCGGCACCGCGCTATTCGCCAAATTCAGCCGCACCGATGAGAAGGAAGCGGACGACGAGGGCTTCACCAACGTGGTTCGCGCCGGCATCAGCCCGGAAGGGATGGTGACGATGTTCCAGCGGCTGCTCGAGGAGCGGAAGAACCGCCCGGCCGGTGTGGAGGCATGGTTCACCACGCATCCGCTGGAGGAGGATCGGATCGCCGACATCCAGCGTCTCATCAACAGCCTGGACCCGGCCAAGCTAGCCTCGCTCTCGAGTGATTCCAAGAACTTCCATACCTTCAAGGAGCGGGTGCAGGCATTGCCTCCTTCTCCGACGCCTCGACGAGTGCAGTAGGACGCAGGAAGATCCGGGCGCCACGCCACTGCGTGGCGCTCGTCGCATCGGACCCTCATCTTTCCGGGATGCAGATCGCGCTGTCGATCGCGGGCTCGGACTCCGGCGGCGGCGCCGGCATCCAGGCTGACCTCAAGACCTTTCATCGCTTCGGGGTCTTCGGCACCACGGTCGTCACCGCGATCACGGCCCAGAACACCCTCGGCGTCTCGGCGTGGGCGGCGGTCGATGCCTCGCTGGTCCGCGCGCAGATCGACGCTGTCGCCACCGACCTCAGGCCCGCGGCGGTCAAGAGCGGCATGCTCGCCGACGACGCCGTCGCCCGCGCCGTTGCCGAGGGCATTCGGGCTCATGGGCTCTCGGCATATGTTCTCGATCCGGTGATGGTCTCCAGCTCGGGCGATACGTTGATCGAGCATCGCGCGATCACGACAATCCGGAGCCACCTCTTGCCTATCGCCCGACTCATCACGCCGAACCTGGACGAGGCGGAGGCTCTCACCGGGAAGACCGTGCGGGACGTGAAGGCCATGGAGCGAGCGGCACGCGCGCTCGTGGCTGCCGGCGCCGGAGCGGCGCTGGTGAAAGGAGGCCATCTGCCGGGCTCGGCGACGCTCGACGTTCTTCTGGACGCGGGCGAGATCCACATCTTCCGCCACCGCCGGCTGGACACTCGGCACAGTCACGGGACCGGTTGCACCCTGTCGGCCGCCATCGTCGCCCATCTCGCGCTCGGCGCGACCCTGGTGGACGCCGTGAGCCGCTCGCTGGACTTCGTCCACTCCGCGATTGCCACCGCTCCGCGCCTCGGCGGCGGTACGGGCCCGCTCAATCACTTCGCGGGCAGCTGAGCTCCCGACCTATTGTGATGTCCCATTAATTGCTTTCGCAAGTCGCTCGACCTTGGCGAGGATCGAGTCGGCGGTGGCGGTCCACGTGAAGGGGCGGGCGGCGCTGTTGTAGTGGGTGATGAAGGTGTCGATACGGCGAATCAGGTCGCGCACGGTGCGGAAGGAGCCCCGGCGGATCGCGCGCTGGGTGATGAGGCCGAACCACCGCTCGACCTGGTTC
>JBBSGP010000099.1:0-6437 GCA_038253885.1 Gemmatimonadales bacterium | reverse complement strand
TGCCATTGGCGGCGCGATCCCAGAATGCCGAGCGGCCGTAGCCCTGTGCGGCGAAAATCCGCGACGCTCCCGGCACATTGAAGAATCCGAAGGACGCGCTGCCGGCAGCGATGATCGCGTCATCGGTTGGGGTCGTGGTACCCTTCTGGTCGCGGAACCGGAACCAGAGCGGCTTGGGAGTCGCCGGAGCGTACGCGGGACCACTGGTGTCCGACTGGATGGTCACCACCACGAACCCGGAGGTGACACCGATGGTGTCGGCACCGCCCAGCGATGTGATGCGCAGCGTTGTCGTCGTGTTGAACGGCGCGCCATTGAAGAAGCGCTGCACCCCGAGCGACGTCATGACCGGCGTGGTGACGACCGCGGCACCCGCGAAGCCGGAGTCCGTGCGAGTGGTGCTGACGGTCGCCACGATCGGGCGCGCCGAGCTGTCGAGCGCATTGACGAGATACAGCTGATAGCGCGCCTTGCCGGTCAGCGGCTTGAGGAGCGATGCCACCAGCGTGATGGTGTCGACCGTCGGCACGCCCAGGACCGTCCTCGACTTCACGGTCACGCTCGCCGCCGGAAGTCGCACTGGCGACGGTACGGAGAGGCTCATGTTGTATTCCGTCCCGCCGACGCGACCGGTGGGCGTGGTGTCGCCGAAGCAGGCTCCGACGAGAGCCAGCAACGGCGCACAGCGACAGACGGCTCGGTTCATCGCGCTCTCGTCCGTGGCACGAAGATCAATCCGATTGCGTAGCGCATGTTGTGCACGGTGCGCTGCGCGCGCGGGGGGGCCACCACCGGATTGACGAACAGATCCTCCGCGAACAGGGGATCCGCGAGCGAGAAGCGATTGCGGTCGAAGCGGGTGAGAACCATGTCATCGACCCGCAATCTCAGACCGTACGATGCGCCGAGCGGAACGCGGAGGCCGGCTCCGAACGTCAGGAGGGGTCCGCCCATGGAACTGTTGCCGTGCGCCTGCTCCGGGTCGAGCCAGAAATTGTAGTACCCGCCGCCCGCGCCCAGCTCCGCAGCGAGGCCGCGGGCGACCGATCCTCCCGTACCGAGAACGAGGTTGAGATCGAGGCTCGTGGTGACGAGCGTCGTGTATTGATTCGGTGCGAACAGGAGGGTGGTATCGTTCAGGTGCGCGGCATCGCTGAAATAGATCTGCCGGTTCCAGGGAAAGTACTCGCCTCTCGTGAGCGGCCGGCTGAAGGCGATGTTCCCCCCGATCTCCAACGCGCCGAGCGGACGGTCGAGGCGCATTCCGAGGAAGGGGGAGCGGCGAAGGGCCGAGCTTGCGGCGAACGCTTGATAGCCTCCGAGCACCGAGACGCGGTATCGCGTACCGCCATTCAGTCCCGCCGCGAGGGAATCTGCCCTCGACAGCGCGGAATCCAGTTGAGCCCATCCTGGAGTGGCGCGAGTGAGGAGGATCACGGTGACGATCGTCCGGAGCAGCGTGACGGCACGCTTCCGGATCGTCCGGCGGCGCAGACTGGACATCAGAAATCGAATTGAAACGAGAACGCCTGGTTGTTGCCCAGGTCACCAAAATTGCGATAGGCGTAATCGACCAGGAGGCGGCGACCGTAGAGCGGCACCACCAGCCCCAGCCCCGCAGCGAGCCCATCCGAGAAGCTGCTCTCGGTCCGATCATCGCTCAGGAAGCGCTTGCCGGCCCGCAGAAATAGGGTGTGATGATAGCCGAGCTCGGCCGCGAACGCCGGCATGATGTTCGTGTCGATGCCGTCGGTGACGTCCGCGAGCAACGCCAGCCGGTTCGGGCTGGAAGGAGACATCAGCGCCTCGGCGCCGCCCACCAGATCGGTCTCGATGCCGAAACGGATCATGGTGGGAAGCTGATTGCTTCCGGGACGCAGGTCGCAGTTGATCGTTCGCTGAGTCGGAAACTGAGGGTCGCGGCGAGGCGGACAGGTTCGCTGCGTCGCCGGCCCCGTGATCCGACCGCTCGAACCGATATTGGCGAGCGAGGCGCCGAGAGTCGTGCCGTACAGACCGGAGCGAAACCGCACACCAGCATCGGCCCCGTTGTAGCTGGCGGTTCCGAACTGGATGCCCTCGCTGGCATGCTTACCCGTGACCCCGAAATCGAGCCGGTCGGTGATGATGCGGGCGTAGTGCACGCCGATTGCTGTCGCGTCCCAGCTCACGAAGGCGCCGGCCACCGGGTCATTGCCCTCAGGGAAGGCCTCGGTCGTGCGGCGGATGTCGCCCGAGGAGAAGTCGGTGAAGCTGATGCCGAATGAGCCGCCGAAGAGTGGAACCGATGCCGCGACGTAGCTGTTGGTGAGACCCGACGCGCCGAACAGCCGCTCACGCGACAAAAAGAGGCTCGGCTTCGTGACCTCGGCCAGACCGGCGACGTTCCAGTAGGTCGCCGAGACATCGGTGGCGCTGGCAACATACGCTCCCGCCAGCGCGAGACCGCGGCCACCGACCCCGATCTCCAGGAAGTTCGCGGCGCGCGTCCCGACCCGGCTGACGTTGTCCCCCCGCCCCGGCTGGATGGTCACGCCCCCGATCTGCGCCTGGCCGAGCAGCGGCGCGAACAGCGCGATGCCGGGAACGATGAGGCCTCGAGCATGCATGCGCGGGTTCCTCAACGGATGATGATGAAGCGTCCGATTCGACTGCTCTTCTTGCGTCCGCTGTCGTCGGTGGCTGTCACCGTGAAGACGTAGAGGCCGCTGGCCATCTCCGTTCCTTCGCGGGTGAGCAGGTTGAAATACAGATCCCCGCTGTTGGCGAGCTCGGTCGGGGTCCAGATGATCTGCTGCACGAACTGACCGGACGCCGTGTAGATACGGATCACTCCCCTCGGTGGCAGGTGGGTGAACATGATCCGCTGTTCATTGGTCGGGTTCGTCTCGAAGTTCGAGTAGAGCACGTACGGATTCGGAACGACATTCACCGAATCGAGCATCGCGGCAGTCACCGACCGCAGGCGAGTGCCGGCGACCAACGGCGACACGCGGAATGCGAATTCGCGATCCGAGGTGAACGGCACCGCGTATCTCACGTGCAGCTCCTGTCCCGGGTCAGCCGAGATGTAGCCACTGCCGCCACGACCGGCCAGCGGGTTACAAGTGAAAGGCGATGAAGCGCTGCACCCGATCACCGCGCGGTACGCCAGGACGGTCAGGACATCCACGAGCACGGGTCGGCCGTTGGCATCACGCTTGATGGTCCCATCCGCCAGGGTGTCGGCAACGCTGGCATTCTCGAGGAGGATGAGAGGCTCGCCCGGCACCCACTGATCCGCCGGCACCGTCACGCGAGCCGTGTCCGGTGCCGTGCCGAGCAGGTAGGTGGCGTATTTGTCCGCCCGTTGCATCGCCGCTTTGACGACCCGATTGTTCGACGCATCGACGATCGTGAAGGGAAGGTTGATGACCAGCAGGCTGTCGGCAGTGAAGCTGGTCTTGAGCGCCGTGTTGATGGCCGCGACGGAGGACGCGTCGTTCACCGTCGTCGAGCTGTTGGTCCGCTGGCCGAACGACGCCGTGAACTGTGTCTGGAGGGGCGCGAGCCCGCCCGCATACGAGAAAGGAGCACGGGGACCGAACTCAGGGCCGGCAAAGGTGAAGATGAGCTCGCCCGCGTTCGTGCCGAGCAGCCGGCTGGCTGTCTGCTGCCAGTCGAGAGTCGGACGATCACTCGATAGGATGCGTCCAGCTCTCGGGATCGCCCAGAACTTGTCGAGGAACTGCGCGCCGCCGGCGTTCGAGCTTGTCTGCGCGATGAGAATCGGACGGTTGGCGACGTCGACGTTCACCTTGCCGAAGTCGAGACTGCTGAGCACGCGCGAGTTAGTCGTGAACTGTCCGGGACGGAGGTCGTTCCCGATGGCGACCGGGACCTCCACGCCGCCTCGCACGGAGACCAGAACGGCCTGGCCCAACGGCCCGACAGCGGGCGACGCGGTGTTGTTGCTCACGAACTGCCCCGCGTTCCCGAGGATCACCGTGCGGACTCGTTGCGCGCCGACGGTCGAGTCGAGGGACGCCGGGACCGTCCCAAAGATCGGGAGAGTCGCGCGCGTCCGGCTGACGAATCGCAGGGTGTCCGCACGGGCGCGCACCGGCTGCGCGTACGCGCTCGACGCAACGCCGGGGATGGCGAGAAGGTAGGTGAACGACTTCGGCACGGTGCGTCGCACGATCACGACCGTCGAGTCGACGAGGTTGTTGGTCGAGTATTCCTTGACGACCACGGTGTCACCGACGACCAGTCGATAGGACGCCGTATCGCTGAGTGAGTCCAGCGCCGTCACCGTCGGCGTGTTGAAGCTCGTGTCCCTGGTCGGATTGAGGGTGCTCGGTCCGGTCTCCTGTGTGAACATGACGGCCGAGCGAACCGCTCCCGCCTGAAGGCTGGCGGGGACATAGACCACGGCAACGTTCGGGGCGGCCGCGCTGATCGGAAAAACCGACGTCGGCGCGACGAAGGTGGTGTCGAATGCGCGGCGACCGGTGGCGAAGGTCGAGTCCAGGAGAGCGAGCTTCACCCCCCGAGTGACCGGCACAAACGCATAGTAGTAGCTCTGACCCGCGAGCACGTTTCCGTCGGTGAACACGACGCTGTCCGCGGACATGGTGCGATACGCCGACGGACCGAGCTCGCGTCCGAGCGTATCGCGCACGACGTCACGCGTGCAGAAGTTCGGTGAGGAGCCGCTCGTGAAATTGCGCCCGTTATCGCACGACTTGTAGACCAGGATCTGGGCGACGTTTGCGCGCGCGAGTGTCGCGAGCGTGTCCGCCAGGCTGCGCCCGGCGGGCCCGATGCGCGGATTGAGCTGATTGAGCCGTCCTTCGACCGTCCCTGCCCTGGCACTCCGGAAGCGATCCGAGAGAGCCTGGATGAACGGGTCGACGTACCCGATCGTCCGGTTGTCGAGGAAAATCCGCACCAGCGTCTGTCGGGTACTTCCCCCGATCACCTGAGCAGCCGCCACCCGCGGGGCGGGCGGCGCGGTCGGGGCGATGAAGAACCCCTGATAGAGCGCGATGGCCTGATTGACGGACTGCTCGATACCCGCAGAATCGGGCGCCGCGACGATCGCCAGAACCATCGCCGCCGACGAGTCGGCGGCCAGATGAAAGGGTCCAGCACCCACCCAGGTCGCGCTGCGTGTGAAGTCGATCGAGCGGTCCGGCAGTGTGTCCAGCCAGATGCCGACGCAGCGATTCGCGATCGGATGACACGTGTCGAGGAAGAGGGTATCGCCGCCCGTTGCCGGCGCGGAGAGTGGGCGCGTCGCGTACCGCCACGTGCCCGGGACGAAAAAGTTGAACCCTCCGCCCGCGCGCGGATTCGAGACGTCGACCCGAGGGCCGAGCCCGTACGGCGCGCCGTTGGCCGGATGGAAGAGCTGCCAGTACTGGAACGGATCCAGCGCCGCCGGGGACGTACCTCCGAGAGCCAGTGCCTCCCGTGACGCGAGCACACCGAAGCCGGTGCCCGGAGCGCTGAAGCGGTCCTGGATGCAGTCGTCGCCGCAGAGGTGGCCCATGTTATAGGTGATCGTGTCGCCCGCCACGGGGCTCGTGGGGAAGAAGAAACTGCTCGACGAATCCGTGAATTGCTTGTAACGCAGATCTCCAATCGGACTCTTGAGAAAAACGATGGCGCTCGCGCCGTTACCGAAGCCGACCGGCGCGCAGTCCCCGGTGTAGGCGCCGAAGGAGAAGCTACCCGGTACCGATTTCGCGTTGTCGCAGGTCGAGTTGTGGCCGATCTCGTTGAAGAAGGCGGTGCCACGCTGGATGTCGAAACCGGCGCGCGTACGCACCGACCGGCCGTGCCGGGCCAGCGCGCCAACGTAGAGCGAGTCGTAATCGAGCGGGACGTTGTAGATGTCTCGGCTGCGGTTGGTCACCGTCGCCTGCCAGTACACGACGCCCGGTGTGGCATTGAGCGTGAACGCGTCGAAGCGCCATTCGAGACCGAGCGGATATCCCGGTTCCTTCGGATCGCCCGACCCGCCTGGCAGCACTTTGCCAAACCCCACCCGCCGCTCTCGGCCGTAATCCGTGAACGATCCGAAAGTCGCGAACCGATCACCCAGCGTCTGCGTCGTGTCGAGAAACCCGCGAGGCACGTCGAAGAAGTTGAAACGGAAGCCCGCCTTGTTAATCGCGAAGACCGAGCGATAAGCGGTTGGAGACACAGGCGGACGGCCGGCGAAGCCGCTCAGCCCCCAGGTCTGGGGACAATCGCTGCCCGCCATGAGGGTCACTCCGGCCGGCAGCCCGGACGCCGTGTGGTTGAGGCACGTGTTGTTGCTCGTGCTGCGAACGCCGCGGTGATTCAGCCCGAGCGCGCCGTCGATGGCGGTCCAGCTAGAGACGCCCGGATTCGCGAAATGGTAGTTGTACGATACCGCCGCTCCGCCGCCCAGCGCGTTGGCCAGT
>JBBSGP010000098.1:0-6443 GCA_038253885.1 Gemmatimonadales bacterium | reverse complement strand
GAACCGGATCAACTGGGATCTTCGCTACGACGCGCCCCTCGCCTTCCGGCACACGTTCGAGATCAACGCGAATCCCGGGCTCACCCCGCCCTCGCCCGAGGGCCCACTGGCGCTGCCCGGTGTGTACACGCTCAAGCTGACCGTCGACGTTCGGACCTACACGCGCACCGTCACGGTCCGCGGTGATCCACGCTCGCCGGCTACGCTGGCGGCCCTCCGGGCGCAGCACGACCTTCAGATGAAGATCGTGGGAGGGCTCAGGGCATCATATGAGGGACAACAGCAGGCGGTGGCTTTGCGGACAGCATTGCGCGGCGCCATCCCGCCGGGATCAGAGCGAGATATGGCGGAGGTGGCGACCCGCGCTGGCGCGCTCGCGGCGCAGCTGGACACGGTCGTCGGGCTCGATGCTGGCCGCGGCCGGCCCACACGCGGACAGACGCCGGCCCCAAACTTTACCGCGATCAACAACGCTCTGGTCGGCCAGCTGAACGCGCAGGATCTGGGCGATATGGCCCCGACGGCGGCGATGATTGCCGCGTACGCCAGCAGCTGTCGGGAGCTGAAGACGGTGATGGGGTCGTGGGAGCGGCTCAGCACAACCGAGCTCGGGGCCTTCAACATCGTGCTGAAGGGACGCGGCCGGACGTTGGTGGCCATCCCGACGGGAGTGCTGAAGCTGCCGAGCTGTTCATGAACGAGAACCCGCGCGACCGATAGGATCGGCGGTGCGGATCGCTGCGCTCTATGACATCCACGGGAACCTTCCCGCGCTGGAGGCCGTGCTCCGCGACATCCGGCATGACGGCGTGGACCAGGTTGTTGTCGGCGGCGATGTGGTTCTGGGCCCGATGCCACGCGAGACCCTCGAGCGGCTCCTCGATCTCGATATCCCGATCCAGTTCGTCCAGGGTAATTGTGACCGCGCGGTGCTCGCCGAAGGGGCGGGCGCAGAGCACGACAAGCTTCCGGCGCGGGTTCGGGAAGCCATGCGCTGGACGGCGCAGCAGCTGCTCCCGGAGCACAAGCTCGCGTTGGCCGGCTGGGCGAAAACACTTCGGGTCGAGATGCCGGGACAGGGTGGCGTGCTGTTCTGTCACGCCACCCCGCGCAGCGACACCGAGATATTCACCCGTCGGACGGCTGAGGATCGCTTGCTCCCAATCTTCGACAACGCCGGTGCACCTCTCGTGATCTGCGGTCATAGCCATATGCAGTTCGACCGGATGATCGGAAGGACCCGAGTCGTGAATGCGGGCAGTGTGGGAATGCCATTTGGGGAACCGGGCGCGGATTGGCTCCTGCTCGGACCCACCGTTCAGCTCAGGCATACGGCCTACGATCTGGACAACGCCGCTCGGCTCATTCGGGGCACGAGCTATCCGCAGGCTGACGAGTTTGCGGCGCGCAACGTCCTGCAACCGCCGTCGGAGGAACAGATTCTCGCGAGCTTCGCGAAGGCCGAATTGAGGTAAATGGCAGGACGGTGCGTCGCCGTTGTGCGACCGACGCCGCGAGCATGCCTGGTTCGAGGGTGATCCGTCAGGACGGCCCAGTCGCGCGTCGCGGATCCGGCCTCACCACGAACGGCTGCGTGTAGCTCTTTCCGCTGACCGTGAGCCGGGCGGTAAAGTTGCCAGTGAGTCGCAATGGCGGGCGGCCCTGCGCACCTGCCGCTTCAGGGTCTTCAATCGTGACGGGATCCCAAACCACGCGGTGCAAACCTGCCGATGTGGGGAGCAATTGGGGCACCGTCTGCCAGACCGGCGAGATGCGCGGGAGACCCGCGGCAGGGCCGCGCCGGCGACTGGCTGGCTCGGCCGCTCGCTCGCTCGAGAACAGGTGGACGCTCCGTCCGCCCGCGTCCAGGATCTCGAGTGTCACGGGGCCACTCACCTTGTTCCTGAGGTAGTAATCGATCACCGCGCCGGCGGGAGGATTCTCCGCCTGCGCCTCGTCGCGCTGGAACGGCGTACCGTTGTCGTCGCCCTGCAGGTGGTCGATTGCCGCGGCCGGCGTGAAGAGATGGACATCGGAACCCATTACGGCGGCGTCGATCTGATGGAGCGGAGTGATGTCATCGATCACCCAGATGCCGCGGCCGTGCGTACCCACAATGAGGTCATCCCCATAGAACTCGAAGTCGCGCACGGATGTGACCGGCAGATTCAGCTGGAGAGGCTGCCAATCGTCGCCGTCATTCATCGAGACGAACACGCCCCGCTCGGTGCCGCAGACGAGCAATCCCCTTCTCCGCGGATCCTCCTTCACCACATGGACGTAGACGCCGGCGGGAAGTCCCCGGATGATGGGCTGCCAGCTTCTCCCCATGTCGCGCGTGCGATAGATGTATGGCTCGAAGTCCTGAAGCTGGTGCCGGTCGACGCTCGCGTATGCGGAGCCGGCGTCGAAATGAGACGCGTCGATCGACGTCACCCGGCTCCATGCCGAGATCGCGGCCGGCGTCAGGTTCCGCCAGCTCTTCCCGTCGTCGACGGTGAAATGGATGAGGCCATCGTCGGTGCCGATCCAGATCGTCGACGCCTTGAGCGGTGACGGCGCGACCGCATAGATGACGCCGCGCTTCCCGTTGCGGTCGGTCGCCCCAGCCGCAGCCGCGTCGAGAGTGGTTGGCACCGCCGCGTCGGTTCGTGTGAGATCAGGACTGATGCGTATCCACGTCTTCGCGCCGTCGGTCGTTCGGAAAAGAAACTGCGCCGCGTAGTAGAGCGCGTGCGGGTCAGCCCTGGAAAAGACGAGCGGCTGAGTCCAGTCGGCGCGGAGCGGCTCCGATGCGCTCGGTGCGGTGGGCGCCGTCGTCCCGGGAACAGGCATGTTCGTCTCGAGATCGTGCCGGTTACCCATCTCGCCATAGATGATTCCGGGATGAAGCGGATCACCTGCCGTCAGGCCACTCTCGCCGCCGGCGCCGATGGGCTCCCAATCGCGCATCGAGATCTCGGCGAACTTGCCACGTGATCGGACCGCGATGGCACCGGAGTCCTGCTGCGCACCGGTAACCCAGTACGGGAAACGGTAGTCCACCGAGATGTGGTAGAGCTGCGCCGTCGGCTGGTTGAGCCACGAGCTCCATGTGACGTCGCGCGGATCCGGCGACGAGCCGTTGTGGGTGATGAGGGCGCCCTGATCGCTCGCCACGATCATCGTGCCGGTGTCGCTCGGATCGATCCACACCTGGTGGTAGTCGTCGCCGCCCGGCGAGCCTCGCAGTACGATCCAGCTCTTGCCACCGTCCATCGACCGGTTCACGGCGACGTTGGGGACATAGACCACGTCGGCATTTTTCGGATCGACCGTCACCTTTTCGAAGTACCAACCGCGCGACCAGAGCGCTGGGTCCGAGGATAGGCGTGTCCACGTTGCCCCCGCGTCATCGGAGCGGAAGAAGCCGCCAAGCATAGCGACAGGCGGCTGTTGTCCCGTGGCGACGCCCGGCGGACGCAGCGGGGAGGGTGGAGGCGCTGCAGCCGGGTCCGGCAGAAGGCAATCCACCACCGCGTACACTCGCCGCGGATCGCTCGGCGCCACGGCTATGCCCGTCCGGCCGATCCCTTCCTTGGGCAGGCCAACCGTGAGCTGGGCCCACGTATCGCCGCCGTCGGTGGATTTCCAGATTCCGCCCCCCGGGCCGTTCGTCGGGGCATAGGTGAACCATGGCGGCCGGCGTGTATTCCACAATCCCGCATAGACGACACGGGGATCGCTCGGATCCAGCACGACCTCCACGGCGCCCACGTTCTCCCCCTTGTCGAGCACCTTCTTCCAGCTCCGCCCACCATCGGTCGTGCGAAACACACCGCGCTCGGCATTTGGCGCATAGAGGTGCCCGATCGCGGCGACGAAGACGACGTCGGGATCTCGCGGATGGATCGCGATCTTTCCGATGTGCTGTGTGTCGGCGAGCCCGATGTGAGTCCAGCTCTTACCCGCGTCCACAGACTTGTACATCCCGTTGCCGTAGCCCACCGAGTCACGCAGAGTGGACTCCCCGCTACCGACGTAGACGATGTCTGGCGCGCTCGGAGCGGTGGCGAGCGCGCCGATCGACGCCACTGGCTGCGTGTCGAACACGGGCGTCCACACGCGACCGGCGTCGATCGTCTTCCAGACGCCGCCGTTGACGGCGCCGAAATAAAACTCGTGGGGCCGCCCGACCACCCCACTCGCTGCCGCCGTGCGCCCGCCGCGGAATGGCCCGAGCAGACGCCAGCGCAGGCCGGACGCGAGAGCCGTGAGATCCGGCTCGGGTACGTGACCGGTGAGTGGTGCTCCGTCGGCCTCGGTGGCTCGCAGGAAGACGCTGAGCGAAGGCGCCACGACGACGAGCGCGCCGCCAACCTGGCCGGCGCGCCGCAGGAACTCACGCCGTGAGAACTCGGTCACTGCCCCGCCACCTTGTCGACGTGGCTGCCGTAGCGCTGGAACCAGCTCCTGAGGTAGAGCTGCGTGCGGAGGAAGTTGCTCGGCTTGGAGCTGGTGCCGTGCCACTCGTCGTTGAATCGAATCATCGCCGTCGGGATCCGGCGCAGCTTGAGCGCGCGGTAGAACTGCTCCGTCTGCTCCATCGGTGTACGGAGGTCGTTCACTCCGGTCATCAACATCGTGGGGGTCGTCACATTGCCGACATACATGAGCGGAGAGCGCCTCAGGTGCTCGGCTGGATCCTCCCACGGCAGCTTCTCGAAGTTGTAATACCAGCTCGCGCCATCGGTCGTTCCGACGAAGCTGACCCAGTTGATCACGGGACAGTTCGACGACGCCGCCGCGAACCGGTTCGTGTGTCCGACGATCCACGCCGTCAGCACGCCGCCGCCGCTGCAGCCGTAGACGAACAGCTGCTTCGCATCGATGTAGCCGCGTCCGATCACGGTGTCGACACCGGTCATCAGGTCATCGAAGTCCTTACCCGGATAGGCATTCTTGATCGCATTGCCGAAGGCGCTTCCGTAACCGGTGCTGCCGCGCGGATTGGTGTACAGCATGACGTAGCCATTCGACGCGTGATCCTGCCGAGCGAAGTTGAAGCCCGTGTTGTACATGGCGTGCGGGCCGCCATGGATCTCGAGCATCAGCGGGTACTTCCGGCTCGGATCGAAGTCGGGTGGTTTGACGATCCAGCCCTGGATCTTCATTCCATCCTTCGACGTGTACCACATCTCCTCGGTCGTCGCGAGCGTCTTCCCCGTGAGCACATCCTCATTGACCGCCGTGAGCCAGTTGATCTTCGCGGGCTGGCGCAGGTTGAAGGCGACGACATCGTTCGGGCGCGACGCCGTGCTCATCACTCCGACCACCGTCCCGTTCGGGCCGATCGAGGTCGTCGTGAGCACCTGCTTCCCGGATGTCACGGGCCGCACGTCCCCCACCCCGCCCAGCGTGGCGACGAAAAGGTTCCGCGAGCCTTCGGTCTCCGCGTCGAAATAGATCGCGCTCCCGCCCTTCGCCCAGGTAAGGTTGGCCGGAGCCCGGTCCCACCGGGGCAGCAAGACGCGCTGGCCACTGCCGTCGGCGCTCATGATACTCAGCTTCGCGTCGACCCAGGTGTCACTCGTCGAGTCGTAGCCCGTGTAGGCGATCCACTTCCCATCGGGCGAGGGCGTAGGCTGGGTGTCGGGCCCCTTCCGCGTCGTCAGCTGATGGATCGCGCCGTCGGCAACATCGACTCGATAGATGTCCGACTCACGCCACTTGTACTCCGCGTCGGCCACTCGAAGCCCGCTGAAAACGATCGACTTTCCATCGGGCATCCAACGTGGCGCGCCGTGATTGAACGCCCCGCTCGTGAGCTGTCGTGGGGTGCCGCCGTTGTCGGCGGAAAGCAGAAACACGTGCGTGTTGCCGTCCTCGATGAAGCCTTCCCGGTCAGCACGGTAATTGAGCCGCTGCACGATCCGCGGCGCCTCGGTCCACTTGGCTCCTTTGGGAGCGGCGGGCATGTCGATGCGCCAGTCGTTCCTGGTTGGAACGAGCATTGTGAAGGCAAGCCACTTCCCGTCGGGAGACCACTCCATGTTCGCCGGGTTCTCGGTGAGGTGCGTCAACTGAGTGACGGACCCCTCGGCGTCCATCCAGCGGACGAAAATCTGCGACTTCTCTCCCGTCGGCGTGTTGGCGGCGGACGATGACGCGGACGGCGGCGTGTTCGTGTACGCGATGCGCGTTCCGTCGGGGGACCATCTGGGATTGGAGCCGTTCACAAGAAAACGGGCGCGCGAGCCATCGGCGTTCATGACCCAGAGCGATGACTCCCACTTGTCATTCTGCTTGTCCACCCAGCGGCGGGTGAACACCACCTGCTTCCCGTCCGGTGAGAGTCGCGGGTCCTGCACATCCTCCCAGTCGAGATAGTCAGCGAGCGCGATTCGGTCGGACCGTCGCTCGGCGGGGGGCTGTTGGGCGAACGTGGCCAGCGGCATGAGCAG
>JBBSGP010000097.1:0-6649 GCA_038253885.1 Gemmatimonadales bacterium | reverse complement strand
GCTGGTCGGCGGCGTGCTGCACCTCCCCATGTGGGCGACGACCGGCTATCGAACGGCGCTTCTCAGCTCCGACCCGCACCTGCACGGGCTACTCCAGAGCGCGCCCCGAATCGCCGGCATTCCCGTGCTGGTGAACATCCCTGCCGCGGGCATCGTGCTGCTGATCACCTGGCTTCTCCTGCGCGGCGTGCGCGAGAGCGCGCGGGCCAACAACATCATGGTGGGGGTCAAGCTTCTGGCCCTGGCGCTGTTCGTCGGCGTCGGCGTGACGCACGTCCACACGGAGAACTATCACCCCTTCGCTCCCAATGGCTTCACCGGCATTCACCACGGCGCGGCGATCGTTTTCTTCGCTTACATCGGCTTCGACGCCGTCTCGACGGCGGCGGAGGAGACGAAGAATCCTCAGCGAAATCTCCCCATCGGGATACTCGGCGGGCTCGCGATCTGCACCGTGATCTACGTCATCGTCGGTGCGGTTCTCACCGGGATGGTGCCGTCATCCCAGCTTGCGGTGGCGGACCCGCTCAGCCGGGCGCTGCAGCTGTCGGGTCTGACGACGGTTGGCTGGTTCGTGGCGCTCGGCGCCGTTTTCTCGATGTCGGCGGTGCTGCTCGTCTTCCAGTACGGACAGCCGCGCATCTTCTTCTCGATGGCGCGGGATGGCCTCCTGCCCCCATGGGCGGCCAAGGTCCACGGTAAGTACCGCACCCCTTACGTCACGACTCT
The DNA here is from genome assembly GCA_038253885.1 of Gemmatimonadales bacterium. Lineage (GTDB taxonomy): Bacteria > Gemmatimonadota > Gemmatimonadetes > Gemmatimonadales > Gemmatimonadaceae > JALZAQ01. Next base: position 5,920 of record JBBSGP010000097.1, on the reverse strand, counting down.
CATCACCGGCGTCCTGGTGGCCGCGGGGTCGCTCATCGGAGATGCGGGCGAGACCTACGACCTCACGAACATCGGGACGCTGTTCGCGTTCGTGCTCGTGTGTCTCGGCGTCCTCGTCCTTCGCCATACCGAGCCGGAGCGGCCGCGACCGTTTCGCGTTCCCTTCGTGTGGGTGGTGAGCCTTGTCGGCGCCGCGGCGTGCGTGTTCATCATGTACGGTCTGCCAGCCAAGGCTTGGGTCCGCTTCGGGTGGTGGCTGGCGATCGGCCTGGCGTTGTATTTCGGTTATGGGTACCGGCACTCGACGCTGCGCCGTGCCGTGCCATCGCTACCGGCAGAGAGTCCATGACCACCGCCGCTCGGACGGTGTCACCCGATCGCCCCGGCGTGTGGGCCCGCCTTCGCTCCGTCTCGCTCACCCGATGGATCCTGCTCTCGATGATCGTGGGCGTACTCATCGGATGGTTGGCCCCCGACGTCGGGAAGAGTCTCCAGCCGCTGGCGACGATCTTCCTCCGGATGATCAAGTCGCTGATCGTCCCCCTGATCTTCTCGACGCTGGTCGTCGGCATCGCCGGTCATGGCGACGACATGAAGAGGGTGGGGAAGCTCGCGCTCCGCTCGATCATCTACTTCGAGATCGTGACGACACTCGCGCTCATCGTCGGACTGCTGGCGGTCAATCTCCTCAAGCCGGGCGCCGGTGTGCGTCTCGACGCCGCATCGGCCAGCACCGGAGCAGAGCTCGCGACCAAGCACGTGACGATCGCCGGAGTGCTCGAGCACATCGTACCGCAGAGCTTTTTCGAGGCGGCTGCCGGGAACGAGGTGCTGCAGATCGTCTTCTTCGCGATTCTCTTTGCCGTCGCCCTGTCACGAGTGCAGGGTCACCCGAAGACGCTCATGCTGAACGGGCTCGAGAGCCTCTCCGAGATCATGTTCAAGTTCACCGCGCTGGTGATGGCGTACGCGCCCATCGGCATCGGCGCGGCAATCGCGGTCACGGTCGGGAAGAGCGGGCTCGGGATCCTGCGGAATCTGGGCTTCCTGGTGGCGACGCTGTATGCCGCGCTGGTCGTCTTCGTGCTTCTCGTCCTCGTCCCCGTGGCGCTGGTGAGCCGCGTTCCCCTCGCTCGCTTCATCCGGACGGTCAAAGAGCCATGGCTGATCGCTTTCTCGACGGCGTCCTCCGAGGCAGCGCTGCCGCTGGCGATGAAGAAGATGGAGGCGTTCGGCGTCCCGCGCCGGATCGTCGCCTTCGTCATGCCGACCGGCTACTCGTTCAATCTCGACGGGAGCACGCTGTATCTGGCCGTGGCCTCGGTGTTCGTCGCGCAGGCAGCCGGCATGCGCATGCCGATCAGCGAACAGCTTCTGATGATGCTCACGCTGATGCTCACGAGCAAAGGGGTGGCCGCTGTTCCGCGCGCATCGCTCGTCATCCTCTCCGGTGCGCTGGCGCAGTTCGGCCTGCCGCTTCAGGGTGTGGCCGTCATCCTCGGGGTGGACGCGGTGATGGATATGGCTCGCACGTCGATCAATCTTGTCGGAAACTGCCTGGCGACCGTCGTCATGGCGCGATGGGAGAACGACCTGCAATCTCCCATGCCCGACGATGTGGATGCGGCATCACTGCCCGACGCGCGGCTGTACGTGGCGGACTCTTCCTCGGATCCGCCGATCGCGTCGATTCCCTAGCTTAGGGTCGCGGGGGTGGCTTCTCTCCGGTGAGCGCCGCGAGGGCGTCCGGGGGAAAGAGCGAGCTCTCCTCGAGCAGGATTCGCCAGCGTCCTCCATCGCGTTTGAGCGACAGCACATCCACGCGCCACGGCTCGTCGTAGCGTGCCTCTTTGCTGCGTTCCCGATAGAGTACGTGCATCAGTGAGTCGCCTTCGGCCACCGCCGAGACCGGCAGAAAGGTGGCGGCGGGCATGTCCGGGTCGCTGGACGCGGTCTCGTGGGTCTGCGTGATCCACCACGCAAAGAGCTCTTCGGCTGGGAGGGACGCCATCTCGGCGAGTGAGCGCGGCCGCTTGGAGCCCGGAGTCTCGGAGCCACGCACCGGGGTCCGCGCGTACTTGGCGATCAACTCGGGCGGCACGGGACCTGGCCCGGACAGAGCCGACGAGTCGGTCCACGCGGGGCGCCGCTCATCCGCCCGCTTCGCATGAGCGTAGCCGGCCTGCGCGATGACCGTCAGAAGAAGGCGCCGCCGGGCCGATTCGATCACCTGCGGATGCGTTCGCGCGGCCACGCCGCGGCCATCTCCACGATCGAGCGCCGATAGGGCCGCGACCGCGACGGCCGATGGCGTTGCCTCGTCGGGGAGTTGTGCCCGCACGGCGGCTGCCCCGAACACGAGTCCGGGGAGGAGCGAGAACATGATGCGGCACGCTGATGGCGGCATGGCGAGCTCTGGTCGGAGGTCTGCATACCGATGACGAGGACGCTCTCGTGCGGTCACCGGCGTCGCGTTCTCGCGCGAAGCTAAACCCCACCCTCGTCCGCGGCATCCTAGCTGGTAGCTCGTTACCCCATCCGGATCGTGATGCACAACTTTCGCCAGGACGTTCGCATCGCCGTGCGCCGCGTACTGCGCGAGCCCACTTTCACGCTGGTGGCGATGGCGACGTTGGCGCTGGGCGTGGGCGCCAACGCCGCCATCTTCTCGGCGGTCCACGCGGCTCTGTTGAGGCCGCTGCCGTTCCCGTCACCTGAGCGGCTCGTGATGCTCTACATCACCGTGGCCGAGCCCGGTCGGGCCGTCGAGCGGGAGCGCTGGTCCTATCCCCGCTACAGGCTTCTGCGCGGGAATTCGTCGCTATTCTCGGAGCTGGCGACATACGGTGCGCAGAGCCTGAACCTGGAAGCGGAGGAGCCCGAGCGGGTGGCGGCGGAGCAAGTCTCGGCATCCTATTTCGCCACACTCGGTGCGCGGCCATTGATCGGGCGAACGTTCCTTCCGGAGGAGGATGCCACACCCGGATCGCACCCCGTCGCGATCGTCGGCGAACGCCTCTGGCGGCGACGCCGCCGAACTCTGGGTCCCCGAGATGATGGCGCCGCTGCTGAGTTATGCGGATCACCTCACGACCAATCAGAACTTCATCAGTGTCGTCGGGCGACTTCGATCAGGGGTCGATATCTCGCAGGCGCGTGCCACCATGGGAGTCATTGGCAGGCGGATCCAGTCGATCCAGCCAAGCGAATTCGATGTTCCGGGGACCACGTTCTCGGCCACTGCCGTTCCACTGTCCGAAGCCCGTCTCAACCCGGCTCACCGGCGTTCGTTGCTGCTGCTCTTCGGGGCGGCTGGTCTCGTCCTCGCCCTCACGATCGTCAACCTCGCCAACCTGTTTCTCGGAGCCGTGTCTTCTCGCCGGAGGGAGATCGCGCTTCGAGTCGCTCTCGGCGCGACCCGAGCGCGCATCGTCCGGCAGCTGATGGTCGAGAGCGGCATCACGGCCATGGGCGCCGGCTGCCTGGGAGCCGCAGTTGCCTGGACTATCATGAGAGTGCTGACGCCTCCGTCGACGGCACCCGGGCCTGGAAATCTCTACGGCCAGCTCGGGGAGTTCTCGGCACTTCATCTGGACGCTACCGTGATCGCGTTCTCGCTGCTGGTGGCTCTGGCCTCGTCGCTCCTCTTTGCCGGCGGCCCCGCGGCGGTCGTGGCGTCGCTCGATCCGGTCATAGCCCTCAGAGCCGGAGCCGCGGGCGCCACCGATAGCTCGGTCCGTCTGGGAGGAATCGACGTTCGCGCTGTCATCGTCGTCGCAGAGATCGCGCTGGCCCTCGTGCTGTCGGTGGGAGGGGCGCTGATGGCGGAGAGTCTCGCACGATTGAGGCATTCTCCCACCGGAGTGCGAGCCGATCACGTCCTCACCTTTCGGGTGCAGCCGCCGGAAACCCGTTACCCGCCGGCTGTCGCCGGGCCTTTTCTCGAGCGCATCCTGGCCCGGATCGATGCGGTCCCGGGTGTCGTCTCGTCATCGGTGGATGGATGCGCACCTCTCGGGTTGACCTGCGCCAACAGCACACTGTTCGTCGACGGGCAGCCTCTTCCCGCGGCGGGACGGGCGCCGCCGGTGATGCGTCACTACGTCGGGCCGGACCACTTTCGCACCCTGGGCATCCCGCTCATCACCGGCCGAGCCTTCACGCCGAGCGATCGCGCGGGTCGTCCGCGCGTCGCGATCATCAACGAGACCGCTGCTCGGCGATTCTTCGGCGCGGAGTCACCGATCGGCAAGCGCGTCTGGTTCGGCGGAGGCAGCCCCTTCGACCGTCCCGATTCAGCCGCCGAGATCGTGGGAGTCGTCGGCGACGTGCGTTACGGGTCGGTGGGCGACGGGCGGATGCCCCCCAGCTTCTACACTCCGTATCTGCAGTTCACATACGCGGCCCGCGCCGTCCTGGTGCGCACCGCCGGCGATCCGCTGGCGTCCGTGACCGCCATCCGTCGAGCCGTCGCTGCCGGCGAGGGCGCGCTGCCGATCTTCGACGTCGCTCCGCTCGAGCAGCGCATCGACGAGGCATCGGCGCAGCAGCGCTTCGAGACCCTGCTCCTCGGCGGCTTCGCGGCCGTCGCGTTGCTTCTGGCGGCCACCGGAACCTACGGCGTCCTGAGTCAGGCAGCGATGCGGCGCACACGCGAGATGGCGGTGAGGGTCGCGCTCGGCGCTGCTCCTTCGGCAGTGTCGCGCCTGCTGATGATGCAAGGAGCCAGGCTGACGATGACCGGCGTGGTGATCGGGGTCGGGGGGGCGATCGCCTTGACGCGGCTGCTCGGATCCATGCTGCACGAAGTGAGCACAGCCGATCCGTGGATCTTCGCCATCAGTGCTCTCGTCCTGTCAGCGATCGCGTTGACCGCGACGTGGCTTCCGGCGCGCCGCACGGCTCGTGTAGATCCCCTGATCGTCCTGCGCGGCGAGTGAGCTACCGAGGCAGCTGCGTCAGACGACAGTAACGCCGAGAAATCGCAGCGCTCCCCGCACCGCGCCGCGCACCGGCACGACCTCGTCGGCCCGGATCTGCGCTCCGGGAACGGCGGACTTGAGGCGGTGCTCGACCCTCCTCCGCAGAGCCGATCCGGGCCCGAGCAGGCCGCCTGAGAACGCGACAGCGCAGGCGGCACGCTCATCCGCGAACAGAGCCCGAGCCAGCGTCCGCACGTGCAAGACGAGTTCCTCCGCGGCAATGCTGAGGATGGAGTTGGCGCGCAGATCTCCTGACTCTGCCACGTCGATCACCACCGGAGCGAGCGCCGCGAGCCCCGCCGGGCTGGCACCAGCCGCCCACGCGATGAGGTCACCTGCCTCGCGCAGCTGGGCCAGGGTCAACAACGCGCCGACCAATGCCGTCTCCGGCTCGCGGCCGTCGACGCTCGCCGTCGCAACCGACAGAGCCCGCCGCCCGATCCACGCGCCGCTTCCCTCGTCGCCGCACACCGGCCCCCAGCCGCCGCATCTCGCCACCCCGCCGGTTGGACCTCGGCCGAACGCGACCGAGCCTGTTCCGGACACGAGAAGAATGCCTGGGCCATCGCCAAACGCATCGTCCAGGGCGATGGCGGCATCGGCGTGCACGACAACATCCTCGGCCAGCTCGCGCTCCACCAGGGACTGCCAGAGCGCTTCCAGCTCCGTGTCCTGTCCCACGCCGGCCACTCCGACGCAGAGGACCTTGGGGCTGACGTGCGTCATCCCGCACGACTCCAACGCCGCGCGCACGGCGGTGGCGATCACTTCGGCGGAGCGATCGGCCTGACCAGGTCGCACCGCCGATCCCGGTCCTTCCGAGCTGCCGAGCTGATTGCCCAGCTCATCGGCGACGAGGACGCGCGTGCGGCTGCCCCCGCCATCCACACCCAACACGACGAGCGTCATGCCACCACGATCTCCTCCGCTGGGGCGGG
>JBBSGP010000096.1:0-6922 GCA_038253885.1 Gemmatimonadales bacterium | reverse complement strand
TCTCGGGCGTGATCGGCGTATATCAGAGCGATTCATCGTCGAAGCCGCCTCGGGGCCACGCCACTCTGCGCTTATGCTCAAACCCAACTCCCCCACTCGCGAAAATCATCTCGCTTGACAACCGCCCCTTCATATCAGTTGTATCCAAGGTTGAAGAGTGTCCCCCCCACCCACTGTTTCTGCAGCACCACGGAGAGCGCCGTTGAACGGTCGACCGTGTTGTTTTCGAAGCGATACACGTTCTGGAAGTTGACGCTGTCCATCCGTGTCGGAAGGCTGACGGCGCCGCTACCTGAGCGTGTGATTGCGCCGTACATCACGCGCTCCTCGGCACTGGTCCCGCGCTCGACGAGGTTCACGTCGCTCACGTATAGGTTATTCCTGGTTCTGGTGTGGATCAGGTCGATCGAGGCGGTGACGCCATGATCGAAGTCGTGATCGGCTCCCAGGACGTACTTGATCGCCTGCTGGAAGCGAAAGTCGGAAGCGAAGTAGGCGACCGACGGCAGCGGTTTGCCAGGCTCGGTGCCGCTGCATCGTTGTGGAAGCTGGGTGATGTCGGTGGTGGGTGTCGGGACGCCGTTCTTGGCGGCGCACACGAGTTTTGTCTGCTCCTGTCCGGTATTGGAATAGGCGTTCGTCAACCACGCGTATGCGGGCCGGCCGGTGAACGCGCCGATGCCCCCGCGGACGATCGAGCCGTGGTCCCGGCCGACGTCCCACGCGAAGCCGAGCCTCGGTGAGATCACGGCGTTGCCGGAAGGGAACAGACCGGTGTCGATCCCACCCCCGCGAAATGCGCTGTCGGAAGCGAGCAGCGGGTTGCGGGAAGGGGCGTCGAAGCGCGGGACGTCCGCTCTCAGGCCCGCCGTGACAGTGACGCGCTGCGTGGCGTTCCAGCGATCCTGCAGGTACCCGCTGAGCTGCGCCACCGAGTAGTCAGCCAAGGGTCCGCCGGGCTTGAGCGGCAGTGCGATCTCGTATCGCAGCGGCTCGCGCCGCTCGAGCGCGTCCACGCTGCCAAACGTCCACACACCCCACGAGCCAGGGAAGAAGTTGTCGTGAAAATGGAGGAGCTGGTTCTGCGTCCCGACCGTGACCAGGTGGTTCCCGCCGCTCCAGGAAACGTTGTCGGTGAGCTCGATCACCCGCTGGTCGGTCTCCGTGCCCTGCGCGTTCTTGACCGATCCCCCGGCGAGATACTTGGAGGGGAGGTCACCCTGCACGAGAAACAGCGGTGTTCGATTCACAGACTCGAGGTTGTCGGCGATGGTGCCGGCGCTGGCGATCATCTCGTTGGTGAAGCTGCCCAGCGTGCTGGTCGCCTTGACGCGCGTCGTCGCGGTCCTCGCCCGCGAGGTGAAGCCGCTGCGGGAAAGCTGCCAGCCATCGCGGTCGGGGAACCTCAGAGCCGACCGGTTGAGAGTGTCATTGCGGGCGTCCAAGCGCGAATGACTGAGCTCCAGCCAGTGGCCGCTTGGCGACTGCCACGAGAGCTTGAGGAAGAGGTTGGTGTTTGGTTGATCGAGGGCGGGCGATTCCGGTCCTCCCGCGTCGAGCGCATATCGATCGCGGAAAAGCTGGGCGGCTCGGCGGGCCGTCGAGTCGCTGATGCCCGTGGCCGGATCCGACGTCGAGGGCCCGACGAACTGCTTGCGCTGTGACTGAATGTCGGCGACCGCGAAGAAATGAAGGCGATTGCGTATCAGAGGGCCGCCGAGGCTCACGCCGTACTGGAGCACGTTGAAGGTGGGAACCCCGTTCCCGGCGGTGTCAGCGCCCACCAGCTCCGAACGGCTATGCGAGACGAAGGTGGATCCTCGGAGCACGTTCGTGCCGGAGCGGGTCACCGCATTGATCAACCCGCCGGAGAAACCGCTCTGCCTGACATCGAACGGCGCGACCAGAACGCGAATCTCGTCGAGCGCCTCGAGAGAAATGGCTCTGCCCCCGGCGCCGGCACCCGGGGCGAGATTCACCCCGAAAAAGTCGTTGGCGGAGCCGCCGTCGATCTGGATCGCGTTGAACTTAACGTGCTGGCCACTGATCGACAGGGCGGTCGAACCCGTCGCCTGCGGCACCATGGCGAACAGGCCCACGAAGTCCCGGTTGCGGAGGGGCATGTTCCGGACAGCCTGGCCAGGGATGGAATAGGCCGGTCCCCCCGCGCCCGCGTCGCGCAGACTCGAGCCTCGAACCTCGACATCGTCTAGCCTGTGGGGGTGCGGCGTGTTGAGCACGAGCTGCGTGCTCAGCCGGTCCCCCAGGTGCAAGATGATGCCATCGATCGACGCCGGCTCGAAGCCGATGAAGCGTCCTTCCAGCCGGTAAGGCCCGCCGACAGGGACATTGTCGAACAGGAAGGAGCCGCGGGTGCCGACAGCGAGCCGGCGCACGGCGCCAGTGCTTGTGTTGACCAGGGTGACGAGCGCCCCGCTGGCAGGGGCGCCCGGTGCGGTCACAATGCTCCCCTGTACAGCGGCAGCGGCAACGCCCTGGCCAAGGCCCTGAGCGATCGGAACGACGGCGATCGCCAGCGCGAGGAGGCTGGCGCGGCGGTGTCGCGAGCGGTCGCGGCGCGCGGACATGGCGGCCAATGGCGACGTCCTGAACGGCAACTCAAGAGCGTCGCCGCACGATTCTCCCACAATTCCGCAAAAAAAACGGTTAGGCAACGGTCGCCTCACGGGTGACTCACCTCGGACATACGGCGGCAGCGGAGATTCGCATCCGGTCAATCCAACCGTTGTCCAGGAAAAGTAAGCCTCGCGCGACCGTCCCGCACCGTAGAGAGGCACACCATGAATCGTCGCCCACTGATACTGTTCGTCGTCCCGTTCGCTCTCGGACTCGTCTCCTGCCAAGGGGACACGACCGCTCGTCGTGCCGTGTCCGAAGTGACAATTGTTTCACCGTCCTCGACGGTGCTGACCACCACGCGAGGGAACCTCGGTCTCGTGGCTCGCGTCAGTGGTTCCGGCGGAGGCGCGCTCACCGACCGTCAGGTCATATGGACGAGCAGCGATACCAGCGTCGCTAGAGTGGCCTCGACTGGGACCGCCGGCAGCTCGGTGTCTCCCGTCGGACCCGGGACGGTCAGCATCACCGCGACGTCGGAGGGAAAGTCCGGCAGCCTGACGTTGACGGTCAGGCGACCACTCGTCGCCGATGTGAAGATCATGCCACTCGCGACGAGCGCGTTCTTCATCGGAGATGACGTCACGCTCGAGGTGGTGGTCACCGATGAAGAGGGCGTGGTGCTGACCGATCGCGCGGTCACCTGGACCAGCAGCGACACTGGCGTGGCGGTGCTCCTATCCGCAGTTGGAAACTCGGCGATTGTTCATACCCGCAGCGCCGGGTCCGTCACGATCACGGCAACGGTGGAGAAAAGACAGGCAAGCGTGAGTTTCAGGGTCCGTGCAGCGTGCTCTGACTTCCCATATGACGACACGGGTTGTGAGCCGTAGGATGACGTAGCAAAGAGTATTGGTTGATGTAGGAACACCGGCGCGATCGGACGGGCGCTCGAGGTGGAGCGCCCGCATCACGTCACGTGTCACCGCGTCACGGCGAGGCCACGTCCATACCGGTCCAGCATTTAGACGAGCCGATCCCCCGAGGACAGGCGCTCCTCGTCGACGGACAGGTCATCCCCAACGGCTCGCGCACCGCGTACGACGCCGCACGCGTCTGCGGGCGGCTCCCACAGACGATGGCACGCTCCCGCATCCCCTTCACCGACAACATCAGGAGGTCACAATGAATTCGTCGTTCCGTCGCGCTCTGTCGTTGGTGCTCATTCTCTCGGCGGGTGCCGCGTGCTCCCGCGATGCGAGTCGAACCGACGCGTGGCCCACGAGTCCTGAGTCCAGCTTCGGTCAGCGTCTCCCGCACGCTGCAGCAGCCGCCGCGCTGAGCGCCGTCGTTGCGGGGAACGCGCAGAGCATTGTCGCGGCTCCCGCCCTCGTGCCGCCGGGCGCGCCCCTGGCTCCGTTCATCGAAGCGCGTCTCTACGCCATCGCCAACGTGGCGATGCACGACGCGCTCAACGCGGTCATCCCGCGCTTTGCGCGCTACGCCGATGCCGGTCCGATCGACCGCCATGCCAGTGCCGCGGCAGCCGTCTTGACCGCAGCCCACGACGCCATCGCGGGTGCAGATCCAGCTTCACAGGCCGCGACCGATGCTTGGTACGCGAGCGCCATGGGTCCGCTGGCCGGTAGCGATGGACTCGCGAACGGCATCGCGCTCGGACAGCGTGCCGCGGCGGCGATCCTGGCACGCCGTGCCTCCGACGGCGTGGCAGCTGGTGGAGTGGGCCCGTACGTGCCCGGCAGCAATCCGGGCGACTATCAGTTCACCTTCCCCTTCAACACGCCAGGCTTCGACTTCTTCGGCACGGGTGGCTTCGCCGACGCCTCCAACTGGGCTACGACGGTCACGCCATTCGTCCTGCAGAGCGCGTCCCAGTTCCGCGCGCATCCACCCTACGGTGCGCCGTCGAACGCCGCCGCGGTGTTGACGCCGCGATACGCCGCCGACTTCAACGAGGTGAAAGCGCTCGGATGCGCCGGCTGTGCGGCGCGGACCGCCGAGCAGACCGAGATCGCGCTCTTCTGGATGGAGAACTCCCCCACGGGATGGAATCGCATTGCGCGGATCGTGGCCGGCCAACGCAACCTCGACGCGTGGGACGCCGCCCGCCTCTTCGCGCTGCTTCAGATGGGAGAGTTCGACGCCTACACGGCAAGCCTGGACTCCAAGTACTACTACAATTTCTGGCGTCCCGTCACGGCAGTGGCGCTCGCCGCAACTGACGGCAATCCGCTCACGACGCCGGAGACGGGCTGGGAGGTCCTGTCGTTCCCCACTCCTCCTGTCCCCGATTATCCCAGTGCGCATGCCACAGCGGGTGGAAATGCCGCCGCGATCATGGAGGCGCTGGTGCCCGGACACGGCCAGAGCATCGCGACGACCAGCGGCTCGCTGCCAAACGTGACGCGCACGTTCGCGACGGTGGCCGCTGCCGCCGATGAGAACGCGGCATCACGTTTCTACATCGGATATCACTTCCGGTACGCAACGGAGGTGGGACTGGCTCAGGGGCGGGCCGTCGGCAGCTACGTTGTGGCCAATGCGCTTCGGCCCTTGGCAACGCACCCGTAAGCGCGGCAGCGGCCAGAACACACGGGGAGGCCTCACGGTCTCCCCGTGCGTTTTGTGTTGCATCCTTCCGTCGGCCACCAGCTCGATGTAGCGATGAGCGCCAACGCAGAGCAGATTCCATCAGGCTCCGCTGAGGCCAAGTGTCTGGCTGAATGCTCTCCTCGCCGGCACGGGTGCTTCAGGAGCCCGACGACCTGCAGCGCGCATGGGCACGCCCTGCATCTGTGCGTGGCGACATCATCTGAGCGGTGAACCCGCTCCCGGAGGCGCGAGCGACGTTGCGGCGGAAGTAGCCATGGCTTCACCACTCGAAGCGAAGCTCCAGGATGCCATTGGCGGCTCGTACGCCGTGCAGCGAGAGCTGGGCGGCGGGGGCATGTCCCGCGTCTTCGTGGCCGAGGAGCGGTCGCTCGGACGCCAGGTCGTCATCAAGGTGCTGCCGCCGGAGCTCTCCTCGGAGATGAGTGCCGAGCGGTTCCGTCGCGAGATCCAGCTCGCGGCGCGGCTGCAGCACCCTCACCTCGTTCCTCTCCATTCGGCAGGCGAGGCCAAGGGTCTGCTGTTCTACACAATGCCGTACGTCGATGGGGAGACGCTGCGAGCGCGACTGGCTCGCGAGGGCGCCATCCCTGCCGCTGACGCCGAGCGCGTGTTGCGCGATCTGCTCGACGCGCTCGACTACGCGCATGGCCAGGGGGTGGTGCACCGGGACATCAAACCAGAGAACATCCTGCTCTCGGGACGCCATGCGTTGGTCGCCGATTTTGGTGTCGCCAAAGCTCTCGTGGCGGCCACCGAAGCCGGGCAGGGAACGACGGTGGGAATCGCGCTCGGAACCCCGACGTACATGTCGCCCGAGCAGGCAGCGGCCGATTCCACGACGGACTACCGAGCCGATATCTATTCGGTTGGAGTGGTCGCTTACGAGATGCTCACCGGGCAGCCGCCGTTCGTCGGGCGCCCGGCGCGGGCTCTTCTCGCGGCCCACGCCACGGAAATGCCGGAGCCGTTGTCGAAGCAGCGGCCGGGCGCGCCGGCGGCCCTCAGCGCGCTGGTGATGCGCTGCCTCGAGAAGCATCCCGCGGATCGACCCCAATCTGCCGCCGAGATGATCCGCGAGCTGGACGCCATGGCTAGACCGTCGGACACCACCACGTTGCGTACCGCTGCGAGTGCGAGTGGTTCGACCAACCGGATCAGCTTGTTGAGGGTGCCGACCGGCCGTCAGCTCGCGTATGCGGTGGCAGTCGTGATCATCGGCGTGGGCGCTTATGAAGTCGCGCGGCATCGCAAGCCGGCGAAGGGTTCGCCCGACCGGCCTCTCCCGTCCGCGAGTGGCTCTGGCTCGACGCGCGCGATCGAAACGGGCAAGTCAATCGCGGTGCTCCCGTTCGCGAACACGAGCGGTGACCCCGAGAACGAGCATTTCTCCGATGGCCTGACCGATGAGCTCATCTCGGCCCTCGGCAGGGTGGAGGGACTCAAGGTCGTCGCGCGAACATCCTCCTTCGCCCTCAAAGGCAAGTCACTGGATGTACGGACAGTCGGAGACACGCTCGGTGTCGGCACGGTTCTCGAGGGCAGCGTCCGGCATGCCGGGAGTCGGCTGCGGATCTCCGCTCGGCTCGTCAACGCTGCCGATGGGTATCAGCTCTGGTCGGAGAGCTACGATCGAGAGATGCGCGACGTCTTCGCCGTGCAGGATGAGATCACGCGCGCGATCGTCGGAGCGCTCCGGATCCGGCTGCCAGGG
>JBBSGP010000095.1:0-6932 GCA_038253885.1 Gemmatimonadales bacterium | reverse complement strand
GTAGCGCACCTTGGGCAGGGTGTCGAGCAGCCCGTTGCTCTCGCCTTTCAGGAAGTGGTCGAACCAGCCGTAGGTCAGAGCATCGTAATCGAGCCGAGCGTCACCGACGTTGCGCTCGCCGACCACCGTGCTCTCGGTCGCCCGCTTGTACGAGCAGTGGAGAGTGGGCGCGATGATCGCGTACTGCTGTTTGGCGATCTCCGGGCGGGCCGTTTTGCGGACATGGTTGTAGGTCGCGAGGTTGGGCCCGACCGAGACGTCGTACCAGGACATGAGCCAGAGTCCGGGAACGTTGATCGTCATGTTGTCGTGGAAGAGCCCGCCCTTGTACCACGCGGGGTCGTTGGGGGCGCGCTTGATCATCGCCCCGCCGGTGGCCACCGGCATCGAGTCCGCGAAGATCCCCCGCGGGCCACCGACGGATCGGATGATGTCCATCTCCGGCAGGCGTTGCAGAGCCTCGGACCAGTCCACCGGTGGAAGCTGCTGCGAGAGATCGTATTCCCTGGCGGCGCCCACCAGTTCGGCCTGCGGCGTGTTGGCGGGGAACATTGGCCTGACCTGGTTCTGCTCGCCGTAGAGCCAGGCGATGAAGAGCATCTGCATCGCGCCGCCGCGATACCAATTCCCCTGCTCGAAGTAGGGAGCGACGCGTCCCACGCCGGCGCCGAATCCCTGCGGGATGATCGTGGCGAGGCCACGATTCCCCATCGCCGCAACGGCCATCTGCCACTCGGCCGTGGATGAGCACCCGATCAGGCCGACCTTGCCGTTGGACCAGGGCTGGGACGCCATCCAGGTGAGGGCATCGTCGCCGTCGGTCGTCGGGGGACCGAGGATGTCGTAGTTGCCCTCGGAGAAGAAGTGGCCGCGCTCGTTCATGGCGACGAAGGCATAGCCTCGCTTCACCGCTTCCAGCTGCGAGCTCATGTCCGAAGGCGCACCGAGACGCACGTCCCAGTAGTTCATGTTGTAGGGCGTGCGGCTGAAGATGATCGGCACTTTTTTCGAGTCGTCGCGGGGGCGATAGACGTCCGCCTGCATGCGCGCGCCATCTCGCATCGGGACCATGATCTTGCGGTCGATGATGGCGATCGCCTCGAGCGCCTTCTCGAGCGAGTCGCGGTGGGCGACGAGCTGGAGGTTCCGCGGTTGGCCCGGTTGCGCGGGGAGGGTGCGCGTTCCGGTTGCGAGGAAGGCGAAGGCGAGGAGGTATCGGAGAGGTCGGTGCATGTTGGCCACTACCTGGTCATAGCCGTGTACGGAAATGAAAGCACTCGATGCCGAGGCCTTCGCGGAAATAGAAGCGATGCGCTTGTTCTCGCGCCACGCCGGAGATGAGCTGGAGCTCGTTGCAACCTTGCCGCCGCGCCTCGTCTTTCAGCCATGTCAGGAGCCGTGCACCGTAGCCCCGAGAGCGGACGCGATCATCGGTCACGAGATCATCGACATAAAGTAGGCGCCCGCAGTACAGCATGGTGAGGATACGGTAGCCAGCCACTGCGCGGACGTCGCCGTCGTGTGTGAGCGCCGCCAAGCGGAAGCCCTCGCTGTGCATCATCTGCCGGATGACCGCCAGATAGGCGTCGCGGGTGAGCTTAGGCCTCAGCTGGTGCATGACGTCGAACGTCGCGAGGATCTGGTCGTCGGTCTCGGCAACAGCAATCGTCATGGACTCAGACGTTGGATCTCTTTCACATAGCGCACAGTATCGGGACGGAATCCGGCGCGCTCATAGACCTGTCGTGCCCGGACATTCGCCGCGAAGACATTGAGCGTGAGGAGGCGGTAATGACGGATGGAGCACCAGTGGTCAACCGCATCCAGCAGAGCCCGCCCGACGCCCTGCCCCTCCATGTCGCTCGCGACGATCAGTATGGCGAGATGGCCGTGCCGCTCACGGGTAAAGTAGTCGGTCACGGTTTCCGCATACGCCACCCCGGCCACTTCTGAATGCCCGGTGCGCTCCGCCACGACGAGGAGCGCATCCTCCGGTAGCGCTCGAGCAGCGTTGGTGAGCGTCGCTTGCTCGGCGCGGTCCAGGTCCTCGATCGGGCGGAGCGCATCGGGCCCGAAGTCCCGCAGGCGCGGAACCAGAGCAAGCATGGCCTCCAGATCTCGTGCGTGGGCATTGCGAACGCGAATACGCTTCAGGGTGGGCATCTCTGGCGCTATCATGGTTGCTCTCGCGGAAGCCGCGGCGAATCTATGCTATGTAGATGCGACCTGCTAACTGTGCCTGAAACGGCTCTCTTGCCGCCGTTCTGCCAGGGAGGAGAATCGGCGGCTGCAGTGACGTGCTCACGGAGTAATCTTATCGCATGTGTTCCGGGCCCACCGAGCGCATCGAGCCGAGCGACATTCCCAGGGCGCTGACAGTCTGGCGCGATGCGAAGCGTACTGTCGCGATCTGCCGCTTGCTGGTAGAGGATAGAGACGACATGGTCGTGAAGGCGATGTCCTGGGCGCTCCGCGAGCCGGGGAAGCGCGAGCCCGCGGCGGCAGAGGAGTTCCTCCGTAAGTACGGTCCGCGGCTCGCACCGCGCGTCCGGCGCGAAGTCGCCCGAAAGTTGATCACGGGCACCAAGTCTGGACGCAGTACGCCGCGCGGCACGGCGTGATTCGCGATCAAACCTCGACCATCCTCCCTCGATGCGACAGGTCGCAAGGCTCTCACTCCAGTCCTACTTGCCGGGATTGCCTCTCGTCTTCCGGCTCGGGATGGGCGTAATACGAGCTTGATCGAGCGGGCCGCCGTTCGGGCCGTTCGCACGCCGCTTCCAACCGGGATAATTCGAATCGATCCGATGATCGCGATATCCGGTCGAGCTCATCCCACACCAGCAGGCACGGTCAGCGACCAGAGTAGCGGATCGGAGCTCGAGTTCAGGTGGTTGATGTCGGACAGGAGTAGCACGACCGTGGGCACCCAGCCGAGCATCACCGGCACGATCGCGAGCGCCGGTGGCTGCTTTCGGGAAGGCTTCCGTCAGCCTCGACGTGGAAATGCAGCGCGGGGGGGGGCCGGCCCTCGGGCGTGCCGGAGCTGGGACCGCTGGTGCACCATCCGTAGCCGAGGAGACTATCCGTGCTGGACCTCGATACTGCCGTCAAGCAGACCATCTACGGTGTGATCGCCGAGACGACCAAGGCCCCGACGTCAGCCGAGATCGCGCGGGCGTTGAATCGGACGGTGGAGGAGGTCGAGGCCGCGTTCCAGAGGCTGTGCCAGAAGCGGCTGCTCGTGCTGAAGCCGGAGAGCCGCTCGGCCATTCTAATGGCACCGCCTTTCTCCGGGACGGAGACACCCTTTCTGGTGAGGGTGGGCGAGAAGTCCTACTACGCCAACTGCGTGTGGGACGCGCTCGGGGTCGCCGCGGCGCTGCATCGGGATGCGGATGTCATCTCGTCCGACGCCCAAACGGGGGAGCCGATGTCGCTGCGGGTGAGGGATGGGGCCCCCCTCCCGGAGGCGTGCGTCATCCATTTTGCCGTGCCGGCGGCGAAGTGGTGGGACGACATCATCCATACGTGACGGACGATGCTCCTCTTCCGGTCGGAAGAGACGGTCAACCGGTGGTGCGAGGAGCGCGACGTTCCGCGCCGTCCGCTGGTGTCGCTGGAGCGGCTCTGGAAGCTGGCGCTCGCGTGGTATGAGAACCGGCTCACTGTCGAATCCCGCCGCCCTGCCCCGGAGGAGATGGTTCGCATCTTCGCCGGCATTGGTCTGGAAGGGTCGTTCTGGGACCCGAAGTCCGACGAGTGGACGAGCTCGTCTCAGAAGTCACAACGCTAGACTGTCCCGGCAGACACTCACTGCCGAGAACCATGTAACTCGTTATCCCACAGAGGCGCCGGCGCCGGTCGAATCGAACCAACGGATAGCAGACTTGCAATCCTGCTCTGGCGCTCCAGCGATCGCGGCCCACGCCGGTTGGTCCGGGGCAGATCCGTCGTCGTCCGATCTATCGGGCGCGGACGGCAGCGACGTAGGAGTCTGTATCGTAATAGTTTCGAACGCGAACGATCTTTCCGGTGCCAGAGTCGAAGGTGTAGAGCCGCAGGATCTCGCTCCGGAACGGCCGGCCAGTTCCGCGTGCGATCCCTTCGCCGAAAAACACTGCGGCGATGGAGTTCGCGCTCGCAAGATATTCACGCAGCTCGACGCGATCATATCGCATGGTCGAATCGAGCTGGCGCTGGAACTCGACGATGCCCGCGAGCCCGCGCCAGGTACCAGCAAAAGGAAGAACCGCCGACGGCCCCGGCACGAACCACTCCACGCTGTCGGCGAGCGCGCCGGAGTCGCGAAAACGCTGAATGATGCCTGACCCCTCGTGAATCCAGCGGATCACCTGGAGCTCCCGTCCTTCCTCCGCGGAGAGATGCCCTTGCAGCGCCACCGCCGCAGGCGGAGGCGGACCGAGGGGTGTGGGCAGTACCGTCGTCGGCGACGCGTTCGAGTGACAGGCCGCCATGGCGACAGCGATCAGGGCGAGACGACAGCGCATTTCGCCTTCCTCCTTTGGCTTTGGCTTGTGATCGGGTAACGCTGAACCTGAGCTGCGGCGATTGACGCAGATCAATGGTCCATATGCAGATCCGCCCAGCGGCACCAGTCGGCGTCGGTCATTGTGCCAAACATGTGGTGCGCTCGACGTCCGCTCGAAGCAGGCGCGTTCACTAAGCGCTCCACGCGGTGTCAATCGCCGCGTGTGGCTCGCTATCGCGGCGGCACGGGCGCGACGAAGAAGCCGGCCACCCTGATGTCTCCCGGGCTGACGCTAATCATGATCTGCGCCGGAATGTAGGAGCCCGGCCCGACGAGCGAAACCGTATGCTCACCGGGCGTCAGGGCGGCGGCGAGCGGCGTCGAACCCCGCGGCATCCCGTCGATCAACACGGTTGCCGAGCCTTCCGAAAGCGTGACTCGCACGAGCGCCGACCTCCGGGAGGGAGGAATCGCCGTTCCGGGCGCGGCGGTCGGGGGCGCCGGAGACGCGCCGCTGCTCGGCGCTGAGAGACTCGTCGTACGGTTCGCGTTGGAAACCGTCGTCGCCGCGCCGTTCGGTGTGGGGACCACAACTCGTACTGGCAAGCCAGCATCGGCGGTGATCGTCGCTGCCGGCGAACCGAGGGGACCGGGCCCGGACGACGATCCCGGCTGGCTGGGCTCGGCTCCGCCACCACCGCCCGACGGGGACGAAGATGGAACGCTCGACCGTGCCGCTTGAAGAACCACCTCCGGCCGTGACTCCTCCCGGAATATCGACGCCGTGAACGCCTGGCGCACCGATGGAACGGCGAGCCCTCCGAGGATGACGCCGAGCAGAACGACTGCGGCGACCGGAAGGAGCGCGACCCGATTGCGCTGATCGTCGGCTACTGACGGACGCTGCGTGGGGAGACTCTGGACGGGTGTGATGGGACGCCCAAACAGCGCCGCGACGAATTCGAGACTGCTCTCGAAGCGACTGGTCGGCCGCTTCGCCATGGCGCGCAGGATCGCGGCGGTCGCCGCAACAGGAATCCCGCTGCCGAGCGGTCGGTCGATGGCGAGTGGCAGCGGATCCACCGTGATCAGGCCGCCCGCGCCGACCGACGTCGTGCGCCGCTGGCCTGTGATCAGCTCGTACGCAATGACGCCGAGCGCGTACTGATCGGCGCGTTCGCCGACAGCGGCCTCACCATGCCACTGCTCGGGGGCCATGTAGGCCGGCGCACTACTGCGCTCCGTGGCGCGCGGAGCGCCGGTCAGCCCGAACCCGGATACCCGGGCCGCGCCGTCTTCGCCGATGAAGATCGCCGTCGGGGACAACGCACCATGCACGACACCGCGCTCATGAGCATAGTCGAGGGCCGCCGCCACGTCGCGGAGGATACGACGCGCTGGCTCGAGACTCGGCGCACGGGGCGTGCGCAGCAGCGACTCGAGCGTTCTGGCGCTCCCGAGGTCCAACTCGTAATACACGAGCGCGCCACGCCTCTCGATCGGTTGGACGGCCGCGATGTTGGGGTGCAGAAGTTGGGCGGCGGCCGCTACTTCGTTCTCGAAGTGCTGGTACGCCTCCGGAACGAGGGCGCGATCGACCGCGAGTATCTTGAGGACGACATCGCGGTCACGATCGAGATCACGAACGCGGACGAGAAGCTCCGCGCCATCAGCGCCGAGGATCTCGAGCAGGCGCATGTCGGCGCCCAGCTGGCTCTGAAGGTGGTGGAGTACCTTCTTGCTCTCGTGGGCCCTGGTCTGACCGTCGTGGCTCATGTTATTCGTATTCTAGCGACGCCCTCAAGCCGGGGTAAGGGATTTGGAGACACTGCCCACTCGTGCTCGTCATCTTGTCTTCTCGCCAGCCACCGCGGCCAAGCTCGGCGTCTGGTACTTCGCGCTCCTGATACCGACGCTCTACTTCAAGCACTCGTACCTCAGCTCGCTCGCCGAGGAGGGAGTGCTGGCGGCGCTGGATGCTCGCGGCGTCGGCCTCCTGGGCCGCCTCGCACGCTACGCGCTCCTGTTCACGACCGATGTCCTCCAGGTCCTGATCGCGGTGCTCATCGTCTTCGCGGTCTGCCACCTCCTGCTGCGAATCGACGTCGATTGGCTGATCGGCATCATGGTGCTCGTGGCCCTTCTCGTGAGCGGCGGCAACTGGCTGTCGTTCGAGGTGATCGGCACCCTGCTCAACGGGGAGAACCTGGCGATCGCCCTGGCCTGGGTGCGCGAGCATCCGGAGATGGTGACCAACGATCGTGCGGGTAAGCTACTGCTCGTCGCCATGGCCGGCCTCCTGCTGCTCGCCATCCTCTGGAGCGCGAGCTGCTTCCTGTTCGCTCGATTCGGCGTCGCCGGCAGGCGCGTGCCGGCCATCGCGCGCACGGTCGGCGTCTCTGTCCTCCTCGCTCACCTGTTGGCCGCGATCGGCTTCGCG
>JBBSGP010000094.1:0-7000 GCA_038253885.1 Gemmatimonadales bacterium | reverse complement strand
GTGAGTCTCGTCGCCGTTCGAGTGCTCGACTGTGGTGGGAGCGGATCGACCTCGGGCGTGACCGCGGGTATCGACTGGGTCACAGCGGATCACAAGCCAGGCGGCAGTCGCGCCAGCCAGTCCGCGGTCGCGAACATGAGCTTGGGCGGGAGCCAATCGGCGACGCTCGATCAGGCCGTCTCGAACTCGATTGCGGCCGGTGTCACCTATGCGATTGCCGCGGGCAACGGAAACATCTTCCAGGTCGCGCAGGATGCCTGCACCACGTCGCCGGCCGACGTGGCCACAGCGATCACGGTCAGCGCCACTGACATCACGGACACCAAGGCGAGCTGGGCGAATTACGGCACGTGCGTGAAGATCTTTGCTCCCGGGGTGAACATCACGTCGTCGTGGTATAGCTCTACGACTGCGACCAATACCATCAGCGGGACGTCGATGGCGACGCCGCACGTCACTGGCGCGGCCGCGCTCTATCTCGAGGCAAACCCAGGTGCGGCGCCGGCCGCCGTGCTGAGTGCGCTGACGTCAAACGCGACCGCGGGTGTCGTGAAGAGTCCTGGCACCGGTTCGCCGAACAAGCTGCTCTACTCGGCGTTCATCGGCGCCGCGCCGCCACCACCGCCCGGTCGGCCGGTAGCCAGCTTCACGTGGAGCTGCTCTGGCCTCGCCTGCAGCTTCGACGGCAGCAGCTCCACCGCTCAAGCAGGCGCGACCTATAGCTGGGCGTTCGGTGACGGGACGCTGAACGGGTCCGGAGTGACGACGACGCACACCTACCGTGCGGCCGGCAGCTACAGCGTGACGCTCACGGTCACCGATGCGGGTGGCACGAACACGAGCGCACCGCAGACTGTCACGGTCACGGCGCCTCCGCCCGCGCCGGCGCCCGTCGCGAGCTTTGCGTCCAGCTGCAACAACGGTCGGAGCTGTAGCTTCGATGGGAGCGCGTCCACCGGAAGCAACCTGACGTATAGCTGGAATTTCGGTGATGGCGCGACCGGAACAGGAGTCACGACGTCGCACAGGTACAAGAATCATGGCACCTTCACCGTGAGGCTCACGGTGACGGACGACACCGGACGCACGAGCACCACGAGCAAGACGGTCACGGTCTAGCTACAGGATAGCTGGCGCTCCCGGTCCGTTTCGGGGGCGGCCAGAGTTACGATAGGATCAGGAGTTGCGGGGCTTCGCGGCGAATCGCGGAGCCCCGCGTCCGTTCTGGAGGAACTCATGCGCGCACACGTCTGGCTCTCCGCGACGATCCTCCTTCTGGCACCGCCCGGCGGTGCCGGCGCGCAGCAGTGGCCGACGTACGGCGGCGACCCGGGAGCGATGAAATACTCTCCTCTCTCGGACATCAACCGTCGCAACGTGGCACGACTCGCGATCGTCTGGCGATGGCGCGTGGGTGAGAAACCCATTCTCACCACCGACAGCACGAAGGCGGCCCGTCCCGGTCTTTTCCAGGCGACGCCACTCATGATCGGCGACACGCTGTTCCTGAGCACACCCTTCAATCGCGTCGTCGCCCTGAACGCCGCGACCGGGATCCCGTTCTGGATCTACGATCCCGGCGCGTACCGCTTCGGACAGCCGTCCAACGGCACGGGGCTCGTGCATCGTGGGGTGGCCAGCTGGAGCGACGGCCGCGAGCGGCGGATCTTCATGAACAGCCGGTGGCGTCTGATCGCGCTGGATGCGACGACCGGCCTGCCGATTCGTTCCTTCGGCGACACCGGAGTGGTGGATCTGACGGCGAAGCTCCGCTACCCGGTGAACAAGCTGCATTACACGAACACGTCGCCGCCGGTGGTATGGGGAGATCTGGTGATCGTGGGCAACGGCGTGGGCGACCGTCTCGTCTATCGCAACGATCCGCCGGGTGACGTGCAGGCGTTCGACGTGCGCAGCGGCGCTCGGGTGTGGAGCTTCAACCCCATACCGCAGCCCGGTGAGGTGGGCAACGACACGTGGGAGGACAGCTCCTGGAAGTTCACGGGGCACACGAACGTCTGGGCGCCGTTCAGCGTGGATACCGCACGAGGGCTCGTCTATCTGCCCTTCGGAACACCCAGCGACGATTGGTACGGCGGCCGCCGCAAGGGTGACAATCTGTTCGCGGAGTCCGTGGTCTGCCTTGATGCCCGCACGGGAAGGCGGGTGTGGCATCGACAGCTCGTCCACCATGGTCTCTGGGATTACGATCTCCCCGCTCCGCCAGTGCTCGGCACGGTGCGCGTCCGCGGCCGGAAACGGGACATCGTCGCGGTCCCGACCAAGATGGGATTTCTGTTCGTGTTCGACCGTGTGTCCGGAGCACCGGTCTGGCCGATCGTCGAGCGGCCCGTGCCGGCGAGCGATGTGGCCGGTGAGCGCGCGTCGCCAACTCAACCCTACGCGACGACGCCGGCGCCGTTCGCGCTGCAGGGGTTCTCGGCGCACGATCTCATCGACTTCACTCCGGAGCTCAGGAAACGCGCGCTCGAGGTAGTGAAGCCCTATCGAATGGGTCCACTCTTTACCCCTCCGTCGATGGAAGGCACGGTCGTCATGCCGGGCGCGATCGGCGGCGCTGGCTGGGGAGGCGCGGCCTTCGATCCTGCGACCGGAATCATCTACATCAAGGCGACGAACTCGCCGGCGCTCTACCGCATCACAAAGATGTCCGCTCCCTCGGATACGGTGGACGCAGACTACATGGTGGACCTTGTCCATTCCACGCTCTCGCTCTCCTTCGAGCCACCCAGGGACACGGCGGCCGAGCACCAGCCACCCATCGCGGAGCTGCCGATCAACAAGCCCCCGTACGGCACGCTCACCGCGATCGACCTCAACAGCGGGTCGCGAGTCTGGCAGGTCCCGCTCGGAGACTCGCCCGGGATCCGTCGCCATCCGCTACTTCGCGGTGTCCGCCTTGCACCGCGATTGGGCGTTGCGGGCGCGCCCGGAGGAATCGTGACGAAGGGCGGGCTGATCTTCATCACCGGCGGGGGGTCAGCGATCTACGCCATCGACAAGCGCACCGGCGGAACGCTCTGGGAGGCCAACCTTGGCCGCCGCGGCTACGCAGTGCCGATGACGTACCGGACAAGTGCTGGAACGCAATACGTCGTTGTCGCGACCGGCTCCGGCGCCGAC
Source organism: Gemmatimonadales bacterium (assembly GCA_038253885.1). Taxonomy (GTDB): domain Bacteria; phylum Gemmatimonadota; class Gemmatimonadetes; order Gemmatimonadales; family Gemmatimonadaceae; genus JALZAQ01. The sequence continues at coordinate 3,856 of JBBSGP010000094.1, read as the reverse complement.
GCCGAGCTGGTGGCGTTCGCGCTGCCGTGAGCACTCCGGAGGAGCGAAGCGCCATAACGCGATGCGCCAGCTTCCGTTTGACGGAAGGAGGTCCCGAGCGTAACGTAATTTCGCCCCGATGGTGCCCGTGAACTCATCTGTGTGGCCTCGTGCTGGCGTTCGGCCGCCACGACGGACCGCGGAAGGAGCTGATGCTGTGATAGCCGCATCCAGGATGATCAGCCGGTTGCCGTTCTCCGCCGCAGTGATCCCCTTACTTCTTGCCCTTCTCCTGGTGCCTTCCCTGAGTGCCAATGCGCAACTGCTGCGAAAGGTCAAGAGCAAGGTCGGGGGCGCCATCAGCCCTCCGACGGGAGGGGAGAGGGAGAGCACGGTCGTTACGACGTCGGCCGGAGAGGTCGCTCTCGGGGGCAGCCGAGCGATAGCGCGCGGGATAGCGTTCACGGGAAACACCACACAGTTCGCGCCTGGCGCCGAGTCCGCAATTCAAGCATTGGCACGCGCCCTGAAAGCGACAGCGGGCACCTTCCTCATCGAGGCTCACACCGATCTCGTCGGGACACCACCAGATTCTGCGGCGGCTCAGGAATTGTCGGATCGCCGCGCATTCGCGGTCAAGGCGGCGCTGGTCGCTCAGAGTGTGCCGGTCGTTCGGCTTTTCGCGATCGGCTTGGGCGCGGCTCGCCCACTTCCGTTGGCTGCAGCGGATACGGCTCAGGGAGCTGGCGCGAAAGCGCGCGAGATGGCGGAGTCGGCCGTTCCTGGGGCCAAGATCTTCGGGATGGGAGTACGGGCCGTCCGGCAGCGCCGAGCCGCGGCCAGCGCAGACAGCACCAAGCCCGCCGCCCCGGTCAATGCCCGCATCGAGGTGGCGCGGGTGCAGTAGGGACAATCTGCGGCGGTGTCAGAGCCCGATCCAGTAATTCACTTTCAGCTGGAAGACATTGATCGGGCGGTCGGCCAGGATCAGCGCCCGATCGCGAGACAGATCGAACGTCCCGGCGGAGCTCGAGCCGGCGCGTGTCTGCTGCCAGACAAGAAACAGCGTGGACCCCGGTCGAAACTCCCATCGGAGCACCGCGTTCCCGCGCAGCGAGCGCAGCGAGAAGTCGGGATTGGAGATGACGAACGATTCGGCCGGACCCGCTCCGTCCGGATCCACGAGGTACCCGGTGAGGGCGCCGTCCACGTCCCGTTGCTCCGTGATCGCCCCCACGTCGCGCCCATAGACGACTTTTCTCAGCTCGCGTGGTGCTGCGAACTCCTCGAAGCTGCTGTAACGACCGTTGGCCACGAAGGGCTGCGCGTACAGCTCGAGGGTGAGCGACGGCGTGAATGTCACATTGAGCCGGGTGTCGAGGGAGAGCGATCTCTGATCGATTCGCGCGAAGACGTTGCGGCGGCCGTAGAACGCGTTCGCGGTCGGGTCATCCTGGCGCATCACATACTGCGTTCCCCGCGAGTGCGAATAGCTCGGCGCGAAATTCACACTGGTATTCGAGCCGAACTTGAGAGTCGCGTTCGGGGTCAGGTAGAGGGATGAGCCCGCCTCTCCCACGCTGGTGGCATGCTCGCCGTTGAGACCGAGTACGAGCTGTCGCCGATTGTCACCCGAGATGCCAAAGCCGATGTCGTTGTAGCCTGTCCGCTTCACGGTCGGCCCACCCCGCGTGGCACGATCGTCGTAGACAACCGGATGGTGGATGTAGGACGTGTTGACCTTCCAGAAATTGGGTAGCTGCATCGAGTAGAAGGACTGCCCTTGAAGATCAGTCCGCATTCCCTGATAGTCGAACTGCTGCTGGCCGCCGAGGGACGTCCAGATGTTGCGGTACCAGCGCCCCGGAACGGTCCATTGGCGGACGACGTTCGCGTTCATCCAGTTGTAGTCGGCGCGGCTGAGAAAGGAGAGGTCGTTGACCTCGAAGCCTGGACTCCGGATGTTGTTCGCGACTTCCCACAACCAATCGCCCGATTCTTTCGCGAGGCGGGCGTAGTAGCCGTAGCCTCGGAGTTGGGTGGCCGCCCGGTCGTACCGTGCGGAGAAGAGTCCATCGCCAGTCTCCGTGCGATCGGGGCGCTGGAAGTAGTGGGCGCTCGATTCCATCGTGCGGGTGATCGCCGACGGAGAGCCGACCACGTCGGAGACCACGAACTGCGAGCGCAGCGAGTAACGCTGGCCGGCCCAATAGTGCCTGACGTCCGCTCCGACCGCCTCGCCGTGCTGGCGGAGGGAGTCGCGCAACAGCGGGTCGTCCAACCGCCGCAGGGCAGAAGTCAGAACCGCTCCAATCACGGTGTTGCCGTCGTTGAAATCCCGTCGCACGCGTCCCAGGAAGTAGTTCGTCAGGGGCTCGACCTGTTGTACCAGTCGCGGCGAGCCGGTGCTCGTCTGGAAGTGCGCTGCCTCGCTGCTGGTGACGGCATCGAGAAAACCCACGGTGAAGCCGCTGGAGGTGCGGCCGGTGATCTTCGCCGCACCGAGTATCGTAGATGACCCGGGGTTGTCTTCGAACTGGGCCAATCCGTCGACATAGCTGCCGAGCTGGGGGGCGCGGCCGATGCGGCGGCTATAGAAAACACCGAGGTTCGAGGTGTTGCTGCAGAAGTAGCAGTTGAAGCTCCCGAAGCTGAACGCGCCGGCCCCCGCCACGAAGAAGGGACGCTTCTCGGGAAAGTATGTCTCGAAGGCGGACAGGTTCACGACCGCGGGGTCCGCCTCGACCTGGCCGAAGTCGGGATTCACCGTGGCATCCAGCGTCAGGTTGGACGTGAGGAGGTAGCGCACGTCGGCGCCCACGCGACGCGTCATCTCGGGCGAGGAATGAAACGGATCGCCGGACGCCGCGCGCGCGAAGCGCGATCCGCTCAGGACGTACGGCAGCAGCTCGAGGGAGCGCGGTCGATGCTCCACCGTGATGCCGCTCAGCGAGCCGTACTTATCGGTCCGCCGGACTCCGCGCGCCGCCAGTAGGCCCACGCATCCCACTCATTGCTCCGGTCGATGAAGCGCTGCACCTGCAGTCCCCATATCTGCTCGGCGGAGCGGGCGAAGCGGAGCTGCGAAAAGGGAATCCGCAGCTCGGCGGTCCAACCCAGGGAATCCACATGGGCCTCGCCTTCCCACACGGGGTCCCAGGCGGGGTCGAGGTTGCTCGCGGCGATGCTGATGGCGTCGCCCTTCACGCCGAGTGGGTTGATGAGGAAGAGCGATTGCCCCAGGTGGTCGTGATACGTGTCGAAGTGCACGATCAGGGCATCGGAAGTGACGACTGGCGCGCCGGTGCCGTTGTCACCCTGTAGCGTCAGCAGCTGGTCTCGTCTCGCCAGCCGGCCGTGCACTCCGGAGGCACCGAGCGAGTCGTACATCTGCGCGCCGACGTACACCGCGTTCTCATCGTAGAGAATGCGGACCTCGGTCTTCTGGCTGGCGGATAGACCTTCCGCCGGCTGCGTCTGCCGAAAGCGCGTGATCGGAGTGGCGCGGGCCCAGGCCGCCTCATCGAGCCGGCCATCGACGCGAATCGGACCTTCTCGCCGAACAGCGACGGCAGCGAGGGCGGTGTTCTCGGACGGCGGGGTGACTTCCTGCGCCCGGATCGGCGACGAGCGCGCGAACGAACTGGCGGCGAGCGCCGCTGCGGTGAGAACGGTGCGGAGTGACAGAGGCACGAGAGCTGGGGCGGATGGCCGAGCGACGAGAGAGCCAGGACAGCCGGTTAGACGCTGGCATGCCGAAAAGGGTTTGTGCTCGACATCGGTTTCCCCGGTGAGATGGCCACGATGAAAAAAAAAGCGCCCGGGGCATCACGCCCGGGCGCCTGTCTCGACTCGACCTTCTTCGCTAGAAGATATG
>JBBSGP010000093.1:0-7104 GCA_038253885.1 Gemmatimonadales bacterium | reverse complement strand
TTCGTCCGCGCCACGAAGCGAACGCCCGCGATCAGCGTGGACCACGTCGCCACTTCCTGTCTGCGGGCCGGCGCGCGCGCGCGGATGGTGGCGAGGAGCGTCACGAACGAGAGAGCGGCGGTGGCATTCAGGACGTAGGCGAGAGTGGCGGCGCGTGTCAGCCCGATCACCGCGCCGCCGAGCGCCGGTCCGGCCACCGAGGCGAGCTGCCATGCTCCGCTGTTCCACGTCACCGCGCTGCCGAACGTCTCACGCGATACGAGCTGCGCCAGAAGCGAGCTCCGGGCCGGACCATAGAAGGCGCGGGAGATGCCGCTGAGCAGCATGGCCCCGTAGATGAGGGGCGTGGGTGCTCCGGTGAACGAGATCACGGCCAAGCCGATCGCGGCTGCGGCCATCACCATTTCGGCGAGCATCAGCAGTTGGCGACGGTCAAAGCGGTCCGCGGCGTGGCCCGCTGGCAAGACCAGCAGAATCACCGGGATGACCTGCACCAGTCCGACCATCCCGAGCGCCATCGCCGAGTGGGTGCGCTCATAGAGCTGCCATCCCACCGCCACGTCCTGCATCTGGCTTCCCAGGGTGGAGACAATGACTCCGGCGAGATAGCTGCGAAAGTCCCTCTCACGGAATGCCGCGTAGCTATCGTGCCGACCAGGCGGAGCGGTGCTCACCGAAATGGCCGCTCGGGGACCATTCGGCTACGGTCTTGGTGTCGAGCGGTTACTGAACACGAGGAGATCGGGCGTGATCTCGCCGAGAGAGGCACATCCGCAGAGCGCCATGGCGAGGTCGAGCTCGGCGCGAAGGAGATCCAGCACCCGAGCGACCGCGGTCTCTCCGCCGTGCGCCAGCGCCCAGAGGATGGGCCGTCCGACCAGCACCGCCCGAGCGCCAAGAGCAATCGCCTTGAGGATATCCGTGCCGCGTCGGATTCCGCCATCCACAATCACCTCGAGTCGGTCGCCGGCCTCCTGAGTCACATCCGCCAGCGCGTCGGCCGTGGCCACCGCCGTGTCGAGCTGGCGTCCTCCGTGATTCGACACGATCACCCCGGCCGCGCCATGCTCGGCGGCGCGATGCGCATCGTCCCCGCGGAGCACGCCTTTCACGACCAGCGGCAATCGCGTCAAGCCGGCCAACCATTCCAGGTCGCGCCAGCGCAGGGACGGATCCACCTGGTGCGCAAAGTGATGAGCCAGCGGCGAGTCGACCGGGGCCTCGGGGATCGATCCCGCGGGAGGAGCGACCGCGTTGGGAACGCCGGCAGGGATCTGAAATCGTCCCCGGATGTCCCTCTCCCGCTGACCGAGCACCGGCGCATCCGCGGTGACCACGAGGGCGGCGTATCCAGCGTTCTCGGCGCGCGCCACCAACGCGCGCGTGGCTCCCCGATCCTTGAAGACGTAGAGCTGGAACCAGAGCGGTGAGCCGGTGGCGGACCTCACCGCTTCGAGAGGGGAGCTGGCGAACGTGCTCAGCGTCATCAGGGTACGCGACGCCGACGCGCCGCGCGCCGTAGCCAGCTCCCCGTCGGGATGCGCCATTCCCTGGAAGGCCATCGGCGCGATGCCGATCGGCGCACGGAGCACGGATCCGAGCAGCGTCGTGGACAGGTCCCGGGTGCTCACATCGACGAAGATGCGCGGACGAAGCGCGATCCGGTCGTATGCGGCGCGATTCTCCCTGACCGTGATCTCATCGTGTGCCCCTCCCGCGTAATAATCGAAGACACCGGCGGGAAGGCGCTCGCGCGCGAGCCCCTCCAAGTCGTGCAGATTGATGAAAAGGTCGGCGCCCACGCCCGGGAAACAATGTGCCCCGTTCTCCCCGCGCCAGAGGGCGTAGCGGGAACGCCCCTTGCCCTGTCGGCCCGAGCCGCCAACGTCGTGACTCCCGTTCGAGGAAGCTGTGGTCAAGAAAAGAAGTGCTCTCAAACTGCTGGCGCTGATCGGGGTGGTGGCGCTGGCGATCGCGTTGTCGCGCCACTTCGGGTGGCTCGACTATCACCGCATCGCGCTCGTGGCCCAGCGGCTGCGCCACCAGCGAAATGTCCTGCGCCTGGCGCTCGAGTTCCTGCTGGTATTCGGCGTTGGTGCCTCGTTCGGACTTCCCATCACTCCATTCAACCTGGCGGGGGGAGCGATCTTCGGGCTCTGGCTCGGCATCCTTCTGAACTGGATCGGCACAATGCTGGGCGCCAGCGGCGAATACTGGCTCGGCAGACTGCTGGGGAAAGATGCCGTACGGCGATTTCTCTGGCGGCACGGCGCGTTGCACTCGGTGGAGCGGGCCGAGCGTTTCCTCCCGATGACCAGGCTGCAGCTCATTCCGGTCGTGCCGCTCAACGTCCTGAGCTTCAGTGCCGGCGCCTCAAAAATGTCATTCCCGCTCTATCTGGCGACCGTTGCGGTCGGAATGTTTCCCAGTACCGTGATCTACACGTACTTCGCCGACAGCCTGCTCGGTCAGGCAACGGGCGCGCGCCGCGGGGCGCTGCTTCACCTCGCCATCGCCAGCGCGCTCCTGGTGATGCTGTCGTTCGCCCCGTCGCTGCTCAAGCGGCTCGGCCATTCCAGGTCAGGATGATCTTTCCGCGTACTACCCGCCGCGTACCAGGCACCGGTTACCCTCCATGCTCATCCTGAGTCACTCCGAGGTCGTTCGCCTCCTGCCGATGGCGGACTGCATGAGGGTCGTCTCCGATGCGCTCACCGCTCTCGCTCGCGGAGATGCTCTTCTTCCCCTTCGGGCGGTGATGCGGCTACCCGATGGCCGGAGCGCCCTGGCCACGATGCCGGCAATGCTCCCGCGCATCGGAGCTCTCGGGGTGAAGGTCATCACCGTCTTTCCGGGCAACGAGGAGCACTCTGTCGATTCCCATCAGGGAGCAGTGCTGCTGTTCGATGGCGATCGGGGCAGCCTGCTCGCGATCATGGATGCGAGCTCCATCACTGCCATTCGGACCGCGGCGGTGTCCGGCGTCGCCACGTCGCTCCTCGCCAACGACGGAACGGCGGAGCTCGCCATTCTCGGCTCCGGTGTGCAGGCGCGAACCCACCTCGATGCCATGTGCATGGCGCGGCCGGTTGGTCGGGTCCGGGTGTGGAGTCGGACGCGGGAGCGACTCGGCTCTTTCGTGGCCTGGGCCTCCTCACGCTTTCCCATGCCCGTGGAAGCGTGTCTATCCGCCCGCGAAGCGGTGGATGGGGCGACGATCGTCTGCAGCGTCACCGCGTCCAGCGAGCCGGTGCTCCAGGGCGCGTGGCTCTCCCCGGGGGCACACATCAATGCCGTCGGCTCGAGCACGCCGCGGACTCGAGAGCTCGACAGCGCCGCGGTCCTCCGCTCTCGGTTGTTCGTGGATCGCCGCGAATCGGCGCTGAAGGAGGCGGGAGATTTTCTCATCCCACGATCGGAAGGTGTCATCTCCGATGCTCACATTCTGGCCGAGCTCGGCGAGGTCCTCGTCGGCTCGGCGCGCGGTCGGCAGAGCGCCGAGGAGATCACGCTCTTCAAGTCGCTCGGGATCGCGGTCGAGGACGTCGCGGTCGCACAGCATCTCCTCGAGCGGGCCGGAGCGCTGGGGGTTGGAACACGGGTGGATCTACGGGGCGGCGGTGATGCTTCCTCTTGAGTCCATCCCGCTCGAGGCAATCCGCCGGGCCGTCACGCGAATCGCCGGTGGCGCGATCCGGACTCCTCTGGTGCGGCTGGAGGACTCCGAGGCTCCGGCCGAGATCTGGCTCAAACTGGAAAACCTGCAGCCGATCGGGTCCTTCAAGCTGCGAGGGGCCCTGAATGCGATGGCGCTCGCGTCCCCGCAATCCCTCTCCAACGGAGTCTATACCGCCAGCGCGGGAAACATGGCCCAGGGAGTCGCGTGGAGCGCGAGACAGCTCGGCGTCGCATGCCGCGTCATCGTGCCGGAACGGGCTCCCGACACCAAGCTCCGCGCGATCGAGCGACTCGGCGCGGAGATCATCCGCGTTCCATTCGACGAATGGTGGCAGACGATCATCCAACACTCCTATCCGGGGATGACGGGGCTGTTCATCCATCCGGTATCCGATCCGGCGGTGATCGCCGGCAACGGCACGATCGGTCTGGAGATACTGGAGGATCTGCCCGATGTGGATGCGGTCGTGGTGCCGTATGGTGGAGGCGGCCTGTCCTGTGGGATCGCGTCGGCGGTTCGAGCGCTCTCCCCATCGACGAGAGTGATCGCCTGCGAGGTGTCTACAGCCGCGCCCTTCTCGGCATCGCTCGCGGCCGGCAGAGCCACGACGGTGGAGTATACCCCGAGCTTCGTGGACGGCATCGGGGGAAAGAGTGTGCTGGCGGATATGTGGCCCCTCGCCCGCGATCTGCTCGGCTCATCAGTGGTTGTCACACCGTCGCAGGTCGCCGGCGCGATCCGGCTGATCGCGGAGCGCGCCCGTGTGGTCGCGGAGGGAGCGGGCGCGGCGGCGCTTGCGGCTGTCCGGTCCGGCCAGGCTGGCACTGGGCGAATCGTCTGCATCGTCTCGGGAGGCAACATCGATCCCGCGGCCTTCGCGGCCATCCTCAGGGGTGAGCTGCCCGGAGGCGCGCCACCCCGAACGGAGTGAGATCGAAGCCGGGAGGCTCGTCCATCACCAGCGCGGCCACGAGCTCGCCGATGGCGCTGGCGAACTTGAAGCCGTGACCCGAGCACGGACTCGCCAGAATGATTCTCGGCTCTTCCGGATGAGCATCTATCAGGAAGTGGTGATCGGGAGTGTTGGTGTACAGGCAGACGCGCGCCTCGCGCAGCCGGCCATTGGCCTCCGGTACGTAGCGCGCGAGGAGCGCGCGGATGGCGGCGGTATCGCCAGCGGTGATCTCGCGCCGGACACGTCCTGGGTCGGTGACCTCTCCTTCGTGGTGGATACCGGCCTTGAAGCCATCGCCGAGATCCGGGAACCCCGCGAACATCCTGCCCGGCGCATATTCCCAGAGCGTGATCGGGCACCGCTCGGGGCCGAAGAGCTCGGCACGCGATAGCGGGTCGAACCAGTGAAAGAGCTGACGCTCCGCCTCGAGCGGCAACTCGAGCCCGATCAGCTGAGCCGGCATCCAGGGACCGGTGGCGAGAACGACCCGACGCGCCAGATACTGGCCGGCGTCCGTGGTGACGCGCAGGGCCTCGCCCGCCGCATCCCACCGCTCGAAGCTCTCGCCGAACCGCAATGCGGCTCCGCGCTCGCGGGCGAGCTGCAGAAAACTCTCGACACACAGCTCGGGCAGGAGGAGGCCGGCGCGCGGCTCGAGCAGCCCGATCATGTCGCGATCCGGAACGAAGCCCGGGAAGCGCCGACGGATGTCCGGCTGATCGAGGAGCTCGTGGGGAAGCTGGTGCTGCTCGGCGCTCGAGCGTGCGCCCGCGACCAGCTCCCCATCCGGCGGCCCGATCATCATGCCGCCCGTCCGGACAAACAGTGCTCGCCCGCTCTCCTTCTCGAGCTCGGCCCACGCGCGATACGCCCGTTGCACCAACGGCACGTACAGCGGATGCTCGTAATACGCCTCGCGAATGATCCGCGTGCGTCCATGGGTGGATCCGTGCTGGTGCGGCGGTGTGAAGAGATCGAGGCCGAGGACACGCATTCCGCGTTTCGTCAACGCATGAACGGTCGCGCTGCCCATCGCTCCCAGGCCGACCACCACGACATCGAATGACGGATTCGCCATGAGTCGCATCATGTAACATCCGAACGCCGCGCGGTAGGCGGGGCGCGCAACGCTCAGGCTGGCCCGATACCGCAGCACCCACCATCTTTCGACCCGACCTGCCCTGCGCTTTCGCGCACATCGCCGACCTTCACGACAGACCGCTCAGCCATGGCGTCCACCGCGCGCGCGGACCTCGACTACCGACCTTCCTACCTCGCGGCGACGATCGCGTCGCTGCTCGTTTTTCTGCTCTACATCGTCACCATGTCGCCGACGACGGCGATGTGGGATACGAGCGAGTACCTGACCGCGGCCTACATTCTCGGCCTGCCCCACCCGCCAGGGAACCCTCTCTTCGTTCTGCTCGGGCGCGTTTTCGCGGTCCTTCCGATCGCTCCGACGGTCGCGCAGCGGGTGAATGTTCTGGCCGCCCTCTGCAGCGCCGCGTCGGCAGGATTCTGGTTTCTGGTCACCGAGCGCGTGCTCGTCAGCTGGTTCGCCGAGCGCTGGCAGAGAGTGGTGGGTGGAGCGCTGGCGGCGCTCATCGGAGCCACCGCGTTCACCGTGTGGAACCAGTCCGTGGTGAACGAGAAGGTGTACACCGTCGCTCTCCTCGGCGTCGCCGTGGTGTGTTGGCTCACGGTCAAGTGGTGCGATGACCCCGACGGGCTTCGTGCCGACCGCATCCTCATCCTGATCGCGTATCTGCTCGGTCTCGGATACGCCAACCACATGGCCGGCATGCTCGCGGCGCCGGCCGTTGCCACCGCCGTCCTGGTACGCCGACCGGCAACGCTGCTGCGATGGAAGCTGCTCGTGGCGTGCGTGGGGGCGGTGTTGCTCGGAATGACGCCGTTCATGACCCAGCCGATCCGGGCGGCGCAGCATCCGGAGCTCAACACGGGAGAGCCGACCGGCTGCGTGGAGAAACTCGCGCTTTCCTGCACCTTCAGCGCCGAGACGAAGCAGCGCTTCATGGACAACTTCAACCGCACCCAGTACGGCAAGCCGGATCTGTCGGTGCGGCAGGCGCCCTTCACAGCGCAGATCGGGATGTGGTGGTTCTACTTCAAGTGGCAGTGGATTCGGAGTGCGCACGACGAGCATGACGGACTGCAGACGGCGCTGGCAGCGCTCTTTCTCCTGCTCGGCCTCGCCGGCGGATACGTGCACTGGCGGCATGACCGCGCATCCTTCTGGTTCTTCGGCCCACTCATGTTCACGGTGACGCTCGGACTCATCTATTATCTCAATTTCAAGTATGGCTACTCGCAGTCGCCCGAGCTGGGCGGGACCGTGGATCGGGAGGTGCGCGACCGGGACTACTTCTACCTCTGGAGCTTCTCGGCGTGGAGCGTCTGGGCCGCACTGGGGCTCGTCTACCTCTGGGAGACCGTGGCGGCGGTATTC
>JBBSGP010000092.1:0-7251 GCA_038253885.1 Gemmatimonadales bacterium | reverse complement strand
CGCCCGCCATCTCCATCGAGCAGAAGACGGCCGGTCACAATCCCCGGTCGACCGTCGGAACGGTCACCGAGATCTACGACTATCTCCGCCTGCTCTACGCCCGTGCCGGCACGCCCCACTGTCCCACGTGCGGCCAACCCGTGCAGCGACAGAGCGCGACTCAGATCGCCGATTCCATTCTGACCTGGTCTCCCGGCACCCGCATCGAGCTCCTCGCTCCCTTGGTGCGCGGCCGCAAAGGAGAATTCCGGGACCTGTTCGAGTCGGCGCGCAAACAGGGCTTCATCCGCGCGATCGTGGATGGCGAGCTGGTGGATGTGAGCTCGCCGCCAAAGCTGCGGAAGCAGGAGAACCACAGCATCAGCGTGATCGTCGACCGTCTCGTCGTGCGCCCCGAGGACCGCGGGCGGCTCACCGACTCCCTCGAGACCGCTCTCAAGCTCGCCGATGGGATCGTGGAGGTGACACGACATACCGATTCCGGCGCCTCCGCCCAGATCTTCTCCGAGCGGTACGGCTGTCCGACGTGTGGTGTCTCGTTGGCCGAGCTCGAGCCCCGACAATTCTCCTTCAACTCGCCGTTCGGAGCTTGCGTTGGGTGTGGCGGTCTGGGTACCCGCAAGGAAGTAAACGAGAACCTGATCCTGGGCGATCCGCGCATCTCCATCCTCGAGGGCGTGGTGCTCCCGTGGGGCGAGCCCTCCGGACATCTCCGACGGACCATCCTGCCGGCGCTGGCCAGGCAGTATCACTTCGACCTGAACAAGCCCTGGGGCGACCTCCTCCCCAGAGTGCGCCAGGTGATCCTTCACGGCACCAGCGGGAAGAAAACGAGCTTCAAGGTGGACACCACCGGCTATCGCGGCGATGTGCAGAGCGCCTGGGAAGGAGTGCTCACCAACGTGCAGCAGCGCTACGCCGAGACCACGTCGGACGCCGTGCGGCAGGAGCTCGACGCATACATGAGCGCCGCGCCGTGCACCGTGTGCGGTGGCGCGCGGCTGCGGAAAGAGTCGCTGGCCGTGACCATCGGGGGCCGCAACATCGGACAGGTCACCGAGCTGGCAGTCACCGAGACGCTGGCCTTCTTCGAGAAGCTGGCGGTGCGCGAGAACGGCCGCCCCGGCCTCGACCCGGATATCGCCGGGCCGATCCTCAAGGAGGTGCGCGAGCGTCTCCGTTTTCTGGTGGATGTGGGGCTGGACTACCTGACGCTCGGCCGCGCGGCTGAATCACTCTCGGGCGGGGAGGCACAGCGCATCCGCCTCGCCACCCAGATCGGATCGCGTCTCGTAGGCGTTCTCTACATCCTCGACGAGCCGTCGATCGGATTGCATCAGCGCGACAACGCGCGGCTGCTCGCCACCCTCCGCCAGCTCCGCGATCTCGGGAACACCGTGATCGTGGTTGAGCATGACGAGGAAACGATGCGCGAGGCCGACCATCTCATCGATCTCGGGCCCGGCGCCGGGAAGCACGGTGGTCTCGTGGTCGCGGAAGGCTCGGTGGACGACGTCATCGGTAACCCCGATTCGCTGACCGGACAATATCTGCTCGGGAAGCGCGCGATCCCCATGCCACCGCGGCGCCGGCCGCCGCAGGACGATCACGTCCTCGTCATCGAGGGTGCCACCGCGCACAACCTTCGCGATGTGAGCGTCACGATCCCGTTGGGGCTCTTCGTCGCCGTCACCGGCGTGTCCGGTTCCGGCAAGTCCACCCTCGTCGAGGACATTCTGCACCGCTCGATGGCGCGACACTTCTACCGGGCCCGCGTGATTCCCGGGGCGCACGAGCGGATCACCGGACTGGAGCACATCGACAAGGTGATCGACATCGATCAGAGTCCGATCGGCCGGACCCCTCGCTCCAATCCGGCCACATACACCGGACTCTTCACTCCCATCCGCGAGCTCTTTGCCGAGCTACCGGAAGCCAAGATCCGCGGCTACGGGCCCGGCCGCTTCTCGTTCAACGTCAAAGGGGGCCGCTGTGAGGCGTGCCAGGGCGATGGGCTGGTGAAGATCGAGATGCACTTTCTCCCCGACGTATACGTGCCGTGCGAGGTGTGCAAGGGAAAGCGCTACAACCGGGAGACTCTCGAGGTGCGCTTTCGCGGCGCGAGCATATCGGACGTTCTCGAGATGACGGTCGAGGACGGCTGTGCCTTCTTCGAGAACCAGCCCCGGATTCGGCAGAAGCTCACCACACTCATGGATGTGGGGTTGGGCTACGTCCACCTCGGCCAGAGTGCCACCACGCTTTCCGGCGGGGAAGCCCAGCGCGTGAAGCTCGCGGCCGAGCTGTCCAAGCGCGATACCGGTCGCACCTTCTACATTCTCGACGAGCCGACCACGGGCTTGCACTTCGAGGATGTTCGGTTGCTGCTGGAGGTGCTGCATCGCCTCGTGGACAAGGGGAACAGCGTGCTCGTGATCGAGCACAATCTTGACGTCATCAAGACGGCCGACTGGATCATCGATCTCGGTCCGGAGGGTGGCGCGCGCGGAGGAGATGTGGTGGCTGTGGGAACGCCGGAGAAGGTCGCGCGCGTGCCCGAGTCGCATACAGGACGCTATCTGCAGCCACTCCTCGCGCGCCGCCGAAAGGCGGGCTGAGCCAACCGGCGGCACTGTCGACCTCCGGGCATTGCCGCTTTATTGCTCACATGGTCTCCCTTCTCGATATCATCGGCCCCGTCATGGTGGGGCCGTCGTCGTCTCATACCGCCGGCGCCTGCCGCATCGGGCTGCTGGCACGGGGACTCGTCGGGGGAACACCACAGACCGCACTCATCGAGCTGCACGGGTCGTTCGCGCGCACAGGCGAGGGACACGGTACCGACAAGGCGATCGTCGGGGGACTCCTCGGTTTCCGTCCCGATGACGAGCGTCTTCGCATCTCGCTCGACATCATGGAGCGCGAAGGGCTGCCGTACCGCTTCGAGAAAACGACCCTCGACGAGGACGCGCACCCGAACACCGTCCGCCTCACACTCGAGCGGGGCACCGACCGGGTCAGCGTGGTTGGCTCCTCGCTCGGGGCGGGCCGGGTGAAGCTCACGCAGATCGATGGCTATCCCGTGGAGGTGAGCGGGGCCCTCCACGCGATCGTTCTCGTGGCCGAAGATCGAAGGGGCTCGGTTGCCCGGATCGCCGGCATCCTCGCCGAGGACGGCGTGAACATCGCGACTCTGCGCCTGACCAGGAAGGAGCGCGGCGGTGACGCGTTCATGGTCATCGAGTGCGACGATCCGCCCGGAGACGCTGCCTGTGCGCACATCCGCGAGCTGGAATGGGTGCGCTGGGTGCGATGCCTCGACCGGGTGAGCGGCTGACCGCATGTACCGCTCGATGGCGGAAGCGATCCGCGACGCCGAGCGCTCGGGTAAGACGCTCGCCCTGGTGGCGCTCGAGGCGGAATCGCGCGATCAGGGGCGACCGATCGCGGATATTCGGTCCGCGCTCTCGCGTGCGCTGGCGGTGATGCGCGGCGCTGTCGGCCAGGGTCTGACGGGCGACCTGCGCTCCGCCTCCGGACTCGTTGGCGGCGACGCCGCGAAGCTCCGGCTGGGACCGGCGGGGCCGCTGGCGGGCACTCCCTTTCGGGATGTTCTGGCACGAGCGCTGGCGGTTCAGGAAGTCAACGCGGCGATGGGCGTGATCGTCGCCGCACCCACCGCCGGCGGCGCGGGAGTATTGCCGGCTGTCCTCACCGGACTGGCCGACGCGGCCAAGCTTCCGGACGAGCGCGTTGTCGATGCTCTGGCGGCCGCCGGCCTCATCGGCGCGATCGTCGCCGAGAGAGCCTCGCTCTCCGGCGCCGAGGGGGGCTGTCAGGCCGAGACGGGTGCCGCCGCCGGGATGGCGGCCGGCGCCGCGACCGAGATGCTCGGAGGATCGCCGTCGCAGGCCGGCCATGCCGTTGCGCTGGCCCAGCAGGGAACGCTTGGACTCGTGTGTGACCCTCTCGGCGGTCTCGTCGAGCTGCCCTGCGTCTTTCGGAACGCGACCGGCGCCGCGATCGCGCTGGCCGCGATCGAGATGGCGCTGGCCGGAATCACCTTCGCCATTCCGGCGGACGAGGTGATCGACGTGATGGGAGAGATCGGACGCGGCATGGATGTGCGTTACCGCGAGACGGCGGGAGGAGGTCTCGCCGCCACTCCCACCGGCCGGCGACTCGCGCGCGAGCGTCTCGTGCAGCTCAAACGCGCCGATGGCTGAGGCGCCTGTCATCCCGGGCTTCTCCACGCTATTCTACCGCCATCACCGGGCAACGAGCCCGCCCGCTCCGCGCCGGTGGAAACATGGCTGTCGTGATGGTCGTACGGTGACTCTGCGACAGCCAGATCGGTCCCCCCACCCGGCTGGCCGCGCCCACGCCGACGCCACAGGTGCTCCATGGTGACGAGAGACGACCTCGAAGGCTTTCTGGACCGACTATCCACCGACGGCGCGCACACGCGCGAGGTCGAGGCCGGGATGTGGATCGTCCGACCGGGCGGCGAGCTCGATGCGGATGTCGTCGTGCACTACGCTCCGCCCGTCGTGCTGATGCGGATGAAGGTGATGGACCTGCCTTCCAACGATCGGGCGACGGCGGAGCTGTCGCGCCGGCTTCTCGAGCTCAACGCCAGCGAGCTGGTTCACGGCTCGTACGGCCTCGAGGGCAACTCGATCGTGATGTCGGAGGCGATGGAGCTGGAGCACCTCGACTACGAAGAGTTCCTGGCCGCGTATGAATCGATGACGCTCGCCCTCGCGTCCCATCTGCGCGAGCTCGCGCCGTTTCGTGAGGCCCGCTGACCATGGGACTCTTCGATCGACTGAGCACCCTTCTCCGCTCCAACGTCAATGATATGATCTCCTCGGCGGAGAATCCCGAGAAGATGCTGAACCAGATTATCGTCGACATGCGCGGTCAGCTCGCCAAGGCCAAGCAACAGGTGGCCGGAGCCATCGCCGACGAGAAGCGTCTCAAGGACCAGGTCCAGACCGAATACCGTCAAGCCGAGGACTGGGAGAAGCGCGCCGTTCTGGCGGTTCAGGAAACGCGGGACGATCTCGCCAAGCAGGCGCTGATGCGCCACAACGAACATCTGCAGCACGCCCAACAGCTCGAGGCGACCTGGCAGAGTCACCAGGCGGAGACGGAAAAGCTCAAGAACTCCCTTCGCGATCTGAACGACAAGATCGAAGAGGCAAAGCGGAAGAAGAATCTCCTCATCGCCCGACAGAAGCGCGCCGAGGCGCAGAAGCGGATTCAGGAAACAATGTCGTCGATGTCCGAGAAGTCGGCCTTCGAGGCGTTCGAGCGCATGGAGGCGAAGATCGAGGACAGCGAGCGACGCATGATCGCCAGCGCCGAGATCGACGAGGAGTTCACCGGCGACCGCCTCAAGAAGGACTTCAAGGTGCTGGAGAAGGGCGCTTCGGCCGCGAACGCGGACGTGCAGCTCGCCGCGCTCAAGCAGAAGCTGGGGATGCTCGGCTCCGGTGGAGGCACGAGGCAGATCGGTGCCGGCGGAGGCAAGCTCAGCGAGACCGTGCACGCCGAGATCGAGGACGTGGAGGAGAAGAAGACGAAGTGAGCGTCACGCCGTGACCGCGCCCGCCGTGAGCCGTTTCCGCTTCGGACCCGTGCTGGCCGCGATCGTCATCACCGTTCTACTGCTGATGTTGCTGGGCCGGACGGCGGATATTTTTCTCCTGCTGTTCCTGGCGATCCTCATCTCCCTCTACCTGAACGCCGTGGCGGCGCTGATCACCCGCTACGTGCGGCTACCGCGCATCCCGGCATTTCTTGCGGCCGTCGGGATCAGCCTCGGGCTCCTGGTCGCTCTGGTGGCGCTCATCGTTCCCCCCGTGATCGACCAGACGCAGCAGCTCATGCGCGTGCTGCCCGATCACATCACGAACTGGGAGCGCGGGATCGACCGCTTCATGACGCGCGTGCCCGCGCTTCGTGCCGTCTGGGGCCAGCCCGGACAGCATCGCGTGCTGCTGGCGGTCTACCAGCAGCTGTCAGGGGTGTTCGGCGATCTGGTGCCGAAGCTCGTCTCCGTGGTGCACGTCGCGATCAACCTGTTCTCCGTCGCGATCATGGGATTGTATCTCGCGCTTCATCCGGGACTCTACCGCGAGTGGTTGATTGCGCTCTTCCCACCCGTGCACCGGGACCTCGTCCGCAACGTCACCACCGATCTCGCGACGACGCTCCGCCGCTTCATCATCGGTCAGATGGCGGCCATGCTCTTTCTCGGCGCGTTGACGGCGTTCCTGCTGTATCTGCTGAACGTCCCCTACTGGGTGACCTTCGGTGTGTTCACCGGAGTCGTCTCGATCGTGCCGTTCTTCGGTACGCTGCTGTCCACCCTCCTGCCGGCGTTGTTCGTGCTCGGCGGGCCATCGGGCGAGGTGAAGGCGCTTCTCGTCGTCGCCGCCGGAATCGTCGTCCACCTGGTCGAGGGGAATCTCGTCACCCCCAAGATCATGCAGAAGCAGGTGCATCTCCCGCCCGTGATGACAATCATGGGAGTTCTCATCATGGGCAAGCTGCTCGGCGGCGTGGGACTCCTCGTCGCCGTCCCGACGGTGGCGGTGATCATGGTCGTGATTCGCCGCATCCTGATCAACCGTCTGTATGAAGGGCAGGGATTCCGAAAGACACTCCGCGACCGCGCGGTCACAATCCGCACGCCGGCCGAGGAGGGAAGCGTGCTGCTTCCGTCCACGCCCCCTCCCGACCTCCTGGCGCTCGCCGAGACCGGAGCTGGAGGGGGCTCCACCTGACGTCACGCCGTCCCATGTCCCGCGACATCCGATACGTCATTCTTGCCGAGGGGCAGTTCGGTCCCCTCACCTCCAAGACCGCGAACTCCTGCATCCGTTATACGCCGGAGCGCGTTGTCGCGGTGCTCGACTCCCGCCGCGTCGGCAAGACCGTGCAGGACGTCCTCGACTTCGGCGGCGACATCCCGATCGTCGCCACGCTGACCGAAGCGCTGCCCCGGTCCCCAACGGCTCTGCTCATCGGGATCGCACCGATGGGTGGCAAGGTCCCCGCCGAGTGGCGAGCGACCATCCGCCAGGCGATCGAGAATGGCCTCGACGTGTGGAGCGGGCTGCACACCTTCATCGGGGACGACGAGGAGCTGGCACGCCTCGCCGAGCAGAACGAGGTGACAATCCACGACCTGCGCAAGTCGCCCCGCGATCTCCCCGTGGCCAGCGGGCGTGTGCGCAACGT
>JBBSGP010000091.1:0-7603 GCA_038253885.1 Gemmatimonadales bacterium | reverse complement strand
GATCATGATTGGCGAAGGGGCGATCGTGCGGCACGGGCTCCAGCTCGTCGCCACCTACCGCGATCGCGATGGTGAGATCCACGAGCGATCGGCCGTCTGCCCGCACCTCAAGTGCATCGTGCACTGGAACGCGATGGAGAAGTCGTGGGATTGCCCGTGCCATGGCTCGCGCTTCGACCCGTACGGCGAGGTGCTCAATGGCCCCGCGGCCGCGCCGCTGGCGAAAGTGCAGAGCTGATCTCGGTAGCGCGGGCTACGGCACCTCCACGGGCACCGTACCGCTGACCGGCGTCTGCATCCCGGCCGGAAAGTACGCGTTGTGCAGGTACTGTGAGATCATGCGCTGGGTGTTGAAGAACGACCCGTTGAGCGCGATCGCGTTTCTCATCACCTCCGCATAGCCGGCCGGAAGAGCATAGAAGAGCGGCAGGATCACCTGCTCCAGCTTGACGTACAGATCGTTGGCGTCGGTCACATCGTCCCCCGCGGCTGCGGTGCTGTTGCCGATGGCCCAGCCGGTCACGCCCTCCAGGTGACCCTCGATCCACCACCCATCGAGCACACTCAGCGAGGGCACGCCGTTCAGCGCCGCCTTCATGCCGCTCGTGCCCGATGCTTCCAGCGGCTTTCTCGGGTTGTTGAGCCAGAGGTCGACGCCCGCGACGAGCTTGCCGGCGAGCGACATCTCGTAGTTCTCCAGGTAGAGCACCCGGACATCGCGATCGAGCTGGGCGGCAGCGCCGAAGATCCGGCGTATCAGCTCCTTCCCTCCACCGTCCCGCGGGTGGGCCTTGCCGGCAAACAGGATCTGAAGAGGACCCGTGGCGGTCGCGATCGCGCGGAGGCGCTCGATATCGCTGAAGATGAGATCCGCGCGCTTGTACGGGGTGGCCCGGCGCGCGAAGCCCACCGTCAGCACCTTGGGGTCGAGACGGACGCCGTGCCGTCGCTCGACCTCATCCAGCAGGTCCCTCTTCGCCAGCGCGTGCGCCTCCCTGATCTCCTCGAGCGGGATGCTGACAGCGTATCTCAGGTAGAGATTATCGCGTCGCCACTCGGGGATCCGCCGATCCAGCAGATCGCGGAACGGGCGCGACGTCCAGGTGGCAGCGTGCACACCATTCGTGATCGAGTCGATGGCGTGCATCGGGAACATGCCGCGTGACACCTCGCGGTGTCGCATCGCCACGCCGTTGACGAAGCGCGTGAAGCGGAGCGCGAGAAAGGTCATGTTCAGGCCGTCGGAGTCGAGGCATCCGGCGACTTCCAACAGGCGCGTCTGCGCGTCGCCGAGCACATTCCGCACCTCGTCGCGCGTGAATGCATCGTGGCCGGCTGGCACTGGCGTGTGGGTCGTGAAGACGCACCGCTTCCGAACGGCCTCGATGTCGGACGCCGTCACGTCACCAGCCGGCCGGCCGGCAAGCTGACGCTGGAGCAGCGTGAGCGCGAGCAGCGCCGCGTGTCCTTCATTGATGTGGTAGTGCACGTCATCGGCGTCGTAGCCCAGGGCGTGCAGCATCGCCGCCCCGCCCATGCCGAGCACGACCTCCTGGCAGAGTCGATAGTGCGCGTCGCCACCATAGAGATGGTCGGTGAGGGCGCGATCCCACTCGCTGTTATCGGGAATCGCCGTGTCGAGGAGAAGCACCGGCACCTCGTGCCCGGTCACCCCCCGCACGGTGTAGCGCCACGCGCGAACCAGGACCGTGCGCTCCTCGATGAGCACCGAGATCACCGGCGTGAGCGGCTCGAGAAATTTTTCGGGACGCCAATCAGTGGGACTCTCGGTCTGAGACCCAGCGGCGTCCAGCTGCTGCCGGAAGTATCCCTTCCGGTGTAACAGCGTCACCCCGGTCATGGGGACCTCGAGGTCGGCCGCCGACCGGAGGGTGTCGCCCGCCAGCACGCCCAATCCGCCGCTGTAGGTCGGAATGGCCTGCTCGAGGCAGATCTCCATCGAGAAGTACGCGATCGGCGAGCGGTTCACGGGCTGCAAGTTATTCGGCATGCGCGGAGGAGGCTACCGACCTGCCGCCAATACTCTCGTCAACTGCCAACAGCAGGCCCACCGGAAGGTCGGCCAGCACGTCGGCAGCGCGAACGGGCCGGCCATCGGAAGCATCCACCTCCTGGCCGGTGAGCGCCGAGCGCCAGCGCCGGCCGGCCAGAGACGCCGGCAGAGCGATGACGCTGTCGCCCCACACAGCATCGCCGATCGGCGCGCGTCTGCCCTGGGTGAGCCGGAGAATGAGTCGTGGCGCGACGACGATCGCGCTCTCACGCCGGTGCGCTCGGCCGAAGACAAAGAGATGATCCTCCTGCTCACCGGACGCAGCCAGCGGCAGGTACTCTCCGCCCGTGAACAACAACGGATGAGCGTGCCTCGCCCGCAACGACCGAGCGAGCACCAGCAGCTTGAGCCGGCCGTCTTCCGGCCGAGCGAGGGCGTCGCGGCACCAGTCCGCCGCGACAGGGCGATCGACACTCGGCAGTCCCTCGAGCAGCACGCGCCGCTGCTCGAAGTCAACCGGGCGGCGGTTGTCCGGGTCGACGAGGCAGAAGCTCCAGAGCTCGGAGCCCTGATAGATGTCAGGGACGCCCGGGGCTGTCGCATGGATGAGCACGGCCGAGAGTGCGTTCCAGAATCCAGCCAGTGCGATACGGGCGACGAATGACCCGAGCGCATCCAGGAACGGGCGTGAGCGGTCGGGGTCAAGAATCGCGTCCACGAACTCGGACACTCCGTGCTCGAACGAATCGTTCGGCTCGGTCCAGCTGGTACGCCGCTTCGCCTCGCGCATCGCCTTGAGCAGATATTCCTGCACGCGATCGCGGAGAGCGGCCAGTTCTCTCCCCGGCTCCCCGATCGGCCAGAGGGCGACGAGAGTCTGATAGAGCAGCCACTCGGTGGACGCGTCCGGGATGGCACGCCCTGACACGCGCCGGCGGTAGGCGCGGTTGAGCCGGCGCCACACCGCCACCTCCCGCGCCCAGGCGTCCGGTATCTCGGAGAGCACATCGATGCGCGATCGCGCATCGGCGCTTCGCTTCGTGTCGTGGGTATCGGTCGCCAGGAGCGTTCGCTGCCATCGTGCCGAGCGCTCCGCGTTGGCGGCATGCAGCACGGCAGCGGCGTCGGCGAGGGGACGGTCGGGAGCGCCGCCAACCTCGTTGAGTGACAGGAGGGGGACGTAGCGGTAGAGCGCCGTGTCCTCCACTCCCTTGGCGGTCGCGGGCCCGCTCACCTGCTGGAATCGCTGCGCAAAGCGCAGCGCAGCCGCATCCGGCGGTCCGAGGAGAACACCGGCCACAACGGTCAGGGCTGCCTCGTCGGCGTCTCGCAGCGCGCGCGCGCGTCGGAGCGCCTCCTCGACCACGCGGCGGTCTTCGGCGTGTAGCTCCG
This sequence comes from Gemmatimonadales bacterium, assembly GCA_038253885.1. GTDB lineage: Bacteria > Gemmatimonadota > Gemmatimonadetes > Gemmatimonadales > Gemmatimonadaceae > JALZAQ01. Next base: position 4,197 of record JBBSGP010000091.1, on the reverse strand, counting down.
CGCCACCCTCGACGTAGCTGCGATACACCGGAAGGACCGCGATCAGCTGCACGATCGCGCGGTGCAGCCGGGCCCGTGAGATCCCTGAGCCCGCTCCGGACGGATCACGCCGCACGATCGGGATCAGCAGCCGCGTGAGCCGTCTCACGTCCGGCGCCAGCGCGCCCCCGAGAAGAAGGAGCTTGCCGTGCCGAGCGACCTCCTGGAAGCTGTCGCGGCCGCGGGTGAGGGTGCGGTATCGTTTCTCGATCCGGTCCCGGCCCCGCGCGCTGACGAAGAGCGACTCGAGCTGGTTCAGGAACTCGTAGCCGGTGGTTCCATCCACCGGCCACTCCTCACGCAGGCGCTCGCCCGGCGAGAGGATCTTCTCCACCACCAGCGGAACGCTCCGGCCAGACGAAGCGCTGCCGCTCGCCGCGCGCAGACGATGCAGGTACGCGAGCGGATCGAGCAGTCCGTCGATGTGATCCACCCGCAGGCCGTCGACACTGCCGTCGCCGACGAGAGACAGGATCAGCTCGTGCGTTTCTGCCATGACCTGCGGGTCCTCGACCCGCACGCCGATGAGCTCGTTGATGTCGAAGAAGCGGCGATAGTTGATCCGTCTCGCCTTCTGCCAGGGAGCGAGCCGATACGCCTGCCGCCGGAGCAGGGCCAGCAGGCGCTCAGGCGCGCCCGCTCCACGGTTCATCTCCGCCAGCGCGTCGCCGCGCGCGCGCGAACGCTCATCGCCGTCGTCGGCATCGGCTGCGTCGAGCCGCAGCGAGCTCGGCAGCGTGGCCGGATCCACCGGAAACCGGTGCTCGAAGTAGCGGAGCAGAAAGCGCCCGCCCTCGTACGCGAGCGTGAGCTCGCCACGCGTCACGACATCTCGCAACCTGGCTCCGAGCACCGGAACGAGCACGCGGCCGCGCAGCCGCTTCTCGGGTGGGGACCAATCGATGTCGAACCACGCCGCGTACCGCGACGCCTGACCGCGCTCGAGGACATCCATCCAGTAGGGATTGGCGGCACCGGTGCTCATGTGGTTCGGCACGATGTCGACAAGCATCCCCATCCCGTGCACGTGCAGCTCGGCCACGAGGGCGCGAAAGCCTTGCTCGCCGCCCAGCTCGGGATTCAGCTCGCGCGGGTCCGCGACATCGTAGCCGTGGGTGCTTCCGGGCCGCGCGCGGGTGATCGGTGAGCAGTAGAGATGGGATATCCCGAGCGCGTGCAGGTACGGCACGAGCGAGCGCGCCTGGTCGAAGCCGAAATCGGCCGTGAGCTGCACTCGGTATGTCGCGAGCAGCGCTCGCTCAGCCATCGGGTAGACGTCTCGCGTTCGCGCAGCTCCCGCCGAGGGCGACCCGCACTCCGGGATCGCTCGAGAGATCCTCCACCGCGAGATGCATCTTCCGGGTCCAGCTCGGGTATTCCTCTGCCGAGGCGCCTGGCAGGTTGACGGGGTCGACCTCGCCGGCGATGTCGTCGAGCGAGAGCCCGACGAGCACAGAGGGAGTGCGGCAGAGGAAGTCGTGGACCGCGCCGCACAGCTCGGCGATCGGCGGCGGGGTGGATGCCGGGTTGAGCGCGCCGTCCTCGACGAGCCGGGCCACCAACTCGCGCTTCTCCTCCTCCCGCGCCGCGAGCGCCCTCTCGAGCTCCGCGTCGCTGCTGGCGCTTCCGCGCATCGTCGCCTGCCGGAGGCCGATGTCGCGGCCGCTCCAGAACCCCGCGAGCGTCGTCATGTCGTGGGTGTTCGCGGTGGCGAGCGCCAGCTCGGGATAGCTCCTGGCCGGAGCGAAAGCTACGCCTGCCCGATCGCGCTCGAAGTAGAGGACACGTGAGGAGAGGATGTTGCGCTCGGCGAGCGCGGGCGATACCTCGGCGGGCACGGTCCCCAGATCTTCACCGACGACGAACGCGGCGTGACGCGTGGCCTCGAGCGCGAGGATGCCCAGCAGATCGCTCGACGGGAATCGCACGTAGGCGCCCTCCCGTCCGGTCATGCCCTCCGGGATCCAGAACTGGTGGAACAGGCCCATGACGTGATCGATGCGGAGCGCCCCGGCGTGCGCCAGCGACGCCCGTAACAGTCGCACCCAGTAGTCGTATCCGTGATGCGCGAGCTGGATCGGGTCGAGCGGTGGTAGTCCCCAGTTCTGACCTGCCTGGTACAGCGGATCGGGGGGAGCGCCGATCGCGGCGCCGCGAATGAAGAGGTCCGGAAACGCCCAGACATCCGAGCCTCCGGGTGACGATCCGATTGCAAGATCCTGGTAGATGCCGATGCGGTGTCCGGCATGCGTGGCCCGAGCCGCGGCGCTCGCAAGCTGGCGGTCGAGCTCGAACTGCAGATACCGGTGAAAGTCGACAGCGTCGGGGTTCGCATCGCGAAATTCCACCACCGCGCGTGACCGGGGCAGCAGAAAGGAATCCGGCCACGGTTCGGACTCGAAGTGCTCGTGCAGAGCCATCCAGGTGGCGAAGTCCTGCAACGCCTCGCCCTGTGACTCCAGGTAACGATGGAAGCGATCGCCGCGATCGCTCCCGCTGTTTCGATGCTTCTCGATGAAGACGCGATGCAGCAGCGCGAGCACCGGGCGCTTGAGCGCCATCACGCGCTCGTACTCGACGGTTTCGCTCTCCCGAAGCCGCGCCAGCTCGCTCCGGAAGGAAGGCGCTGAGATGCGCTCCCGTGCCGGCGCGCACTCGGCCAGCTCGGGGATCGCCTCGATGTCGAGATAGAGCACGTTCCGGAACAGCCGGCTGATCGGGCTGTACGGGCTCACATCCCCGCCGCGGTTATGCAGTGCATGGAGAGGATTCACACCGATGAAATGCGCTCCCCCCCCCCCACCACCTCCGATGCGGCCGCTCCACTCGGCCAGCGCGGCCAGATCGTCCAGGTCCCCCGCGCCCCAGTTCCGTCGGCTGCGCAGCGTGTAGAGGTTCGCGGTGATTCCGAAGACGTTGCCGCCAAGCGACTCGGCCGGATCAGGGCAGCGGAATGGCGTGACGATGAGCGACTGCTCGGCCTGCCGCGCTTCTCCACCGACGGAGACGGAGACGCGAAGGCGGTGATACCCCGGCTCCATGTTGCCGTCGATCGGAAGATCCACATGGTCGCGCGAGGCGATGGCGGTTCCCGCATCCGTCCGCGAGTCACCGCCTTCGAGCAAGAGCTCGGTGCGCCATTCTACCCGGTCGCCGGCCCCCCCACCCGGAACACGCACGCGCGCCAGATGGCGCTCGGTTGCGTCGGCGCGCACGACCAGCACCGGATCCAGTGTGCGCTCCCGCGCGAGCGTGTCCATCCGGTCGAGCTCGCGAGAGGCCGCGGCATCGCTGGACGCATCCACGCGCATCGCCGCGAGCAGCGCGACGCGGGTGTCATCGCTCGTCACACGGCGCTCCGTGCCGGTCTGATCGATGTACTCGCGGATGATCCCCATCCGCTCCGCGAGCTGATGCAGTGAAGAGGGCGGTGCCGTCACATGCTCACGCCCCCTCACTCTCCGGCGTGAGGATCAGCGCGCCCAGTGGAGGAAGGGTGAGGCGGATGGATTGCGGGAAGCCGTGAAAGGGAGACGGCTCCGTGTCCACGCGCTCCGGCGTACGCAGCGCGCTGCCGCCGAAGCGGGTGGCGTCGCTCGACAGGCGCTGCACGTATCCTCCCGGGCCTGGCGTGCCGACGCGATAGGTCTCGCGTGGAACCGGCGTGAGGTTGAGCACCACCACCGCGTGTTCGGCTCCATCGGACCGCGCATAGGAGAGGACCGAGTTGTCGCGGTCCGAGAGGTCGATCCACCGGAAGCCTCCCGGCTCGTGATCGAGCTTCCAGAATGCCGAGCTGGAGCGGTAGAGAGCGCCCAGCTCCTCGAGAAAGGCCACGAGCCCTTTATGCATCGGATCGTCGAGCAGATGCCAGTCGAGACTCATGTCGTGATTCCATTCGGCTTCCGCCCCGATCTCCGTGCCCATGAAGAGCAGCTTCTTGCCGGGGCGCGTGTACTGGTAGGCGAGCAGCAGCCGCAGATTGGCGAATCGCTGCCAGCGATCGCCGGGCATCTTGAGCAGCAGCGGCTTCTTGAGGTGCACGACTTCATCGTGCGAGAGCGGCATGATGAAGCGCTCGCTGTACTCGTACATCATCGCGAAGGTCAGCAGGTCCTGGTGGTGACGGCGGTGGATGGGATCTTTCGCGAAGTACTC
>JBBSGP010000090.1:0-7664 GCA_038253885.1 Gemmatimonadales bacterium | reverse complement strand
GCAGCTGAGACAGTCCATCCGGGACGCCATGCGACATTCCTTCTCGCCGGCCGAGGGGAAAGCAGTCCTCGCACTCATGCGCGATGCTCTGGTCGACGCGAGGGTGAGTCTGGGCAAGCTTCGGGAGGGCGTCGAGGCCACGCACGCGCGGCTCGAGCGGGAGCGCTCGGAGCTGGAGACCGTCCGTCGTCGTGGCTCTCTCGCATCGGGCATCGGCGATGAGGAGACCGTCGGCGTGGCGGCTCGCTTCGAGCAACGGCACGCCGAGCGGGTCGTCGTCCTGGAGCGCAAGCTAGAGGCCCAGCGAGAGGAGCTGGAGATGGCCGAGCGCGAGGTGGAAGAGATGACGCTCGAGGTCAAGAACGCCTCCATCGCGCCCGGTGGTCCGGCCAGCGCTCCGCACGCTCCCGACCTGCCGGAAAGCGACCCCGACTCGGCGGACAGTCTCCGGCGCTCCGTCGAGCGAGTGGGCCGCGAAGCCGACGCGCAGCGCAAGCTCGAGGAGCTGAAGAGGCGGATGGGGAGGTGAGCGGGCGCTGCGCCCCCGCTCGCAGCGCGCTTCAGGCTCTCACGGTGGATGTCAACCGCTTGAGCAGCGGCACGAAGAGCAGCAACACCGCCGCTGCGATGAAGCTCGCGACCAGGAAGATCATGTAGAAGCCGTGGTTGGTCATGCTGGTGGACTGAATCCACGCGGCGATGCCCGTGCGGGCCGGCCCCCGAGCCTGTCCTGGGGTCGGGGTGAACGCGGCCAGCGCGCCGCCGATCTTGTTGGCCGCCGCGTTGGCGAGGAACCACACCCCCATCAAGAGCGACGCGAAGCGCAGCGGAGCGACCTTCGTCACGTACGACAGCCCGACGGGAGAGAGGCAGAGCTCGCCCCACGTATGCAGCAGGTAGGCGAAGAGTAGCCAGATGGGACTGACCAGCACCCCGCTGTCTGCACGACCGCCGCCGATCACCATGAAGACGAAGCCCAGTCCGACAAGAAAGAGGCCCAGCGCCATCTTGAGGGCAGTGGACGGCTCCTTCCCCCTCCGGGCCAGATATCCCCACAGCCAGGCAAAGGCGGGCGCAAACGCGAGGATGTAGAAGGGATTGACGGCCTGGAACCAGCTCGACGGCCTGTCGGCGCCGAGAATGTTCAAGTCGGTGTTCTTGTCAGCGAACAGGTTCATCGAGCTTCCGGCCTGCTCGTACGCCGCCCAGAAGAAGATCACGAAAAACACAACGATGAAGATCGCGATCACCCGACGGCGCTCCTCACCGTGCGACCCGAGCACCGTGATCGCGAGGGCCGCGCCGATCGTCAACCCCATCACGAGCCCCAGTACTCCTCCCCCGAACCAGCCCAGGGCGGCGCCGGCGAGGCCGCCGATGACGCCATTCCTCAGTGTCTCGGCGTCGGCGCTCGCGGCTGGCGTTGTGTCGCGCGACGCCAGAGCGTCCGGTGGAGTCACCTGCTTGATGCCAATACCCGGCAGGTAGCGGTCGCGGAACAACACGTACACCAGCAGGCCGAGCAGCATCCCCACGCCCGCGGCAGCGAAGCCGTAGTGCCATCCAAAGCCCGGAGTCTGCGCCAGGTATCCGCAGACGATCGGCCCGAGAAACGCCCCCGTATTGATCCCCATGTAGAAGATGGTGAAGCCGGCATCGCGTCGTGCATCCCCCTCCTGGTAGATCTGACCCACCATCGTCGAGACGTTGGGCTTGAAGAAGCCGGTGCCGATAATGATGAGCGCCAATCCGACGTAGAACATCGACATGCCCGGGAACGCGAGCGAGAAGTGACCGAGCGCGATGATCGCGCCGCCGATGACGAGCGAGCGCCGCGTCCCGATGAAACGGTCCGCGAGATAGCCGCCGATGAGGGGTGTGAGGAACACCAGCATCGTGTACGTGCCGTACAGATTGGCGGCGCGCGCGGTATCCCATTTCAGCGCGTTGACCAGGTAGAGGATCAGGATGCCGCGCATCCCGTAGTAGGAGAAGCGCTCCCACATCTCGGTGATGAAGAGAAGACCGAGCCCTCGCGGATGGCCGAACAGCGCCCGGTCGTCGAGCGCCGACGGCCGATCGGTGGCGGGTGATGCGATGTCGATGGCGGCGGACAAACGGGCCTCGGGTCTCAGGGTGAGTGTCGCACGCGCCAGTTGTATGTCACGGCTTGGCGAGAACGGCGGGAAGGTACCGCTCGGGCGGAGCCGTGGCGCCCGCTGCCTGCTGCTGCGCCCAGTCCACTACCGTCGGTGGCTGCTTGATGCAGGCCACGAAATGTCCCGGAGCCTTCTCCTCCAGCGGCGGCACGATTCGGGAACAGGACGCGTCCTTGCGGGGATGATGGCAGCGGGGATGGAATGGGCAGCCACTCGGCGGATCGGCCGGTGAGGGCACGTCTCCGGACAGGATGATGCGCTGCCGGCGGGTTTGGGGATCGGGCACCGGAACCGCCGAGAGCAGCGCTTGTGTGTACGGCATCAGCGGCTCGCGATACAGATCATCCGCTCGCGCCAGCTCCACGATTCGCCCCAGATACATGACGGCTACCCTGTCGGCCACGTGCTCCACCACCGACAGGTCGTGCGCGATGAACAGATAGGCCAGGCCGTGGCTGCGCTGTAGCTCACGCAGCAGGTTGATCACCTGCGCCTGAACCGACACGTCCAGCGCCGAGACAGGCTCGTCGCAGACAATGAAACGCGGGTTCAGCGCCAGAGCGCGGGCGATCCCGATGCGCTGACGCTGTCCACCGGAGAACTCGTGCGGATAGCGTGACGCGTACTCCGGACGGAGCCCCACCTCCTCCAGCAGCTGTCGGACGCGCTGGCGCGCTGCTTCGCCCTCGGCGAGTCGATGGATCGTGAGCCCCTCGCGCACGATCGCCCCGACGGTCATGCGCGGATTGAGAGAGGCGAACGGGTCCTGGAAGACGATCTGCATCTGGCGTCGGAGGGCGCGCAACGTCCGCGTGTCCATCTTCAGCACGTCCTGGCCGTCGAATCGCACCTCGCCCGACGTGGGCTCGATCAACCGGAGAATCGCACGACCGGCCGTCGTCTTGCCGCAACCGGATTCCCCCACCAGTCCCAGCGTCTCGCCGCCCGCGATGTCGAACGAGATGCCGTCCACGGCGCGCACGGCACCGGCGCCGCGCGAGAAGAGCCCGCGCCGGACGGGGAAGTGTTTGGTGAGGGCGCGCACCTCGAGAAGAGGTCGTTCCGTGAGAGTTGCCTCCCGCGCCGAAGCGTGGGCACGCTCCCCGGGTCCGACCGTGAACCCCATCAACCCGCGACTCCCCGCTCGATCACGAGGGGAGCGTGGGGGTGCAGGCGCCGCTCGGGCTCGTCCGCCAGATGGCAGCGGGAGATGTGTCCGCCCGCGATCTGGTACAACGGAGGGTGCACGTCGGCACAACGCTCCCAGGCATAGGGGCAGCGATCGCGAAAGCGGCATCCGGTGGGCCACTCCGTGGGAGAGGGGACCGTGCCCGGTATCACCGCCAGCCGATCCCGACGCTGACCCATGCGGGGCATCGCTTGGAGCAGACCCTCGGTGTAGGGGTGGTGAGCGGTTGCGAAGAGGTCGCCCACGGGCGCCTCCTCCACCACCTCGCCCGCGTACATCACGATCACCCGGCTCACTCTCTCGGCGACGACGCCGAGATCGTGGGTGATGAGCAGCATCGACATCCCGACCTTCGCCTGAAGCTCGGCGAGCAGCTCCAGAATCTGAGCCTGGATCGTGACATCGAGCGCGGTCGTTGGCTCGTCAGCGATCAGGAGAGCCGGGCTCATCATCAGCGCCATCCCGATCATCACCCGTTGCCGCATCCCCCCCGAGAGTTGGTGAGGATATTCCCGCGCTCGCTCAGCGGGGGCGGCGATTCCGGTGAGCTGGAGCATCTCCACCGCACGCGCCCACGCATCGCGCCGGCTCGCCCGGGCGTGAACGCGCGCAACCTCGGCGATCTGGTCGCCGACGGTGAAGACGGGGTTGAGCGCCGTCATCGGCTCCTGAAAGATCATGGCGATCCGGTCACCGCGGATCTCGCGCATCCGCGCCTCATCGACAGTGACGAGATCCTGTCCTCCGAATTCGATCCGGCTTCCCGCCTCGATCCGGCCTGGTCGTGCGATCAGACGCAGGATCGAGAGCGACGTGACGGACTTGCCACAGCCAGACTCGCCAACCATTCCCACCGTCTCGTTGGGAGCGATCGTGAACGAGACATCATCCACCGCCCGTGCTACCCCGGCGGATGTGTAGAACGACGTCCGAAGATGGGAGACTGCCAGCAGCGGCGTGGTCATCGAGCGGGAAGCTGCCGCGGGTCGAGCGCATCGCGCAAGCCATCGCCCAGCAGGTTGAATGAGAGCGCCGTGAGAACGATCGCCAGCCCGGGGAAGACGGATACCCACCAGAGCGCGCTGAGCTGCGAGCTTCCCTCGCCGATCATCGTGCCCCAGCTCGGATCGGGCGGCTGCACGCCCATCCCGAGAAACGACAGACCGGCCTCGAGGATGAGCACGTTCCCGATGCCGAGCGCCGCCGCCACGATCGCCGGCGAGATCGCGTTGGGAAGAATGTGGCGCCAGAGAATGCGGGCATCACCGGCCCCGAGCGCGCGGGCGGCCAGCACCATCTCACGCTCTCGCGCCGAGAGCACCTCGGCGCGCACCAGACGGCTGACGTCGAACCATCCGGTGACGCCGAGCAGGATCACCAGCTCGGGAATGGAGAGCGTGCCCCACAGGGCCAGCACGGCCAACAGGAGAAGAACGCGGGGGATCGCGAGCGCGGTGTCCACCAGCCGCATCATCACGGAATCCACGACGCCCCCGTAGTATCCTGCAACAGCACCCCAGCAGGTACCGACGGTCGCCGCCAGCAAGATGGCCACGAGCGCGATGCCGAGAGAGATTCTCCCGCCGAAGAGCATGCGGCTGAGCACGTCGCGACTCGATCGATCGGTGCCGAAGAGGTGAAGCCAGGACGGCGCCCGGCCGCGCATCAGCTCCGGCTCGAGGAGATCGTTCGGCGGGAAGGGGGCCAGCCACGCCGACAGCAGCGTCGTCAGAGCGAGAGCGGTGAGAAAGGCAATGGCGATCCGGCTCGCTCGATCCTGGCGAACATACCGGAGCGTGGCTCGCCATGGCGAGATTGCGCCGCCGGCCGACGGAGGGGCCGGGCGCATGGCCGTCAAGCCGGCCAGGACCGCGACGATGGTCCAGAGCGCGATGCGCAGTGGAGAGGAGCCGGTCATTCCAGGCTGACGCGCGGATCCGCCGCCGCGTGGAGCAGATCGGCGATCAGGCTTCCGACCGCGACCAGCACCGCTCCCAGCACGGCCGCGGCCACCACCAGCGGATAGTCCCGCGCCTCGATGCCTCGGGCCGCGAGCAGGCCCATCCCTGGCCACGAAAAAATCTTCTCGATGAACACCGCTCCTCCGAGGAGAGCCGGCAGCGCCAGCCCGAGCAGGGTGATCACGGGAAGCAGGGCGTTGCGGAGGATATGGTGCCGGGTGATGCGCGCCTCCTCCACTCCCTTGGCGCGTGCGGTGCGCACGAAATCAGACGAGCCGACGTCGAGCAGGGCAGATCGCTGATATCGGGCGATCCCCGCCGCCGTATACAGTGTCATCGTCAGCACCGGCAACACGAGATGGGTCAGCCGGTCACCCAATCGCGCCCAGGCGCCGAGGTAGTCATGCATCTCCGACACCACGCCGCCAGCCGGGAGGATGGGGATGCGCAGCGCGAACAGCAGCAGAATCATGAGGGCGAGCCAGAAGTCCGGTACCGAGTAGAACGCCAGCGAGATCGTGCCGAGCAGGCGGTCGACAACCGAACCCTGACGTCTCGCCTGCGCGATCCCCAGGGCGATGCCGCCGAGAAAGCTGGCGGCGAGAGCCGTGATCATGAGGAGCAACGTGTTGGGGAGGGCGTCCGCGAGCGCGTCCGCAACCGGGCGGTGCTGCGAGTACGAGTACCCGAGGTGGCCGCGAGCGACGTTGCCGAGGTACCGCACGAACTGCTCGGGCAGGGGTCGGTCCAGGCCCTGCTCGGCTCTCAGCGCGCGGACCACCGACGGCGGAACATTGGGGTTGTCCGCCATCGCGCTGTAGGGGTCTCCCGGCGCGACGCGGAGCAGGATGAAGCTCAGCGTCGCCGCGAGCAGCACGATCGCGCCCGCCTGCACGAGGCGGCGGGCGAGATACCCCCGCATGAGCGCTACGGCTCCGACGCGCGGAGACCCGTGCGGTCGCGCGGAATCCGCTCCGACTCGGCGATCCACCACTCCGGCAGTCGCGCCCACCAGGAGTCCGCGCGCATGCTCACCGCATGCACGCGCGTCGCGATCCCGGCGACGTTGCGCGGCTCATAGACCCAGATCGCGGGCGCGTCGCTGTTGATCACGTCGTACGCCTTCCGGTAGAGCGCCTTCGCCCTCGACGGATCGGTCTGCGCGCTGGCGCTGTCCACGAGGGCATCGAACACCGGGCTCTCGTATCCCCCGAAGTTGGAGCTCTCCTTGTCCCGAGCCGAGGCCACACTCCATCCCTGCCGCACGGTCGACGGAACGGGATCGGCGTGCCAGCCGATGAGCGCGGCGTCGAAGTGGCGCGCGCGCAGTCGCTCGCCGAAGAGGTTGCTTTCCAGCGGCTCGATCTGCAGCTGAACGCCGACACTTCTCAGCATCGCCTGGAGCGGAACCGCCATCGCCATGCGCGTCGTGCTGCCACTGCCCACGATGGCGGTGATGCGGAGTGGCATGCCCTCCCCCTGCCGCCGCCGGATGCCGCCCCGCTGCTGAGCCCGCCAACCAAGCGAGTCGAGAAGTCGATTGGCGCCCGCCGTGTCGTACGGAATCTGCGCGATGGTGCTGTCGGCGATTCCCTGCCAGCGCGAGCAGGGACAGCGGGCCACCGTGCCCAGAGTGTCGAGGACTGCTCGCGCGAGCTGGGCGCGGTTCACCGCCATCGTCAGCGCGCGACGGAGCGCCCGATCGCCGAGCACCGGGTGCGGCCGTGCTGGATTGTTCTGGTCGTGCAGGTTGAAGGCGACAAACGAGTAATCGAGCGACGGGTAGGGAAGCGGCTTCAGCCTCGGTTGTCCGGCGAGCTGCGGCAGCTGCGGGGGTGGGATGTACTCGACGAAGTCCGCCTCTCCTGCGAGCAGCTTCGTGAGCTCGGTCGTCGGGTCGGGCACGACACTCCAGATGATGCGGTCGAGATGGGCTCGCCCGCGATAGTTTGTCGTGTCGGCAACGATCTCCACGCGCTGTCCGGCGACCCACCGCACGAACCGGAAGCGCCCGCTCCCCACCGGTACGCGGGTGGGCGCCGCCGTTTTGATAGCGCCGCCCGCGATGCCGGCGAACGAGTGCTCCGGCATGATCCTCAGTTGGTACGTGGCGTCGAAGAACTGTTCCGGCGTCCGGCGCTTGAAGTAGAAGATCGCCGTCGCCGAGTCGCGTGCCGTCACGGAATCGATGTTGCCCAGCAGCGACGCCACTGGAGACCCGACTGCCGGATCGACGTGTACGCCGTAGGTGAACGCGACGTCACGGGCGGTGACCGCCCTGCCGTCGTGCCATCGCGCGCGTGGGTTCAGATGAAAGGCGATGGAGAGCGAATCGGGGGACCAGCGCCAGGAATC
>JBBSGP010000089.1:0-7748 GCA_038253885.1 Gemmatimonadales bacterium | reverse complement strand
TGTCTGCCATGATCGGCCACCACGCTCAGGCCATCGTCATGGCCCACTGGGCCCCGACTCACGGAGCGAGCTCGTCGGTGCGCATTCTGTCCGAGCGAATCATCAATGCGCAGCAAGACGAGATCGCCACCATGCAGCAATGGCTCGCCGACCGCCGCCAGACCGTGCCCGAAGCACGTGCGACCGGGATGAAGATGATGATGAACGGGGTGGAGCATGAGATGCTGATGCCCGGGATGCTCACCGAGGCTCAGATGAAGCAATTGGATGAGGGGAGAGGAGCCGAGTTCGACCGCCTGTTCCTGACCTTCATGATCCAGCACCACCGCGGCGCCGTCGCCATGGTGAAAGACCTGTTCGGCTCCTATGGTGCCGGCCAGGACGAGACAGTATTCAAGTTCGCCTCCGACGTGAACGTCGATCAATCCACCGAGATCGACCGGATGGAGAAGATGCTCGCCGCCCTTCCTTCGGCGAAAGGCGGCATGTGATCACCTGCTTGTCGAACGACCGTGCGCCACACTTCGCTCCATCAGAGGAATCAACTATGGGCCCGTTGTTTCAGCTTCGTCGTCCCGCCTCACCGCCACTGTCGCTCTCTCTCGTCATCGGGTTGATGTCGCTGGCGGCATGTGCCCGGTCCACCTCATCGTCGGCCGCGGGCGACCTATCGCCGATGGGCGGGATGTCGATGTCCGCTCCCAGCCCTGACCCGCGCGTCGGACTTCACGCCGGGTTGATGAATGCCGCGGAAGCATCGTGGAACCTACGAGTCCTCTCGAAGACCCCACCGTCCGAGAAGTTCGTCGGCCAGACCAACTCCGACCTGGCCTTCCTCGGCTCCTACGCCATTCAGGGTAGCTACAACGGGTACCAGGTCTGGGACATCTCGAACCCGAGACAGCCCGGCCTGAAGACCGCGTACGTGTGCCCGGCCTCGCAGAGCGACGTCTCGGTCTACAAGAACCTGCTGATCGTCTCTGGCGAAGGACTGAGCGGACGCGTCGACTGTGGAACGCAGGGCGTGAAAGACACCGTCAGCAAGGACAGACTGCGCGGAGTCCGCATCTTCGATATCAGCGATATCGAGCACCCGAAAAACGTTGGCAACGTACAGACCTGCCGAGGCTCGCACACCCATACGCTGCTGGTGGACCCGAAGGACGCGGAGAACGTCTACGTCTACATCTCGGGCTCGGCAGGGGTCAGGTCGCCGACCGAGCTGCCGGGCTGTGTGAATGCGCTGCCCGACAAGGATCCGAACTCGTCGCTGTTCCGCATCGAAGTCATCAAGGTGCCGCTCGCCCATCCCGAGCAGGCGGCGATTGTCAGCTCACCCCGGATCTTCGCTGACCTCGTGGCCCCGACGCGGCACGGCGAGTCGCCCGAGGACATTGCCGAGAACGCCAAGATGGTCGCCGAGGCCAGAGCGAAGGGAGCATACGTCGCGACAATACTCGGCATGGAGAGAGTCGTGGGGCCCGGCGTCGTCAGGCCGCTGTTGGACAGCATCGTCAAGGCTCGCAACGGCACCGGCGCTCCGACTCACGCCGACAGCGCTACTCTGCGGGATGCCCTGCCCGGCATCGTCTCGAAGATGTTCGGAGCTCCGGCCAGTGGATCAGGCCCCCGTCCGGGACCGACTCAGTGTCACGACATCACGGTCTATCCGGGGATCGGGATGGCCGGCGGAGCCTGCGAGGGGTACGGATTCCTGATCGACATCCGCGATCCCGTTCATCCGGTCCGCCTCGGTGCGGTGTCCGACTCGAACTTCTCCTACTGGCATTCCGCGACCTTCAACAACGATGGCACGAAGATCCTGTTCAGCGATGAATGGGGCGGCGGTGGCCAGCCCAAGTGCCGCGCCACCGACAAGAAGGAATGGGGTGCTGACGCGATCTTCACGATCGTCGATGGCAAGATGCAGTTCCAGAGCTACTACAAGATGCCGGCTCCGCAAACGCCCCAGGAGAATTGCGTCGCTCACAACGGCTCGATGATCCCGATCCCGGGCCGCGACGTGATGGTGCAGGCGTGGTATCAGGGCGGCATCTCGGTGTTCGACTGGACCGACGCCGCGCATCCGAAGGAGATCGCGTTCTTCGACCGCGGCCCCGTGGACTCGACGAGAATGGCGATGGGCGGCTCTTGGTCCGTCTACTGGTACAACGGCGTCATCGTCAGCTCGGAGATCGCCCGGGGACTCGATGTCTTCGAGCTGGCACCGAGCGGGTTCATCTCCCAGAACGAGATCGATGCCGCGAAGTCGGTGCATCTCGACTATCTGAACACACAGGGACAGCCGAAGTTCGTGTGGCCCGCGACGTTCTCGTTGGCGCGAGCGTACCTCGATCAGCTCGCGCGGTCGAACGGCCTGGCGGCTGGCAGGATCTCAGCCGTGCGGCAAGCGCTGGCCAGCGCCGAGCAGGCATCGGGTGCCCAGCGGCGCGACGCGCTGGCGCAGGTGGCGACGCAGTTGGACGGAGATGCGGGCAGTGGCGTCGATGCCGGCAAGATCCGGCTGCTCGCCGGCGCCGTGAAGGATCTGGCCGCGGCATCACGCTGAGGACACGAATTTCGACGGCCTCGAGAGGGTGGCGACCGTTCGACTGTTGATGGTCGGGAGCCGATCGGCCCTTCAGGTCCAGGAGCAGAGCCCCGCTCGCGACTCGAGTCGCGAGCGGGGCTTCCCACTCAGGCCATGAGAGGCGTGGGGATGATTGCGACACGAGGAGAGTTTGTCACGATCGTGAGAATCTTTCTGGCTCTGTTGGTCGCGCTCGTGACCGGTTTCTGGGGCCTCGTGACTCTCTTCTCGGACTTCGCTCCACGCTGGTCCTATGGATCGTGGGCGCTGTACGTTGTGGCCGGCCATGTACTCGCTGGATTTTTCATCGGCAGCTTGGTGCCATCCCGGTGGTGGCTCTCCGTTGGAGCGGCATGGGGAGCTGTCTTCATCGGCGTCATCGGTCTTCTATCCATTCTGCGGCCGGGGAACATGGGCCCTGCACCGCCCGTCTCTTTCCCCAGCCGGATCGTTTTTCCGGCGTTGGCGCTTTTGGTCCTGCCAGCCATCGTCGCTGTCGCGGGCTACGCAGGTAGCCGCATCGCAGGGAGGTGGAGTCGCACCGTCACCGCGACCTCTGGAATCGACCAAGCTCCGAGGACGCCCTAGCGTGGCAGCGAAGATCGAAGGCGCGCGGGGCGTGAAGGTCGACGTCATCGTCGTTCCGTTTGATTCGGGCTTGCGGGATACTCGGATGGGTCGCGGGCCCGATCATCTTCTCCGGCTGGGCCTCGTGGACCTGCTCCAATCGCTCGGGGCCGAGGTGCGCGTGAGACATGTCGCGCCTCCGGCCGACGTCTTTCCCGCCGAGATCCGTGTGGCGTTCGAGCTTCAGCGGGCTGTCGCGGAGCTCGTGACCAACACCCGTCGTCTCGGCGGCTTTCCGCTGGTGTTGTCCGGCAACTGCAATACGGCGGTCGGGACTGTGGCGGGAATTCACACGGCGACCGGATCCATTCCGCTGGTGTGCTGGTTCGATGCCCACGGCGACTTCAATACCCCGGAGACGACGGTTGCCGGGTTTTTCGACGGGATGGCGGTGTCGATGCTGACTGGACGCTGCTGGCGTGAGCTGACGGCGCAGGTACCGGGCTTTCGTGCGATACCGGAAGAGGGAGTCATCATGGTCGGGACGCGCGACCTGGACCGCCTCGAGCGGGAGCTGTTGGACTCATCGGCGATTCGCGTGGAGAAGCTCTCATCCGCCATCGGGTCCACCGTGGCGTCCGCCCTTGCGGCTTCGGCTGCCCGAGAGGTGTACGTTCACATCGACCTCGATGTGATCGATTCAGCCGAGGGGCGAGCCAACGGCTACGCCGGACCGGGGGGGCTATCAGGATCCGCGCTCCTCGCGGCGCTGTCGAGCATCCAGGAGGCTGCTGAGGTAGGCGGTGCCGCGCTGACCGCATACGATCCGGAGTACGACGTGACGGGGAGCGTAGCGCAGATCGCCCTCGACAGCGCCGCGCAACTCATCGGTAGCGCCGGGAACGGACACAAAGCGGCCGAACCACGTTGAGCGCGCGGTGACTTCACACCGTGTCCACGACCGTCAGTTCTTCGAGAGATTCGAGGGTGTCTCGCTCGCTTCGGCTCGTGTGATCGTGCCGATCATCATCGATCTCGTACATCCCGAGTCCGGCGTGGATGCGGGGTGCTCCCGCCCGGCCCGAGCCGCGAGCGTTGTGACAGATCTGACGTCGCTTGCCCCTCATACAAGCGGCGGCGGCGAAGGCGAGCTTCGAGCCAATTGTCTGCGAAGTGGTGGACTCGATCACCACGAGCGAGTGACCCCACGCTCAGGTAGTTCTTGGTGACCGTCCCCCGTCTGCTCCCCCAGCCGGGGGCTCGGTTTTCCGTTCTCTGGCCGACGTCGGCGGATCCGGCAGCGGCAATCAGCTCAACTCCCCGCGCGTCGCCGCCGACCACTGGGTGTGACGTGCAGTGCCTGCATCATTCCATGCTTGAACTGCGGCACGCACAGAACGATATAATTGCCAGACGGGAAGTCGATTGTCGTCGTCACTGAAACTCCCGGTTCGATCGACGTTACGGTTGCGAAATCGTCGTCCGGGCGGGGTTGTCCTGACTTCGGCTTCCAGGCCAGAGCCTGGGCTTCCGTGAACCCGGGAAGCACTCGGCGAATCTTGAATTCATGGTACACACTGCCAGCGTTCGTCACGCGCAGTGTGTGCCGTCCCGACGTGACGGGGACCGAAAAATGATATTCGTAATCGACCATGCTGACGAGGATGTCTGGTGACGGAAGCTTGCCGGCAACCCGCCGACCCCCCCCAACCAATAGCTCGGTGAACATTCCTTTCTGGAAATGGCGCATGCCATCCTTGGCATGGACGTAGCAGAGGAACGCGTATCTGCCTGGCTCGAGCACGAACGTCGCGTTGCTCGTTCCTCGCGGCGAGGGAAAGGCAGGCCCTCCCAGGCTTGTCGCCCACGGTGTCGGAACGTCTGCGCTCAGCGCCTTCACCAGATCCGTCACGGTGTGGGCGCTATCCAGGCGAACGACCCTCAGTTCATGGCCACCGTGCGGAGAGCGAAGACGAAAGGTCGTGAGCCCGGCTCGAGCCGTCGCCGGCGCGCGGAAAAAAAAGTTGTCTGCGACGACGTCGATGATCTGGCCGGGCAACCGCGCCGGGGAGGCTTGAGCGCTCGCGGCGAGCGGATGCGCGACAAGGACTCCCAGCATATAGACGAACGTCCGTGTGACCATCTCTTCGCTCTCTGCGCTCGAATGGCCACTTGCAGGTGGCCGCTGTAGCTTGGCGAACATGCAGATCCTTCGGATGTTGGGCGGTATCGGCCTCTCCACCGACGATGGTCGCGAAGTCGATGCTCTCCTCCGCCAGCCAAAGCACCTGGCGCTCCTCGCCTATCTCGCGTCGCCGAAACCGGGAACCTGGCACCGGCGCGATGCGTTGCTGGCGACATTCTGGCCCGAGCTGGCGCAGGCGCGCGCCCGCACGGCCCTGCGCAGTGCTCTTCATACCCTGCGTCGCCACCTCGCAGACGGCACGATCCGTAACCGCGGCGACGACGAGGTGAGCCTCGATCCCCAACTCCTCACGACCGATGTCGGTGCGATGATCGACGACATCGCGGAGCGCCGCCACGCCGAAGCACTCGCACGATACCAAGGGGATCTACTGCCCGCTCTCAACATTGTCGAGGCGGAGGGATTCGAGAAGTGGTTGGCACCAGAACGAACTCGCCTGCGAGCCGCAGCGCGAAAGGCCGCAACGCTCCTCTCCGAGAGCCGGGAGCAAGCCGGCGATCTGACCGGCGCGGTGGAGGCGGCGCGCCGCGCGTCGGAGCTGGACCCGGACGACGAAGTGGCGGCCCGTCGTTGGATCGCGCTCCTCGACCGTGCCGGTGACCGGGCGCAAGCATTCGCCGTCTATGAGCGGTTTCGAACGCATGTCGCCAAGGAATTCGGGACCCGTCCCTCCGCCGAGACCATCGCGCTCGTGGAGGCGGTGCGAATACGTCGGACAGGCGCGGTCGCCGGCGTGAGCGAATCGCCGGCTGTCGAGCAGCGCCCCGATCCGGAGTTGCTCCCTCTTCGCGAGCATCTCCCCCCGGTCGATGAGGCGAGCAGAGCGGACGCGGTTGTCCCGCGGAGACCTCCACCCGCTCTGCTCCGAATGCGATGGTGGGGTGTGGCAGCGGTGGCGGTTGTCGCGGCCGCTGCCTCGTGGGCAGCTACTCATCGCACGCCGAGAGCCTCACCATCTACAGTCCATCGGTTGGCGGTGCTCCCGATGGAGAACGAGACAGGCGATCGGGCGCTGGATTACATCGGAGCCGGCCTGGCGGATGGTATCACGCGCCGACTCGAGGGAATCGGGGGACTCACCATTCGCTCCGGCGCCCGATCCGAATGGCCGGACGCCACTCGTCACGACTACCAGGCGATCGGGCGGAGGTTCGGATCCACAATCCTGCTCAAGACCAGCCTCGCGAAGGTTGGGGATTCGCTCGAGGTGCGGGCCGCCGTCGTCGATGTTCAAACGTCGGGAGAGAAGGACATCGCGGCGCGACGCTTCTCGACGGCGCAGCTTCGAGATGTGGAAAGCGAGCTGGCCGCCGCCGTGGCGGGAGCGCTTTTCCGCGTCCCGCTCCCCGCGCTGCCTCGCGGGCCCGATCGCGCGATCGACCCGGAGTCGTACCGGCTGATGCTCGACGGCTGGCATCAGTTATTGACCATGAATAACCGGGCGCTGGCGAAGCAACTTTTCCAGCAGGCCACCGTGATCGATCCTCGCAACGCGCGGGCATGGTCGGGACTGAGCTCCGCATGGTCCAGCGAGACCAACCTGGAGGATGTTCCCTATGACGCGGGATACGACCACGCCTCGGCGGCCGCGGCACGGGCGCTGGAGCTCGACAGTCTGCAGGGAAGCGCTTGGGCGAACCTCGCCTTCATCCGGGCGCTTCACTACCGGAGCCTGGCGATCGGCGCGGAGCTGATGCGCAAGGCGGTCGCGGCGGAGCCGGCGAATCCCGAAATATTCCAGGTGAAGAGTGGTCTCTACCGGCATGCCAACCAGTGGAACGAGGCGAGGGATGCCATCCGCATCGCCAGGGAGCTGGATCCCCTCTCGTCAACGTTGGTGGAGAGAGCTGCCTGGCTGGAGATGTGCGCCGATCGCCCCGAGGTCGCGCTCCGCATATTGCAGGCACAACTGCTGCTGAGTCCCGCGGACAAGCTGGCTCGAGGAGCGCTGCCGCCAGTCCTCGCGCGCCTGCAACGCTACGACGAGGCGATCGCCGCGTGGCGCGAGCGCCCGATCCTAACTACTGGTGTTCTCCCGCAGCAAACAGCTGCGGATAGCGATACGGCGATCGCCAACGCGCTCACAAAGGCCACCGGCGCGAGTGGATATTGGTCGGTCAAGCATCTCGAGGGCCAACAGCGTCTCGCCTCCCTCGAGCAGCAGTCCAAGCGACGCTGGGTGTCGCCGCTCAGGTTCATGCTGGCACGGTTCGCGGCTGGTGACGCCGATGGCGGCTTCGCCATCCTAGAAGATATGAAGGGGGGCTGGCCCCCTGACTTGGTCGTGGGTTAGCTCACCCGTGATCACGCAGGAGTGCCAGAGCCACATGCGACATCCGGTCGCACTGCCAGAGGACCAGCCCCATGTCCACTTCGTCTTCCTCC
>JBBSGP010000088.1:0-7917 GCA_038253885.1 Gemmatimonadales bacterium | reverse complement strand
TTGAGGGGGTGGTGCCGTAAGGCGTCGCGGTTCGAGTCCGCGCCAGGGCATGGGCAGGATCCGCTCGATCAGGTCAGCAGTCGCCAGCGTAGCTCAGTGGTAGAGCACTCGATTCGTAATCGAGCGGTCGTCGGTTCAATCGGCACCGACACCCCTCCCTCAAGGCCGTCCAAAGGCTTGTAACGCTCTCTTTTCCTCATCGCTCTCCTCCCAGGTACATCTCGGGGACACTTCCTGTCAGCCCTCTCTCCATCCCGGCCAGCTTAGCTCAGCGGTAGAGCACTCGATTCGTAATCGAGCGGTCCCGAGTTCGATCCTCGGAGCTGGCTCCTCCTTCGCTCCCGCGCCATTCGGCGTTGCTCGCTTGCTCGCCACTTCGCCCAGAAGCGCGTTGCCGTGTCCGTCATCGCTGTTCCTCAAGTGCCCGAGCGGCCTTTTCTACGCGGCCCGCGATCCGCTTGTCGTACACCTTGAGCATCTTTGGATCGATGTCGCCCACATAATCGAGCCCGAGCATCCGATCGCCGGTGCGCTCGCTGATCTCGCCCACCACCATGCGCCGGCCGCCATGGAAGGCGCGGTACGCCCGGTGCTCGACGCCGGCCTTGGCTTCCCCCTTCCTCAGCTGCGCATAGAGCGAGGAGTAGCTGTACGGCTGATCCTTTTTGTTCAGCGCGAACAGCACCCAGGGCGTCTTCACAGGCACGCGCAACGCCGTGTCGAGCTCGGCGACGAAGCCGGCCCGGCGCCGCCAGAGGTCGGCCACGATCAAGCCCGAGCGAATCGTGTCCGTCACTGGGCGGCGGAGCTCCTTCCCCTGCTTCTGGAACGCGGCGGTCCAGGTGATCTCGCTCCACGACTCGTCGAGATCGGACCAGCCCAGATGAAGGATCGCGTTCGCACGCTGGCCACTCCCGATCAGCAGCATGAGAGCCACCCACGGCCGCCACTGATCGTGCTGGGTGGGATCGAACACCCGAAGGATGCGCTCGAGCTCTCCGGCTGAGTACTCCTCCGGCTGGATCGTCGGCGCGTCCTTCGGCTGCTTCCACCGAAAGAGCGCCATCTCATTGGTCCGGATCTTCTTCCGCATCTGACCCCAGGCGAAGACGAGGCGCGCCACGTTCAGCACCTGCCGGATCTGGTTGAGTGCGTACCCCTGCGCCGACGCGGCCGCACGGAACCGGTCCACGTGATCGAGCGTGGTGTCGTCCGCAATCGCACCCCGCGTGAGGAACGTCTCCCATCGCGCCCACCGCTCGGCATACGCCTGTTGCGTCTTGGAGCGGAGATTGTGAAACTCGGCGAGGCGAAACGCATCCCACAGTGCGCGCACCGTGATCGGGTCGTAAGGCGCCGCCCGCACGTCGGCCAACCGGGTCCGCTCCTCCAGGTAGGCCTCCGCGAACGCGATGGCTTCTTTGCGGCCCGCGCGATCGTCCGGGAACGTGCGCATCCGCTTCTCCCCTGTGGCGGCGCGGTAGTGCACCTCGACACGCGCACGCGTGACCTCGACCAGTACCTTGACCTGGTCACCCCGCCGCCCATATCGAGCGAGCACGCGCCGGCTTGGGCCCGGTGTCACTAGGCTGCCGACTCGTTGGCGGCGCGCCGGGCCGCCGCGCGCGCGGCATCCAGGTTGGCCCGGACCGGGATGACGATCTCCAGGTACTGTCGCTCGCGATGATTGCGCGGCGCGAGGCGAGCACACCCCTGCGCTTCCCACCGCGCGAACCGCGCGCGGAAATATCCCGGCTTGAATCCGGACCGGAGACCCGCGTCCGCTTCCGAGAGCCACGTCAGGAACGGCTCCGCGGCTGCGGCCACACGACCACACGCCTGCTCGATGTACGCTGCTTGCTTCTCATGCCCCGCGGCGCGGAGAACCTGCGCATCGGATCGGATGTCGGCGATGACCACATCGAGTGATTCGCTCATCACAGGGCACCGCCGTGATGCGCTTCGAGCACGCGCTTGGCCTGCACATTCTCGCCGTGGAGCCGTGCGACCTCACGCTGAAGGAGATCGAGCGCGCGAGTCCAGATCGTCTTGAATGGCGGACGCTTGCGCGACCACACGGGCGTCGCTGTGCCCGGCCACACGGCGGGGAGGCGCGTTACTGTGTACTCAAACGCGCGACTCACACGGCCCTCGCCTGGCGCTGCTGCACGCAGTGGACGCACTCGGCCGCTCCGGGCGGGAAGCAGTCGATGCAGAGACGCTGATCACAGGCGGGACAACTCGCCAGCCAGTTGTACTGGGTGCGCTCCGTCGCCTCTGGGATGTGCCGGACCAGCGGCGCCAGACATCCGGTGCAACTCGTCAGCTCATACCCGACCTCGGTCAGAAGCTTGCCTTGGCGGCGCGTACTCATGTCGCCCTCCGTGCTGAGCTCGCTGCCGCTGCTCTGAGCGCGGCTCTGACGCCCTCGTCGATCGACTCAGGGTCGAAGCCCAGATGGCGGAGCGCGGTGCGCAGCATCAGAAGGCTGCGTCGACGCCATTTCGTGCCGGGAGGATTCCACTTCGTGTGCTCGGGTTGCTTGGGCAGTGTGACCCAGCGGCCTGATTTCCGCTGCGCCGTGCTCAGGTCCTCCAGCCCGCGAATCGCGCCCGTGTCAATGTTCACGCTTTGGCTTTCCGGTAGAACTGCGCTGCCTTGGGGCAGTCGAGGAAATGGCTGAACCCTTGGCCGTCGATACCACTATGGGGCGCGCCGACATGGAGCCCATGCGCTGCGGCGTACTCTTCACCGACACTCACCGGCTTTGGCTCGCCGGTCTTCGGGTGCGGCGCGAAGTACACCGTGGCGTTGCACCCGGTGCCGGTGCACTGGCTGGCGAGCGTGCCCGCCGGAATCCGAATGAGCGTGATGGCCATTTACGCCGCCTCCTGCGACTTCTGCCATTCAACGAGCGCGATCAAATAGATGTCCTCGTTGCTCGCTGCCTGCCGGACGATGCGAGCCGATGCGCCCTGTCCAAGCGTCACGCCGGTGAACGCGCCGCGCAGGATCTTGAGCCAGCCGTACTCGCTCGTATTCGCGGGCGCGCAGATCTGCCGCGTGAAGAACCTCTGCCAGAGAAAAGCTCGGAATTCTCTGCTCCACTGATCCGGCGCCGGCATGACAGGCGCCGTCTTGCAGCGGTGGCAGGCCTGCGCGACGCCATCCACGACTTTCACGTGTCGTCCGCAGAACGAGCAGGACGTAATTGTCGCACCGATCGGAATGCCCATTAGTCCACCAGACTCCGATCGTCTTGCCACTCTTCGTCGCTGGGAGCTTTCGCCGGTGCGACGTCATCGCCCACGACGGTGTTCACGGCCGGCGTGAGTGCCTCCGCTGCTGCCGCTATCGGCGCTGGCTCGGTCCCGCTCTCAGCGCCGACGGCGTCGGTGTAGGGATCCGGTCCGGCCATCGCTCGGGCCGCCTTCTCGAGGTCGAGCCGCTGAATGAGCGGATCCGGAGGTGCGCCTTCTGTGAGCTGCTTCGCCGGGTTGGGGTAATACTCCTCCGGAATGGGAGGCCGGTCCGGGCGCGGCTCCTCGCGTGCGGCCGGCTCGGCCTTCCGTTCGTCCTTCGGGATCTCCTCGATGATCGCCTCCGCGATCTCGTCGAGCTGCCGCTCGACCGAGCCAATCGCCTCGAACTTCGTGCTGACGAAACGCAAGGTCCGATGAGCGGCTCGCGAGACCAGCGTCTCGATCGGATGCTCGTTGCCGATGGGATCCGCGAGCTTGTCTTTCCTGTTGAGCCGCCCGAGCTGGATCCACTTCGCGTCAGCGAACTCTCCGTCGACCCCTCGCACCTTCACGCGAAAGACGCAGGCGTAATGCGCTTCGAGGGGAATGGAACGCGTGATGCACTCGCGCTTGCGGCGCCAGATCTCGGCGATGGCCCACTCGCGCTCCGGTGGCGGTGCGTCGGCGTTCTCGGCGATCTCGGTGAGTCGAGGATCCTCGTGGATGAAGTCCGCGCGCGCGTATTCGATCTTCCCTTCCGCGACGAGCTCCGAAAGCCGACGCAGCGAGTACACAGAATTTCGGTAGATCCTCCCGCCGAGAATATCGATCTCTGTGAGGTCCAGGCCGGTCACGCGGATGTATTCCGCGACGGCGCGTTGCATGATCGGCGACAGACCCATGCCCCAATTGGTCGACGCCACCTGGGCGACCATGAGGTTGCGCGCCTTGATCATGGCGATCTGCTCGCTCAAGGGCGCCTTCCCCGCGCGGGGCTCGGCCTTCGTCTGCGGCGCGGTCATGGCCGCCTCCTGGAGCGCTGGCTCCGCGGTAGCGGCGTGAGCTCTTCCCAGGCATACTCGCCGCTGGTGCCTGACACGCCGAACTCATAAACCGAACCGTCGGACATCACCGCCAGCGGGATGCCGCCGAGGAGGGAGACCCCAACCGGCCGCACGACATCGAGACAGCTGCGATGGAACCAGCGTCCTCCGGATGCCACCGCGTCATCATACTCGATGATTGGGACGCCGCAGGAGTTGCAGTGCTGCTCTGCCACTGCAGCAGCAAGAGAAGCAGGTACCACACCCCGCGGCTCGCCCGACTCGTCGACTTCGACCCGCACTGCTCCGGCCATTGATCAGGTCCTCCCCTTTGCCTTCATGCTGCGAAGAAGTTTGAGGTGGTCCGCGCGTGCTTCCGGCGTGAGCCAGTCCTCTTGAGGCGGCCCTGTCAGTTCGATCAGGACGGCCAGGAGGATCAGGACGGCGAGCGCGCCGAGGATCCACGGCAACGCGGAATAGAATGCGCTCATGCATTGCATCCTTCGGCTACTTCGCCGATCAGGTCAGGCTCACGCTCGAGGGCCGGTGGCGAGAGTTCGGCGAGAACCGCTTCGAGCCACCATGCCAGCAGCTTCCCCGTCCACTCGTTGCCCTGTGCGATCCCGACGACGGCGCCGTAGTTCATCCAGCCAAACAACACCGACCCGAGGATGTGTCCGCCAATGACCCGCGTGACCAAGAGAGCGTCCGACGCGGAGTCGCCGAAGTAGAATGCCTGCTCAACCGACAGGGCCCACGTGATGAGCAGGGTGTATCGCGATGCGTCGCCGGGTTCCAGAATGACCGCCACTTGCTGCCCCATCCGGAGCCGGGCGATCATATCGAGCCACGTCATGTTGGTGGGCTCTCTCACCATCTCGCGGCCGAAATACAGGAGCCTGCCGCTCGCCGTGATTCCGTGCTGCTGAATCGGCTCATTGGCCAGTGTCGTTGCCATCGGACCGGGGCACGCGGTCATGACAGCAGCTCCTGGTCGATCCGCGTCAGGAGCTGCCGTTCCGCATACTCGTGGGCGAGGATGCGATCGCGCGCCCTCTCGAGGTTGGTCTTCGTTGGGGTGATGAGCGCCAGCACTTCGGCTGCGTTGGCGAATCCCTCGAGCTCTGTCTCTGACCGAACGCATTCAGAGAGCGGTGGGATCACCTGCGGGTAGACGTTCTCGATCCGGCGCGCGATCTCGCGCGGGACGGTGAGAACATCATCGCGAGGCGCACCGGCGCGAGCAGCGGCGAGGCAGAGTTCGGTCACTCGCTCGGCCGGGCGCGTCCGGCCGCGAATGATGTCAGCGAATTTCCAGCGCGGGAGCGGATAGCTCTTGAGCGTCCGGACAGTCCTACGCCAGAGAGGCTCGAAGTTGACTGCCACGCTCGTGCAGCCGGTCGGGGTAGGCGGCACCATCACCTCTCGGCTAGGGTGAGCGCGCCTGCGGGAGGAAGATGTACGGGGAACGGCCGGGGCTCTGCGGGCTCGAACACGGCCTCAACCGGGAGTCCGATTCGCCGCGCGACCTCCTTTTCAACCACAGCGTCTCTGCGCTGGCCGGAGACCACCAGAGAGACGTGCGGCTGCGCTCGGCGGGTGCGTTTGGCGATGCTCGTGATCGACCCCCGCTTGAGTCGTAGCTTGCGTTCATAAGGGGTGAGAGCCATCGTAGCCGGGTCCTTGTTAGGTATAAATACGTAACAATTGTATACGGTGCGGTATCATTGTAGCGCTTTTCGCCCACGGTGTCAATACCGAGGGCGCTATTCCTCCTACTGTGTTCCTACGCGTGGGGTTAAGGTTGACGACTAGGGGCGCCAAACCCATCGGGAAGGTTCGGAAGGACGACGTCGTGCGGGTCCGCGTCGCAGCGGAACACAAACGCGCCTTCGAAGAGGCTGCCGAGCGCGAGGGGCTCGACGTGTCGGCCTGGCTCCGGCAGCTGGCGCTCCGGGCGGCGGGTGTCATCCCGCCGCGGGCGCAGCCGGCTCACATCGAAATTCCTGGAGTTCCCGTGGCCGACCCGGCTCTCTTTCAGCCGATGCCGCGCACGAAGAAGCGGAGCGGTTAGGACTTTCTCATGACCCGCCGCCGAAGACCGTCCCGCGCTTCGTCTGTGATCGGGTCCGCCTCATCGAGTCTCGCCCAGAGGCGTTCGGCGGCCGCGGCGCGGTCCGCTCCGTTCGGGATGGTCACAAACGTGCTGCCGAGCAGCTGGCGGCCGGCGGTCACGGCGAGCAGCACCAGCTCGTTGTTCCGACCCGACCAGGGCGCGACGAAAACGCCGCGCTCCAACAGGATACGCCGATCGACAACGGGATTTTTCATGGGTCGCCTCTCATCCGCCGCTTCATCTGGAGTATCGACCGGCCGACACTCTCTGTGGTGGTCGCTCCACGAAAGAGACGGAGGACTGCGACGGTTCAACTATGAGGAGGCTGTAATGAGAAAGTGCTTACTGGCACTCGCGATGCTTGCCCCCGCGATCGCGATCGCCCAGAAAGACTCGACGCGCGAGCTGCACGTCGTCGGTCCGCGAAAGGACATCTATCAGGCTGTCGTGGCGAAGCCAAAGGCGGCGGTTTATGGGACCGTACTGCGCCTGTTGGTGGACTCCGGGTATACCACCAAGAACGCGAACCAAGACGCAGGCATCATCCAGACAGAGGTGCGCGACAAAACTTTCCTCACTGCTGGGAAAGGGTTCCGTGATAAGATGCGAATGGCTGTGTACAACAGCATCGCTCTTGACATCACCCTCACGCCGCTTCCCTCCGACTCGACTCGTATCCAGGTGACCGGCACGTCATACATCGACTATCACGGAATGCTCGGAGGCTCCGCGCCGAACAGGCAGAATATCCGGATCGTCTCGGAGAAGGCCGATTGGGATCAGGTGCGCTGGTTCGGCGACGCGCTGCTTGCTCTGCTGGAGAAGTAGACCCCATGACCTCGCCGACAGAGCGCCGCGAGCAGCTCGAAAAAGGGCGTTGGGTCAATTTGACCCAACGCCCGATCCGAAGGCCGATCCGGATCTGAGTGTCTAGCCCGGTTTCCGGTGCGGCCGACTTGGAGGAACAGACGACCATGAAAAAACCCGCGCCCCTAATAAGGGCGCCATGCACGAACGGCCAGAGGGAGGTGTGTGGCGCACATCAACCCCTGACCGAGCGTGTTGCATTTCAGCGGGGCGCGTCTGGTGACCGGGTTGTCCTTGGCAGGCTTCCCACGTGGGGACCGTTCCCCCAGCGCTCCACACCCTGTTCCACCGCGAAACACGGGACCGCTTCTGATAGGTCGCGCCCGCGCTCGCACTACGACGGAGCCAGATATGCCGCCGCCATAGTCCCTGAATCATAACACCTAGCCCGAGGCCCCCGCAACGCGCCGAAGCTGGCCTAGCCGCGCTTGCCCTTCCATCGCGCGCTCGCCGCTTTCTTGGCGATGGCGCTGCGCTTCTTTGGCGAAAGGGCGGCGGCGCGGGCATTCCCGCGCTCGACAGCGGCCCCGTTGTCGGCCTTCGGCCCGTCCTTTGGCCGTTTCCCGGTCGCCATCTCCACCATAAACTTCGCGAGCTGCGCCGTGTCGCGGGGCCGTTTCGGGAGTTTCGCCATATTGGGAAGTTACTC
>JBBSGP010000087.1:0-8027 GCA_038253885.1 Gemmatimonadales bacterium | reverse complement strand
CCGATGATCGACGTCCAGGTGTACAGCGACACGCCGACGTACGGCGCCATGATGCGGCCCGCCACCAGCTCGATCACGAGCGTGCAGAGGCTGGCGATGAAGACCGCGCCCGCGAGCAGGAGCCTGGAGACGGGCGGGGGAGGGGATGAATCAGGGAGCATGGGAGATAATAGACGAGGCACGACGCCAGGGTGAGATGGCAATGTGACCAGCATACCACCTGACGAGATAGCGGTGCTGGACGATCCGCCGGCGCGTCGATAGATAGCAGCTACAGCCGACCCGTCGCGAGCCATGTACTCCGCCTGTCTCTTCTGCAACACCCAGCTCGGTTCGAATGACGCCGTTCCGACCTTCCCCGTCGGCCAGCGTCTGGCCTTCGACGCCGAGCACGGACGGCTCTGGGTGATCTGTCCTCGCTGTCGCCGTTGGAACCTGTCGCCGATCGAGGAGCGGTGGGAGGCGGTCGAGGAGTGCGAGCGGCTCTTCCGCGATACCCCGACGCGCGTCTTTCGCGAGAACATCGGCCTGGCGCAGCGACCCGACGGGCTGGATCTGGTGCGGATCGGCAAGGCGCTTCGAACCGAGCTCGCAGCCTGGCGCTACGGCCGCCAGCTCACCCGTCGCCTCCCTCGGCGAGGCGGAGGTCCGCTGAAGAGACTCTCCAGTGAGGCCGCACACGGTCTGGGACGCGGTCTCGACCAGCTGCTGCGCTGGATGCCGCACGTCCACACCACATACGACGCCGCCACCTGGGTCCGCGTCCACCGCTCACCGCGGCGGATCCTCGATGTGATCCGCACCGGCGCGGAAGGGGAGACGCTGGCGGTGATCCGGCAGATGCACCTCGAGTCGGCAACACTGCTTCGCCCCGACCGAGAGCTTCCCTGGCGACTGCTCGTGGCGCACGACGGCGGCTTCGCCACGCTCGAGGGAACGAGCGGTCTCCGGACGGCGGGACGGCTGCTCGCCGCGATCAACGGCAGCGGCGGCAGCGACGAGCAGGTTCAGCAGGCGGTGGCCAAGGTCGCCGACGCCGGCAATCCCACGGGCTACTTCGCGCGCGTGGCCTCGATCGCGATGCGCACCTCGTGGGGTCGATACCCCGACGCCGCGGATCGGCCGGAGATCGTGACCGGACAGATGCAGGACCGGGAGCGGATCGCGCTCCACATCACCAGTCGGTCGTTCTGGGGGCGCGGCGCGATCGGAAGTGAGCCGGCCACCGCGCTCCCCCGGCTGCCCCTGGTGGACCGGATCGCTCTGGAGATGGCGGCCAACGAGGACGCCGAGCGGAGAGCGCTCGAAGGCGAGCTGGCGGAGCTGCAATCGGCATGGCGCGAAGCCGAGGAGATCGCCGAGATCTCGGACGGCCTACTCAGCGTCGGGGCCGGTGGCGGCTGGAGACGGTTCCTGCTCGCGTCGCGCCCTGCCTTCGTGAGCTGAACGACCGCCCTCCAGGCACGCGCACGCAGATCAGGGGACGCGGACCACTCCGACATCTCCCTCGATCGCGATCGTCGTTCCCAGCGGCTGCGACAGACGGCGAAGCCGCTCCAGAATCGTACGCGCCATCTCCGGCTGCGCCATGCCCGGCACACCGCGCCACGCATCGGGGCCGTCGTGCCCCAACTCCACCGGATAGAGGCGGATCTCGGCGACACGGCCCGCCCGATAACGACTGACCGCGATGACACTCTGGTACCAGATGTCCTCGCGGAAATAGCGAAGCCGGCGGCGTTCGTCGAACTCGGCTTCCGTCATCGCGTTCGGAGCATGTGGATCGACCCGCATCTGCGCCCACGCATCCGGAGTGAGCGGCTGCTGCAGGATCTCCTGAAAGAAGAAATTACCGAGACTGTAGAAGATCGGCCGGCCCTTGTAGATCTCGATCCCGCGCAGCTGGTGTGGCCCATGCCCGACGAACGCGTCGGCGCCCGCATCGATGGCGGCGTGCGCGAGCGGTGGAAGAAAGTTGGCCGGCTGCTCGCTGCCGTTGCCGGGCTCGTGTGCGTGGATCGTCGCGATCACGATGTCGGAGGTTGCGCGTGCCTGGCGGATGCTGCGCAGGATGCCCTGCTCGTCGGAGGAATCCATCTCGAACTCGAGCGCGACGCCATCGCCGATGCGATCGCTCGCACGGTAGTGAGCCCCGAAGAGAGTCACCTCGGTACTGCTCGTATCCGGCGACGGGGCGATCGCTCCGCGCGGCGTGGACGGGGCATCGCGAATCTGTCGCAGCACGGCGAGTCGCTCTCGCGACAGCACGACGCTCACCGCGGTGCGGAGGGCGTTCACCCCCGCTCGAGGCGGCACCTCGCCCAGTCCGTCAGCCGCCCGCGACATCGGCGTGAAGGATGACGCCATGGAGAGGAGGGCGACGCGGCCCAGAGGGACATCGAGATATCCCGGCGCCCGCGCGGCCGACAGACTCGGACCGGTTCCGGCGTGGACGATCCCTGCGGCATCCAGGATCTCGTCGGTTGAGCGCATTCCCTCCACGCCCCAGTCGGTGGTGTGGTTGTTGGCGCGACTCACCAGGTCGAAGCCCATCGACCGGAGATCCGCGGCCACCGCCGGCGCGGCGAGCAGCCATGCTCCGCCGGCCTCGGCCTGAGGCGATCCGCCGAAGTGCCGCAGATCGAGCGCCGTGCCTTCAAAGTTGCCAAAGGTCAGGTCGGCGCCTCGCAGGATGGCCAGCATCCTCGGCGATCGTCGCTCGATCGCGGCGGACGCCGGGCGCGCGTAGATCAGGTCTCCGACGGTGGCGAGGGTGAATTCATCAGTACTGCCGACCGTCCGTCGTCCAGCCAGCGCGGTCGGTGCCGACGCCGGTCGCTGTCCATCGCTCCGAGACGCCGCTACCAGGGCGGCCAGAGCGATGGCGGCGCACCTCGCGGATCGGGTGCACCGCGATCGGACAGTGCCGCCGGCGGCGTGGTCAGGGATCGACATCGCCTCCCCCGGCGATGCCGGTGCCTTCCGCGATCCCGTTGGCGCGCTCGACGCGCAGCACCTGCTGCATCGTCTTCCCATCCACCGTGAGGGTCACGAGATAGTCACCGCTCCCGACGAGCGGCGCCGCATTCCGTCCGCCGAAACCGAAGCCGCGGCCCAGCGCACCGCTGGCGCGGAGTGCGGTGAACACCTCGCCGAGGAGGTCCTGATCGATGGGCGGCGCTTCGCCACCCGCCGCACCGGCTCTCAGCGTGTCGCGACGCATGGCCAGTGTGGTGTCTCGACGCATGGCCAGTGCGGTGTCTCGACGCGCGCCCATCGCGGTGTCTCGACGCATTGCCATGGCCGTGTCACTCGGCGATCGCTTGGTGGTGTCGCCGCCGGCGCGCGCCACCGCGGTCGTATCGCGGCGCGGTCCTGCTCCCGGGGCACGGGGCACCGGTCCCTCGCCCGGCCGCGACTGAAAGGCACCTCCGCCTCCACGCCGGCCGCGGAAGAGATCAGCCAGCCCACCGCCGCTCGCGATCGAGCTGCGGATGCGCTCGAGCACGGCTTTCGGTGCCACATTGGCCTTCTCGAGCGAGTCGAAGACCACCTGCATCTTCCGCGCGTTCACCATGCTGTCGCGCTTCGCCGCCGGCGAGAGGGGCCCCGGCTTCGGCGGACGGCCGCGGAAATCCCACATCGCGCGATGCAATCCTGGGCCGCCGGCTCCGTTGAGCGTCGCCACCGTGTCACCCTTGGCGCCGGTGATGAGAATCTTCGCCGGCGTACGCGGCGAGCCGGATGTCAGGCGATAGGTGATCTCGGCGCCGTACGGGGCGCTCGCTGACTCGAACGTCTTGTGCCCGGGCGAGCCCTCCCCGCTGGGGAACTCGCCGTACTCGTACGCCGTCTTCGGCGCGAACAGATAGGCGACCTGCTTCATCACGCTATCGTTCATCTGCTCGAGCGCCGCGATGTCCACGATCCAGATGCTGCGGCCATGGGTCGCCGCGATCAGCTCGTGGTCACGCGGATGGATCTTGAGGTCGTGTACCGGAACGGTCGGAAGGCCGGTCATGAACTTCTGCCAGTGTGCGCCGCGATCGAGGGACGCATAGGCGCCGAGGTCGCTCCCCACGAACAGGAGGTCGCGGTTCACCGGATCTTCGCGGATGACGTGGAGAAAGTCCGTGCTGCCCTTGGGCAGATCGTTGACGATCGAGCGGAAGCTCTTCCCGTAATCCGTCGACACGTAGAGGTACGGCGCGAAGTCGTTCTCGCGATGCTTGTCGAAGGCCACGTAGAACGTGGCGGAGTCGAAGTGCGAGGGCTCGATGCGGACGACGTAGGTCCTGGGCGGGACGCCCGGGAATCGCCCCGTCAGGTTCTCCCAGGTCGCGCCATCGTTTCGGCTGAGCCAGACGTTGCCATCGTCAGTCCCGGCGTAGAGAAGCCCCGGCCGGATCGGCGATTCGGCGAGCGCCGTCACCGTACCGTAGGTCTCGGCCCCGGTCGCATCGAGAGTGATGCCGCCCGTCGAGTCGATGCTGTAGCGCACCTTCGGGATGTCGTGCGTGGAGAGGTCGGGCGAGATCGGATAGATGTTGTCGCCGCGGTTTGTGGACTTGAGCACCCTGTTCCCGGCGGCGTAGAACGTCGTTGGCGAGTGCGGCGACAGGAAATAGGGGGTGTTCCAGTTGAAGCGGATGTCGAGCTCGGCCGAATCCGCGTGCTGGCGAGCACGCAGCTCGGCGACCCGCTTCTTGGTCTCGCCCACCTCGGGCTTGGTGGTATCGCCGCGCGCGATGATCACCGAGTCCTCGAACTGCTGATAGCGAGAGGCCCAGCCGGGGCGCGTCAGAAAAGCGGATTCGCCGGTGGCGGCGTTGAGACGCTGGATGTTGCCGCCCTGCGATTCGGCGTAGATCGTGTTCGGGTTTGTCGGATCCTGGGCCGTGTAGAACCCGTCCCCTCCGCCCACGGTGAACCAGTCCGCGTTGGTGATGACGCCACTCTTCTTGCGGCTGGGCCCGCACCAGCTTCCGTTGTCCTGCAGACCCCCACACACGCGATACGGGATGGACATGTCGTAGCTGACCTCATAGAACTGCCCGATCGGGAAGTGATTCATGAAATCGTAGTTCCCGCCCCGATCCCACGTCTGCGACACCCCGCCATCGTCGCCGACGACGAAGTGCTCGGCGTCATTCGGGTCGATCCACATCGCATGATGGTCCACGTGGATGCCGATCGTCCCGCCACGCACCGTCTTGCCGCCATCATCCGAGAACTGGAAGGGAGTGGACGACCAGTACACACGATCGGGGTTCTTCGGGTCGGCCCGGACCTGCGAGTAGTAGAAGGGACGGACATCCTTGTCGTTCATCTTCGTCCAGGTGCTGCCCGCGTCGGTCGTGCGGTAGAGCCCGTTCTGCAGCGTCTGCGCTTTGCCGACACCTTTCTTCCCGGTGGGGTTCGCGCTCGAGTCCGCCTCCACCATGGCGTAGACGACCTTCGGGTTGCTGCGCGCGATCGCGAGGCCGATGCGTCCCAGCGTCGTCGTCGGCCAGCCGGCTCCCTGAATCTTCGTCCACGTCGCGCCGGCATCGGTGGTCTTCCAGAGAGCGCTTCCCGGTCCGCCGCTCCGGAGGAACCAGGGTCCGCGCACACGCTCATAGCTGGAGGCGTAGAGGGTCTTCGGATCGGAGGGATCCATCGCCACGTCCACGACGCCGGCTTTGTCGCTGATGAACTTGATGAGCTGCCAGCTCTGTCCGCCGTCGGTGGTCTTGTAGAGTCCCCTCTCCTTGTTGGGGCCCCAGGCGTGGCCGAGCGCCGCGACGTAGACGACGTTCGGATCGGTGGGGTGCACGACGATGCGTCCGATCTGCTGGGTCTCCACCAGTCCCATCAGCTTCCACGTCTTACCGCCGTCCGTGCTCTTGTAGATCCCGCCACCGGGCGACATGGAGTTGCGCGAGTTCTGCTCTCCCGTCCCCGCCCAGACCTGGTTCGTGTCCGAGGGTGCGATCGCGAGCGATCCCATGGAGATCACGCGCTCGTGATCGAAGATGGGCTGGAAGCTCGTGCCGGCGTTGGTGGTCTTCCAGATCCCCCCTCCCGCAGCGGCGACGTAGAACGTCTTCGAGGGGCTCGGGATGCCGGCGATGTCGGCGATCCGGCCGCCCATGTTGGCCGGACCCACGGAGCGCCAGCGGAAGCCGGCTAGGGTCGCCGAGTCGAGAGTGGTGGTGCTCGACGGAGACGAGGAGGCCGATGGGGCCGCGGCCGTCGTGGACGAGGCCGAGCTCTGGGCTCCGGCCACCGGTGTGATGAGCGCTGCGATGGCGAGCAGGAGGACAAGGCGTGAGGATGTCATGGACGAGTGCCGTGGAGAGTGGACGACGCGGGCGCGATGGGCGCAGCAACGGGCGACCCGGGGTACCAGAGGAGGTAATATCAATACGGCCCGCGGTGCGCAATCGCTGCGCGGGGCACCCGA
Source organism: Gemmatimonadales bacterium (assembly GCA_038253885.1). Lineage (GTDB taxonomy): Bacteria > Gemmatimonadota > Gemmatimonadetes > Gemmatimonadales > Gemmatimonadaceae > JALZAQ01. The sequence continues at coordinate 1,582 of JBBSGP010000087.1, read as the reverse complement.
CTGGCTACCGGAGTCGCTGCAGAATCGCCGGGAGCTCGCCCGCGATCTCGCGCGCGAGAAAGCCGATGCGCGCCTGTCGCGAGGCCAACGCCTTGCCCGCCGCACCGTGGAGGAAGCTGCCCCAGCAGGCCGAGCGCAACGCATCGGCACCCTGGGCCGCCAGGCCGACGACGATGCCGGCCAGCACGTCTCCCGAGCCGGATGTCGCGAGTCCGACGTCGCCACCTTCGTAAGCGAAGGCATCGCCCTGTTCCGTCGCCACGAACGTCGTCGCGCCCTTGAGCATGACCACGGCATGAAACAACCGCCCCGCGCGGAGCGAAGCCGCGAGCGGGTCGCGCCCGATCTCGTCGCGCTTCACGCCCAGCATCCCGGCCATCTCGCCGGCGTGGGGGGTGAGCACCGCACGACCCTCGAGTCGGTGAAGGAGCTGTGGGTTCCGTCGCAGGACGCCGAGCGCCGCGGCATCCAGGACCAGCGTCTGAACCCGGATCGCCTTCACCACCCGTCGAACGAAGGTCACGAGCGAGCGACCCTCGCGCATCCCCGGGCCGAGCAGAAGCGCGTCCGCGAAATCGAGCTCAGCGATCACGCGTGCGGCCCCGTCCGCCGCAAACGCGCCATCGCGAGTCTGAGGCAGGCCGATGACGAGTGCTTCCGGCACAGCCACTCCGACTTCGGCCGACACGGCGGCGGCTGTGGCCAGCTTGAGCTTGCCCGCCCCCGCGCGGAGCGCGGCCGTACCCGCGAGGACGATCGCTCCCGGCACCTCCGCCGAACCGCCGACCAGGAGTGCCCGGCCCCGCTCTTCCTTGTCGCCGCGCTCATCGATGGCGGGAAGCGGCATCCGTGCGAGCAACGTCGCGCTGACCCGCCGCACCCTCTTGCCCCCAGCGACCGCGCCACGACTCACTTCGTCGCCACCGGGGCGTCGGGAGTCGACGTGACGCGCGCACCGGCCTCCTCGAGTGGCGCCACCTCGTTGAAGAGGTCGAGCACCAGCCCACCGTGCTTGCCCCGCGTCTGGTCGAAGCGATAGGAGGTGATGCCGCAGTTGGCGACATCTCCCTCCCGATCGATCGCGAGGATCTGCTCCTCCGTCATGCACTCGAGCAGATAGCGCAGGCAGAGCACCGTGACCTGATGGCAGACGATGAGGACGCGATCACCACAATGGTGCAAGCTGATAGTGTCGATGGCGCTTCGCAGCCGCAGGATCACATCGCACCAGCTCTCCCCGCCGGGCGGCCGGTGGTAGAATTTCCCGAGCAGCCGCCGAAAATCGGCTTGCTCCGGAAAACGCTGGCCGATGCCGCGCGTCGTGAGTCGGTCCAGGATGCCGAACTCCTTCTCGCGAAGGCGTTCGTCCACCGTGACATCGTGGACGTCGGTGGAGACTCCCCCGGCCGCGCGGACCAGCTCCGCCGTCTGTCGGGCGCGGAGATAGGGCGAGGACAGGAGCACGTTCGGCCGTTGATGGGCGCTCAGTGCGGCGAACCAGCGCCCGAGCGCCGTCGCCTGGCGCTCTCCCAGCGCGCTGAGCGGCACATCCACATCGCGCGTCGGAATGTCGATAGTCGGG
>JBBSGP010000086.1:0-8615 GCA_038253885.1 Gemmatimonadales bacterium | reverse complement strand
TTCCCGCGACCCATCGATGTACGAGACGGGTGTGAAGGTGGGGGCCCGCGTCGTCCCGGGCACCATCGTCCGTGCACCCGGCGGCCGGGCGATGACGTTCTCCGTCACCGACGGCGCGCAGAGCTACTCGGTCAGCTACCGCGGTATCCCTCCCGACACCTTCACCGATAGCGTGGACGTGGTACTCGAGGGCCGGCTGGCCCGCGATGGCACCTTTCGCGCGACGACCGTGCTCGCCAAGTGCGCCTCGCGCTACGAGATGGCGCCAGAGAAGTACCGGCAGACTCCAGGCTATCGCGCTCCGGCCAGCCGCACATGATCGTCGTGGGAGAATTGTCGCTCTGGGTCGCTCTTCTCATGGCGGCCTGGGGAACCACCGTCGCCTTCACCGGGGGCGCGACCCGGCGCCGCGATCTGATCCTGAGCGCCGAGCGCTCGGTGTACGCGACCTTTGCCTTCCTCCTGCTCGCGTCGCTGGGACTGTGGACGGCGCTGCTGCGCTCGGACTTCTCCTTCCGGTTCGTCGCGTCATACACCAGCGCCAATCTGCCCACGATCTACAAGTTCACCAGCTTCTGGGCCGGTCAATCCGGCTCTCTGCTCTTGTGGGCGCTCGTTCTCTCCATGTACTCGGCGATCGTCACCGCGGTGCATCGCAAGCGGAGTCCGGAAACGTTTCCGTACGTCATGGGCACGCTGTCGGCAGTACTTCTCTTCTTCGTGCTCGTGCTCTGCTTCGGGACCAATCCGTACGAGCGGCTGGACTGGATTCCGCCGGACGGGCGCGGGATGAATCCGCAGCTTCAGAACCCCTTCATGGCAGCGCATCCGCCCAATCTCTACCTCGGCTATATCGCGACCACGATCCCGTTCGCGTTCGCGGTGGCCGCTCTCATCACGCGACGACTCGACGCGGAGTGGCTCGCCTCGGTGCGGCGCTGGGCCATTCTTTCCTGGTTCTTCAACACGATCGGTATCGTGCTCGGCATGTGGTGGGCCTACGTCGAGCTCGGATGGGGTGGCTACTGGGCCTGGGATCCGGTCGAGAACGCCTCCTTCCTGCCGTGGCTCGTGAACACCGCGTTCCTTCACTCCATCATGGTGCAGGAGAAGCGCGGCATGCTGAGAAAGTGGAACGTGACGCTCGTCGTCTCGGCATTTCTTCTTTCCATCCTGGGCACGTTCATCACCCGTAGCGGCGTGATCTCCAGCGTGCACTCGTTCGCCCAGTCGGTGATCGGATACTGGTTCGCCGGGTTCCTCCTTTTCGCCATCGCGGTCACGGCGTATCTCGTCGCGACGAGGCTGGATGACCTGAAGGCGACGGCGCAGCTCGAGAGCATGGTGAGCCGGGAGGCCAGCTTCCTCTTCAACAACCTCGTGCTCGTGGGGATGGCCTTCTCGGTGCTGTGGGGAACTCTCTTTCCCATCATCAGCGAGGCCGTGAGGAACGAGAAGATCACGGTCGGTCCGGCCTTCTTCAATCAGGTGAACATTCCGTTCGGGTTGTTACTGCTCGCCCTCACGGGGATCGGGCCGCTCATCGCCTGGCGCCGAGCCTCGGTCTCGAATCTGCGGCGGCAGTTCGCGATACCCGTGCTCGGAGGCATCACCGCCGGAGGAGTGCTGCTCGCGCTGGGCATGCGGGACCCGTACGCGCTGATCGCGTACACGCTCGCCGGATTCGTGCTGGTCACGATTCTCCAGGAGTTCCAGAAGGGCGTGGTGGCGCGCCATCGCATCCATGGCGAGGCGGTGCCCGTTGCGCTCATCCGACTCGTGGCCCGGAATCGGCGGCGCTATGGCGGCTACATCGTTCACCTCGGCGTGGTCATCCTGTTCGCGGCCTTCGCCGGTCTGGCGTTCAAGAAGGAGATGGATGTCACCCTGACCGATGGTCAGGCTTACGACACGGTGGACCCGTACGGCCATCGCTGGCGTTTCGTGAGCCAGGGTATCTCCCGGGACCAACGCCTCAACCGATTCGTCACCGCCGTCGCGCTGCAGGCGTTTCGCGACGGCGCGCCGGCTGGAATCATCGTCAGCGAGAAGCGGCAGCACGTGGACAGTCGCGGGCAGCCGACGTTTCAGCCATCCACCGAGGTGGGAATCCTCGAGAGTGCGCGGCAGGATGTCTATGTGGTGCTGGCCGGAGTCCGCGACGAGACCGCCGAGCTGAGAATCACCTTCAACCCACTCGTGGTGTGGGTGTGGACCGGTGGCCTCGTGATGGCGATCGGCGGCCTGATCGTGATGTGGCCGCAGACGGAGCGACGGCGGCCGCAGGCGGGGTATGCCGCGCCACTCGAGCCGGCTCGCGAGCCCGCCATCCTGGTGGCGCGTTGACGATGCGTGATGTCATCGCGAGCCGTCGCCATTTTCTGCGTCTGGCCGCCGGAAGTGCCGCGATCGCCCTCGCGCCCCGTTGGCTGACGGCCCAGGGTCAGATCAGCTCCGCGTCCAATGTCGCGATGGATGATGACCGTTACCGGCCAGTGAAGCGACCGGCGAGAACCGGTCGTCCATCCCTGAGCTCGATCGAGCGCGATGATCTGGAGCATCGCCTGCACTGCCAGTGTGGCTGCAATCTGGACGTCTTCACCTGCCGCACGACGGATTTCAGCTGCGGCGTCTCGCCCGCCATGCATGCCGATGTCATGGAGCTGGTCCGCGGAGGCTATTCCGCGCAGGAGATCCTGGATGCGTTCACGGCCGTCTACGGCGAGCGCGTGCTGATGGCCCCGACCAGATCGGGCTTCAACTGGGCAGCGTATCTTCTCCCGTTCGCCGTGCTGGGTGGCGGCACGATCGTCGCCGGAGGGCTGCTCCGGCGCTGGAGCCGGCAAGCGAGATCTCGACCACCCGCTGAGCGTGCGTCCGCGGTCGCCACGCCGGACGAGCTGGCGCGCGTTGCCGCCGCCGTGAGGGAAGACGCGTGATCGTCGTCCTCCTCAGCGCCGCGCTCTTTCTGGCTGCCCTCACCTTCGTGCTCATGCCACTGTTCGGCGAGTCGCCGTCTCCGGCCATCTCCCGTCCAGCGATGAGACCCGATGATGGGGCGCGGGAGCGTGCGATCGGATCGTTGCGCGAGATCGAATTCGACCGCGCCACGGGCAAGCTCTCGGACGACGACTACGATGCCCTGAAGGAGAAGTACACCGCCGAGGCGGTGGCGGTGATGCGCTCGGAAGCGTCTTCCGCGCCGACCACCGCCGCGTCTGTCCAGTCGCCGCTGCCGGGCCCTCCGGAGGACGAGATCGAGCGCATGATCCACCATTATCGCTCGAGCCAGCGCGCCTGCCGCCACTGCGGACCCCGCCCCGAGATCGATGCGGTGTACTGCTCGGCATGCGGTCGCTATCTCGCGGGCCGCTGTGGGAGCTGCGGCGTCGCGATCGACGAGGTCGGCGCGCGATTCTGCGTGGCGTGCGGTCGCTCGCTCGCCGCCTGACTGTCGGCGTTTTTCCGCTCAGCGCTCCGTCGCCTCGAATCGCTTCAGGCCGGCGGCCAGCGGAAGGAAGGTCGCCGCCAGGCACACCAGGGCCGCCAGACCGAATCCCATCACAATCTCGCGAGGATCGGATTCGGTCGCGAAAGCCTGTGAGCTGAGATAGCTGTAGACCGGGCGCGCCTCGAGGATCACGACGGCACTGATCACGCCGATGGACGCCATCATGAAGACGAGCCCGCCGAACGAGGTCGGGATCTGGGCGGCATTCTCGGTCTCGTATTGAGGGAACAGCGCGCCAAGCCCGAGCGCCAACCCCGAGATGGCGAACGTGATCAACGTGATGGAGAAGATGGACACCGCCATCATGAACGGGCTCACCTCGAGAAGCACGTCGGTGATGAAGACGATTCCGAGGGCGAGGACGAGCAGGGGCAGGGCGCCGATCCAGAACTTGGACCAGAGCAGTGCACGCATCGGCATCGGGCTCGACTTGAGCAGCCACAGGGTGCGCCCCTCGAGGCTCACCGATGGGAAGATGAAGCGCGCCGCCACCGACGCCAGAACGAATCCCGACAGCACCAGGTTGAGAAAGGGGATGACGTTCACCAGGAAGAATGTCAGCCCATTTCCGCGGAGCGGCAGAAACTTCACGTTGAAGATGTAGACCAGCACCAGCACACCGAGCAGGATGAGCTGCGACCACTGCGTGGTGTCGCGGAAGAAGAGCCTGGTCTCCTTGAGCACTAGCTCACGCCGCAGCGTGCCGATCGGTCTGAGAAGCGCGTACGCGACGCGCGACCCGCGGCCCTTTCGTGCCCATTGGGTGGCGCTCTCCTGCGCTTTGGAGAATCCCCGCGCGTACAGCCACCGGTGCAGCAGCGCGCCGAGTACGACCAGGGCTCCGGCGCTGCTCCACAACAGGTAGAACGGGAGGGGATCGACGCTGCCGGTCAGAGACGACATCACCGCCTTCTGTACCCACTCACTCGGAAGGAGGGGAGACGTCGGCGTGCGCAGGATCGACACGAAGTCCACCAGCGACCGGAAACCCTCCGGCCGGGCCAGCCGCTCCGGCCGCAGCACTCGGAAGAGGACCACCAGTCCGCCGGCCGCGAAGACAGCGATGACGCTCAGGATGTCCCGCGTGCGCCGCGCCGGAAAGACGTTCACCATCGTCAGCGTCAGCGCGGAACCGATCACCGTCGGGAGGACGAGAAAGGGAAGGAACGTCCCCAGCGCCACTAACGGAAAGAGCCACCCGCCGTGGTACGCCCAGCCATATGCGACGAAGATCGGCACGGCCATCAACGCCACCATCCAGCTCGAGTTCACCAGTGTCTCGACCAGCTTCGCGCCGTAGAGCCGCAGCCAGTTCACCGGCGCGGACGCCAGCATGTCGAGATCGCGAGCGAGGAAGAAGCTCGAGAGCGCCGTGATGATGTTCGAGAGAAGGAGGATCGCAAAGAAGCTCAGGAAAGCAATGCCGAGCACCTTCCCCGCGAGCAGCGATCCGATCTCCTGCGCGCCGCGGAAGTAGCGCAGCACGCGGATGAGAACGGCGAGGATGAAGCTCCAGAAAAGGAGTCCGGTGATCGCCAGCAGAAGCCACCGTGGTCCCCGCGCGCGGTCATCGCTCCGCGCCCGAGCTCGGGCGGTGAGCCACTTCGGGCTGAGGAGATGCCACACCGACGGGTTGGGGAGCTGGACCCCCGCGTCATCACGCATCGAGCACGTTCACCAGATCGCGAGCTGGACGCTCCTCGGTCAACCGGAGAAAGAGCTCTTCCAGACCGATCGCATCGGCCGTCGCCGTCCCCCCCCCACTCTGGAGCTCGTCCATCGTTCCGCACGCCCGGATATGCCCGCCGTTGATGATCGCGATCCGGTCGCAGAGCGTCTCGGCCACCTCGAGCGTGTGGGTCGACATCATGATCGTATTGCCACGCTTCACGTACTCGCGGAACAGGTCCTTGAGGATGCGGGTGGACTTCGGGTCGAGTCCGACCATCGGCTCATCGACCACGATCACCTCCGGCCGGTGCAGAAAGGCGCTCGAGATGATCAATTTCTGTCTCATGCCGTGGCTGTAGCTCTCCACCAGCTCGTCTCTCCACTCGGTCAGGTCGAAGAGAGCCAGTAGCTCCTCGGCGCGGCGGTTCACCACCGCTCCGCTCTGGCCATACAGGCCGGCGACGAAGCTCAGGAACTCCCCGCCCGTCAGCTTCTCGTAGATGAACGGGCGGTCGGGAATGAAGCCGAGCTTTGATTTCGCGTCCATCGGATGCGTGGCGATGTCCACCCCGCCAATGAGCACACTGCCGCTGGTCGCCCGCAGGATGCCGGCGATGATGCGCAGCGTCGTCGTCTTTCCCGCGCCGTTGGGGCCGAGAAAACCGAAAAGCTGGCCTCGCGGAACGTCGAGATCGATCGAGTTGACGGCGGTGAACGAGCCGTAACGCTTGGTGAGCGAGCGAAGCTGGATCATCGGGGAGTCGAGGAGAAAAGGTGGCTAGCGCGCCGCGAGGACGTCGATCGTGAGGACCCCGACCAGCCGGATGAGCTCGGCCTGCTTGAGGTAGCCGCCGACGACGAACCGGAGATGCCCGGCGTCGGCTGGAAACTGACCGAAGGTCGGGTCGACGGCGACCCAATCGCTGCCGAGCCAGACTTCCGGCCACGCGTGGTAGTAGAACTTGCCGTCGAGGTAGGCCAGGCCGGCGGCGGCGCGGGCCGGTAGACCGAGCGCCCGCGCGAGCGCGACGTAGAGCTGGGTGTGCTCGTTGCAGTCGCCGCGACGCGTCAACAGGACCTGGCGCGCGTCCGGAAGGGTGAGCATCGGCGTCGATTTGACATAGTCGTGAACGGTGCGCGTCAGACGCTCGGCGACGTCGCGCGCATCGCTGCTTCCGCGTGCGATGCGTCGGGCCATGTTGACGACCAGCGGGTCGGTGGACTCGAGGAGCGGCTCAGCCGACAGCTCGGCCGCGAACCGCATCCGGTCCGCCGGCAACCTGTACGTGCTCAGGGAGGCGACGCCCTCGCGGATCACCGTCAGCGTGTCCCCTCTCCATCGTTGACGGCCGCCGGCGAGCGCGAAGGCCCGCAGATCGCCTCCGCGGAGTCGTGCGCGCAGAAGGCCGATGTCACTCATGCCACTCATCGTCGCCGAGCTGGCAATCGCGGTGGACTCCACGATGTCCTCGCTCGCCAGCGCGGCCGCCGTTCGCTGCCGAGCGTCCAGCTGCCAGTTCCGGAACGCGATCTCGTAGGCGGTACGCCGCAGCCCGAAAAGGCCGAACTGCCGCGCCTGGACCATTCGCCCCTTCTCGTCGAACCATCCGCCCAGAATTCCCCCTCCCTCCTGCTCCAGACGCCAGGCGCGCACGGTGTCGCGGTGCGCTGGCTCGTAGTGCCCGGTGAGAGAATCGAGGCGCGCGCTGTCCGCGATGACGAACAACGACTCGGCTGCCACCCGGATCGTTGCGTCGACCGGCTTGAGCGCCGTCGGATCGAAGACCGAGAAATGAAACGTCGAGCCGCTTTTCGGGGCCCGCCCGAGCAGCACCGCCAGTGGGACGACCGACGGCATGTACAGCGGCGCCAGCAATTGGATTCGCTGCGTGTCCGGACGGGCCCGGCCCGCCGTCTGCACGACTGTGAGCACCGAGTCATCGGTGATGCTGCCCACAGCCTTGAGCGGCCCGATGGCGGGGCCCAGCTCGAAGGAGAAGGCGCGAAGCCGGAGTCCGCGGGTCATGCGCGTGTAGATGCGAGCAGTGGCGCGCTGCACTCGTCCTTCGGTGACGAGGTCAGCGGTGAAGAAGTCGCTGATCTCCACACCGCCATTGGGGACCGTGTCGAGCGTCGACGATGCGAAGCCGATCTGACGGTCACCATGCATCACTTCGAAGTAGTTCGCGCCCGGTGCGACCAGTAACGCGGCCTCGAGAAGGCGCTCTTCGTGCGGCCTGAAGTATTCGCGGTGAACGAGCATCGCCAACCCCGCCGCCCAGGCGAGCACGAGCACCGTCGCCATCGCCGCCCGCCGGTTCATCGTGACGTCCGGCCGAGGCGGGAGGTGAAGGCTTCTTCCTCGGACGCGGTCTCGACCACGATCGTGATGCCCCCGGGGTGCGGGGACTTGCCGACCTGTCTCATCATGACATCCAGCATCACCTCGGCGCTCTCCTCGATGTCCAGATTCCCCGCGCCCAGGCCGAAGGGCACGCAGGCCAGCTGTGCCACTTGCCAGTCCGCGGCGCGCTGCAATGAGCTCAGGGTGGCGCGGCGGACGCTCTCTCGAGTCACCGGCTCATTGTCGCTGGATACCACGGCGCTGATCAGGAGCTCCACGCCCAGCGCGCCCGCTCCGGTGACGATCGCGGAGCCGACGGGCAGCGGGTCCGCCGTCCGCATCTGCGCCGCCAGCTCGGGCCCCCCGGCGCGCTCCAGCCGGCGGAGAAGCGGCGTGATGGGTTGCAGGCGGGCGTTCACCGGCCAGGCTATCGCATCCGCTGCGACGAACGCCGGGTCGTCCACTGTGACACGGATCAGGCGAGGCTCCCCGCGCTGAGCGCGGTGCGAGGGTGAAGCGGCAGACAGGACAGCTCGCGGATCGCCTCCTCCGGCGGCTGGACCGTGCCGTGCCGGTCTTGAGAAGGACGACTACCTCCTGCCCGTCAGCAACTTTTCCGTTCCAACACGAGGGACCGCCCGGCCGGCCTCGCAGGGTGGGCAAGGAAGGCTAGGGGGTGGCGGCTTGTCTGTCGCCTTCGGGCTGACGACCTTTCAATGCTATGCCCGAAGAATTGTTGATCGTCCGCGGCGCGCGGGAGCACAACCTCCGCAACATCGACGTGTCGATTCCCCGAGACCGGCTGACGGTGATCACTGGCCTCTCCGGATCGGGAAAATCATCGCTGGCGTTCGATACCATCTACGCCGAAGGGCAGCGCCGATACGTCGAGTCGCTCTCGGCGTATGCACGACAGTTCCTCGGACTCATGGAAAAGCCCGATGTCGATGCCATCGAGGGACTCTCTCCGGCCATCTCCATCGAGCAGAAGACGGCCGGTCACAATCCCCGGTCGACCGTCGGAACGGTCACCGAGATCTACGACTATCTCCGCCTGCTCTACGCCCGTGCCGGCACGCCCCACTGTCC
>JBBSGP010000085.1:0-8869 GCA_038253885.1 Gemmatimonadales bacterium | reverse complement strand
GCATCGTAGCGCACCGAATCCGATGCGCGGACGCGCACCGCGATGGCCCGGTCGTCACGCCGAACTTCGCCGGCCGGAACACCGAGCATGGCACCGCGCAGCTGCTCGCCGACCTGCTGGGGTGTGAGTCCGACGCGGGCGGCTTCCGCGCCCTTGACCTGGAGCAACATCTCCGCGTTCGGCTCGGCCACACCATCGTAGACGTCCACCAGACCGTCGATCTTCTCGAGCGGCGGCGCGAGCTGCTTCGCATACCCCTCGAGAATGTCGAGGCGCTCACCGAAGAGCTTGATCTCCACCGGTTTCGGCGCTCCCGCCAGATCGTTGATCACGTCCGACAGGATCTCCACGAACTCCACGCGAATGCGCGGCACCGCGACGCCGACTTTCTCGCGCACCTCCGCCATCACGGCGAAGATGTCTCGCGACCGGTCGCGATGGGGCGCGAGCCGTGCGACGATGTCTCCCCGGTTCTGCTGCGTGGCGAACAGCCCGAGCTCGGCACCGAGACGGCGCGACGTGCCGGTGATCTCGGGTGTTCTGGCGAGGATGCGCTCGATCGTGTTCACCTGGCGGTCGGTCTCGGCGAGCGCCGTGCCGCCAGGGGCGAAATAGTCCAGCACGAACGCTCCCTCATCCATCACCGGAAGGAAGCCGGTGCCGATGAACCGCGATGCGAAGTAGCCAGCGATGATGAGCAGCAGGGCCGCGGCGCCCACGCGGCGGGGGTGGTGCAGCACCGACGCCAGCGTTCGCTCGTATCGCGGGGGCAGGCCGTCGATCGCCCGTCCGATGCGCCGGAAGAGCGATACCTTACCCTGCCCTTCCACGTGAGGCTGGATGAAGCGTGCCGCCATGAGCGGAATGACGCTCAGCGCGATGACGAGGGATACCAGCACGGCGATCGTGAGCGTTATCGCCAGCGCCGCGAAGAACTGACCGACCACTCCCTGCAGCAGCCCGAGCGGCAGAAAGACGACAACGGTCGTGATCGTGGACGTGGTCACCGGCCATATCAGCTCGCGCATTGCGTCGCGGACCGCCTGGTCGCGCTCTGGCGTCAGCGCGAGGTGCCGCGCGACGTTCTCGACGACGACAACCGCATCGTCGATCACCAGGCCGATCGCGATCGCCATCGCGCCGAGGCTCATCAGATTGAACGTCTGACCGGTGAGCCGCATGATGAACACGGTGATGGCGAGCGTGAGCGGGATGGACGCCGCGCTGACGGCTGTGATCGTGCCCTGCCCGAGGAAGGCGAACAGAACGATCACTGCCAGCAGGGCGCCGATGAGCATCGCGTCCCGCACCGAGCGAACCGAATCGCGAACCAGCGTCGCCTGGTCGTAGACCGCCTTGAGGTGCACCCCCGGGGGCAGACTCTTCCCGATCTCCGCCATCGCTCGGGCGACGCTGTCGGCGATCGAGACAGTGTTTCCGCCGATCTGCCGCGCGATGTTGATGAGTGCCGCTGGCCGGCCGTCCCCGGCGACGACGCGGGTGCGGTCCTTAGTGCCCATGAACACGGAGGCGATGTCGCGCACGCGGAGGCCCGGCCGCACGACGACGTTCGCGATGTCGTCCACGGTGTGCGCTTCCTGATCCGTCACTACGAGGAACTGCTTGTAGTCCCGGGCCACGCGCCCCACCGCGTCCACCGAGATCGCCTGCTTGATGGCGCTGGCCACATCGTCGTAGCCCAGGCCGGCCGCGGCCAAGTGGGCGGGATCCGCCACCACCTCGATCTCCCGCATGTCCGTGGCCTGCACGTCCACTCGTCCGACGCCAGGCACTCGAGAGATGATGGGCCGGATCTGGTAGCGACCGATGTCGTTCAGCGTCGCCGGGTCGCCACCCTCGAGATTGTACTGGACGATCGGGAAGAGCGACGGGGTGAGCCGCTCTACCTCGATGTCGACATCGGCCGGCAGCTGGCTCCGGATCTGATTCACCCGAGTCTGGACGAGCTGCAAGGTGTAGATCATGTCGGTCTTCGGCGTGAAGTAGGCCGAGACCTCGCTGGCACCACGGATCGATCGGGTCCGCACCCGCTCCAGTCCCGGCACCGTGCTCAGCGCCTCCTCGATCGGCCGCGTGATGCCGAAGACCACCTGCCGAGTCCCCAGCGACGAGCCCTCGGCGACGATCGTGATACGGGGGAAGGCGACCTCGGGGTAGATGGCCGACGGCAGCTTGGTGGCGGCCCAGATTCCCCCGGCGCTCAGACCCGCGATCGAGAGATAGACGAAGCGCCTCTCGCTGCGGAGCAGGTCGAAGAGAGTCACGGCTTGGTCAGGACGATCTTCGCGCTATCCTCTACCCCATACGCTCCGTACGTCACCACCGTCTGACCAGCCGTCAGGCCTTTCGTGATCTCCGCCAGCTTCTCGGTGCGGACGCCCACGGACACCGGCTGGCTGTGCGCGACGCCGCTGGCGTCGACAACGAACACCTTGTATCCCTCTCCGTCGGGAACCAGTGCTTCCGTGGGAATGACCAGCGCGTTCCCTCGCGCGCCGAGCTGGACGCGTCCGTAGACGCTCTCCCCGATGCGCAGCGACCGCGCGGGCGATGTCACTCTCACGCGTACCGGCACGCTGCGCGCGGTGCTGTCCACCGCCGCGCCCACGCTCGTCACCGTTCCCGTTCCGAGCGGCTCGCCGCTCGCATCCTGCCCGCTGGTGAAGGCCGTCGATGCGCCGGGACGGACGGCGGCCGCATCGCGTGGAGAGAGACTCAGGACCACCTCGAGCGCCGCCGGGTCCACGACCTCCACGAGCGGCTGCGCCGGATCCACCGAGCCCTGGAGCACCGCGCTCATTCGGGAGACGACACCGTTCACGGGGGATCGAAGAGTCGCGAGCCGCTGGGTTCGCCGCGCGGTGACCCACGCGGCCTGAGCCTGCGCCAGGTCGCTCGCGGCCTGATCCACATCCTTGCGCGGCGCGATCCCGGCGTCGGCCAGCCTGACCACGCGATCGTAGGTGCGCTGCGCCGCCGTCCGCGCCGCGTCCGCGCGTCCGGCGTCCGCGTCGAAGGGTGCGCGATCGAGCTCCACCAGCGGCTGGCCTTGCCGAACGTGATCTCCGGCGGCGACGAGAATGCGAGCGACCCGGCTCGGCGCCGGCGCGCTGAGCAGGGCGAAGCTGCCGGGCCGCGGCGTGACAGTGCCGATACCATCCACCGTCTCGGAGAACGGCTGCATCGTCGCGACGGCAGTACGCGCACCCACCACCGATTGCGGCTTCTCGGCTTCGCCTGCCTTGTCCGGATCGGCGGCACCCTTCCGGCATGCGGCGATCGCGACGAGGGAAACGAGGAGCAGGTGGCGACTGGTCATGGAGGTGAGGGGGCCTGCATTGTCGCGAGAAGGAGCGCGGCGTCGGCGATACGGGCCGCCGCCACGTCGTCGATGTACTGGGCCAGTGCCTCGCGCGCGTTGCGCTGCACCTCCAGCACGTAAGGAAGTGCCACCGCCCCTTCCGCGTAGGCGGTGAGCGACATCGCCGCGACGCGGTCGGCGGCGCGGCGAAGCTGGAGGTCGCGACGCGCTCGGAGAATGGCCGCTCGCCGCTCCCGCATCGCCGTCGCGATCTCAGCCTGACTCTCGAGACGTGCGAGCGCGAGCTGCGCCCGAGCGCGGTCGCGATTGGCCGTGGCGAGCGCGATCTCCCCCTCGCGCCGACTCAAAAAGGGGAGCGGGAGCGAGACACCGACGGTGGGAAGCAGTCCCGGTTCGGCGCCGGTCGGGTCACCCGTCTCGAATCCAGCCGAGATCGCGGGGGTGCCGAGCACGCTCCGGCGCTCGAGTGCAAGCGACTGCTCGGCGGCGCGAAGAGCCGCCTCGGCGGCCGCCACGCGCAGGGGTGTGCCGCTCACCAGCACCGAATCATCGGGAGGAAGCGCCAGCGAATCGGCGAGGCCAACAGTGGGACGGTCCGTCGCGAGCCCGATCAGAGTCTGCAGGTCCACGACCGCTGAGATGGCGGCGAGCGAGTCGGCCAGCGCGGCGTTCAGCAGCTGGCCGGTGGCGATGGTGGACAGATCGACGTCCAGATCGCTCGCATCGCCGGCATCGCGCCGAACGCGCGCCAGACGCAGGAGGCTGTCTCCGTCCATGGCGCTCCGCCGCGACAGGATCGATCGATCGGCCGCCGCCAGAGCGCGCACGTAAAAGACCGTCACGTCGTGACGGATCCGGGCGCGCTCCAGCGTCACCGTGTAGCGCGACGACTGCACAGAAGACCGCGCCGCTCCGATCCGCGCCGACCGCAGCCATGGATACTCGACCGGCAGCTCGATGGCGGCATGATACTGCGGCGTCGCCTTGGTGTAGCTCGCGGTGGCAGTGGGGTTCGGAAGGGCACGCGCCATCCGGAGCTGCGCCAGCGACGCGGCGAAATCCGCGCCGGCCACCGCGGCGCGGGCGCCGTGGATGAGCGCACTGTCCACCGCCTGCCGGAGCGTCACCGCCGGCTGGCCCTGGACAGCACGCGCGACCGACAGGCAGAGCGCGACGGCGCCCCAGCGTCTCACGAGTGCATGGCGAACGGGAATCGTGATTCGGGCACGGGGCTCGAGAAGGACATTGGAGTGGATGAAGGGCGCCAGAAGCTTACGCGCCGCGGGCGGCCAGCGCTGGCCGGCTCGCCTCTCTTGCACAAGCCGTGCAACGTCGCGCGTCATTGCCGACCGAGCTCGGCGAGGACGGCCTGATCGAGATGGTGTCCGCCATCGAAGCGTATGACACGGTGCGGAACACCGGCATCCTCCAGCCGCGAGAGCTCCTTCGCCACCACCGCGTCCGTTGCATAGCCATCCCTCACGCCGATCACGAGGCTCAGCCGGGCGCCGCCGAATGCGCGGGGGCCCGCGGAAACATCCGCGTCCGACGGTAGAGTGCCGCCCCAGAGCACGAGCTCATCGGCCGCGATGGCGGCGCGGCTGGCCCAGCGCGCGATGGTCGCGACCCCCTGGGAGAAGCCGAGCGCGACCAAACGCGCGCCCGTCCGGTCAAAGGCCCCAGTCTCCCGGGCGAGGACGTCATCGAGATAACGCGTGTAATCTGCGATCTCGTGCAATCGATCCTCGCGGGTCATCCAGCTCGCTCCAACTTTTCCCTGTCCGGCGGCATGACTCGCGCCTGGCTCGTCGCCGACGTAGAAGCGCGAGAGCGCCTCCGGAGCGATGATGAGCCGGCTGCCATCATCGAGCGTCTCGAAATGCCGGAGAAAGCGAGCCGCGAGTTGGCCATAGCCATGGCAGACGAGCCACACCTGGCGCGGCGGCGGCTGGACACTGCCGATAGTGTAGTATCGCGCCGTTCGAGCGACCGACAGATGATGCTCCAGCACGGCCCTCCGACCTATCTCAGCAGAAGGAAGACGTCGTACAGCGCGTGTGTCCACGCCGTGACACCGAAGCCCCGAAGGAGAAAGAGTGCGCTGAAAAAGAGACCTCCGATCATGCGGTAGGTGAAGGACTCGATAGTGAGCGGGTCGCCGAACGCCCCGATGTAGTGGAAGCCGGAGAAGATCGCGGCGCCGAGCAGCACGGCCGCAAAGCCGGCCACCCGCTTGCTCCATCTGAGCAGCGACCGCGCGACGTAGGCGAGCGCGGATACCAGCACGACACGAAACAGAAGCTCCTCGTAGAGGCCGGCGCCGAGCGAGATCATGAGTTGCCGGCTCGGGGCGAGCGCCGGCGCCGGGGCGATCGCCAGTGTGGCGAGCACTCCGAGCAATCGCGCCGTGATCATGCCCACCACGACACCAAAAGCCAGAGCGTACGCCACCGACTCCGCCGCCATGCCGGCAAAGACGCGCAGCCGAAGTCCGCCGCCATTTTCGCGGAGGTCCTTGCGGATGAGCCAGAGCGACAGCGCGATAACCAGCGCCATGAAGATCGCGGGACCTCGCGATCCGGCGATGGCCACAAAGAGCCCCTTGAGAATGACGTCCGCGCCGTTGCGCACGTCGCCGCGCGGATCGTGCGACAGAACCGAGGCGAGCGCCTCGTAGAGAAGAAGGAGCGGGAGCACCACGATCAGGCTGTAGCGGTGCATCCGCGCCGCCTGCCAGTAGCTCGGCCTTCTCGCGTCCGCGCTCAATGCCCCGACCGCTCGACCTCCTGGCCGGTGAAGTTCTCGGTCGAGACGTCCGCGCCGCCGAGCGACCGCACGTAGGTCACGAGCCGCCAGATGTCATCGTTGGAGATGCGGCCACCCCAGGCCGGCATGCCGTCGGGGCGTCCCTGATAGATCGACTCGAACACTTCATCGGCGGCTCCACCGAAGTGCCAACGGCCATCGGCCAGACTCGGAGCCATGAACCCGCTTCCATCCGCGCCGTGACAATCCATACAATTGTATCCCACGAACAGCTTCTTTCCCTGCGCGAGAGCGGACGCGTTGTGCTCGAACGGGTTGACGAGCGACGGAGTGGCGGCCCGCGGCGTGCCGAACGGCTGGATGTGCTCGTCGTGCGCAACGAACTGCCATTCGCCCGCCGGCACGTGCAGAGCGCCAGCCGGCGCTGGCGCCGGGGATGGGCGCTGTGCCTCGGCAAGCACGATGGCGGCCGCCGCCATCACAGCGGCGGCGATCAGACGCTGTCTCACGATCCCTCCCTGAGCTGTCCCGACCCGCGTTGCGGCCGGGGAGCGAGAGGCACCCCGGACGCGAGAAGAATTGCCCGAATATCGCTCGCCCGCCGCACGAGCAATGCGTCGAGCTCGCGCGCCAGCGCGTCATCGCTCTTCCGTACGCCCATGGCGATGTCGTAGGAGAGGGGGAGCGCGACCGAATCAGAGCTCTGCGCCAGCGTCCGGACGGTGAGGGGGACAGGAGACCGCCTCGCGGCCCACGAGGCCAGCGGACCCCAGGCGATGGCGACATCGACCTCACCGCGCGTAACGGCGGACACCAGATCCGACGGAGGGCTCTCGCGATCGTAGCTGCCATAAATGCTGTAGCCCCTGACGTTCTCCACGATCCGGCGAGCGGCCAGCGCGTGCGCGGGAGGCGCGTTCTGGTAGTGGCTCCCGATCACGTGAACGCCGATGCGGAGGCGGCGGAGGCGTGGATCGTCGAGCGACCCGATGTCCAGGTGGTCGCGGCGGCGTGTCACCGCCGCGTACGACGATCGGTAGTAAGGACGGGTTGTCCGGACGAGATCGTATCCCGCCGGTACACCGATCACGACGTCGCACTCCCTGGCGTTCAAGGTGCGCCGCACGAACCCGCGGCGCTGCGGCCACCACGTGTAGCGGAGTGTCGCGCCGAGGTCCCGCGCGACGAGCTTGGCGATCCGATTCTCGAACCCACCACCAGAACGGTTGGAGAACGGGAGATTGTTGGGGTCCGCGCACACACGAAGCTCGCGCGGCGCAGCGGCGGCGAGCGTCGCGCCGAAGACGAGCGCGAGTAGGGTCATAGCGAGAAGACGTACAGGGTGCCGCCCCAGCTCGTGTACTTCCCCAGATCCGGCAGGACGGTGCCTCGCACGCGCACATCGTACGGCAGATTGGCTGCGACGTCACCGGCGATCAGCATTCCCATGTCGCCGCCGATCCCGGAAAGCACGGCGACGTACTGCTTGCCGTCGGGTCCCAGATAGGACATGAAGTTGCCGATGATCCCGGAGCCGGTGTGGAACTTCCACAGCTCCTGCCCGGATAGGGCGTCGATCGCTTTCACCCAGCCATCCAAGGTGCCATAGAATGCGACGTTGCCCGCGGTGGCGAGAACGCCGCTCCAGACCGGGAATGGCTCCCGGATCCCCCACCGCTTCGTGCCGGTGGTTGCGTCCCACGCCATGAACTCGCCCCGATAGCCACCCGGGCCCGCCTTCTCGGGAGCATCCGCGCCGACGAACGGAGTGCCGGCGATATAGGCCACCTCGCGGGTCGTGAAGTCCATGCAGAGGTTGTTTGTCGGCACGTAGAAGAGTCCTGTGCGCGGTGAGAACGCCGCCGGCTGCTCGTCCTTTCCCCCTTCGAGGCTCGGGCAGATGTCCTTCACCATCACGCCCTGCTTCACCGACTTCGAGGTAACTACCTCCGCCCGGCCGGTTTTCAGATCGAACCCACTCGACCAGTTCATCGGCACGAACGATCGGGCGACGAGAACCTCCCCGGTGGCCCGGTCGAGAGTGTACGCGTAGCCATTGCGATCGAAGTGCACCAGCGTCTTACGGATCTTCCCACCGATCGGAAGATCGGCGAGGATGTTCTCGTTGACGCCGTCGTAGTCCCACATGTCGTGCGGCGTGACCTGATAGGCCCACACGACTTCGCCGGTGTCCGGATCACGCGCCAGGATGGCGCACGTCCACTTGTTGTCGCCCGGGCGCTGCGCGCCGTTCCATGGCCCTGGATTGCTCGTACCATGATAGAGCAGGTTGAGCTCGGGATCGTACGACAGCCAGCCCCACACCGCTCCTCCACCCATCTTCCACGTCTCACCGGGCCAGCTCGTGGTACCCAGATCGCTTCCGCGATCCGCGGCATAGAACGGCTTGAAGCGGGCGCCGATCCTCACATCGCGGTCGGGGCCCGTGCTGTAGGCGCGCCAGAGCTCCCGTCCGGTAGCGAGATCAAGCGCGGCGATCCAGCCGCGAACTCCCATCTCGCCCCCCGAGTTCCCGACGAACACCTTGTCGTGCACGATGAGCGGGGCCATGGTGATCGTCTCGCCGCGGTTGATGTCTCCGAGACGCGTCTTCCAGAGCTGCCGACCGCTCTCCGCATCGAGGGCGACCGTGTGCCCATCCAGCAGGTTGTAGACGATCTTGCCCTTCGCGAACGACGCGCCGCGATTCACAACGTCGCAGCAAGCGATCCCGATCGAGGCCTGGGCCGTGTTGGGGCG
>JBBSGP010000084.1:0-8940 GCA_038253885.1 Gemmatimonadales bacterium | reverse complement strand
GGCGCTCCACCAGCTGCATGATTCCGATATCGGTGAACAGCTTCGAGACGGATCCGACGCGGTAGATCGTCTCGGCCGTCGCAGCCGTGGAGTCGCGCGGATTCGCAAACCCGAAGCCTCGCGCCCACACGATGCTGTCGCGCTCCACCAACGCGATGGAGAGCGCGGGCAATCGCTTCTGGGTCATCTCACGGCGGATCATCCCCTCGAGCAGAGCGCTGGCCGCCGAGTATTTCGGGGATGGCGCAACCGCCGCCTGCGCGTGGAGCGCTGCCGAGAGTGAGAAGAGCAGGAGAAGCCGGTGCGAAACCTTCACTTCAGCATCCTCTTCCACAGATAGAACGCCGGCACCCCACTCAGCACGATCGCGAGTCCGACCAGCGCGATTCTGGGCTGCTCGCGCAGGGTGTTGCCGACGATCGCGGCCGCGGCGAGAACGAACAGAAGCGGCGTGAGCGGATAGCCCGGAACCCGGAACGGCCGCGGCGCATCCGGCATGCGACGCCGGTAGACGAAGATGCTGAGCGCCGCCAGGCCGTAGAAGATCCAGCCAGCGAATACCACATAGGTGAGGAGCTGATCGAAGGTGTTCGACAGCGTCAGCACGATCGCCACCGAACAGCAGGCGAGGATGGCCACCCATGGCGTCCCCGAGCGTGGATCCACCTCGGCCAGCTTCCGGATGAAGACGCCGTCGCGGGCCATGGCGTAGAACACGCGCGGGACCGTCAGCACCGTGCTGTGCGCCGCGCTGAACATCGAGATGAGGATGAGGGCGGCGACGATCTTGCCCGCCGACGGGCCGAGGGCCGTCGAGACGGATTGGGCAGCGATGCGCGTGGACTGGGCCGCGGCTGCCGGTCCGAGAACCGTGATGTACGCGAGATTCGCCGCCAGATAGATGACCACCAGCGCCGCCGTGCCGATGACGATCGCCCGCGGAAAGATGCGCTGCGGATCGATCGTCTCGCCGGTGGAGAAGGTGACCCACTGCCACCCCTCGTAGGCCCAGAGCACGCCGATCATGGCGATACCGACGCCGCCGAGCGTGGAGGCATCGAGCTGGGATGGCCAGATCTGGCCGAAGCCGGGAGCGTCGGCTGGGCGACGCGCCACCAGCAACACGCTGATCAGGAGGATGCCGCCAGCCTTGATGAACGTGGACCAGTTGAGCGCGGTGGCGCTCTGGCGGGTGCTCCGCACGTTGAGCGCCGCGATCCCGACGATCATGAGGACGGCGATCGCCATCCCGAGCGCTGGACCGACCGGCACCAGCTCGCGGAGATAGTTGATGGATGCCGCCGCGAGTGCCGCGACGGTTCCGCTGCCCAGCACCAGCAGCAGCGTCCAACCATAGAGAAAGGCGGGGAGCGGCCCGAACGCGTCACGGATGTAGACGTAGAGCCCGCCGGCCTCGGGGTTCATCGCGCCGAGTTCGGCATACGTGAGCGCGCCCAGGAGTGAGAGCACCCCGCCGACGAGCCAGACGGTGAGTGCCGGTCCGACGTGGCCACCCGTGAGTCGCAGCGTCCCAGCGGGCACGATGAAGATGCCGGATCCGATCACCGAGCCGATGACGATGAGGACCAGATCTCGGCTCCCGAGCGTTCGCGGAAGGGTCTGCGACAAGGCAACCTCGAAGTTCGGGACGCCGGCCCTGGAAGACAGGTCGCGGGCAGCGCTACGATGCGACGTCCGCCTTCCTGATGGAAGGCTCGCGTCCGCAGCATGGGTATCGGGCTTCGAAACAGACCCCATTAGTCCTGAATGGCGGCTCTTGATTTCGGGTTTTCTTCGGTATACAATCCCCGTTCGTTTGGTACGCCACCCACGAGCGCGGAGCCCTGACATGCCGAAGACCGGTCCCACCTTCAACCCCGCCGACTACGCGCCGGTGGCCAACCGCATCGACCTGTTCTATCAGCGCTATCCCACTGGCCGGATTGTGACCCGTCTGGCCGCCAAGAGCGACCGGGAGGTGACGTTCGAGGCGCGGGTCTATCGCGGGGCGGACGACACCCGACCGGCTGCCACCGGCTGGGCTTCGGAGCGCGAGGGCGACGGCGACGTGAACAGCGTCGCCTGCCTCGAGAACACCGAGACGTCCGCGATCGGCCGCGCGCTCGCGAATCTCGGATTGGCAGCGTCGCCCAACCGTCCAAGTCGCGAGGAGATGCAGAAGGCGGCGCGCATGCGATCGCGATTCGTCGGCTCTGAGTCCCGGCCTGTGCAGCCACTGCGCGACACGCCGCGAGCTCCCGTCGTTGCGCCACTCCCCAAGGCCGAGGTCGCCTCCCTTCGGGAAGCGCCCTCTGATGATGCGGCCTTCGATGCCACACAGGCTCGCGCCGATCTCATCCAGTCCGTGTGCCGGCTCCTCGCCAAGGCAGAGCGCCGTGGGATGCGCGCCCCCAGGGTCGCGAGGTATCGGAGTGCCATTCTGTCCGATGACACCGTGCCTCTGTCGCTCCTCGCCCAGATGGAGCGTCGACTTCGCCGGCAGCTCGTCGCCCATGCCCTGACCGCTCGCCCGGCCGAGCCGGCGTAAGCGGCAGTGGCGATGTCGCACGGTCCTGTCTCCTCCATGACGACGAGCGCGAGGGCTCCGGTGAGTGATCGGGAACGGAATGCCAGTCGGTGGGGGGAGCGAACGTTGACGCCAAGAGAGGCCGCCCAAGCGTTGAGCGATGCGGCGCTCGTCGCGGCCATGCGGCGCAATGACATCAGGGCGTGGGGCGAATTCTGCGTGCGCTTCGAGCCCCTCCTCAGGAGATACGCCCGTGCCCGCCGTGTTCCGCGAGACGAATGGAACGACTGCGTGACGGACGCGTTGCATCGGGCGGCGCTGCATCTGGCGACGCCGAAGGCCGCCATTCCGTCGAATCTGACGGGATATCTGGTGAGTTGCCTCAGTCACCGCATCGCGACTCTGCGTGACGAGGGGGTCAGGCGCGATGACGCGCATCGCGGCGCGGCGGAGTACCAGGATTTCGGTGACGACGGCACGGCGGTTGTCCGCAGCGTTGTCTCCGAGTGCACGATGCGCTGGGCGACTGACGCCCCTACCGACGCCGAAGTAGAGCAGCCGCCGCCGAATTCTGCGGGCGTGAGGGCGCTGACAGAGTTGGTCAGCAACCGCATGACGCCCGAGGAGCGACAGATCCTGGAGTGGTTGGCCCAGGGCGTGCCGCAGACGATCATCGCCGAGTGGCTGCACGCGAACTACCGGGCGATGGCCAAGCGAATCGAGCGGCTGCGACATCGCCTCCGGGCTCAGGCCAGCGAGGATACCCGCGGACTGCCGGAGCCGCTGCAGAGGGCGGTCCGAAATTTCCTTCGCCGGGCAACGGAAGGGTGAGGACAATGCACTTCGAGCGTCGCGGGATGGTCGCGAGAGTAGGAACCCCCAGGGGGAGTGAAACACGATGAGCGATCATGATGAGAGTCTGAAGCGCTGGCTCCGCGGTGACGCCGGCGAATCGGCGAGCGGGCGGGAACCGCTCCGGCATCTCGAGCCGCTGGCGGCTATCCCACCCGGCGCCGAGCTGTCACCCGAGCTGCGCGAGCAGATCGAGTTCGAGGCGGATCTCTTGGTGCAGCTCGTCGGTGACTATTTCGCGTCGCAGCCCGACGCCTCGATCTGGAGCGATCCCCGCTTTCTCGATTGGCAGATGGAGCAGATCCGTGCCGAAAACGAGCGCTTGCTGACGGACGAGGAGCTCCTTGCCGAGGGCCGGCGGTTCCGCGCCAGGGTGGAAGCGAGGCGACTGCGGGTGGGGTGCGACGAGGGGCGACCGCCTGAGCGTCGAGCGTCGACGCGCGGCATCGCGTCACGTGTGATCGAGGTTGCGGAGAAGGAGAACGCGATGCCGCTTGTGGACCTGGCCGTGGCGGCCGGTGTCGGTCGAGAGCTATGGGACGAGCCGGTGGAGAGCTGGATCGAGCGGCCGAAGGGGACACCGCCCGGCCGCTATCTCGCGCTCCGGATCGCGGGTGAGAGCATGTCGCCGCTCATGCACAGCGGTGACACGGTCGTGGTGCGGATCGGCTCAGCGGTGGCGCCGGAGACGGTGATCGTCGCGCGCACGCCCGATGGGGGCTACGTGTGCAAGTGCGTGGGCCGTCTGCGCTCGGAGAGCATCGAGCTCCTCTCGCTCGATCACTCGCACCCACCCGTCTCGCTCCCGCGCGACGCACGGCTCATCCTCGGCACGGTGTGCCATCTGTGGTGCCACCATCGCGGCAAAGAGAAACGTCGCGAGGACTAACGCCCACGTAAACGCTGAGTGGTTTTGCCCTGAGGCCCGGTCATCCGACCGGGCCTCGTCGCATCGCGTTATCGCGTCTCGCGATGCGCGGACACCAGCGGGGCGATGTCGCACGGCTCTCTCATCTCAGTGAGAGCAGTCGTGTGAGCCAGAGGCAATGCGGCTTGTGCGCGCCATGTCGGCCTCTCGCCGGTCTCCGTCCACCGCGAGGTCATCGTGTCATGCGTCAGTCCCGTCGTTCTGCGCGGCATGTGTGCCGCGTTCGCGCTGAGCGTCTCGTCCGAGATCACCGCCCAGCAACCGCCGACGCCGCCGCCCCAACCGGTGCAGCCGGCTCCCGTGCCACCGGTGCCACCTCCGCCTTCTCCCACACCAGTGCAACCGGCGCCGCCAGTATCAGCGATCGTCGCCTATCGCTCGCCGGTGATCGCGCTCGTGCAGCCCCTCCCGGGCGGGAGCGTGCCGCAGGACAGGCCAGTCCTTGTTTTCCGCTTCATTCAGGGCGAGTCGCTCGATCCGCTGGACGTCAGCTCCTTCACCGTCACGGTCGACGGCCGCGACCGCAGTGCGCTGTTCCAGCTCTCGCCGACGGGCGAAGCCTGGGGACCGATGGCGCCGATCGGAGCGCCGTCATCCACTGCATCGGGCGCGAGCCTCGACAGTCTGCTCACGCCGGGCACACACCAGGTGGCGGCCCGCATCTGCTCGAGCCGGGGCGCCTGCGGCACCGTGCAGGCCCCCGTCTCAGTGCTGCCTGTCGCGACAGCCGCGAAGACGACCATGACGCAGGCGGCCGCGACGGCAACTCGCAGACAGCGGCTTCTCCAGGTCCTGCTCCAGGCGGGCAAGAAGCTGCTTGAGCCGTGACCCGGTCGCTCTGCCTTCATCACCCCACGAGGATCATCTCCCATGTCTGGATTCTATCTCATCAAGGGCCGCTCGTTGGCCCTTGTGGCCTGCCTCATCGCAGCTCTCCTCGCTGCGTGGACCGACACCACCCGACCGGCTACGCAGCCACCGTCTGTCCACTCAAGGTTGCTCACACCGGTGGCGCCCGTCCGCGCGAGCTACTGGCGTCGTGCCTCACTCATCCGCCCGACAGGTGAGTCACTCATACGCTCGCCTCTGAGCAACCGCCCCCCTCGACAGTCGGCGGGAGGCGGACTGCGACCGAGTATGCGGAACACGTGCGTTGGTGTCTCGCCCTGCGGTGACCAGACGCTGAACGTGGCGAGCGATGCCTCGGGGCTCACTGCGACGTTCACCGTGACCAACAGCACCGCGAGCGCCGAGGTCTACAGCCTGGACTGCGGGGTGTTCGCCCCGGTCAGCAGCTGCTCCGTCAACCAGGGCTCGGTGAGTGTCCCCGCCAATTCCTCGGCCCTGTTCGGAGTGACGTACTCGACCGGATCCACGGGCGGCACCGGCCCGCTGTACGCGTACGCGACGCCCACGATTCACCCAGGCGACACCTTCGAAGGCTACTACAATGTGGTGGTGACGGCGCCGACGTACAGCGTGACCGTCACCGTCGTCGGAGGACCGGATTCGATCGAGGTTGGCATCTCGGCCACCTACGCGTTCCGCGTGCACAACGGCAGCACGGCTGCTGCCACCTTCACGCTGGCCTGCGCTCAATCCGGAGGCGCGATCTGCGGCACGCCTGCTCCGGCGAGCATCACGCTGGGCAGTGGTCAAGATGGCGACGTCACCGTGATCGGTACGGGCGGGACGACGCTCGGAGCGGCCAGTCTCACTCTCAGCGCGAGCGGCCCCGCCAGCGGGTCGGCCGTCAAGTCGGTCACCATCTTCCGCTCCTACCCGCTCAAGCCGTTCTCGCCATCCGGCAATCGCGTTGTGCGATCCGGATGCCCGATCACGACGGCAGGGCCAGGGAGCGCCGTGCAATGCGGTGATCTGCTCTACGCGCACGCGCTACCTGGTTATCGATCCATGGGCAGACCGCGCACCGTGACGCTTCTCTACTCGAGTGCCACGGCCAAGCCCACGCCGGTCGTTGCGGTCGATTACGCCACCTATCCGGGCGACGCTCCTCCGCAAGCGCTCCGCATCGAGCTAAACAACATCACCAACGGAAGCGTGCGCATCGCCCAGGTCTACTTCAGCACGAGCGGCTTCACATTCAGCGCCAAGCAGACGCATCGTCTCACGATCCCGATCAATGCAGACAGTCTGCAGCTGGGGACCGGTGCGTACCCGCTGCAGATCTCGGTGTTCAAGAAGCTGGGGGGTGTGTGGCAGGATCAGTCGCCCGATACCGCGACGACGAGACTTCTCGTCGTGAACCGCCGCGCGAGCGCGTTCGGCGCCGGGTGGTGGGAAGCCGGCGTCGAGCGGATCGTGCCCGACGCCACGGGCGCGCTCCTGGTATTGGCCGACGGCTCCGCGACGTACTTCCCAAGAAACGGGACGCTCTATCAGAGCCCGCCAGGCGAGTATTCGACGTTGAGCACGACCGCCAACGGCTACAAGCGCGTGCTCAAGGGGAACCGCGTGACGGTGTGGTACGGTTCGTCGGGCCTCCCGGACTCGATCACGGACAACAACCCGGCCCGCAACCGCGCGGTGTATGCCTGGAGCGGCGAGCGGCTCGTCTCGATCACCGATCCGGTTGGCAAGACGATCAGCTTCCTCGTCGATGCATCCGCCCGGATCAACAGGATCAAGATCCCCGGATCCGACACGGTGCGGCTGCAGCAAAGCGTTCATAGCGGAGCGACGGACGCCGATCTCGACCAGATCACCGACCCCGATGGTCTGGGCAGTCCGTTCAGCTACGCCGGTACCACGCATCGGATGAGCGCCAGCACGGCGCGAGCGACAGGGCAGGTGACCTACGCCTTCGAAGCACTCACAGGCACCGTCGACACCGTCTCGGCCCCTTCGGGCTCGAACGTGCCGAGCAAGAGATTCCGCGCCTGGCAGCGCGTGGGTGTGCCGGCGAGCGGCACCGGCCTCTCCGAGGCCACACCGGCCACGCCCTCCTATGCCGACAGCGCGCGGGCCGTGCTCTCATGGGCACGCTACACCGGCTACCTGCCGGGCATGCCGCAGTACGAGCAAGACACCGCGTGGTTTGCCATGGATCGCACGGGAGCACCGACCAAGGTCGCTCGACCGCTGGTGGGGCTCGTCACGATCGATCGTGATTCGACAGGACTCCCTGTTCACATCACGACCGCCGGGGGGGCCGAGGTGTGGCAGAGCTGGAATGCGTCGGGGAGCTTGCTCAAGAGCAAGATGAAGGTGCGCGCGGGCTGGACGACGACAGCTGTGCGCTATGACAGCACGCGCTACGTCTACAATACCGCGTGGCAGGAGCTCGATTCCATCATCCCGCCGGCCGGCGACACCGTCACCTTCAAGTACGACGCCTCGGGACGACGGGACTCCGTGATCGATGCGCTCGGCAACGTCACGCGCTTCTACTACAAGAACAACGGTCTCGTCTGGAAGGTCGCGGCGCCCCATCCCACAGTCGCAGGCGGCGAGGAGCCGTTGCCCACAGTCTTCCTGTATGACAGCACCTTGACCTGGAACCTGCTGAGCGCGTCCAAGGGCACCGATACGACGCGCTACCGCTACGACTCGACGCGTGTCATCGCCGATACAGTTCTCAACGCGCTCGGAGATTTCACGGCGTACGAGTACGACAAGATGGGTCGAGTGACGAAGCAGACCCAAGTGGCACTCTCGCTGACCTCCGGCGTCAATGGCTACCAGCGGCTCCAGCCCCCGAATCAGATCGTGTCCTACAGCTTCAACGACGCGGCCAGGCTAGTGACACAGACCGACCCGCTCGGCTGGCAGTCAACCTGGTTACACGATCCGGCTGGGCGCCTTGTCCGCCGCTGCGTCCGTGAGAGCTGGTGCGACTCGACGACGTACCAGGATGGGATGAACCCGACAAAACAGCTCTCCCGTCGTGGTGACTGGACCGATGTCGCCTTCGATGCCGGGGGCCGCCCGATCGCGAAGGTGCTGACGGAGTTCTCCCCAACGCAGCGCGATGACAGCGTGAGCTATGTCTACGATACGGACGGCATCCTGACCCAAGTGCGGAATCAGTACAGCCGGATCTTCTTCCGATACGACCCGTACGGCCGGCGCCGGTCCGAGGCTCAGCTGATCCGCAACTGGGCCGACACGACCTTTGCTTCGGGCCTCACCTTCTACCACGAGTATGATCCAAACGGGCGCCGAGCCAAGACCTACCTGAATGGGAATGTGCAATGCTCACCGTGTGCGAATCCGGCCACGGACTCGGTGCTGGTGGCGTACCAGCAACCGCTCACCTTTACCTATTTCGGCAATGGGAATCTGAAGGAGATAAACAACCCGTTCTGGCCCGTCTCGCCTCAGAAATGGAGCTATAGCTACGATCGGAAGAGTCGCGCGCGGGGGTTGGCATATCCGACGACCACTCCGAACGTCTACAACGACAGCCTCGCCTACGATGACAACGATCGAGTGGCGTGGCACTCGTTCGGAAGCTCGTCGGCAGAGGGGACCGAGACGATCCTGCCCGATCAGATCGGACGGACCCTTACTCGACAAAGCGGCCAGACGGTGAGCTACGCCTACGACGGTCGGGGGGAGCTGATTCTCAATTCCAGCTCCGGTGCCATCGCGGCAGACAGCTTCTTCTACG
>JBBSGP010000083.1:0-8958 GCA_038253885.1 Gemmatimonadales bacterium | reverse complement strand
TTTCTCGAGGTGGCCTGGCTTCTCCGTCACGGCGAGCTCCCGACCCAGGCGGAGTACGACGACTTCGTGCATTCGGTGACCTTTCATACGTACGTGCACGAGAATGTGCGGAAGTTTCTGGAAGGCTTCCGTTACGATGCACACCCGATGTCGATGCTCTGCAGCGCGGTCGCCGCGTTGTCGTCGTTCTATCCGAGCGCCCGGAACATCTTCGATCCGGACCAGAGGGTCATGTCCATGATCCGGCTCCTGGCCAAGATGCCGACGATCGCCGCGTTCTCGTATCGGCACGTGAAGGGACTCCCCTACGTCTATCCGGACAACGACCTCTCGTACACCGAGAATTTCCTGGCAATGGTCTTCCGGATGAGCGAGGCGAAGTATCAAGCCAGTCCGGTGTTCAACCGCGCGCTCGAAGTGCTCTTCATCCTCCACGCCGACCACGAGCAGAACTGCTCGACGAGCGCGGTTCGCGCCGTCGGCTCTTCCCACGTCGATCCGTTCTCGGCCACCGCCGCCGGGATCGCGGCGCTATTCGGTCCTCTGCACGGAGGAGCGAACGAGCAGGTTCTCCGCATGATCGCCGAGATCGGCGAGAAGTCGAAGATCCCGGCCTTCATCGAGGAGGTGAAGGGAGGCTCTGGCCGGCTGATGGGCTTCGGCCATCGGGTCTACAAGAGCTACGATCCGCGCGCCAGGATCGTGAAGCAGCTGGCGGATCAGGTGTTCGAGGAGACCGGAGTGGACCGGGACCTCGAGATCGCGCTCGAGCTGGAGCGCATCGCGTTATCGGACGACTACTTCATCTCGCGCAAACTCTACCCGAATGTCGATTTCTACACGGGCCTGATCTACCGCGCGATGGGTTTTCCGACAGAGTACTTCACCGTCCTGTTCGCCATCGCTCGCACGGCAGGTTGGCTGGCACAGTGGGAGGAGATGCTCACGGACAAGGAGCAGAAGATCGCCCGCCCGCGACAGATCTACGTGGGGCCCGGAGAGCGCGCGTACCAGTCGAAGTTGAAGAGCAAGTAAGGACG
Organism: Gemmatimonadales bacterium; assembly: GCA_038253885.1. GTDB lineage: Bacteria > Gemmatimonadota > Gemmatimonadetes > Gemmatimonadales > Gemmatimonadaceae > JALZAQ01. Next base: position 7,918 of record JBBSGP010000083.1, on the reverse strand, counting down.
GGAGCTGTCGGCGGCACTCCCGAGAGATCAGCGAGGGGCGCGGAAGTAGACCCGGGCGTTGCCGAGCAGGACGTGAGACGAACGGACGCCAGCGACCCGGATGCGGAGACGGCGCGCGCGTCGCAGAGGCGCGGCGAGCTCCAGGGGATACGTCCCGACGCGGAGCTCACCGTCGAAGATCGGGCGAGAATCAGCGTCGACGCGCACGTGCACCACTCCCGTGTCACCGCTCGGCCGGCCCAGATCGGCGACGAGCCACTCTGACGGTGCGATCTCGACGCTGATGTCGGCTCGACCCGAAGCGCCGTCGGCGGTGATCTCGAGTCCCCACGGGTAGCCAGTTCCGCCGCCACGGCCGGCCGCCCAGAGAATACTGTCGCCCCTCTCGAAGCGGACGACGCGCGAGCCGCCCGCGCTCGGCATCGTCCGGAAGGAGGAAAGCATCCGGTACGCGCTGTCCGCGCCGGCCGCAAAGCCCTCGAGCGATCTCAAGTGCGCCGCTTCGTACGGCAGCAGTGAATCGGCCGGCCACGCCCAGTGACACTGCATATTCGAGTTGAAAAGGCTGTCACACCTCAGGCCGGAGCGAAAAGCGTCAGGGTGGGGAAGTCCCCACGTGTGCCCCATCTCGTGCGCGAGAGTTCCCCGGTAGGTGTTCCAGTTGCACCACCACGCGGTGCCGCCCGCCGGTTTACGCCAGGTGGCTGTGCCGTCGCGCGGACAGACGCCGGCGAGGATCCCCCCGATGCTGGAGTCCCCGATGACGGCCAGCCCGCCCAGAGCTCCTTTGGACACCCGTCCGGCCTGGGCGATGCTGTCGATGCCCCCGTTCTCGGAATCAGCGCCAGCCCATGCCCCGGCGCCGTGCGCGAGAATGAGGAGTTTCCTTGGCGAGTGCTCGTTCCAGGGCCGACCAAAGCTCGCGAATTCCTCCGCTGGAAGCGGCCACCAGTTCTGGAAATTGGCGCCAGCCAGCTCGGCAAAAGCGTGACGACTCCGCTGCACGACGATGGGATCGCTCTGAAAGGTGTGGCCGGCGAGTCGCGTGGCATACCACGCGCGGACATCCTCCAGGGCGCGGATCTGCAGTGCGATCGCATCCCGCGACGCGTCGAGGTCGGCCGGCAGGTAGACAACCGGCATCACATGCGGTCTGAGCGGCGGAGCCTCGGTCTGACCGGTAACGATACGAGCCGTGACCGCGAGCGCCCCGGCGAGCCCAGCGAGCCGGCCCCTTCCGAAGGTCATCAGGGAGTGGCGGGACGTGAAGCCGGCAGGCCGACCGACTCCGCCAGCGGCAGCTTTCTGGTGCGATACCACACCTGCCGCGCCTGCCCGATGCGGTCCGCCCGCGAGATCCAGAGCTGAGCGGCGAGATCGAAGCGGGCCAGCACGTTGTGAAGCCAGTAGGGCCGGTTCTCACGCAGCCACTGCCGCTCGTACTCATCGCGAACGAGCGAGTACGCGTCCCGCAGATCCTGGAGCCGTCCATTGATCCCCGTGATGTCGCCCAGGTCTCGCGACGCGGAGCTGCTCACGCTGTCCGCCGCGCGGGCGTACATCTGCACGATCTCATCGGCGAACTGGAACTTCATTCCGATGAGGTCGATGCGTCGAGCGCCGAGATCCATCGCGTCGAGCGCGTCCGTCTCACGGAGGGGTACCCGCCGGGCGTCCGCCAGCAGGACGATCGCCGACTCCGCCAGGACGCGTAGGTCGCTGGCGATGGGCCGAATCTTCTGGCCGATGCGCTGTCCTTCTTCGCTCCAGGGATCGAGCCAGAAGATGTAGTCGCTCGCATCGCTCACACCCACCTTTCTGAGCAGCGCGTGACACGCCATCAGCTTGCGCTGCGCCTGGTCCACACGGCCGCTGGTGTCACCATGAAATACCCGTCCGTAGCTACGCTGGAAGTCCTCGATCGAGCTCTCGCCGGGCTGCCAACCAGCCGCCGCTCCGAAGAGCACCCCATACCACGTCTGAGCGAACAGCGATTCACCATCGTCGTCCCACGAGGTATTGAGCACTCCGGTGGCGCCCAGCCGCTGCCCGTCGCGCACGAATCCCTGGATGTTGGGTAGTGCGAGGGCGAAGTCGGGATACACACGATTCCAACTGTTAACCCCGGGTGCGACCCAGGTCTCCATTCCGGCATCCCGGAATGGAGCGATGAGCTTGTCGAAGGACGGCGCGGGGTCATAGTCCCACGCGACAGGAATCAGGTCCTTGGGAAGGGTCTTCACCAGATCGGGCGAGTTCATCGCCACGTCTCCCCAGAAGAGAAAGCGCTTGTCGCGCCCGCGCAGCGCGGCCTCGATCTGCTTGAGGAAGTCGAGATAGACCGGACCGATCCCTTCCGCGCGAACGCGCTCGGCGGTCTGGCCCCGGCCGAGCTCGAACGTTTCATCGGCGCCGAGATGGATGAATCGCCCCGGGAAGAGCGAGTCGATCTCGGCGAACATCTGCCGGATGAGCGGGAGGGATCCGACCTGTCCCGGCGCGAGCACGTGACCGTGCGGCGTTTCGCCGAGGGGAGAATAGAGCTCGTACTTGAGCAGATGATGCAGATGCCCGAACGCCTCCTGCTCGGGTATCACCTCGATGTGGTAGGCACGCGCATACGCCACGAGCTCTCTCACCTGCTCCGGCGTCATCCCTCCGCCCGGGGGGGCGACGAGCGGATTGGCGCGATAGGACAGGGTATGCTCGAAGTAAGGCGAGTAGACGTTGATCTTGTAGGCGGCAAAGGCGCGAATCTGCTTCTTCTGAAACTCGAGGGTCGGGACGGGGCCACGAGACAGGTCGTCGTGAAAGCCGCGATAGCGCATCGCTGGCCAGTCGCGGATCGCGGCGCCGCGGAGTCGCGCGGATCCGCCCCGGCCGTCGATGAGCTGACCCAGGGTCTGCACGCCGTAAAAGATCCCACTGGGGGCGGACGCGATGATCGTCGCGCTCCCCTGACCGGTGACCAGCGCGTATCCCTCCTCCCGCATCGCCGCCTCCCAGCGGAGCCCGGCCGTTGTCAGAGCCGCGCGCCCCTGCGGGGAGTCGCTTCGCAGCAGCCGTACGGTGAGCCCCCTGCCCGCAGCCGATGCGGAGATCCCGCGCTCGCGCAGCATCTCCGCCAGCGAGCGCACCGCCAGCGTGTCGCTGCGAGCCGCGGACTCGATTCGCACACCGTCAGCCAGAGGCTGGGCGGGACGCCGGATGACCTCGCGCGGTCGCGGGACCAACGGGTAAACCACCGCGGATGTCTGTCCGCCGGCCGCGCGGGGGCTCGCCATGAGCACCACCGCCATCAGCGGAACGATAAATCGCTCGAGCGTGCCGATCATGATCGCTCCTCGATGACGGAGATGGTGCCGGTCGCCTCGGCCATCTCGAGCGCCACGTGTGCTTCCGGACGTAGCGACTTGAGCAGCTCTGCCTCGAGGAAGTAGTGGATGTGAGGGTCATTGCTTCCCCGGCAGCCGCAGGTCATCGAGTCCACGCGGGCCGGCGCTGTCGTCCCGCGGAGCTCAACCACAAGCCGATCGTGCGGACGCATGATCGTCGCCGTGTCCTCGGTGATCTCGAGCTTTCCATCCCGCGGCGTTTTGCGGGAGACCACGCAGCGCTCGAGCAGCATGGGATGTCCTGTGGAAGTGGGAGGGCGGGCGTGCGTAGCCGAATCGTCCCCATTCGTCTAGCTTTCGCCCACTACGCGGGGCGCGCGGAGCGTGCCCCACTCGATCGATAATACGCGGCCGGCCAGCCGGAGACCACGGCGCCGGCGCTCCTGCCCCCGACAATGCCCTTTTCTTCTCTTGGCCTTCATGCCGATCTCCTGCGCGGCATCCGCGAGCTCGGCTTCACTCGACCCACGCCCATTCAGGAGGAGGCGATTCCTCCGGCGATGGGAGGGAGGGACGTTCTCGCCTGCGCAATGACCGGAAGCGGCAAGACAGCCGCCTTTCTGCTTCCCATCATCCATCGCTTGCGCGAGAAGCCGCGGGGCACCACGCGCGCGCTGATCCTCACGCCGACCCGCGAGCTGGCGGCGCAGATCGATCAGCATCTGGGAGAACTCGCGATGCATACACCGGTGACCGGCGCGGCGGTGTTCGGCGGAGTCGGCATGGGACCGCAGGAGCACGCCTTCCGGAGCGGCGTCGACGTCATCGTGGCAACACCGGGACGGTTGCTCGATCACTTCAAGAGTCCCTATGCGCGTCTGGACCGGCTCGAGGTGCTGGTGATCGACGAAGCGGACCGGATGCTCGATATGGGCTTTCTCCCGGACATCCGGCGAGTGCTCAAGCATCTACCCACGAAGCGGCAGACGCTCTTCTTCTCCGCCACCATGCCGGATCCGATCGTCGCGCTGACCCGGGAGCTTCTCCACAAGCCGGCGATGATCAACCTGGAGCGGAAAGCCGCTCCCGCGGTCGGGATCACTCAGGCGATCTATCCGGTGGCGCAGGATCTCAAGAGCGCCCTCTTTCTCGAGCTTCTGGCCCGCAACGAGATCCGGGACGCGATCGTCTTCACCCGCACGAAGCACCGGGCGAATCGCCTCGCCGAGGTGCTGGAGCGGAACCGTATCTCCTCCGCGCGCATCCATGGAAATAGGTCCCAGGCGCAGCGGACGGAGGCTCTGGAAGGGTTCAAGGCCGGGAAGCACCGTGTTCTCGTGGCGACCGACATCGTGGCTCGGGGGATCGACGTGGAGGCGTTGGGGCACGTCGTGAACTTCGACGTTCCGCACGTTCCGGAGGATTACATCCACCGCGTTGGCCGGACGGCGCGCGCCGAGGCGACCGGCGATGCCTTCACTTTCGTCTCGCCCGAGGAGGAGACCGACCTCAAGGCGATCGAGAGGGCGATTGGGCGTCGCCTGCCGCGGGTGATCGTCCCGGGGTTCGACTACCAGAAGAAGACCGCTGAGCGCTTCGAGGTGCCGATCGCCGAGCGAATCGCCCAGATCCGTGCCCGGAAGGCGGACGAGCGAGCGCGCGCGAGGGAGAAGGCGGCGCGCAAGGCGGCTCGCGGACGCTGATGGGGCCACGCCCGGCCTTTCCGACCATCGAGATCGCGTACCCCGACTGGGTGTCCGACGAGATCGATTGGGATCGTCGTCTCTCCTCGCCCGAGGAGCGAATGCTCCTCGCCATCGCGGTGTCGCGCGCGAACGTGGAACGGGGCACCGGCGGTCCGTTCGGTGCCGCGATCTTCGAGCAGGAGAGCGGGCGCCTCATCGCGATCGGCATGAATTCGGTGGTTCGCCTGAACAACTGCGTTCTTCATGGGGAGATCATGGCGCTCATGATGGCCCAGCGGCGCACGGCGTCGTTCACGCTGGCGGCGCCCGGTATGGCGGCCCACGAGCTGGTGACCTCGTGCGAGCCCTGCGCCATGTGTCTCGGCGCGACGCTCTGGAGCGGCGTGCGGAGCGTGGTGTGCGGGGCAGCTCGGGAAGACGCGTCGCGGCTCGCCTTCGACGAAGGCCCCGTCTTCCCCGAATCCTACCGGTACCTCGAGGAGCGCGGCATCCGCATCACCCGCGGTGTCTACCGCTCGCAGGCGCGGGAGGTACTTGAGCTCTACCGCCGAACGAGCGGGAGGATCTACAATGGATGACAGCTCCGCACCGGCGACCTCCCTGGATGCCGCGGCGCTCGAATCGCTGGCCGCGCCTCTGCTCCAGGCAAACGCCCGATTCGCGGCGAGGCATCCCGGTGAGGCGGCGCGGCGACAGCCCGTGCATACCGTCTACGGCGGGGGTCATCTCTTCCGCGCCGATTCGGCGCGGAAGCTCGGGGCAGTGGCGCTCCGGTCGCTGGAGGACAACGCCGCCGATGCGGAGACGTTTGCTCGAGCCATCGGCCTCTCTATCCCGCCGGGCGCCGGCGCCGACGCCGGCGGGTTCTCCGAGCGTGTCTACCGGCGCGTGATCGAGAAGCTGCGGCACGAGCCGGTGGAGGATTTCCGCATCGATTTCGAGGATGGTTACGGGATCCGGCGGGACGCGGAGGAGGATGCTCACGTCGCCGCCGCGGCCCGGGAAGTGGCGACCGGGATGCAAGAGAGGACGCTGCCGCCGTTCCTCGGAATCCGGATCAAGCCGGTCAACGAGGAATTGCGCCACCGCAGCACGCGGTCGCTGGACATCTTCCTCACGACTCTGACCAGAGAGACCGGTGGAGTGCTCCCGCCGGGCTTCGTCGTGACGTTGCCCAAGGTCACGATTCCGGAACAGGTCGAATATTTCGTCTCGGTGCTCGAGCTGCTCGAGGCGCAGCTCGGGCTGACCGAACGGTCGCTGCGCTTCGAGCTCATGGTGGAGACCGCGCAGATCATCATTGATGCCGGTGGTCGATGCGCGCTCCCCGCTCTCCATGCCGCTGCGAGCGGACGGATGACCGGCGCCCACTTCGGGACCTACGATTACACCGCCGGCGTGAACATCACCGCCGCGCATCAGCGCATGCAGCACCCGGCGTGCGCCCACGCGCTCGAGGTGATGCAGGTCGTCTTTGCGGGTACGGACGTCTGGCTGTCGGATGGGTCCACGGCGATTCTGCCGGTGCCTCCGCACCGGGGGCCGGATCCCACCGCTGAACAACGAGCGGAGAACGTGGCGACCGTTCACCGCGCGTGGAGACTCCACTACGCCGATGTGCAGAATTCACTCATAAATGGATTCTACCAGGGGTGGGATCTTCACCCGGCGCAGCTCCCGACACGCTACGCCGCGGTCTTTGGTTTCTTCATGGCCAATCTTGACGCTGCCGCGATCCGGCTGCGTAATTTCGTCGAGAAATCGGCCCAGGCCACCCTGGTCGGCGATACCTTTGACGACGCCGCCACCGGACAGGGGCTGCTCAACTACTTCGTCCGGGGCATCAACTGCGGCGCATTCACCGAGCCGGAGGCGCTGGCCATGACCAGCCTCACGGCGGAGGAGCTTCGGGGACGGTCGTTCATCCGCATCCTGAAAAGCCGTCAACGCTAGCGGGCGCGGGGGGTGGTGGAACGCGCCTACGGCATCACCGATAGTGTCGGCCTCACCCCTCCGCGGCGCACCACTCCCTCGATCAAACCGAACGGCTCGGCCATCGGGACGAAGATCTCGTTCTGGTTGTCGAGGCCGAATCGCTCCAGATCGACCAGCAGATGATGTCGATTCGGAAGCGTCAGTCTGATCTCCACCATCTCGGGAACAGCCTCCAGGGCGGCCTCTCCCATCGCGTAGAGCGTATGCTGAACCGAGTGGCTGTCGTGCTCGGCGAACGCATCCAGGAGCGCCTGCCGGGCCCGTGCGCGGCAGAGTGCGTACGACACATCCACGTTTCCGTACGACCAGTTGGCTCTGATGTCGGTCGCGAAGATCCGATCGGTGGTATCCGCCAGCGTGGTGTACCCGTCGCGCATGAACCCGCTGAAGCCCGAACCACTCGTCTTCATGACGACGAGGTCCGCGAGCCCGGCCTCGATCGCCACGCCGTCGCGCGTGCCGCGGGCGCTGGCGGTGCGTTTTTCCTCGCCGCTCCGCATGAACGCGTGATGATGGGGCCAGCCCCCGACGGACATCCGCTCCCAACCATTCTCCATGACGTCCACGGCGATGCGGGAGACGTGAGGATTGTCGACGAAGAAATGGGCGACCAGCGCGCGAGCGAAGCTCTCGATCTCCTCGCGTGGACGCCGCCGCGCCAGCGCATACACCGCGTTCTTCATCGTATCGGTGGGAAGAACGTGCTGGTTGTCGCCGCTCGTGTGCACCGCCTCGAAGTCACCCTCGAACTGGATGGCGACGGTGACGTCGCGCACCTCGTGCCGATCGGGAGTACGGGTCACCTTCATCAGGCGTACGCCCGACTTGCCATAGCTGTTGCGGCCTAACGTCGCCGACACGTCAACTCCCTCGATAGGTGGT
>JBBSGP010000082.1:0-9026 GCA_038253885.1 Gemmatimonadales bacterium | reverse complement strand
GCTGATCGAGCTGTTGATCGTGGTCGTGATCATCGGCATTCTGGCCGCGATCGCGATCCCGAAGTTCGCCAACACGAAGGACAAGGCGTACTTCGCCACGATCAAGACCGACCTGCGTAACCTGGCGACGGCCGAAGAGGGTTACTTCGCCGACAATCAGACCTACTCGACTGACCTGACGGCGATCAACGACGCGCCGTCGAAGAACGTGACAATCACGATCACCAGCACCGGCATCACCAAGGGCTGGTCGGCCGTGGGCGTCAACTCGGCGATCTCGGGCACGGCCAACAGCTGCCAGATTCACGTCGGCGGCGATGTGGGCGCGGGCCAGCTGGACGGCGTGGTTTCCTGCCCGTAACCGGCTAACGTCGCAGTGTGGAAGAGGGCCAGGCGATGTGCCTGGCCCTTTTCGTTTGCGCATGGCCGAGTTTTATCGGTGGCCTCCGGGCGCCACCCAGCACCCGGTTTTTCGCGCGACGCACCGGCGTCGCACCGCAATCGCGACCGGGCTCTCCATCCCCGTTCTGCCGATCACGGAGACGACAACCATATCCGGCGCGATCCCTCCCCCGACACCGGGAAGGCCGATGATCGTGTGAGTGCGCTCGGATGCCGGCACGATCTCCTGCGACCAGCCATCGCCAAAGCGCGCGCGCAGCGTCCAGACCGATCTCCTCTCGCCGGTGGCAGGAGCGAGCGACACCTCGGCGCCAGTACCCACGCCGTCATCCCGCACCCGGATGCGGGGAGTGCGCGGCGGGCGCCGGCCGAGCCAGGGAGACGCCGGCACCAGCGCCGGATGGAAATACGCGGATGTCGTGAGTCGCTCGTCGATGCTGTCGCGGTCGAGCATGAGCGCCGTCGTGCTGTAGAGGATGTTTCCGGTCGCCCCATTCTGTGCGCGGGTCAGGTCGATCTGTCCGAGAATCTCAGCCGATTTCCAGCTCCGGGCGTTGCCGCTCTCGATTCGGCTGGCATTGAGTCCGGGCCAGACATGGCGATGATGGGTGTTCTGGGCGACCCACCATGAGAGAAGCGGGGAAAACGGTTGGCTGGGAGCGGCGCTCGGCCAGTAGAGTTGGGGAGCGACGTAGTCGAGCCAGCCCGATCTCACCCAGCGCCGCGAGTCAGCGAACAGCTCCGTGTAAGAATCCAGCCCCGACACGCCCGGAGGATTGCCGGGTCTCCAGATACCGAACGGACTCACACCGACCCTGACCCACGGCTTGGTGGCATGCACGGCGCGATAGAGCTGCTGGACGAACATGTCCACATTGCGGCGCCGCCAGTCATCGCGCTGCAGGTGGCGTTTTCGATGCCTGATGTATCGCCTCCAGGTGGCATCGTCCGGGAATTCGATAGCGCGCCCGTTCGCATCGCGCTCCTGGTACGGATAGAAGTAGTCATCGATGTGAACGCCGTCCACGTCGTAGCGGCGCACCACATCGGTGATCACGCGTACCGCCATCGCGCGCACGGCGGCGTCTCCTGGATCCATCCATTGAAAGTGACCGTAAGCCCGCACGCGCTCGGGATGGCGCCGGCTCACATGCGACGGCGCGGCGTCGCCGACGCCGGAGGAATGACGCGCCCGATACGGGTTGAACCAGGCGTGGAGCTCGAGTCCTCGGGCGTGCGCCTCCTGCACCGCAAAGGCGAGAGGATCGTACGCCGGCACCGGAGCGAGCCCCATCTTTCCGGTGAGATACTCCGACCAAGGCTCGAGCCGCGAGAGGTAGAGCGCATCGGCCGCCGGACGCACCTGCAGAACGATCGCGTTGAGCCGCAGCGAGACCGCGCGATCGAAGATGCGTAGTAGCTCGGCGCGCTGCTCCTCGGGTGAGAGGTCGCGTCGTGACGGCCAATCGATGTTCGCCACGCTCGCCACCCACGCGCCGCGAAACTCGCGCGCGATCGGTGGGGGTGTCATGGAGATCGTGACCGGCGCGGGTGGTTTCTGAGACAGCAGCGGGGTCGCATCCGCGATCGCGAGGAGCGACGCGACCACGACGAAGCGGATGTGGCTGGCAGGACGTGACGGTCGGCGCATGTCTCGGACGACGATGTTATTCTTGGGCGGCTCGGCAACGGGCAACTCCAGTGTGACAACATAACGAGCCCGCTCCGCGGCGGGCGAACGAGGCAGATGACCGCGATCCGGCGCACGCTGACGACGCTTCCGCTCGTCTTCGTGATGTACTTCAACATCTCGGGCGGTCCGTTCACCACCGAAGGGCTCGTCGCTTCCGTGGGTCCAGGCCTCGCTCTCCTCATTCTGGTGCTCGTGCCGATCTTCTGGTCGCTGCCGGAGACGCTGATCGTGGGCGAGCTCGCGAGCATGCTCCCGGAGGAGGGGGGCTACTACCGCTGGGTGGGGCGCGCCTTCGGTCCCTTCTGGGCGTTTCAGAACGCGTGGTGGACCTGGCTCTATTCGCTTGTCGACATGGCGATCTACCCGCTGCTCTTCGTCGAGTATCTCGCCTACTTCATCCCGGCGCTCGGAGCTGGAAGCGGCGGCGCGTCGGTCACGGCTCCGCTCCTCCGCTGGGCGATCGCGCTGGCGGTGATCTGGGGCGCGACCGCGCTCAACCTGCGCGGAGCGCGGCCGGTGGGACGATTTGCCGTCGCCGCCGGCACGGTCGTGCTTCTTCCCTTCCTCCTGCTCGCTCTCGCGGCCGCACCCCACATCTCGCACACTCCCTGGACTCCTTTCGCGCGCGGTGGAGTCGGGGGTGGCAGCGCGCTCGGAAGCGTCGGCGTCGGGTTGTCCATCGCTCTCTGGAACTACATCGGCTGGGACAACGCATCCACCGTGGGAGGCGAGATCGTGGACGCGCCGCGGACGTATCCGCGCGCGCTCGCCCTGACTCTTCCGCTGGTGTCGCTCGGGTACCTGATTCCGCTCTCGGCCGCGCTCGGAGCCAGCGACTGGACGCTCTGGCGCGAAGGCGGTTGGCCGGCGATCGCGCTCCTGGCGGGCGGCGCGGCGGGCCGGCCGCTGGCGGCCTGGATCGGTGCCGCAGGGATGGTGAGCGCGGTCAGTCTCTTCAGCGCGCTGCTGCTTGTCTATTCCCGCATCCCGCTCGTCGTCGCCGAGGACGGCCTGCTGCCGCGACCGATCGCCGCGACCGATGCTCGCGGCACGCCGCGCAACGCGATCCTGGTCGCGGGCGCGTTGTATTCGTTCTTCACGCTGCTTCCCTTCCGCAAGCTGGTGGTGGCCGACGTCCTGCTCTATTCACTGGCGCTCTTTCTCGAGTTTGGCGCTCTGTTGCGGATCCGCCGCGCCGAGCCGTTGTTGCGGGGGGCTTTCCGCATTCCGGTGGGCTGGGCGGGCGTATGCGCGCTCGCTCTGCTGCCGGTGCTCATCCTCGCTATCGTCGTGGGCCTGGAGCTGCGCGACGGCGAGTTCGGCCTGCCCACTCTCGTGAGCACCGGGGTCGCCGCCTCGCTCGGACCGCCCCTCTACTTTCTCGCGCGCCGCGGTCGAGAGGGTCGTCACCGGCGGTAGATGACCTTGCCGCCGACGATGGTCGCGTAGATCTCGAGATCCGCGTCGAGGAGGACAAGATCGGCGTCGTAACCCGGCGCGATCCGCCCGAGCCGATTCTCCATGCCTAGCAGTCGCGCCGGTCCGTGCGCGACGCTGTCGATCGCTTCCGCCAGCGTGCAGCGGGAATAGCGCATGAAGCGTCGCGCGATCGCCCACAACCCGACCGAGGTTCCGATGAGGGTGCCGTCGAGGTAGCGGGCCGTGCCGTGGCGCGTCTCGCCGTCGCGACCCGAGAAGACGTACGGGCCGTCCGGCATCCCGACGCTACGCATCCCATCGGTGACGCAGATGCAGCGCGCCGCGCCCAACGCCTTGACCGTCAGCTCGACGACGGTCGGGTGCAGGTGGACCCCATCGGCGATCAGTTCCGCGGTCACGCCTTCGTGGGCGAGGAGCGCCGTCACCGGCCCGGGATCGCGGTGGTGCAGCGCGCGCATCGCGTTCCAGAGATGGGTGACGTGGGTGATCCCCGCGTCGAAGCCGGCGGCGGCCTGGTCATGATCGGCGTCGGAATGACCGAGCGCGGCCACGATCCCGTCAGCGACCAGCCGATCGATGATCGGGAGGCTTCCCTCCAGCTCCGGCGCGATCGTCATGACACGGAGTGTTCCACGGGTGAGTGCCAGCAGCGAGTCGAGAGCACGAGTGGATGGGGGCTGGATGCTCCAGGGCGGCAGTCCTCCGCGGCGAATCGGATTGACGAACGGTCCTTCGAGGTGGAGCCCGAGCAGTCGCGCGCCGCCGAGATCCGTGCCCACCGTCTTCGCGGCGACAGCAAGGTGTGAGTCGGCCCGCGCGGGATCGCAGACGGTCGTCGCCAGGAACCCGGTGGTGCCGAGCCGGGCCAGCGTCTGCGACATCGTGGCCAATGCGTCCCGAGTGCCCTCGAGCGTGTCGGCGCCGCCCGCACCGTGGATGTGGATGTCGATGAGTCCGGGCGCGAGTAACCGGCCGTCGGCATCGAGGCTCTCCTCGGAGCTGGACTCGGCCGGCTCGGGCATCACGCGATCGATGCGTCCATCCCGGAGGAGGACGGCGATGAGCCGAGGGGACGAGCCGTCGATCGCATCGTAGGCTCGGCAGCGCCGGAGAAGCAGCGAGGGGCTCACGCCACTGCTCCCGGACTCAGAGCCGGTTCAGGCCCGCCAGCGCAGCGACCTTGTACGCCTCGGCGAAAGTCGGATAGTTGAAGACCGTATCGCGGAAGTACTCGATCGTGCCGCCAAGGGTCAGCACGGCCTGGCCGATGTGGACGATCTCGGCTGCACCTTCGCCGATCACATGCACGCCGAGGAGCTTGAGCGTCGTCGGATCGAAGAGGAGCTTGAGGAGCCCGGTCTCATCGCCGACGATCTGACCCTTCGCCAGCTCCTCGTACTTCGCCGTCCCGACCTCGTAGGGCACCTTCGCGTCGGTGAGCTGCTGCTCGTTCTTCCCCACGGTGGAGATCTCGGGGATCGTGTAGATCCCGTACGGAAGGAGCTCGGGAAGACTATTGCAGTTGAGACCGAACATGTGGCAGCTGGCGAGGCGTCCCTGCTCGGCGGACGACGACGCGAGCGCGGGAAAGCCGATCACGTCGCCGGCGGCGTAGATGTGGGGCACAGCTGTCTGGAAGACGTCGTTCACCACCAGCCGGCCGCGCGCGTCCGCCTCGAGCCCGGCGTCGGACAGGTGGAGCAGATCGCAGTTGGCCTGTCGGCCGACGGCGTACAGGAGAGCCTGGCCGTGCACCTTCTTTCCGCTCTCCAGCAGCGCGACCACTCGATCCTGGTCATCTATGGCTACGGAAGCGACAGTCTCGCCCAGACGCATCGTGGCGCCCTGCCGGCGGAGATGATAGAAGAGCGCGTCCACGAGCTCACGGTCGATGAACTCCAGGACGGACGGGCGCTGGTCAATGATGGTGACCTTGGTCCCGAGCGCGGCGAACATGGAGGCGTACTCGAGACCGATCACGCCGGCGCCGGCGACGATGAGCTCCCGCGGGATCTCCTTCAGGCCGACGATCTGATCGGCGTCGAAAATCCGTTGGCCATCGGTGGGGATCCGGGGATTGTCGGCGGCTCGGCTCCCACAGGCGATGAGGATGTGGTCCCCCGTCGCACGAACGCTGCCACCGTCTCCGGTGTCGACTTCGACGGTGTTGGCATCGACGAACCGCGCCGTGCCGGAGAGCACGTCGACTCCGTTGCGCTTGAGCTGGGCCCGGATGACCTCCGTCTCCTTCGCCACAACCGCGTGAACGCGGAAAGCCAGATCCTGGGCCGAGATGTTCTCCTTCACGGCGTAGTCGCGGCCGTAAAAGATGCGCTGGCGGAAACCGGACAGGTGGAGGATGGCCTCCCGCAGCGTCTTGCTCGGGATCGTGCCGGTCTGCACGCAGACGCCGCCCAGCATCGTTGGCTTGTCGATGACCAGGGCGCGCTTGTGCACCTTCGCCGCTGCCACCGCTCCTCTCTGTCCAGCCGGACCGCTTCCGATGACGACGAGATCGTAGCGAGGGGGGGGCACGCTCAATGAACGCTCCGGAAGACGGCGGCTGGCTCGGATGACATGTCGAGTCGGGTGGACCTGCGGCCGGTTAAGATACGAGCGCCTGCCGAATCACCGCCACCAGGGAGCGCTGGTCGACCTCAGGGCGCGAGCACACGGACCCGGACCGTATCGCTCTTGCCGCCGGACGTTGCGATCACCTCTGTGTCACCCGGTGAGCGGCCGGTGACGAGACCCGTGCCAGAGATGGTGGCGACGGCCGGATCGGCGGTTGTCCAGTCGACCTGTCGTCCGGAGAGGCGTTGTCCGAACGCGTCGATGACCTCGACGGTGAACTGTGCCGTGCCACTCACCGGGATCTCGGCGGTGCCGGGTCTCACCATGACCGCGCAGACCGCTGGCGCGCGCACCTCGACGCGGGCCGAGCCCCGAGTCCCGCCGCTCTCCGCGGTGATGATCGCCGAGCCGACGGCGAGGGCGGCAACGAAGCCCGAGGCGCTCACCGTGGCCACCTGCGTGTTCGAGCTCGACCAGACCACGGCGTAGCCTTGTGCGGGGACGCCGAGGCTGTCGACTTCGATCGGGGTGCCAGCGGAGTCGGAGAGAGACACGCGAAAGAGCTTGCCGCCGCCGGGAAGGAGCGTGTCGACAGCGGGGCTCACTCGTACGGAGGCGACGCGCGGTGGCCGGCTGACCAGCGGGCTGTCAGAGCGGCACGCGACGGCGTTGGTTAGCAGGTACAGGGTAGCGGCAGTGAGCGCGCGGGAGGGAAGCTTCACGTCGAGGCCAGGTGCAGAGAGTTTCGGGCGCGCGGATATTGAAGTGACGTATGATAGTGGGGGGCAGTCACGCACGAGCAGCGCTCATGCAAGATTGACCCTGGCCCGAGGGACGGGTTAAAGTTCAGTGCTCCGTGGGGCCTGTAGCTCAGGTGGTTAGAGCGCACGCCTGATAAGCGTGAGGTCCGAGGTTCAACTCCTCGCAGGCCCATTTTTCACAACTCCGCGCCATGTTTGCACTTCGAGTGCATCATGGCGCGAGTCGTATTCAGGATTGGGCGATCTGCTCTCCATTTCTGCTCTCCATTCGTCGCTCCGGAGCGCCGATCGGACGCCGATTGAGCAGCGCCCGCCGCATCGTCTCCTCGTCGGACTCTTGATAGCAGGTGAGGATAGTTTGCGGGGATCTCCATCCGCCAAGATCGCACAAATCCTTGAGCGGAATGTCCTTGAGCTCCGTCGCAAACTTCCGCCGGAGTGAGTGCCAACCCCAGTGGTCGTCATGATCGAGGTTGGCGAGCTTTTCGGAGCGGAGCCACCACGAGCGGAAGCGGCACCGCTCGCGAACGTCGTCGCCGCGATCGTTCTGGAAAACGAAGGCGTTACCGATTGCCGTCGTGCGGCGACGGTTCTCAGTGAGACACCGGCTGGCCGCTTCGCTGAGCGGCGTCAGATGGTGGTTCCCTTCTTTGTCCGTCTCGCCGCGCCAGCAGACCAGCTTTCGGTCCCAAAGTATGTCGGACCATCTAAGCTGTCGAATGCTCGACACCCGATGTCCTGTTTCGTGGGCGAGAACTAATGCGAGCCGGAAGTCGGCGTGCACTGCATCCGCGACAGCCAACATGCGCTGATACCGATCGTCGGGCATTCGTGGTCGGCGCGGCCGAGTTTCCGTCGGTAGCGGAAACCCTTTGCAGGGATTACGCTCGAGCAACGCACCGCCTTTGCCGTCGCCGGCGAGCGTTGCCCAGTTGAAGATGGAGAGGAGCAACTTGAGATCATACGCGATCTGTCGATCCCCGATTTTCGTCTTGCGCGGCGTGCCTTGAGGGCCTTTCGGTGCGAGGTTCCCGCTTCGACGTTGGAGAATGAAGCGTTGCCATTCCCGCAGCCCGATGGTCAACGGATTCCGATCCGTGCCGAAGCACCGTAGGAAAAGCTGCATGGCCGATCGGTCGTGATACCGGGTGCCCTCCGCTTTGGTCGGAGTGACCTCACGTACATAGATGTCAAACAGCGCCTGAAGCGTGAGCGGATCGTTACGTTCTATCGTTGGTTCTTGGCCGAAGGCCGCTGCCATCGCATCGGCGTCCTGCTTAGCGCGCTCGCGGTTGGTGTGGCTCAGATACTGACGCACCTTCCGTCCGTCACGCTCCCGAAATTCGACGAACAATCGTCCACCGCGCTTCGGGTCTACCGATAGTCGAACGCGATTCCTCCCGCGTTCGCCCGCTTTGTAGCTCCAGGTCGAGGCGTGCGATCCTGTTGATTTTGCCATTCGCTACTCCTTCATGAAGTCATGACTGACTTCGGTAGCGATGGCACGCGCGATCGATGCCCTGGTCGTTGAAAGTTGGACGGTTGAGCGGTCGTCACGCAAGCGATCGTGCGATCGATCGGAGGGCGCATCCAACCCGCGCCCTGGCTTGCGCGGAAGATCGCCGCGCTTGGCGGCGGTGCGGTAGGCGGACATCGGGCCAGCGGAGTGATCGGGTAAGGAGTGCGTGGGACGTCGCTCTCATCTTCCTGTACTTCGCCGGTCGCTCTAGCGTTCTGAAGTCCCCTTGAGTGCCCGCCAGGGCGCGAATGGGGGAAGTCAGGAGCAGATATCTGGTGCCCGCGCGCACCGCGCGGGCGCCGATATCGCTCCTCTTGCTTGCACAGATAAGAATACGGAGATACCTCACGCCGCGATCAAGTGCGTGAGACTGATTTGGAACCGAGGTGGGAAGGAAGTCCGGCGAAGTGTCTCACCAATCAGGGAGCAGAGCAACCCGAGCGCTAGGGGCCGGTCGCGACCAGCGCGCCCACCAACTCATCGGCTCGGCGGACGTAGGGGAGTGTCCCTCGCGTAGTTGACATTCAGGCGATGCCGCGTGTGGTGCGGCTTACGCCGCAGCGGGCTTCGTGGTTGAGAGTGTGGGCTGCAATGCCTGCTTGAGCAAGGGGAGGTGGCGATACTGCTTCACGCGGCG
>JBBSGP010000081.1:0-9169 GCA_038253885.1 Gemmatimonadales bacterium | reverse complement strand
GCGCTGCGCGGCCGCTCGTACCGCACCCGACATCTGACGGAGGAGGACAGCCCACACGGCCGCGCGAAAGCCAGTTAACCGCCCTCAGCACAGGGTGACAGAATTTAGAGAAAAATGGTGACAGAGTTTAGAGAACCGACAGATTCGACCCAGCCCGGCATCTAAAACAATATCTCGTTTGGTGCTTGTCTGCTGCCCAACGTAGACGCGGATCATGACGGATGGGCGACACGTGCGAGCGCAGTTTAGCAATCCGCTTTGCCCCTCGCATGTACATCTAATGATGCCGAGTGCGTATCTCTCAACTATGACCTGGCGAAGAATCGCCTCTTCGGCGAATACTATTGCGCTCTTTTGACGACGTGTAGAGAAGTCCAGACGCGTTGTCTTGGGAATGATCGAGCTTTGAAGCCAAAACGGCAGCGCCGTTGTCATGGGCTCCAAGAAGGCATGCCGGAGCCGCGTACTCCGCCTGGAAATCAGAGGCTTAGTGTTTTGATGCGCGTTCCCAGTTGGACAGGCGGGCGTCGGATGCCCGGCCCGAGTCACGTGTTTGGATTATTTGTTGTTCTTGCGCTCATGATTGGTGGGCAGCGCCGCGTCCAAGCTCAGGGCCCAGTCGCAGCACGCGCTGTAGGGGTGTCATCGAAGAAGGAAGCAGATTCTGGGAGCTCTTTTGGTGTGATCGATTATCGAAGTCCAGTAGTGAGCGTCCTCAGCGATTCCGCAAAGGCAAGAAAGCATTACGTATTAACTGGAGCGTTGGTGGGAGGCGTTGTCGCCGGAGGCTTCGTAGCTGTTGCTTGCAGGGGGAGGATGTTCTGTGGCGTGTCGGCCGTAATTTGGAGCGCGGTGGGCGCCACTGCGGGAGCCATAATTGGGTATGTTATCGATGATAGACGTACTCATTGAAGATCGGCCTTGTTCTCTCGCTTCCTGTTCGCCAGACAAGAACGCTCTGCTCCCCGGTTGGTGAGACACTTCGCCTGACCTGCTAACCCACCTCGGCAGTCCGGGCAGCGCGGTACTCGGAGGGCGCGCGATAGCCCAACGCGGAATGCGGCGCGACCCGTTGCAGTCGGCCTGCCACGCGGCCAGTTCTCCGACCACGGCGGCGCCACACGAGAGATCCGCGGCCGCGATGTAATCGCGGCGCAGGAGGTGGACGAATGCCTCGCCGTCCCGTTCGTAACTCCCTCGCGTCCGGATCGCGTGCCGGGACCCGGGCGCGGACCACGCGATCGTCGACTGTGACGTACCGTCGTCCCCGCGGAACGAGCCCAGGGTACGCAGTTGCGCGGCTGATGCTGAGCGCCCGGCAGATCGGAGCCCGCTTACACCCGGTCATCGCTTAGACACGCCGTACCAACTCGGCTTTTTTTTCACCCGTCGCGGGCGGCCCGCAGGATCTCCACCTCCATCGTCTTCCCCCCCCCGAGCGCCCGCTCCAACTCCCGGATCCGCTGCTCCGCGTCCGCGCAGCTTGGATGCGGCCACCACGTCGCTGTTCGCCGCCACCGCCGCCTCACCCCCTGTCTTCACCAAGTGCTTCCACGTCCGCACGATCGATGTCCAACTCCCGACTCAGCTGCGCGATTCTGGCTTCCTTTGCGCCCACCCGGGCCCTCTGCTCCCGCTTGAACTCCCCACTAAATCTGCTTGCGCCCATCCGACCCCGCCGGTGTTTCTCCATCGAACGATCCTCAAGCTGAGTCATCCTACCTCCCGCAAAGCGTCTCTTCCAATTGGGGAGCAGAGCAGGATCGAATCGCGGGCGGGGTTGATCCTAGCCCGTCGCCTGGCGCGCAAACGCGCCGGCGGGTTATCATCCGTCTCGTGTCCTCAATCGTCAGTATAGTGAAGGGTGAGCGCGACACCATGGCCCAACGTCCGGAAGGGGGTATGTGTCGCGTCTAGTTTCTGACTCCCGCTGGCGAGGTCGTGGCGGGAGTTGTGTTGTCGGTCCGTGGAGGCTGCCGTGATCGTTGGCTGTCTGGCTCTCAATGCGTCTTTCGAGCCGTTGACCATGGTTCCCATGCGACGGGCGCTCCGCCTCGTGCTCGACGGCAAGGCGGAGATCGTCGAGGCCGACCAGGATCGTGTCGTACGCTCGGAGCGACTGACCGTTCCCCGTCCAGCGGTCATCCGCCTCGTCAAGTTCATCCATGTGCCGCGGCGCTTCCGGAGGCAGGTGACGAACACCTTCCTTTTCGCGCGCGATCGCTACCGCTGTCAGTACTGCGGCCGGAGCCAGCAGGAGCTCAGGACACGAGAATCGCTGACGCGAGACCACCTGGTTCCGCTCTCACGTGGCGGAACCAACGATTGGACCAACGTGATCACGGCCTGCAGCCCCTGCAACACCCGCAAGGGGAATCGCATGCCGGAAGAGATCGGAATGCATCCCCTGACGCACCCCGTCGAGCCGCATTTTGTGCATCTCAGCTGGGCCGTGCGCCGGCTCACCGCGCCCCAGGCCAAGTACATCCGGCTGTTCTACGGGGAGGAGATGCTCCACCAGCTCGAAGATCTCGAAGGGCGCTCAGGACATGCCAGGAGAAACGAAGGGCGGTAAAGCTGCGCCGCCCGTTCGTCATTCAGTCCTGAACTTCGAGCTCCTCGCCTCGTAGTGCCGGCGCTCACCGCCAAGCAGACGGGTGAAGAGCGTCCCTACCCCCCGGCCGATGGCGGTGCCGGGACTCTTGCGTCCTTGCACGGCGGGTTGCAGCTCGCCGCTCAGCCAGCGCTGCAGCTCGTCGAGATCGTTCACCGAGAGCAGCTCCACGTCGAGAGTGGCATTGTAGTAGTAGCGCTCGCCGCGCCGTCCGGGCGGACGCAGCGCCGGCTGAAACGGCTGCTCGATCACCTCGTCCACGGAGCGAAGATCGTCGAAGCTGCCGAGCAGCATCGCGCGATCGCCCGCGATCCGCGCCACCGTATAGCGGCGCTCGAGCGCGCTGTAGCTGACGAGCACGTCCCACTCGGTTCTCGACTTGAGCGTGTTGAACAGCCACCCCTCCGCCGACCAGAGCTCGAGACGGTAGTGCATTCTCGCCGGGAAGCCGTTGAGGAGAAGCTCGCGCAGCCGACCGCTGGCCAGAAGCTGCGTGCCACGGACGTAGGGCGCCTCCGAGACGCGTTGGGCGGCCGGAGGCAGTGTGATGTCCACGTGCGCATCGCGCTGCCCCGCGAGAGGCGCCGTGACGAGGGTCGACGTGATGGCGACCACTGTCGCGAGCCGCACCAGACTAGAAGCGATGCCGCAGCCGGAGGAAGAAGTTTGCGGGCTCCTTGGCATCGCTCGTGGACTTCGCGAGGAAAAAGCCGATGACCCCGAAGTCCAGGCCGGCCCCTATATCGCTGCGAAAGCTGCGCAGAGGCGGAAGGGATCCGGACGGATAGGTGATTCCCTCCGCCTCGGTTCCCACCAGCCAGCCCCGGCCCGCGTCGGCGAAGAGCACCCAGCTTCCCGGACGATCGAAGGCGAAGTGCCAGTCATCCACGTCGCCACTGGAATGCAGGCCGAGGTGGACGTCGCCGCGATACTCCACCTGCGCCAGAGCCACACGCTCGCAGAGCGCCGGACGTCCAGGGATCTCGAACGAGGAGGAGCCCCGGCTGCACTGCAAGACGTCCGTTCTCCCGACTGGCGATGGTCGGCGAAAGTCATAGCCGGGAAGCGTCCCGGGACCGCCCAGTGAGAACCGGCGCTCGAGGGGCAACGGATTTCCTCCCAGCCGGCCGCCCAACACGAGCCGCATGTTGAGCTGCCCCCCCGGCGAAACGCGGTTGTAGCGGCGCAGGTCGAGAAAGCCGCGGGTATAGGACAGGGAGACGGGTTGCGGCGGCGCAGGCCCCGTCATTTCCTCCTCGCCTCCGCGCAGCGCCAACGTCACCGCTGGGCTGCTCCCATGCTCGATGCTCGCGCTGATCAGCCAGCCGGACCAGGGATTGTCGGCATCGTTTCGCGTGTCGACGCCGAGAGTGGCGTCCAGGATGTGGAACAGCCCGTTGTCGACGTCCGGGTTCGCTCTCCAGTTTCGGTCATTGCGGAAGAGCGTGAACGGGTCCCGCGTCGCGCGCGAGCGCCAGCGCTCCGTCCCGTACCCCACGCGCAGCCGCGCGGCCTCTCCCTGAAAGAGCGACAGGTAGCCGGCACCCCCATGTCGCTCGAAGTAGTCCCGGTAGTCCTCGTGCAGGAAGAACGATGCGAGACCCACCTCGGAGTCCTTCAGCTGCCATCCTTCCACGGGATCCACGACATCGAACGCTCTCCCGCCCACGCTCACGCTCTGCCCGACCTGGGCCTCCGCGGTGACATCGTAGCCGAGATTGTCGCTCTTCCATTCGAATCCGTCGGCCGACCGCAGGATACCGAGCGCGGTCAGCTTGAGCTTCCCCCACTCCACGTTGCGCTGAAGCTGCGGCCCGATCTCCACCGGCAGCCCCTCGACGCGATTGTACGTCCCCGCCCACAGCAGGATGCGACTGTCGCGCATCTCGTGGCGGCGGCGAAAGCGACGATACCAGTTGTCTTCGACCGCGACGTCGAGCTCCCGGACCGTGATGATGCGGTCGCCCTCCTGCCGGTAGTGGAGCACATGCCGATCGTGGTGCACGACTCCACCAATGCGCGCGTGCTCCAACCCTTCGATCACGCCTCCTGCCACCCAGAGGTCACCGTCGATGCGGGCCGAGGGACGCAGGATCACGTCCCCGTTGATGACGACAACCCGACCCGTCACCGTGCCGGCGATCGTCAGCGGCCCGTTGAGGACCGCGACATCGCCCGTCAACAGCTGGCGCTCCGGGATCTCGAGGCTGCCGCTGGCACGGAGAGCCGCTGGCTCGTTGTACTTCTCCGCCATCTGGGCGGCGAGCTCGCGCGAGCGCAGGGCGGCGATCGCTGCGCTGTCGCGACCAGTGGAATCCTGGCCGCGCAGCGGGAGCGCGGTGGCGACCACGAGACAGGACACGAACAACGGCCGCATGACGACTCCCGGTGATGGGCGGGTCTCGGACGAACCTATGAGGCGTCGCGAGCAGCTCGGCAACGCCCGCACGGATGGTACACGGACGGAGGCGACTTGCATCACTCGCCGTTCCAGCCGATCCCGAGTCGCCGCATGCGCCGGTACAGGTTGGGCCGATCCGTACGGAGGCGTCGGGCGGCCTCCGAGACGTTCCCGGCGGCCAGGCTGAGCGCCCGGCGAATGAGCGTTTTCTCGTAATCGTCGAGCGCGTCGCTGAGGGGACGGTCCAGCGGGATGGCGTCGCCGGCCACGATCGCCTGCGTCCCTGCACCCTCTCCACCGTCCTGGAGTGTCTGATCTACCGCCAGCACGGTGGACACATCGGCGGCCGAGAGGTCCCCGCCTTCGTGCAGGATCGCCAGCCGCTCGACGATGTTGGCGAGCTCGCGCACGTTGCCGGGCCAGCGATACCGCTGCAGAAGCATGAGCGCGCCCTCGCTCCAGCGGGGTGCGAGGTGGCCGGTGCGGGAGCGGTGCAGCGCCGAGAAGTGGGTGACGAGCGGGATGATGTCTTCCACCCGCTCCCGCAGCGGCGGAATCGCCAAGGGGATGACGTTGAGGCGGAAGTACAGATCTTCACGGAAGCGACCTTCGGCCACGGCGCGCCTCAGATCCATGTTCGTGGCCGAGATGATGCGCACGTCGACGGGAATCGGCTTTCCGCCTCCCACGCGCTCGATCTCCTTGGCCTCGATCGCGCGCAGAAGCTTCGCCTGAGCATCGGCGCCGAGATCTCCCACCTCGTCGAGAAAGAGGGTACCCCGATGGGCGAGCTCGAAGCGACCGATGCGCCGGTCGGTCGCCCCCGTGAAGGCGCCCCGCTCGTGGCCGAACATCTCGCTCTCGACGAGATCCCGAGGAATGGCCGCGCAGTTCACCCGCACGAACGGTTTGTCACGCCGCGGGCTTCCTCGATGGATCGCGGCGGCCACCAGCTCCTTTCCCGTCCCCGACTCCCCCATGAGGAGCACGCGCGCCTCGGTGGGAGCGATGCGGTCGATCAGCTCACGCACCCGCCGCAGTCCCCGTCCGTCGCCCACCATCTCGGTCGCGAGACCGAGATCCTCGCGCAGCGCTCGTGTCTCACGGCGCGCCTGCCGCAGCTCCACCGCCGACCGGAGCGTCACCAGGACGCCGTCGGGGGTGAGCGGCTTCTCGAGAAACGTGAAAGCGCCGAGCTTCGTCGCCTTGACCGCGTCCGGCAAGCCTGCCCGCCCGCTCATCATCAGCACCGGCACGTCCGGCATCTGCTGTCTGAGCCGAGCCAGGGTGTCCATGCCATCGAGCTCGCCCGGCATCATGAGATCGAGAAGCACGGCGTCCGGTTCCTGTTCGGCCGCGATGGCAAGGCCACTCGCGCCATCCGGAGCTTCCCGCACCGAGTAACCATCGCCTGCGAGCAACGCGCCCACCATGCGGCGGATGTTGGGCTCGTCGTCGATGATGAGGATCGATGTCATGTGATCACAGCGTCACATCCATCACGATCGCGCTCTGGCGTCCGGCGGGGCGCCGAGCTCCTTTCGCTCTCCCATCACCTTGGTCAGGAAGCGCTGGCCCTCGGACACGCGCTCCATCTCGATCGCGATCGCGTCGACCGAGTGCTCGATGCGCGTGAGACGGTCGTCGATGCCAGCGAGGTCGCGGGGCGAGGGACCGCCGCGATCGAGCCGCCGCGCCCAGGCGCGGGCGATCGGCGTTCCGATGATCGTGGCCGAGGCGCAGATGAACAGGACGATGGGGATCAACTGCCCGGGAATGTGCATCACCAGGATCTCCCTACGCGGGCGTGGTGAGGCGGCCGGTCGCTGATCGGCCTGCCGTCAACTCCACGGGGCCCGCTCGGAGAGGAGCTTCGTCGTGAAGCGTTGTCCTTCCGAGATGCGCTCCACTTCCACGGCAACGGCGTCGATGGCCTGCTCCATGTGCTGCAGCCGATCGGTCAGGCCGGAGGGAAGGGACGGACCGGTCTGCTGGCGATCGACCCGGCGCGCCATCGCGCGCGAGAGTGGGTAGAGGATGATGCCGATAGTGACGATCAGGAAGATGCCAAGTGGCACCAGAATGTCTTCGTTCACCTGTCCTATCCTCCCTGAAAGGCTTCAGAATCGCGTCGAGCGGGCATTGCCGCGTCGGCGCCGTCCACTGGAATCAACAGCCGGATTGTCGTTCCGCCCTCCGGTGTGCTCATGGCCTCCACTGCGCCGCCGTGGGCCAGGATGGTCTGGCGCGCGATCGCCAGTCCGAGCCCCGTACCCCCCGGCTTGGTGGTGACGTACGGGTCCCAGATTCGCGCCAACTGGACCGCATCGATGCCGCAGCCTCTGTCGTGAACCTGGATCACGACCGAATCGCGATCTGCGCCCATGCTCACTTCTCGTCCGACATGAACGTCCACGCTCCCGCCGTCATGGCACGCATCGACGGCGTTGATGAGGACATTGGAGAGCGCTCGGGCCAGCGCGTCGTAGTGCCCCCGCACCATCGGCAGTCCCTCCTCGACCGTCAGCGTCAGCGGAACCGAGTCCGGAACCGTGGCTCTGGCGCTGTAGCGCGCGAGCTCGCCCACATCGATCTCCGCCGCCGGACCCTCCGGAAGCCGCCCGAACTGGGCGAAGCTTCTCGCCATCTCCTCCAGACGGCGGGATTCGGTGGCGAGCACTTCCACCGGCTCGGACAGCGAGGCGGGAGCGTCCCGCCGCAGCCGCTCCACCGCGAACCGGATCGGCGTGAGCGGATTCTTGAGCTCGTGCGCGACGCGCCGCGCCGTCTCGCGAAAGGCTTCCAGCCGCTGAGATTCCCTTTCCGTCAGCCGCGCTTGCTCGAGGGCGTCGGCCATCGTCCGCATGCGCCGGCGCAGCATCTCGAACTCCGGAGCACCGCGTCGTGGCGGACCTTCCGGAAGTCGTTGCCCCTTGGCGATGAGCTCGGTCCATCCCACCAACTCCCGTAAGGGCCGGCTGAGCTGCCGGCTGAGATGTCCGGCCACGCGAGAGGCGACCAGCGCGAGCAGCAGCGACCCGAGCAGTGCCACCGTGGCCACGAGAACCACCAACCGGTCGGCGACGTAACGAAAGCGGCGCGCCTGGGTCAGCGACTCGTCGAGCTGTTGCTCATGCGCCGTGAGGATGGCGCGCTGCGCCGCCGAGAGCGGGGCATTCCTCAGAGCGCCCACCGTCCGCTTCCCTGAGGCGGCGACGCTGTCCCATGCCCCTCCACTCGAGATCAGAGGCAAGGTTGCACTGACGATCGACGCTCCCCCGAGCATGAGCAGACTCGACGGGACCACGGCAAAGAGCACCAGATACAGCAGCACACGGGTGCGGAAGCTGAGTCGCGTCACACGGAAGTCATACGGGGAGCGAGACGGGGAGTTTCCAATTGAAACATGCGCGGCGGTGCTTGAGCGAGGGAAGGGAAGGGCCCCCATGGGTGCCGGTCGCCGTCAGGGTCGCTACGTTCGCTCAACAACACCACCTGGTCTGGCACGCCACACCCGGAACCGAGCCATGAAAACCCACACTACTTATCTGACGTTCACCACCTCGCAACGGCAGGAGATCATCGACATCACGGACGAGGTCGAGCGGTGCCGCTCGGAGGCGGGGATCGCGGAAGGAATGGTCCTCGTGTCCGCCATGCACATCTCAGCCAGCGTGTTCGTGAACGATCACGAGCCTGGGTTATGGAAGGACATCCTCGACTGGCTCGAACAGCGCGTCGCCCCCTGGCAGCCGGCGGCCTACCGGCACAACAAGGGCACGGGCGAGGACAACGCGGCGGCGCACCTTCGCTCTCTCACCGTCGGGCATGAGGTCATCGTCCCGGTCACTCGCGGAGAGCTCGACTTCGGTCCGTGGCAACGGGTCTTCTACGGCGAGTGGGACGGGCAGCGCCCCAAGCGGGTGGTGATCAAGGCGATGGGGGAGTAGTCCGGCAGTCTGTTGTCGGCGGATGATAGTGTCCCCTCGGGGCGCGGATAGATCTGTCCCCTAACCTACTGGTCTCTCGAGGAGGCCGGTGTGGAGCGGACAGCCATGAGTCGAAAGGAAGTGGCGCGCGGATCGGTGTTGGCGCGGGTCGCGGCCGGCACGATCACGCTGAGCGACGCGGTGCCGCTGCTCGGCGTGAGCTAT
>JBBSGP010000080.1:0-9324 GCA_038253885.1 Gemmatimonadales bacterium | reverse complement strand
CGCGACAGCGCCTTGGCGATAGCCCCACGCACCGCATCCTGGGCGAGATCGCGGACCTTCGCCGACCGAGCGCCCTGCGCGATCCAGCCGGCGAGCAGGTCGTCGTCCAGCGGAGCGAGTAGCTCGCCCCAGGTGCGCGACTCGGAACGCTCGAGCGTCTGCTCGAGCCGGGCGACCAGGAAGGAGCGAGTCCGGTCGGCCCGCAGCAGCTTGAGCACGGAGTCACCAACGACGCCCACCAGCTCCTGGCCGCGCTGGCTGTCGGGCGTGCCCACCACCTCCGAGAGCGGCTTCCGAAGGTAGGTGAGCACCGCGTCGTGAATCGATCGAGTGATCTCATCGCGCACCACCGGATCGTCCAGCAAGGTGGCGACCTGCTCCACTCCATCGGTCTCGAGCGAATCGATGAGCTTGTCGAACGTGCGCTCGGTGACCATCAGGCGCGCGATCAGCCGCTCGTGAAAGCGGAGATCGTCGACGAAGCGCTGGAAGAGTCCGTGCAGCGCATCCCTGATCTTCTCCCGGGAAGCCGGCTGGTGCAGGAAGCTGCCGAGCTTCGCGACGGCGAGCGGGAGATACGCATCGATGGCGCTCTCGATCGCCCGCACGACGGCCGGGGGGACCTTCTCCAGAAGGGGAGTGGATGAGCCGAGCCAATCCTCGGACCGCCGCACGAGATAGTCGCGAACGGCTGCTTCGAGGTCGGGCGACTGCGAGAAGTCTTCCGCCCACGCGGCCGCTCGCGCGGCGATGTCCGCACGCCGCTCGGCCGTGAGCACATCGCCGAGCGCCAGCGACGCGAGCTCGGCTCGGGTTCGCGCGACGAAGCCGCGCACGCGGCCCTCGAAGTCCTCCGACGCGACGAAACGCGTCAATTGCTCCACCGCCAGCGGCGCGAGCCCGTCCAGCGAGCTCTCGATCTCCTCCGCGACCGCTGCCGGCAACAGCTCGCGGATGGACGCACGGTCGGTGTCGAGCAAACGCTCGATGAGCTCGCGCAGCTTGCTGTCGAACGTTTCCCGGACTCCTGATCGCGCCAGATCTTCGGTCACATCGGCGGGCGACAGGAGCCGCTCGCCGACGGTCCTTCCGATGCTCCGCGCGAGGCGCGCCTTGTTCTTGGGGATCGCCCCCTGAAAGCCGAATCGCCGCGCGTGGGGACGGAAGAGCATCCGCACCGCGACAGCGTCCGACAGACCACCCGCCAGCGTGCCGACGGTCACCTGGATCGCGAACTGGACCCAGGGGTTGTTGCTGTCGATCAGCGTGGCGTCTTCTCCCCGGCCGGCTCCGGCGTCAGCGAGTGACGGGGCTCGGGACGGTCGTCGCGCGGAACGGCGGGGGGACGCTCGGACGGGCGACGCTCGCTCTCCGGCCCCATGGTCAACATGTCGGCGACCATCCGCTCCGGCGGCGGCAGGAGCGCGAGGCGCAGAACTTCGTCCATGCTGTGCACGAAGTTGAAGACCATGTTCTGCCGCACCTCGTCCGGGATGTCGCGCAGGTCCTTCTCGTTGGACTTGGGGAGAATCACCTGCCGCAAGCCGGCGCGGTACGCTGACATCACCTTCTCCTTGACCCCTCCGATCTCGAGGACTCGGCCGCGCAAGGTGACCTCACCCGTCATGGCGACGTCGCGCCGCACCGGCCGGTCGCTCAGCGAGCTGGCGATCGCGAGCGTCATGGTGATCCCGGCGCTCGGCCCATCCTTTGGAATGGCGCCCGCCGGAAGATGGATGTGCAGATCGTAGTCCTTGAAGACCGAGTCCTCGATGCCGATCGCCTTCGATCGGGACCGCACGTACGAGTAGGCCGCGTCGACGGACTCACGCATCACGTCGCCCAGCTGTCCGGTGACGATGAGACGTCCGGAGCCGGTCATCTTCAGCGCCTCGATGACCATGATGTCGCCCCCGGTGGCGGTCCACGCGAGGCCGGTCACGGCCCCCACTTCCGGCTCGGTCTCCGCTTCCTCGCGGGCGTAGCGCGGTGGGCCCAGGATCTCCTCCACGAGCGGCGTGTCGACCACCCAGGCGCCTTCCTCCCCATCCGCCTTCTTCCGCGCTCGCCGCCTCATGATGGCGGCGAGATTGCGCGAGAACCCGCGCAGCCCGGCTTCGCGCGAGTAGCCGCTGGAGATGGACTCGAGGACCTCATCGGTGAACTGGATGTCCTTGTCGCTGATGCCATGCTCCTCGAGCAGCGTCGGCATCAGATAGCGCCAGGCGATCTCCACCTTCTCCTCGATCGTGTAGCCGGAGACCCGGATGACCTCCATGCGGTCGCGCAGCGCGGCCGGGATGTCGTAGATGTTGTTGGCGGTGCAGATGAACAGCACCGCCGAGAGATCGAACGGGAGGTTGATATAGTGGTCGACGAACTCATCGTTCTGGGACGGGTCGAGCACTTCCAGCATCGCCGCCGTCGGGTCACCGCTCATCCCGCCGTGGGTCATCTTGTCGATCTCGTCGATCATCAACACCGGATCCTTCGTCTGGACTCGCCGGAGCGCCTGGATGAGCAGGCCCGGCATGGCGCCGACGTAGGTTCTGCGGTGGCCGCGGATCTCGGCCTCGTCCCGGACGCCACCCACCGAGATGCGATAGAACTCCCGTCCGATGGACTGCGCGATCGCCTCGCCGAGCGACGTCTTACCGGTGCCGGGCGGACCGGCGAAGCAGAGAATGGGGCCGTGCGGATCGCCGCCGCGCAGCTTCCGCACAGCGAGGTACTCGATGATGCGGTCCTTCGCCTCCTTGATCCCGTAATGCCGGCTGTCGAGCGCCTCCTGGACCTTGCTGAGCGCGATCTGCTCGTCGCCCGAGCGCTTGTGCCAGGGGAGGGCCAGCAGCCAATCCAGATAATTGCGGATGACCTGATACTCGCTGGAGGCGGGGGAGAGCTGGCGTAGCCGATCGGTCTCCCGTCGCGCCTCCTGCGCGGCTCGCTCCGGAAGGTTCACCAGCTCGATCTTCTTGAGCAGATCAACGGCCTCCTTCTCGCCCGGATCGGCCTCACCGAGCTCGGTCTGGATGGCGCGCAGCTGCTGGCGAAGGTAGAACTCGCGCTGGTGCTGCTCGATCTTGACCTCGGTCTGGCGCTTGATGTCCTCCATCACCCGCGCCCGAGCGACCTCTCGCTCGAGGCGGCTCAGGACGAAGCGGATGCGCTCTCCGATGTCCAGGCGTTGGAGCACTTCGTCCTTCTCGGAGATCCGGAAGTTCATGTTCGTGGCGGCGAGATCGGCGAAGCGCCCCGGATCGGACATGTTCATCTTGAGGATGGCCGGCACCTCATCGGGGATGCGGTCCACGAGCTCGGCGAGCGTCTCGGCTGCGGCCACCAGCCGGGCCATGAGCTCCTCGCCCTCGAGTGGATCGAGAGGCGTCTCACGCGCCGGCCTCACGCCGGCGACCGGGAACGGCTCGCGTGAGGCCACGTCCTCGATCACGATGCGCCGGAGCCCTTGCAGCGTGATCTGTATCGTGTCGCCGGGCAGGTTGATCCGCTCGTGCACGCGAGCCGCGACGCCGACGCGTCCGACGAAGGAGTCCGGGTGGATCGGCTCGTCCATCTCGCCACTGGCGACGAGCAGTCCGACGATCAGCCCGTTGTCTTCGTGGGAGCGAAGGATGGCGAGATTCTCGGGTGCCCCCATCTGCACCGCGATCGTGCCGAGCGGATACACGATCGTCGAGCGGAGCGCCATGAGCGGCAGCGTGGGCGGCAGCTCGGAGCGGAGGATCTCTTCCTTTCGGGAGACGCGGGCCATTGAGTGCCGGGATGAGGTGCGATCAGCGAGAGCCAGCGAGAGACAGGCACCACCGTTGCCTCAAATTCTAACAGCGCCTAGTTTTAAAGGCTATGTTCGATGAACTGAGCGAGAAGCTCGATGCGGTATTCGCGCGACTCCGCGGGCGCGGCGTCCTCACCGAGGCCGACATCAAGGAAGGGCTGCGCGAGGTCCGGCGCGTCCTCCTCGAGGCCGACGTCAACTTCCAGCTGACACGCGAGTTCCTGGAGCGCGTCGAGAAGGCCGCGGTCGGCGTCTCGGCCCTCCGTACAGTCTCGCCCGGACAGCAGCTCGTCAAGATCGTGCACGACGAGCTCGCGACCATGCTCGGCGAGCGGCGCGAAGGGCTTCGAATGAGCACCGTGCCGCCGACGATCATCATGATGGTCGGGTTGCAGGGCTCCGGCAAGACGACATCGGCGGCCAAGCTCGCCTACAAGCTCAAGGCCGAGGCCCGCCCCACGCGCCTGATCGCCGCGGATGTCTATCGTCCCGCCGCGATCGATCAGCTCGAGACGCTGGGCCGCCAGATCGACGTCCCGGTCTACACGGATCGCGCCATCACCGACGTGGTGAAGATCGTGCGGGCCGGGATCGAGCAGGGGAAGCGCGCCCGCGACCGGGTGGTGATCATCGACACCGCCGGCCGGCTCCAGATCGATGAACAGATGATGGACGAGCTCCGCCGGGTGAAGGATGCCGTGCACCCGGACGAGATCATGTTCGTCGCCGACGGCATGACGGGGCAGGACGCGGTACGCATCGCGAAGGGGTTCGACGACGCGCTCGGCATCACTGGCGTCCTGCTGACCAAGATGGACGGCGACGCCCGGGGCGGCGCGGCCCTCTCGATCTACGGGATCACGAAGAAGCCGATCAAGTACATCGGCGTCGGCGAGAAGGTGGATGCGCTGGAGGAGTTCCATCCCGAGCGGATGGCCGGCCGCATTCTCCAGATGGGCGATATTGTCACCCTCGTGGAGAAGGCACAGTCCACCTTCGACGCCGATCAGGCGAAGAAGATGGAGAAGAAGATCCGGAAGGAGGGGATCGACCTCGAGGACTTTCTCCAGACCATGCGCCAGATCCAGAAGCTCGGACCGCTCGAGGGGATGCTCAAGCTGCTGCCCGGCGTGAACACGAAGATGCTCAAGCAGGCAAAGATGGACCCGAATCGCATGCGGCACATCGAGGCGATCGTTCTCTCGATGACGCCGGGGGAGCGCCGGAATCCAGCGATCATCAACGGCTCCCGGCGGGCCCGGATCGCTCGCGGTTGCGGGCGGCCGGTAAACGAGGTGAATCGGCTGCTCGAGCAGTTCCGTGAGATGCAGAAAGTGATGAAGAAGATGGGCCAGGGTGGAGGCGGGATGCGGATGCCCGGGCTCCCGGGACTGGGCGGAGGTGGGGGGGGGATGTTCGGAGGGATGAGATAGCAGAGATGGCCTGGGTGCGACCCGGAGATACCGGCGTACGCGAGGAGCCCAGTGAAGGAACGGAACCGTCACACAAGGGGATCGATCATGGCAGTGAAGATTCGCCTCCGTCGGGTTGGACGGAAGAAGACTCCGGTGTACCGCATCGTCATCGCGGATTCCAAGAGCCCGCGCGATGGACGCTTCATCGAGGTGATTGGCCAGTACGATCCCCGGCGCGCCGAGGGTGGGGGGGGGCTCAACGTGGAGGCGGACCGCGCGAATCACTGGCTCGACGTCGGCGCCCAGCCGACGGACACCGTTCGGTCGCTGTTGAGAAAGGCCGGTGTGCTCAAGGCGCGGCACGAGAAGCGGGTAGCCGTGCGGCGCAAGGATAGCGCCGTGCCGGTCGCCGACGCGGGAGCCGGCGGCTGACGTGGCCACGCCCGAGCTGATCATCGTCGGGCGGTTGCGCAAGGCACACGGGATTCGCGGTGAGATCATCGTCGAGCCGATCACCGACACGCCGGCCGAGGTGTTCTCCGACGGCCGTCGCGTCTATCTCGGCACCGCCGATGGGAAGCTCGACCCGGCGGGCAGGGTGTTCGAGATCCTGAGCGTGCGCTCCTTCAAGGATGAGCGCCTGATCGTCCATTTTGCCGGAATCGCCGATCGCAGTGACGCCGAGCGATGGTCGGACCGTTACCTGTTGCTGCCGGCCACCGAGCTTCCGCCCCCCGCCGAAGGCGAGGTGTACTACCACGAGCTCGTCGGCATGCGCGTGGAGCTGCCCGACGGGCACGTGATCGGAGAGGTGGTCGAGTTCTTCGAGTTGCCGCAGGGGATCGCGCTCGAGGTCAGTGGCGGGGGGCACACCGTCATGATCCCTCTCCGCAGCGAGTTCGTGGAGCGTATCGATCGGTTCGAGCGGCGTATCGTCGCGCATCCGCCGGCCGGACTTCTGGAATGACGCTGCGCATCAACGTCATCACAATCTTTCCCTCGTTCTTCGACGCGCCGCTCGGGCTCAGCATTCCGGCGCGCGCGGCCGCGGCCGGCGCCGTCAGCTACCGTGTCGTCGATCTCCGCGATCATACCCATGACCGCCACCGCACGGTCGATGACGCGCCCTTTGGCGGCGGCCCCGGGATGGTGATGAAGCCCGAGCCGTTCTTCGAGGCCGTGGACGCGCTCGCCGCTCGCGCACCGATCGTTCTCGTGTCGGCGCGCGGGCGCCGCTTCTCGCAAGCTGACGCGGTGCGCTATGCGTCAGGGGAGGAGCTGACCCTGCTTTGTGGCCACTACAAGGATGTGGACCAGCGGGTGGCCGAGCATCTCGCGAGTGAGGAGATCTCGATCGGGGACTTCGTGCTGAGCGGAGGGGAGCCGGCCGCGCTGGCGAT
Source organism: Gemmatimonadales bacterium (assembly GCA_038253885.1). Classification (GTDB taxonomy): domain Bacteria; phylum Gemmatimonadota; class Gemmatimonadetes; order Gemmatimonadales; family Gemmatimonadaceae; genus JALZAQ01. Next base: position 2,713 of record JBBSGP010000080.1, on the reverse strand, counting down.
CATCGACGCGACAGTGCGGCTCTGTCCCGGCGCCATCTCCGATCTCGAGAGCGCCTACGGTGACAGCTTCTGGGGCGGAGGTCTGAGCGCACCCAGCTTTACGCGTCCCGCCGAATATCGCGGTCTGGCCGTTCCCGAGGTGCTCCTCTCGGGCGATCACAAACGCATCGCCGAGTGGCGCCGCCACGAAGCCGAACGTCTCACCACCCGCCACCGAGAAAAGCCGTAGCGTCCGCCATGCCGATTGCGACAATCAATCCGGCTACCGGAGAGACCCTCCGAACCTTCGAGCCGCTCGATGCGCCCGAGCTCGAGGGGAAGCTGGGTCGCGCCGCGGACGCCTTCCTCCATCATCGCCGGACCAGCTTCGCCCAGCGCGCGAGCTGGATGTCCCGGGCCGCCGAGTTGCTGGAGAGCGAGAAGGAGACGTTCGGCCGGCTCATGACGCTGGAGATGGGGAAGCCCCTCCAGTCCGCCATCGACGAGGCTGCCAAGTGTGCGCTCGCCTGCCGGTACTACGCCGCGCACGCCGAGAGCCTGCTCGCGGACGCGCCGGTCGAGACCGATGCAGCCGAAAGCTTCGTCGCCTACCTGCCGCTCGGAGTCATCCTCGCCGTCATGCCGTGGAACTTTCCGTTCTGGCAGGTGCTGCGCTTCGCCGCGCCGGCTCTGATGGCTGGCAATGTCGCGCTTCTCAAGCACGCGTCCAACGTGCCCCAGTGCGCGCTCGCGATCGAGGACCTTTTTCTCCGGGCCGGTTTCCCGGCGGGAGTCTTTCAGGCTCTCCTCATCGAGTCGGACCGAGTGGCCGCGCTGATCGAGGACGAACGGATCGCTGCGATCACCCTCACCGGAAGCGAGGCCGCCGGCCGCAGCGTCGGCGCCACCGCCGGAAAGCAGATCAAGAAGAGCGTCCTTGAGCTGGGAGGAAGTGATCCGTTCGTGGTCATGCCGAGCGCCGATGTGGATGCGGCCGCATCGATGGCGGTGAAAGCGCGTACCATCAACAACGGCCAGTCGTGCATCGCCGCCAAGCGCTTCATCGTCCATGACGCCATCGCTGACCATTTCGAGCGACGCTTCGTCGCCGGCATGCAGGCCCTGCGCATCGGCGACCCGATGGATCCGGCTACCCAGATCGGCCCTCTCGCGACCGCGCAGATCGTGCGCGACCTGGATGATCAGGTCCGTCGCAGCATCGCCGCTGGTGCGAGGCTCCTCATTGGCGGCCGACCGCTGGAGCGCCGTGGCAATTTCTATCCGCCGACGGTTTTGGTGGACGCGCCGTCCGGGTCGCCGGCAAGGGTGGAGGAGCTGTTCGGCCCTGTCGCGACCGTGATTCGCGTGCGCGATCTGGCGTCGGCGATCGAGGTCGCCAACGAGACGGACTTTGGCCTCGGCTCGAGCGTATGGACGCGCGACGATGCGGAGCGCGACACCTGCATTCGGGAGATCGAGGCCGGCATGACCTTCGTGAACGCGATTGTGGCTTCCGACCCGCGCCTTCCCTTTGGTGGCGTGAAGCACTCCGGATATGGGCGCGAGTTGTCGGGGCTCGGCATACGCGAGTTCGTCAACATCAAGGCGGTGTCCGTCGCTGCCGCGGCACCAGACCGTCCGGGCGAGATGACGCGCCGCAGCGGAGACGCCACCGAGTAGTCGCTTCTCGCGCCGGAGTTGCCCCGCTCGACCAATCCGATCTTCCGGCGCCTGTCGCCATTCATCATCGCGACGATCGAGACTTATCTCGCGCTCGCGCGACATGATACGAGCGACGTCCTGCGACGCTTCGATGCTCGCCCCGACAGTCTCTGCCCGGATTGCTTCTACACCGACCAGCTGGTCCGCCTCGATGCGTACAGCCGTGTGGTCGAGGCGTGGGTGCATGCCGACACGTCGCTGCAGCCGTTCGTCGCGGAGGCCAGGAACGGTCTCAAGCGGCTGACAGGGGACGTGGTCGTGCGCGAAAAAATTGCTGCCGGACGAGTGCCCGCTTCGACCCGGACGCCACCGACGCCGTGACCGACGGCTGACACGCGCTCACTGGCATAACTCGCAGCGTCCGATTACGTTACTCGTTCTACACCCACACACATATCCCGGGCCTTCGTCCTCCGCCCAGAGCGCCCCATGCACGTCTTCATTGAGACCGAAAAGGAATACCTTCGCTCCGACGTGCCTCCTTTCCGTCCGGGCGACACGCTCCGCGTCAACGTGCGCGTGAAGGAAGGAGACAAGGAGCGCTTGCAGGCGTTCGAGGGAGTGTGCATCGCTCGGCGCGGCAGCGGCGTGAGCGAGACCTTCACCGTGCGCAAGATCTCCAGCGGCATCGGTGTGGAGCGCATCTTTCCGGTGCACAGCCCGATGATCGGTAGCCTGCAGGTCGTGCGTCGCGGGCGCGTTCGTCGCGCGAAACTGTACTACCTGCGAAATGTGAGTGGGAAGTCGGCCCGCATCAGGGAGCGGAAGACCCGCGTCGTGACGCCCGGCGAGGAGTAGACTTCGTGGAGCTGGGGGGCGACAAGCGTCGCTCGCGTGCCGTGCCCAGTCGCTGGACGTCTATCGAGCGAGAGCTTCGCCGCAGCGGAGGACCGCTGATCGCCGGAGTCGATGAAGTCGGACGGGGCTCCCTTGCGGGCCCCGTTGTCGCATGCGCCGTGATCATGCCGCACGATGTACCTGCCATTCGCGGCGTCGACGACTCCAAGCTTCT
>JBBSGP010000079.1:0-9688 GCA_038253885.1 Gemmatimonadales bacterium | reverse complement strand
CGGCAAAAAGCATAAGAGCGGAAATTACTGGGAGTTACACGCCGAATCAAGAGAAATACTGCCGCCGCGCGCTCCAGTCAGCGCACGAGCGGGACATCCCAGAAGTCGACTCACCCAGGCGGCCGTCGGATCGGTCGATTCTCGAGGCGGTCCGGCGGGAACGAGCGGGCCGAATCGCCTCAACAGCTCTCGAGTCACGGCGGTGTCCACCGCCGGTGTTCGGCCACCCCTTCGTTCGATTCCGTCATCGGCAGACTGATACACCCAGCCTCGAAGCGACCAGCTTCCTCCGATCTCTTCGCGGACGCGTCGCGTGGCGGTGATCGCGACGACGACGGGTCGCCCGCGCGCCCGCGCGCGATCGGCAATCATGCGGAGCAGCGACGCCTCTCCCGGCCACGCGGCGACGCCCGAGACCGGCTCGAGTAAGGAGTCGCGACGGGCGAGCTGAGCCCGGTACCACTCGGCTCCGAGGAGGGGTGCGACCACCACCGAGACATCGCGTCGAGCACCCGACACTTCCTGGTCGCGCCAGAGAGGAAAGGAGTCGTTGTCGCCATCAGTGATCAGCACCGCGCGTGCCGGTGCGGACGCGAGAAGCAACCGAGCGACGGCGGTGGGAAGGCTTGCCTCCGGCTGGGTCCGGCGATCCACCGCCCGCCAGTTGAGCGCGACGGGAAGCATCGCGAGGGCGATCCCGATGGGCGCGGCTGACGGGCGAATCGCCCTCATCATCGAGACGGCGCCGATGCCAGCCCAGGCCCCCCAGCTCCAGAAGCTCAGCGCGAAGAAATAGTCGCGCTCGCGCACCTCATGGGGCAGCTCGTCGGCCAGTACCCCTCGACCAAAGGACGCGCCAGCCTTGAAGTTGAGATAGATCACGATCCCGAGGCTGGCCGACGCGAGCAGCACCGCGACGGCTCTCCAACTACGCCGATCCAGGCGGCGATGCTCCAGTGAGCCGGCAAGTCCGAGCGCGGCGTACACGAGCGTCACCGGTGTGCGGCTCCACGCCGGAGCGACACCCGGGGCCAGACCGAGACCGAACTGCCAATCCGCGTACTCGAACCAGTTGGCCAGCTGAGCCCAGAGAGGAGCGCGCCGCGGCCACAGTCCAGCGACATCGTATTGACGGCGACCCACCAGCTCCCAGAGCGCTTTGATCGTCACGGCATGCCCCGAATCGATGGCCGGGTGGTGTGCGGCGCGAATGGGGATGAACACGAGCACCGAGCACGCGACCACCGTCGCGGTGAGCGCGAATGCAGCGCGCCGGCGCTGCTCGGCGCGAAGAAATACGATCAACGCCACGGAGCAGAGCCCGGCGAGCACGAGCAGCGGCTCAGACGCGAGTCCCAAAGATGCTGACAGGAGCGCTGCCGAGGCGAGGATGAGAGCGTCGCGCCCCCTTGGCGTCCCCTGAGCGGTCTGGGCTGCCAGCAGGATGGCCGCCGGTGCGGCGACGAGGGCGCTCAGGTGCAGCGGAACGGCGAGCCCCATCGCGTACGCGCAGAGCACCAGCCACCGTCGCTCCGCGGTCCGGCCGGCTTGAAGGGCCGCGAGAAGCATCAGAGCGGCCAGAAGAAGCGCCGGGGCGTAGATCTCCGTCTCGGTCGCGTCGAGCCACACTGTCGAGGTCAAGCCGGCGCACAGCGCCGCCGCCAGCCCCGCCAGCGGCACTCCCGTCGCGCGAGTGATCACCCATGCGAGTGCCGCGCCCGCGCCGGCGGAGTTGAGCGCGGACATCACGTTCGGAGACGCCGCGGCGCTGCCCGCCAGCAGGTTGCTCCACGCCCGCCCGAGCAGGATGAAGAGGGGCGTGCCCGGCGGATGGGGGATGCCCAGAGAGTGGATCGCAGCCTGGAGCTCGCCCGCATCCCAGAAAGTGAGGCCGGGCGCCAGGGTCGCGAGATACACGGCGCTCAGCACCACGAATGCGGACGCGGCGGCCGCCGCTGCATGATCGCCCGCCGAGACGGCGAGTGGGCGACGCACTAGCTGCGCATCAGCGCCTGATGCTCCGAAGTGATCGTGCGCGGAGGGCGCCCCGCGATGAGATCGCCCAGCTGCGTCGGCGTCAGGGCGCGGAGAAGTCGACCGTGCTGGGCGACAGCGATCTGCGATGTCTCCTCGGACACCACGATCACGAGAGCGTCCGTCTCCTCCGACAGCCCCAGAGCCGCGCGGTGCCTCGTTCCCAGCGACTTGTCCTCCACCCGCGATTGCGTGAGCGGGAGGATGCACCCCGCGCCGATGATCGTGTCACCCCGGATGATCACCGCGCCATCGTGGAGCGGGGAGTACGGCGTGAAGATCGTCGCCAGTAGCTCGGCGGACACCTTGGCCTGCATCTCCGTGCCCGACCCGACGTAATCGCCCAGCGCGATCTCGCGCTCGAGCGCCATGATCGCGCCGATCCCGCTCCGGCTGAGTCGCTCCACCGCCTCGGCGACTGCCTCCGCGACCTCGCTCGCTTCCATGCGGCGAAAGAAGCGCGTGACGCGCGATTGCCCGAGGTGAGCGAGAGCCGCCCGAAGCTCCGGCTGGAAGACGATCAGCGCCGCGAACACACCGTACGTGAAGACCAGACCCAGCAGATACGTGAGCATCGTCAGCTTGAACAGCAGCGCGATCGCGTACACCAGCACGAGGACGAAGATGCCGACGAGCATCTGCACCGCCCGCGTGCCATAGATCAGGCGGAGCAGCCGGAAGATGACGTATGCGACGATGAGGATCTGGATCGCATCGCGCCATCCGAAGCTCAGAAAGCGAAGATGGTCGAGGAGGTTCATGGCGCTCCGGCTCGACGGCACTCGATCGCCCAGGCGACGTCGAGAGCCTCTCGCGACGGCCCTACATCATGCACGCGAAAGAGCCGAGCCCCACGCGTGAGGCCCATCACGTTGGCCGCAATCGTGCCCGCGACTCGCTGAGCCGGCTGGGCCCCACTTCCGGATTCTCCGACGAAGCGCTTGCGGGACGCGCCGACCATGACGGGGAGCATGAAAACGCCGAGGCGATCGAGATCGGCGAGCAGTGTCAGCGACTGCTCGGTCCGCTTCGCAAAGCCGAGGCCGGGGTCGAGAGCGATCCGCTCCCGCACGACTCCCGCGTCCACGGCCGTCGACACCCGCTGCTCCAGCTCCGCCATCACCTCTCCTGTCACGTCGTCCCCGTACGTCGCGTGCCGATACGTCCCCATCTCGCTCACCGTGCCGCGCGAGTGCATGAGAATGACACCGGCCCGCTCCGCGGCGCAAACCGCCGCCATGCCTGGGTCAAGGCGAAAGGCGGAGACATCGTTGATCACCTCCGCCCCTTCGTCGAGCGCCGCCGCGGCGACCTGGCTCTTGACAGTGTCCACGGACAGGGGCACTCCCGGCAGCTCCGTCCGCAACGCGCGCAACACGGGAAGCACGCGGCGGAGCTCCTCGTCCTCCGGCACGGGAGTCGCGCCCTGCGGACGGGTGGACTCTCCCCCGATGTCCAGCATGTCGGCCCCCTGGTCCACGAGAGCGCGCGCGTGGGCCACCGCGTCCTCCACCGTCGCATACCGGCCGCCGTCGCTGAAGCTGTCGGGCGTCACATTCACGATCCCGATGATGACCGGATGGTCCAGGACGAGGACGCGCGTGCGCAGCATCCAGCTCGTGGGTCTGATCACCGTGCCAGCGGCGATCGTTCGCGTCATGTCGCGCGAGCGTGGTCAGAGAAAGGGGGCGCCACCGGATCGCGCCCGTGCAGCCGACTGGCTACACGGGCGCGTGTGCTCAACTGCGGGCGCCGAGCTGGATCACGCCGGCGCGACTTCCGGACCGCCGAGCAACCCCGGCTTCGCCGGCCGAGCCTTGTTGGGAACCGCGCTCGGCGGAGAGACGAGCGGCGACGAGATCGGAGGAAGCGGGGGCAGCTGCTCTCCCCGCGCCAGCGAGCCGATATCCTCTCCCGTGAGCGTCTCGCGCTCGAGCAGTGCCGCGGCCACCCGGTGCAGCAGCTCCAGATTTTCCGTCAGTGCCTGGCGCGCCCGGCTGTACGCCTCGTTGATGACTCGCGACACCTCAGCGTCGACGAGCTGCGCCGTCTTCTCGGAGACTTCGCGCCGGTGCTGGAGCTCGCGCCCGAGGAACAGCTCCTGTTCGTTGTCGCCCACCAGGATGGGACCGATCGCATCCGACAGACCCCACTGTGAGACGTAGCGACGCGCCAGCGCGGTCGCCTGCTGGATGTCGTTTGCCGCTCCGGTGGTGACGAACTCGCGACCGAAGACGATCTCCTCGGCGACCCGCCCGCCATAGGCCATCGCGAGATGGGCCTCGAGCTCGCGCCGGGTCACCGAGACGCGATCATCCTCCGGCAGGGTGTAGGCAACGCCCAGCGTCCGGCCACGCGGGACGATCGTGACCTTGTGCAGCGGATCGTTGCCGGGGACCTTGATCGCGCAGATCGCATGACCGCCCTCGTGGTAGGCCGTGAGCCGGCGCTCGTCGTCCTTCATCACCATGGACTTCCGCTCGGCACCGAGGAAGACCTTGTCCTTGGCCTCTTCGAGATCATCCATGTAGACCTTGTCGTGATTCCGCCGCGCGGCGAGAAGCGCACCCTCGTTCACCAGATTCGCGAGGTCTGCTCCCGACATTCCCGGCGTCGTGCGGGCCAGACGCATCACGTCCACGTCGTCCGCGACCGGCACCTTGCGGAGGTGCACTTTCAGGATGCCGTCCCTGCCCCGGAGATCCGGTGCCGCGACGACGATCTGGCGGTCGAACCGTCCTGGCCGCAGAAGCGCCGGATCGAGGACGTCCGGCCGGTTCGTGGCCGCGATCAGGATCACTCCGTCGTTGGACTCGAAGCCGTCCATCTCGACGAGCAGCTGGTTGAGCGTCTGCTCGCGCTCGTCGTGACCACCGCCCAGCCCCGCACCGCGATGCCGTCCCACCGCGTCGATCTCATCGATGAAGATGATGCACGGCGCGTGAGCCTTCCCTTGCTCGAACAGGTCGCGGACGCGGCTCGCGCCGACGCCGACGAACATTTCCACGAAGTCCGATCCTGACATGGAGAAGAACGGCCGCCCCGCTTCACCCGCCACGGCCTTCGCCAACAGCGTCTTTCCGGTGCCCGGCGGCCCGATGAGCAGCGCGCCCTTCGGCAGACGCCCACCGAGCTTGGTGAACTTCTGAGGGTCCTTCAGGAACTCGATGATCTCCTGGAGCTCGATCTTCGCCTCATCGGCTCCCGCGACGTCGGCGAAGGTGATCTTCGGCGTGTCGCCGGTGAGCAGCTTCGCCTTCGACTTGCCAAAGGAGAACGCTTTTGCCCCTCCCGCCTGCATCTGCTTGAACAGGAAAAGCCAGAAGCCGATCAGCAGAAGGTATGGCAGGAACTGGATCAGCCCCGTCAGGAGCGATGGCTTCGCGTCCTCGGCCTGGATCTCGACATTGCGCTGGCGGAGCCGCTGCAGGTCGCCGTCGGAGATCTGCCCGGGCAGCATCACGGTGAACTTGCCGACCTCGTGGTTCTCGACGCGCACACGCTGGCGGAAGACGCCGACAACGTTCTTGCCGCCCTGGATGTTCACGCGCTGGACGTTGTTGTTGTCCAGCTCGGTGTTGTATCGGCTATACGTGATCGTCGGCGCGGCGTCGCCCTTCGCCCCGGTGAGCTCGACGAGCGCGATCGGGATCAGGATCAGGATGATCCAGAAGGAGAGCGATTTCGAGAATCGCCCCCAGTTGAAATCCCGCTTCGGGGTTGGAGTTCGGTCAGCCATTACTGCAAGCTCGCGATGTAGGGCAAATGCCGGAAGTTCTCGGCGTGATCCAGGCCATATCCCACCAGGAACTCGTGAGGGGCGTCGAAGCCGATCAGGTCCACCGGGTATCGTAGGTGCTCCGCGATGTGCTTGTGTAGCAGGGCACAGATACCCAGCGATCCGGGCTGGCGAAGAGACAACAGGTCCATCAGCCGGCTCAACGTCCGCCCCGAATCCACGATGTCCTCTACCAGAAGAATGTGTTTACCCTCGAGAGTTGTTTCCGGATCGTAGACAAGCTTCACATTGCCGCTCGACGTGGTCTCACTGCCGTAACTCGCCGCCACCAGGAAATCTACCTGGATCGGACGGGTGATCTGACGCACCAGATCCCCCAGAAAAATGAAGCTTCCCTTGAGCAAGCCCAGCACCAGCAGGTCACCATCGGGGTAGCGCGCACTGATCTCACTGCCGAGCTCCTGCACGCGACGCGCTATCGTGTCCGCATCGTAAACGATACGGCGGACGGCGCGGCCGTCGAGGCGGGGATCAGCTGTCGAGACGCTCACTGATGTACGGCGCTGATGGTCGACCGGCTTGCTCGGTTGCCGCGAGGGCGCGGCGCACTCCAGGAACCCACACGATCTCGGACCCCGCCAGAACCACCGGCCATCCGTGCCGGCTGGGCCCATCGACACCAGCGTCGCGCAGTAATCCCTTCACACGCCGCGGCGTCGCCGATCCGGCCGGCACCATCCTGTCGCCCGGCTGCCACGTCCTCACCGTCAACGCCACGTCAAGCGGGAGAGCAGCCGTCCACCCCCCTTCCCCGTGCGCTCGGCCTGACGAGCGACGAAACACCCAACGCCCCAACCGAACACCGTCCGCAAGCGGACGTGCCGCCGTCACTCCTGTCGCGGCTTCCGGGCTCGGACGGACGATCAGGCTGCCCCGGTGAATCAGCGCCTCGAGGCCACCCGACAGCTGGATGCGGCGGCCGCTCGACCCATTCATTGTAAACTGGCACAGACGCTCGGTTCCGCGACGGTCGAGTGCGATCCCGCCGCGACCCGCTATGGCCGGCCAGAGCAGTGCCAGTGATCTCGGATCATACCCTTCGAAAGACGACCGGGCAACGGTCACGCCACGCGATCCCGTCGCCATTCCGGGTAGCGTATCGAGCACTCGCTCCACCTCGTCACGGAGCGACGCGGCTCGCTGACCGACGATCAGCAGCTCCTCCGGAAGAGCCGGCCGCGCCCGTGTCAGAGCGGGAAGAAGATCATGCCGAACGCGATTGCGCAGATAGCGCCGCGACCAGTTGGACGGGTCGTCCAACCAGGCCACCGCGCGGGCGGCAGCGTAGCGCGCTACCAGTTCTCGAGAAATTCCGAGGAACGGCCGGAGCGTCCCGCCTGGCGCCTCGAGGGCCGCCAATCCCCGAGCGCCCGAGCCGCGAAGGATCCGCATCAGAATCGTTTCGATCTGGTCGTCGAGGGTGTGGGCCGTGACGACGACCGCATGCCGGGCCCGCGCGACTCGGTCGAAGAAGTCCAATCGGAAGCGCCGCCATTCGGCCTCGCTCCTGCCCGGCAGCTGGACGCGCTCCCGCACCACTTCCAGCCCGAGCTCGCGCGCGCGCTCCGCCACGAGCGCTGTCGCGTTCTTCGCCCAACGACCCGTTCCGTGATCGAACGTCGCCACGGCAGAAACGGAGCGGGGGGCCACACGCGCCGCCGCCTCGAGCATCACCATCGAGTCACGGCCCCCGGAAACCGCCAACACGACGGCTGATGCACTCGCGAGCGCGTCGGCAACGCACTTCTCCACCACCTCGGTGAGATGCGCCGAGTCGGGCACCGAGCGCGCACTCGCGGGGCGGAAGGTGCGGAGAGGACGCATCGCAGCGGGGCTCACATTGACGGAATTGCCGTGTCGGGTGCAATCTATATCGCACCGCCTTGCCTTGGGATCGAACCGCCTTACCGTGGGGACGACGTGGAAACGCATGGACCATTGGGAGTCATCTGGGCCGGGGCCGGACTCACGGCCTTCTACATCGCGCTCATCTGGATCAATTCCCTGCTCGGCCTCTTCCTGACGCCGCTCTTTCTCATCCCCGTCACCTGGTTCGTCGGCGGGAAGAACAAGCGAAAGGGCTCCGAGGCAGAAGGCTGACCGCCACTACCCCTCGAGTCATCTGAAGCCATGGCCTTCCTCATTCTGCTGGTCCTGCTCGCGGTCATCTTCCTCTGGCTGATCTCCGCGTATAACGGTCTGGTCGGTCTCAAGAACCAGGTGCTCAATGCCTGGAAGCAGATCGATGTCCAGCTCAAGCGTCGCCATGACCTGATCCCGAATCTGATCGAGACGGTGAAGGGCGCGATGAACTTCGAGCGCGGGACGCTCGAGGCGGTCGTCAAGGCGCGCAATCAGGCGATCTCCGTGGCGTCACAGGGCGTCACCTCCAGTGGTGTCCCGGCGAATGTCGCCGCGACGGCCCAGGCCGAAACGCAGCTCACGTCCGCTCTGGGCCGCCTCTTTGCCGTCGTCGAGGCGTATCCGCAGCTCAAGGCGACGGGGAATGTGGCCCAGCTGCAGGAGGAGCTGACGTCCACCGAGAATCGGATCGCTTTCGCGCGCCAGATGTACAACGACACGGCGACCCAGTACAACACGAAGCAAGCTCAGTTTCCCACGATGTTGTTGGCGGGCATTGCCCGCGCCCAGCCGGCGGAGCTCTGGGAGCTCACCGATGCCGCGGAGCGGGACAACGTGAAGGTGGACCTGTCGCTCGGTAGCCGACCGAGCTGAGCTGCCCTCCCGCTCGCGCGTGCTCCCCGCATGAGCGACGCTCTCGACCTCTTCTCCCAGCAGGAGGCCAACCGGCGCCGCTCGCGGTGGCTGGTGATCGGCTTCGTGCTCTTCTTCGCATGGCTGGGTTTCGGCGGCGACTGGATCTACTACCTCTACACAGTGGGCGACCCGCCGGGCGCCTACCATCACGTCTTCCCCTGGATCGGCTTCCTCCTCACCACCCTCGGCGCACTGCTGGCGGTCTCGGCGTGGCGGTCCGGACCGCAGAAGATCCTCTGGGCCACGGCGGCCCGGGAGATCGTCCAGCCCGCGACCCCTGACGAAAAGCAGCTCGTGAACGTCGTCGAGGAGATGGCGATCGCCGCTGCGCTCCCCCGTCCACGGATCTGGGTCGTGGACGACCCCGACCCCAACGCGTTCGCGACCGGACACGACGAGCGCAGCGCCAATCTGGCGGTGACGGCCGGCCTGTTGACGATCTGCTCGCGCGATGAGCTCCAGGCAGTTGTCGCCCACGAGCTCGGGCACGTCAAGAATCTCGATGTGAGACTCATGACCCTGTTGGCGGCACTGGTAGGCGCGGTGGCTCTGCTCCATGACGGGGCGAGCCGGATGATGGGGAGCGGCGTGCGGCTGGGCGGCGGCAGCTCGAGCCGCGGCCGTCGAGACGGCAAGGATGGCCCCGGAGCTGTCGTCGCCATCCTTTTCGTCTTCTGGATCCTCAGCTGGCTGCTGGCGCCGATCGTGACCCGGCTGCTCGCGCTGGGAGTGAGCCGACGCCGCGAGTTTCTCGCCGACGCCATGAGCGCGCAGTACACGCGCAATCCGATGGCGCTTGCCACCGCGCTCCAGAAGATCGACGGGGCCGCCGAGCCGACACGGTCGATCAAGAGCGGCACGGCGCACCTCTGCATCGCGGATCCTACCGGCGGATCGCGGCTGCGGAGCGGCGAGGGATGGCTCGCCGACGTCCTTGGCACGCATCCGCCGATGGCCCTGCGCGTGGCCCGTCTCCAGGCCATGGCCTACCAGGAGCAGCATCGGCCGGGCACCGTCGCGGCGAGCTGAAAGCCGCTCGCGACGCCCCACAGGCCCTGAAGGCGGCTACCAGATCTG
>JBBSGP010000078.1:0-9695 GCA_038253885.1 Gemmatimonadales bacterium | reverse complement strand
GTCGGGTCGTCCGCGTCGATCGCGTTCCCGGTGATGCTGCTCAACGCCACCGTTGCCGAAGCGCTCCAGGAGATCACGGCGTCGCTGAAGAAGGCGCTCAAGAGCACGAAGTCGGTGGATGAGGCCGCGCTCCAGGTCGTGCGGGAGGCCTTTCGCGTGTCGACCCCGGTGCGGTTCGAGGGGAACAACTACTCCGAGGAGTGGGTGAAGGAGGCCAAGAAGCGCGGCCTTCTGAACCTGCGTCGCTCCCCGGAGGCGCTGGAGCAGCTCATCACCGCGCAATCGCGCAAGCTCCTCACCGGTCTCGGGATCCTCAACGAGGCCGAGCTCGACTCGCGCTATCACGTCCGGCTGGAGCGCTACGTCAAGGACATGCTGATCGAGCTGCACACGCAACAGCAGATCATCGACACGATGGTGCTGCCGGCGAGCTTCGCGTACGCCTCGGTGCTGGCGGGCGCGGCGGCTCAGGCGAAGACGGCTGGAATCACGGCGATCCCACAGATCGACGCCGCGAACCGGCTCGGAGCGCTGATCCAGACAGCGCAGCAGCGTCGCGACGCTCTCGCCAAGGTGATCGAGAAGGCCGAAGGGATGCACGACGAGCCGGAAGCTCAGGCGAAGCTGCTCACCGGCGATGCGTCGGCGCGCATGGCAGAGGCGCGGGAGAGCTGCGATGCGCTGGAGCTTATCGTCGGAGACGAGTACTGGCCGCTGCCCAAGTACCGGGAGATGCTCTTCCCGGTGTGATCTTTCCGCCCGGGCCCGTCGCATGAAGCCGTCCTCGTGGGACACGAGTCGCCGCGCCATCGTGCTCGCCGTGAGCGCGGCGCTCCTCGGCGCTCTGTTGGCCACGACCGCGCTCGCGCACGACACCTGGCTCTTGCCATCGTCGCTGCGAGTGCCCGTCGGGCGCGCGATTACGCTCAATCTCACGAGCGGGATGGCCTTCCCGGCCGACGACTTCGCGATTGTGCCGAGCCGGGTCGTGCGCGCGGACGTGCGGCTTGGTGGATCGTTGCGTAGGCTGGCCGCGCCGAGACGCGCGCCCATGGCGCTGCGCTACATCTGGAAGCCGGCCCGCGCCGGCATCGCGACCCTCGCCGTGGAGCTCGCGCCGAAGACGCTCGCCCTCACCCCGGCGCAGGTCAGCGAGTACCTGGACGAGATCAACGCCGCACCCGCGCTGCGCGCTGCCTGGGACAGCGTCGCCGCCCCCAAGCAGTGGCGCGAGTCGTACTCGAAACACGCGATGACGTTCGTGCGCGTGGGAGCGCCGAGTGTCGACTCGAGTTGGGCGACGCCGCTCGGACTCGCGCTCGAGATCGTACCGGAGCACGACCCGACAGCGCTGCGCGCCGGGGATACTCTGGCCTTTCGCGTGCTGCGAGGTGGCCGGCCACTCAGCGGCTTCGCTGTCAGCGCGCGATCCGCTGGCGCGACGACGGCGAAGTTCGTGACCACGGATACGGCGGGCCGGGCTCGCGTTGCGCTGCCGACACCCGGGCTCTGGCTGCTCGCCGCCACCGACCTGCGTCGCTCCGAGCGCCCCGGCCTGGCGTGGGAGAGCGACTTCACGACCGTCACGCTTGCGGTGCTCACGTCACTTCGGCCACCGCAGGAATAGCTCTTGCTTTCGATGGCCAGTGGATTCGGGCATGCGTGCCCGTACGATCCCTGAGCCTCGAGGCGGGCATGAGAGAGCACCTGCGAGCCGCGTTGGGCGGCGCCGCGGCTGGCGCGGTCGCGACGATCCCGATGAGTGCCGTGATGCTCGCCGCCGAGAAGGCGGGGCTCATGGGGAAGCAGCCGCCGGAGCTCGTCGCCGAAAAAGGTTTCGCCGTCGCGGGCGCGCAGCCGAGCGAGCCAGTAAAGAAAACCGCCGCGGCCGCTGCACACTTCGCGTTTGGCGCTGCCGCGGGGGCGTTGTTCGGACTGTTGTCTGTCCGGAGCCCATCGGATGGACCGCCGATCGCGAGCGGCATCGGCTACGGCCTTGCCGTCTACGCGGCAAGCTACGCGGGGTGGATCCCGGCGGCGGGGATCATGCCGGCGCCGCCAGACGACCGGCCGGGCCGGCAGCCGTCGCTGATCGCGGCGCACGTGGTCTTCGGCGCGGCGTTGGCCGCACTTATCGACGTGTTGATCCCGGAGAAGCCGCTCGTCTAGTCGGTCCGATCGACACCGACACCGCTCCTGCAGCTGGGGCATCGGCGGCGCGTGCCGCGCACGGGTGTTTGCCTCACTTGCAGGCCATCGCTCGGCGTCATATGCTGCGAAACGTGAAGTGAAATACCTATCCCGGAAGGAGCCACTCCATGTTCGTCATTCGCAACGTCTTTCGCACCCACCCCGGCAAGGCGAAGGAGCTGGTCAAGAAGTTCCAGGCCGCCGCGCCGCACTTCAAGAAGCTCGGCGTCGGCAATATCCGTGTCCTGACCGATGCGGTCGCGGGCTTCTGGACAGTGGTTCATGAGGTCGAGGTCGAGGACATGACCGCTTTCTTCAATGCGCTCGAAGCCCGCGCGCCCGACGAGGCGCTCCGCACGGCGCTCGCGGGATACATGGACCTGGTCCAGACCGGCCATCGCGAGGTATTCAAGATCGAGTAAGCGCCGCGAGCTCAGTACTTCGCCAGGTAGTTCTCCAGCTCCCACGCCGAGACCTGCGTGATGTATTCGCGCCACTCCTGCCGCTTGGCCGCGATGAAGTTGGTGGTGATGTGCTCGCCCAGCGCCGCCGTGATCACGTCGTCCTTCTCGAGCTCGTCGCACGCTTCCTCGAGATCGTGCGGAAGGTCGTCGATCCGCAGGCGGCGCTTTTCCCGGTGCGACATCTCCCAGATGTTCGTGTTCACCGGCTCCCGCGAATCGGCCTTCGTCTCGATGCCGTCGAGCCCGGCGGCCAACATGACAGCCAACGCCAGATACGGGTTCGCCGCCGGGTCCGGGATGCGCAGCTCCACCCGCGTACCCAGCCCGCGGCGATCCGGGATGCGGATCATCGGCGAGCGGTTCCGCATCGACCACGCGACGTTCACCGGCGCCTCGTAGCCCGGCACCAGACGCTTGTACGAGTTGACCAGCGGGTTCGTGATCGCGCAGTAGCCGCGCGCATGCCGCAGGAGGCCGCCGATGTAATGCAGCGCCACATCGCTCAGCTCCCATTGCGCCGTCTTGTCCCAGAACGCGTTCTCGCTTCCCCGGAAGAGCGACTGGTGCGTGTGCATCCCGCTCCCGTTCTGCCCGTAGATCGGCTTGGGCATGAACGACGCGAACAGCCCGAAGCGCTGCGAGACGTACTTCACCACGAAGCGGAAGGTGGCGATGTTGTCGGCCGTCGCCAGCGCACCGGCATATCGGAAATCGATCTCGTGCTGCCCGTGCGCCACCTCGTGGTGCGCCGCCTCCACCTCATAGCCCATCTGCTCGAGGACGTCGACGATCGCTCGGCGTGCGTCCTCACCCAGGTCAACCGGGGCGAGATCGAAGTAGGCCCCGACGTCGTGGGTGACGGTGCTCGCGCCCCCGTCCGCCTCTGGCTTGAACATGAAGAACTCGGCTTCCATGCCGGCGTTCATCGAGAAGCCGAGCGCGGCGGCGCGGGCGATCTGCCGCTTGAGCACTCCCCGGGGATCGCCGGGAAAGGGTTCGCCGTCGGGCGTGTTGATGTCGCAGATGAGACGGGCCACCCGGCTGTCCGGCTCTCCCCATGGATAGATCTGGAAGGTCGAGAGGTCGGGAGCGAGGAGCATGTCCGATTCCTCGATGCGCACGAACCCCTCGATCGACGAGCCGTCGAACATGATGTCGCCGTCCAGCGCCTTCTGGAACTGCGACCGCGGCACCTCGACGTTCTTGTTGATGCCGAGGATATCGGTGAACTGGAGACGCAGAAAGCGGACGTCGTGCCGCTTGGCGAGATCGAGGATGTCGCTCCGGGATGCCCCTTTGAGGTCGGGCAAGAGCGCACGGTCTTTTGAGCCCACGAATCCCTCGATGAGGCGGCATGGTCCGGCGCACGCGACGTCCTACGGCGGCTCCGAACCTAGACGGTTCTGAACGACACTGTCAACGGTGAAGAGCGCACTGCGATGCGTTCCGATCGAATGTAGATTCCCCGCTATGACATCGCCGCCGCCCCCGAGCTCGGCATCCCCATTGCTTCCCCCCCTCGCTGCGCCGGGCGCGCCGGCGCTCTGTCCGGGATGCTCGTCGCCTGCGACCGGACGATTCTGCTCGAGCTGCGGCGTCCCGCTCGAGGGCGCTGTCTGCGCGATGTGCGGGAGCGCGCTCACACCGGGCGCAAAATTCTGCCACCGCTGTGGGAGCGCCGCGGTGGGGGGAGCTGCCGTCTCTCTGTCGGGAGGCTGGCGGGGAGATGGGCCGCCACCCGACCGCGGTCTGGCCGGTGTCCTTCCCTGGGCCGTTGCCGCCATTGCCCTGGCCGCGCTGATCGCGCTCGTGGCCGGACAGCGCATCGGAGGTCGCTCCAGTCAGGTGGTGGACGCCCCACAGAACGCGCTCCCTCAAGCCGGGCTCGATGATCGAGGCGTTTCACCACCCACCGCCGGCGTCCGGCCGCGGGACATCTCGTCCATGACACCGCGCGAGCAGGCTGACAGGCTGTTCGACCGCATCATGCGTCTCGAGGGCGAGGGAAAGACCGACAGCGCGCGGTTCTTCTCGCAGATGGCGATGGCGGTCTATCAGGAGATCCCGGAGCGCGATGCCGACATCCGCTACGACCTCGGCCGCATCGCGGTCGTCGGCGGCGTTCCCCAGCTGGGCTCCGCCGAGGCGGATTCGATCCTCAAGCAGAACTCTCATCACCTGCTCGGCCTCATCCTCGCCGCCACGGCGGCACGGGCGAGCGGAGACGAGAACCGGGCGCGAGGCTTCGAGGCGCGCTTCCGCACCGACGCGCCAGCCGAGCGCGCGCGGGCATTTCCGGAGTACCAGAGGCACCAGGCCGACATCGACAGCACCCTCGCCCAGCTCCGCCGCCGTGACGCACGCTGACGTCCTCTCTCCCCATCGAATGACCTCTGCCACGCGCACCATCCACGTCGCCCACAGTCCCGACTCCGACGACGCTTTCATGTTCTACGCGCTGGCGGAGGGAAAGATCGATACCGGCCCCATCCGCTACGTGCACGAGCTGCAGGACATCGAGACGCTGAACCAGCGCGCGATGCGCGCCGAGCTGGAGGTTTCGGCCGTCTCGATCCACGCCTACGCGTATCTCACGGAGCGGTACGCTCTGCTTCCGCACGGCTCCTCGATGGGAGACCGCTACGGTCCGCGGCTGGTCGCTCGGGAGCCTCTGTCGCGGGTGGACGTGCGCGGAAAGCGTATCGCGATTCCCGGCCCGCTCACCACCGCTTATCTCGCGCTCCGGCTCTATGAGCCGGATTTCGAGGCCGTGGCCACACCGTTTGACCAGATCGAGGCCTCGGTCCAGCGAGGCGAGGCGGACATGGGTCTGCTGATCCACGAAGGGCAGCTGACTTTCGGCGAGGGGGGTCTCCACCTGGTCGCTGACATGGGCGAGTGGTGGTTCGAGGAGACGGGGCTGCCCCTGCCGCTCGGAGGCAACGTCATCCGAAAGGACATTGGCGATGGACTTATCAAGACTGTGTCACGCCATTTACGCGCCAGCATCGCGTTTGCACTCGACCATCGTGTCGACGCGCTGGACCACGCAATCCGGTTCGCCCGCGGTCTCGACCGGAGCAAGGCCGATACCTTCGTGGGCATGTACGTCAACGACTGGACTCTCGATTACGGCGAGCGCGGGAGACTGGCCGTGCGCACTCTGCTCGAGCGCGGCATCGCCAACGGCATCATCCCCGGTCCGGTGCGAGTGGAATTCGTGGCGGATTGATGCGTGACAGTGCCGCCAGATAGCGCGTCTTTGCACTGAGGCGCCCAGACGATGCCACCGCCTTTTCCTCTCGCTCCTGCGTGGCCGGTCATGCTCTCTCGCGGCACTCCCAGACACCCCCACGCTTCCCATGCCGACTAGTCGGCGACGGGCTGCGGGCGACGTGGGACCGAATGTCGCGATCCATGACGCTCCCTCCCTCCCCCCCCCCTCGGCGACCGCACCCTCCCGCGATTCGCTGCTCGAGGACGCCGTCGCGCGCCGCGAGGAGAGCGAGGCGGTCGCCGAGATCGCTCGCGCGCTCGCGGGCGCGACCCGGGACTTGCCACAGGCGCTGCTCCTCCTCACCGAGCGCACCGCTTCCCTCCTCTCTGCCGAGGGAGCCTGCGTCGCCCAACTGATCGAGGACGAGGTCTTTCGATTCCACGCCGCGTGGGGAACCATGGCCCCCCTCTCCGGGACCACGCGCGCCACGACGGGCTCCCTGGCCCGCGTCGCGATCGAGACCCGCCTTGCCGTGATCTCCAACAACGTGTCGGCGGACAATCGCGGCGATCCGCAATTGATCGAGGAGTTCGGTGTCCGCCAGCTCGCGACCGCCCCGATGATCGTCAAGGACGGCGCCGTCGGTGTGCTCCTGGCGATCAACAGCGCGCGGGGGGAGTTCACCCCCGCCGAGGGCAGCTTGCTCCAGCGTCTCGCCGATCACGGAGCGGTCGCCGTTCGCAACGCCCAGCTGTTGCACCGTGCGGAGCGGAGCGCGCGGGAGGCCAAGGCGCTTGAGGACATTGTCCAGGAGATCAATCGCTCGCTCGAGACGGATCAGGTTTTTTCGCTCATCGCTCGCCACGCCGCCGAGCTGCTCGGCGCTCGCGGTGCGGGACTCGGCATGATCGAGGGCAGCGAATTCGTCGTCGTCGCGGGCTCCGGCCTGACCGAAGGTGCCGTGGGGCGGCGTGTCCCGCTCCAGTCCGCTTTCGCCTCCGAGTGCATGCGGACCATGCGTCCGGTGCGGATCTCCGATCTCCATGCCCAGCGCAACCGGTGGCCACTGGGAGCTCAGCAGGTGACGGCGGAGCGCCCGAACGCCCTCGCCGTCCCTCTCGTCGCGGCCGGCGGCGCGATCGGGGCAATCGTGGTGTTCGGAAAGGACTCCGGCGACTTCAACGCGCAGGACGAGGCACTTCTCGGAGCGCTCGCGAGCCACGCCTCGATCGCGATCGAGAATGCGCGCCTCTACCGCGCCTCGCTGCGCACGATGCGGCATGCCAGCATCCTCGCGACGTCGGCGCGCAGCCTGGCGATGAACGTCACGCCAGAAGCCACCTACGCCGATATCGGGCGGATGGCTCGCACATCTCTCCGCGCCGACGGAGTCGGCGTCTATCTCGCTGACCCAGTGACGCGCGCGGTCGATCTTCCCTTCTCCATGGGAGCCGGGACACCGATCACCCCACTCATGGTAGAGACGTTCTGGGACACGGCGTGGGGCGAGGCGGTGCGTACCGGCATGGCGGTTTTTCGCGGCGACATCCGACAGTTCGGCGATGAGCAGCCGATGCAGCTGCTCCACGACGAGGGAGTCGTGTCGATCGCCCTCCTCCCACTGATCAGCGAAGGAGGCCCGCGCGGCCTGCTGTCGTTGCGTTACCTGACCACCCAGCTGTTCGAGCCGGAGCAACAGAGCCTCCTGATCGACTTCGCGACCCACGTCGCGGTGGCGATGCGGAACGCGTCGCTGTTCGCGGACCTGGAGCGCCGCGCCGGTCGTCTCCGTGCGGTGGCGCAAGTTCAGCAGGCGATATCTGCGGCCATGTCGCCGCTCGAGGTCTACGCCGAGATCTACAAGGCGGTAGCGTCCGTCGTCGACTCCCCCTGCTTCGCGCTGCTCAGCTACGATGACCAGGAGGCCGAGTTCGTTCCAGAATACGTCATCAACGACACGCTACCGGTGCCAGTGGCCGAGCTGCCTCGCTTTCCGCTGGCGAACGGGATGACCAGCCAGGCCTTTCGCACCGGCGAGCCCAACATCACCGCGCGCTCCCGGATGGGCTGGACCGGCCAGATGCACCACGCCGACCATCCGCGAGCGATCGCGGTGGTGATGAGCGCGCCCATCGTCCACGGCGACAAAGTGCTCGGAGTGATGCAGGCACAATCCTACCGGCACGACGCCTACGACTGGGACGACCTCGACCTTGTCATGATGATCGCCCGGCAAGCAGGCACCGCCATCTCTCGCGCTCACGCCTTCGCGGCGGAGCGGCGCGAGCGCGAGCAGGCGGAGGCGGCGGCCGCGATCGCCCGGCTGGCGTTGCGTGCCGCGACCGTCGATGAGGTGGCCTCTGAGCTGCTCGATGTGGTCGAGGGCGTGGTCCAGGCAGCCGGAACGGCACTGATCGTGATGCACGCCGATGGCACGGCGCTCCGGATCGCCGCCGCCCATGGCTGCTCCTCGCACCTGATCGGAACGCGCCCGCGCTTCACGCCAGGGAGTCTGCGCGCGGTCAGTCCGCCGTCCTACGACTCGCCGGAGCGCGACACGATCGTCGAGATTCGCAGCGAGCCTGTATCGGGCGCGTCCTGCAATCCCGAGGTCGTGGTTCCGCTCACGTCCGGCGATCGCGTCATCGGGGCGCTCCAGATCGTCCCGGACGTGTCGGCCCGCAGCGGCGTTCGCGACATCGCGACGCTCCGCCGCCTCGCCGCCCCTGTTGCTCTGGCTCTGGACACCCTCCTCCTCCGTGAGGAAGAGCGACGGCAGCACGGGCGGCAGCGGGAGCTCGCCAGTGCCCTCGAAACGCTCGAGCAGCCGGTGTTCGTCTTCGCTCCCAATGCGACAATCCACTACGCGAACGGCGCGGCGCTGCGCGAGTACCAGTACTCGTTGGCCGAGCTGATCGGCCTGCCCGCCCGCCGGCTGGCGATCGAGGCCTCGTCGTCTCCGAGTGGCACTGTCCATGACGAGCCGCTCGAGCATATCCTGCGGCCCGGCGAGCAGCTCCAGCGTCGCCGGGACGGCAGCGAGTTCCCGGCCTGGGTGATTCTGAGCCCGATCCGCCAGGGCGCCGAGCTCGTGGGCACCGTCGCGACAGTTCGCAACCTCACCGACGAGCGCCGCCTCGCCGAGCAGCATCGTCAGACCGAGCGGCTGGCGGCGCTCGGGGAGCTGGTGGCCGGCGTCGCGCACGAGGTGAACAACCCGCTGGCCGGCATCTCGGCGATGTCGCAGATCCTCCAGGAGGATGAACTCTCCACCGACCAGCGTGAAGCCGTCGGGCTCATCCGCCGCGAGGCCGATCGGGCGGCCGCCGTCATCCGCGATCTGTTGACGTTCGCTCGGAAAACAGGTCCGCGGATCGTGTCGATCGATATCAGCGATCTGATCGATCAGACGCTGCGCCTCCGCGCGTACTCCCTCCGTTCGGTCGGCATCAGCGTGGAGACCCGCTTCGATCCCACACTCCACCGCGTGCAGGGCGACGACCGCCAGCTACAGCAGGTGTTGCTGAACCTCGTTGTCAATGCGGAGCACGCTCTGGCCGGCGCGAACACACGTGTTCTGTCCCTCTCGACACGGAACGAGTTCGACCGCGTCGTGATCGAGGTGGCCGACTCCGGTCCCGGAATGTCGCCCAGCGTTCAGCATCGCATCTTCGAGCCGTTCTTCACCACCAAGCCCGAGGGCCAGGGAACCGGCCTCGGCCTCAGCGTGAGCTACGGCATCGTGCAGACCCACGGCGGCATGCTTACCGTCCACAGTGCGCCCGGCGCCGGTGCCACGTTTCGTATCTCGCTCCCGGCCGAGC
>JBBSGP010000077.1:0-9699 GCA_038253885.1 Gemmatimonadales bacterium | reverse complement strand
TTGGGCGACCTGGCGTCCTTGTCTCGCAACGAGACGTCACTGTCTGGCCGGATCGGCTTGAGATGCATTGTCAGAAGAGGGGGGAGGTTATCGGGCCGGGGGCTTTGACGGCCCGGGAAGCAGCGGCCGTACCGGGGGCGCGGCGTCCGTCCCCTGCGGGCGACCGACCTTGTCGATGTCACGCATGAAGACTTCGAGCCCCAGATCCGGCAGGGTCCGCGAGTACCCCGCGATGAGCTGCTTGTTGTAATGGGAGATGTCGAACTCGAAAGGATCACTCGGATCGAGATCCACGATCTGCATCTCGGCGTCCAGCATCAGCAACCTCCCGAAGCGCAACGTTCCGCCACGAAAGAACATGTAGTTTGGCGCCGTCGTATCAGGAGGAACCAGCGGTCCGGCACGCGCACCGTCGGCGGCGGTGCCGAAAGTTTGAACGACCTCCTCACCGTCCACCCTGACGGCGGTCACGTGGCCCGCGATGGACGGAGGAGGAAGGATGCTATCGGGTGCGAGGAACAGGTCGTTGCCGTGGACAGTCACGCCGTGAGCCTTGCTGAGATCCAGCATCTTCTCGAGGGAGAGATGCAGCGCCCGCATCAGGGCCGAGCCGTCTACGCCAAAGATCTTGATGCGCGACGGGTGCAGCCGTATGAGGCCTTCCGCGGTGACGTCGGGCGTGGTGGTTATCTCGAACGGGATGTCCACGCCCTTGTGCAGAACGCCCTTCTGCACCAGCTGCGTGCCACTGGCGCGGACGACAAGGTGCTTGAGAGGGGCTCCGGGATACGCGAAGATGTGTTTATTGAGCAGCGACGACAGATCGGTCGTCGTGAGACCCACCTCGGCCGACGCGATGCGGATCGTGAACGATGTCGGATCATCGAACAGGATCGGACCGGGCTTCTTGCTCACCATCTGTCCGCGAAGCCGACGGATCCGGAGCACGACGTCGGGGGCCACGAAGAAATGAACATTGCGCATGCCGACTTCCGTGTCGCCGACCGAGTCGGGCGGAGCCAGTGTCCGACCGCTGCCGGCAGCAAGCCGTTTGCTGTCGGGACGAGGCGCGGCCGAGAGGATGGCGCCGAGAAGCAGGATGAGAGCCGTGCGCATGGGGCGAGCCCGGTTAGGAGGAGCGCTCGATGAAACGATGCACCTTCTGCCGGTAGCTGCGACCGGAGGTCAGACGCGTCCCATCCGTCAGAACAAAGACGTAGTCCCCCTGAAACCAGGGTTGCATCTCCCGGATGCGATCCATGTTCAGGATCGTGGAGCGGTGGATGCGCAGGAAATGCGTCTGGGGAAGCCGTTCTTCGAAGCTCGACAGCGTCGCGCGCACGGTGTGGACCTTCCCCCCGACGTGGATCCGGACGTGGTTGTCGGTGGCATCTATCCAGTCGAGCTCGCGCGTGCGGAGAAAGATCAGCTTTCCCTCGACCTTCACTGCCAACCGCTCGTCGCCCCACATCCGGGCGTTCCACTCCTCCAGGGCGCCGGAGAGGTGAGATCGCGACTCTTCGATCGGCCGCTGAGCCTCCGGCGAGGCGCGGCGGCACCGCGCAATCGCTCGCGCCGCTGCCGTCTGGAAGCGCTCGCGCGACACCGGCTTGAGGACGTAATCGAGCGCGTGGGCCTCGAACGCCCGTAGGGCATGTTCGTCGTACGCCGTCACGAACACGACGACCGGCATCCGCTCCACTCCGATCTCCTCGACCACGCCGAACCCATCCATCTCCGGCATCTGGATATCGAGGAACACGATGTCCGGAGACTGCTCGCGGATGGCGGTCACCGCCTCCGCTCCGTTTCGGCACTCACCAACCACGGCGATCGACGGTGCATCATCGATGAGCTTCCGGAGGCGCGCCCTGGCCAGGGGCTCGTCATCGACGATGAGGGCGCTCACCGGCGCCTCAGACATGGACGGACTCCTCGGCGCGCCGCGACGATTCGACAAGCGGTCGGGTGTGATAGGGGAGCGCGATCGTCACCGTGCATCCGCCACCGGGCCGCTTGCTCAGATCGCACGCCTGTCTCTCACCATAGAGGTGAGAGAGTCGCGCGCGGGTGTTCTGCAATCCCACTCCGCTGCCCCGAGTCTTGACGCCAGCCCCGTTACGCCCGGCCGCTGCGCTGGCGTCACCCAGCAGACCGACGCCGTCATCGGAGATCCAGAGCGTCAGCGTCCCGTCCGCCCGGCGGGCGCCAATCTCCACGCTTCCGCCGGTCGCGCGGGGGGCGATGCCGTGGCGAATCGCGTTTTCCACCACCGGTTGGAGGATGAGGTTGGGGACGTACGCATCCAGCGTGTTCTCATCGATGGTCATCGTGACCGTCAGCCGGTCGGAGAAGCGAATCTGCTGGATCTGCACGTAGTGCTCGAGCGTGTCGAGCTCCTGCCGGAGCGCGACTTCCTGCGCCTTGCCGGTGTGCAGCGACAATCTCAGCAGCGCGCTGAGACCGGTCACCATCCTCTCCGCCGCCGGACCATCGGTCGCGATCAGGGCGGCGATGCTGTTCAGCGTGTTGAAGAGGAAATGCGGCTGAAGCTGGAGCTTGAGGCTATCGAGCTGAGCCTTCCCCAGCGCTGCCTTCAGCTCTTCGCGCTCGCTCGCTTCCTTGTACGAGCTTCGCGCCACCCGCTCATGCCAGTCAGTCGCATACGTCGCGATCGCGCCGATCATCGCCAACAGCAACAGCTTTGCCCCTTCGTCGAGGGGCGACACTCCGCCGCCGGTGTAGGCGCTGATCGGATTACCGATCGCCGTGATTCGTCCGGTGACGAGGAAGAGCAGCACCAGACCGCCGTACTGCGCCACGACCATCACTGCCACCGCGGCGGCGCGACGGGTGGAGGAGGTGATGGGTCGCGCTGCGAGGATGACGGCGTAGGCGAGCACGATGGGAGTGCGGAGCGCCAACCCGGCCGAGTGAGCGAGCCCGTAGCCCCCGATGATCGCGGTGACCGTCGTGATGTCCACCAGCGGGTTCACGATCCCGAGCCACGGGGGGAGAGGGCCGCGACGGTAGAAGAACAGGTATTGCCCGCACGTCCAGAGTCCGGCCGGAAGAAGAACGACGACGTTCACGCGGTTGAGGGCGGCGGGCAGGTGGACCGCGTAGAACATCGCCGCGGCGGCGAGCAGGAGCAGCACTCCTGCCCGGACGGCATTGAGCAACCGCTCCGCGTGCTCCCGCTCCACCTCGAGGGTGCGCCGCGTCGGATCGGACTCCATCGGCCGCACGCTGCTCGGGGAGACCACAAGATCGCTGGGCGGCATCACGGACCTGTGTCGACTCCAGGTGAGGGGGGCCCCAGGGAAAAGATACACCGTCGTCGATGTCCCACGAGCCCCTCTGGAGCTCGCAGGATTATTTGACCCGCACCTCTCCGGTCATGCTCGGATGAATGGTACAGCGATAGTGGTAGGAGCCAGCGCGGGTGAACGTGCGGCCGACGGTCGCGGACTGCGTATTCGGAATGTTGTCGGGCGCGCCGACGGAGGTGCTCGTCTGACCGCCGTAATAGGTGGCCGCATCGTCGCTGCCCTGCTGGAAGGTGACATTGTGCGCGACGCTTCCAAACGTCCACGCCACGGTTCCTCCTACCTGGATCTCGGCCTCGGCGGGTGTGAACGCCAGCTGAGGGGTCGCCTGGACGCTGGCAGAAGTCTGCCCAGGCGCGGTGATGGACGACTGTGTGCCCGAACCGCTGCACGCGGCCGAGGTCGTGACGAGAGCGGCGACGATGAAGATCGGGTATCGCATAGGATGTTCTCCTGAAGAGTCGGAATGGCTTCGTGGGCGCAACCTAGGCGGCAACATTGCCCGTGATGAAGCATCGTGGGGTAAAGGGAGATCGCCGCATGGCAAAGGGCACGAGCAAGGGGGCAAGGGCGCTCTCGGCGCGCGCGCCCTTTGACTTGGCGCACCTGTTATCTTTCCCGCATGAACATCGCGATCACCCCGAAGAAGAACGAAGGGAGCGAGCGACTGCTCGAGGTGTCAGTGGCTGTGGAGGAGGTGAGCCGGGCCGAAGATCGTGCGGCGCGCCGCTACGCTACGCAGGTCCGCCTTCCCGGATTTCGCCCCGGCAAAGCCCCGCCGGCCATGGTCCGCAAGCGCTTCGCGGACGCCATCCGCCAGGAGGCGATCGAGCAGCTGGTTCAGGATGCCTACAAGGAAGTGCTGGAGAGAGAAAAGCTCCGCGTCGCCGGCCAGCCTCACGTGCATCACGTTCAGTTCGACGAGGGAAAGCCCCTCACCTTCGAGCTGCACGTCGAGGTGCATCCCGAGGTGCAGCTTCCCCGCACCGGCGGTTTCCGCGTCAAGCGCAACGTCCGTCAGGTGACCGATGAGCACGTGCGCGAGCAGATCGAGCAGCTCCGCGATCAACGGGCCGCCTGGACCCCGGTCGAGGACCAGCCACGGCCGGGCGACATGGTATCGGCCCTCCTCGCGACGGCCGACGAGTCCGGGAAGCTCGGAGAGGCGAAGGAGTATCGTCTGGTGCTCGGCAGCGGCCAGGCGATCGCGGCGATCGAGGAGCTGATCATGGAAACAGCCCCGGGACACACGACGGAGAGGCCGGTGCGCTGGCCGGATGATTTCCCCGATGAGACTCAACGCGGCAAGATGAAGCTCTCGCGCGTGACAGTGACGGACGTGAAGCGGAAATCGCTGCCCGAGCTGGATGATGCTTTCGCGCGCGAGGTCGGAGACTTCGACTCGCTCGATGCGCTCACCGTCGCGGTGCGCGAGGATCTTGTGACCCATGCCCAGCGCGAAACCGACGCCGAGCTGCGACAGGCGCTGGTCGACGAGCTGATCGGCGCGAACCCCTTCGACGTGCCGCCGAGCTGGGTGAACCAGCTCGTGGATGCCTACGGCGAGGCGTACAAGATCCCGGCGGAAGAGCGCGAGCGGTTTGCCGGCGAGTTTCGCCCGATGGCCGAGCGACAGGTTCGGCGCGACCTGGTGATCGAGACGATCGCGGAGCGCGAGAAGCTGCAGGCGTCCGAGGCCGACATCGACCGGCGCGTGGCCGAGGTCGCGGAGAAGCGGGGCGCCGAGCCCGGACAGGTGTACGCCTCACTGCAGAAGGCGGGCAAGCTGCGCGAGCTCGAGCGAAGCCTCACCGAGGACAAAGTTTTCGCGTGGTTGATGGAGCACAACGAGATCGAGTGAGCGCGAGGCGCGTGGTGCGCCACCGAGCTTTCTCGGCCTGACCGGCATCTACCCCCTCAACGGGAAGTTCATCGCAATGGCAACGATCTATCCTCCGTACGTGATCGAGCGCTCCAGCCGTGGAGAGCGCACCTACGACATCTTCTCGCGGCTGCTGATGGACCGCATCGTCTTTCTCGGTACTCCGATCAACGACGACGTGGCCAACATCATCATCGCCCAGCTGCTCTTTCTCGAGGCGGACAATCCCGAGCGGGACATCCACCTCTACGTCAACTCGCCCGGTGGCAGCGTTCCAGCGGGAATGGCGATCTACGACACCATCCAGTACATGAAGGCTCCGGTCCGGACCATCTGCATGGGGATGGCGGCGAGCATGGGAGCGTTTCTGTTGGCGGCCGGGGCGGCCGGGAAGCGGTCGGCGCTTCCGCACTCGCGGATCATGATCCACCAGCCATCGGGCGGTACCCAGGGAACCGCTGCCGATATCGAGATCCAGGCGAAGGAGATCCTCTACCTGCGGGCCAAGATGAACGAGCTGTTCTCGAAGCACACCGGGCGCGCGGTCGAGCAGATCGAGCGCGACATCGATCGGGACCGTTTCATGTCGGCTGAGGAGGCGAAAACATATGGTATCGTGGACCATGTGATCGCCCATCGCTCGGCTATGGACCCGGTGGGTGAGAAGGCCGTGAAGGCGACTTTGTGAAATGATTCACGAATGCAGATCACGTAACCCCGGACCTGCTTGACCCGTCTTTCCGCGGACGTTAAGTATTCGGTGCCCCACCGCGCCCGACGTCGGTCCCGGCGCACCGCGTAGCCCCTCCCCCGCCGCACCCGCATCACGGATCGTCATGTCCCAGGACAAACACCTCCGCTGCTCTTTCTGTGGAAAATCCAAGGACTCGGTCCGGAAATTCATCTCCGGCCCGTCAGTCTACATCTGCAACGAGTGCATCTCGCTCTGCAACGAGATTCTCGCCGAGGATGAGGAGCGCGAGGTCGCGGAAGCGATTACCCAGGTCCCCGTACCGCAGGAGATCAAGGACGTCCTGGACCAGTACGTGATCGGGCAGGAGCGCGCCAAGAAGGCCCTCGCCGTCGCCGTCTACAACCACTACAAGCGAATCAACTGCGCCTCGGTGCGCGATGACGACGTCGAGCTCGACAAGTCGAACATCCTTCTGATCGGCCCGACCGGCGTCGGGAAGACCCTCCTCGCCCAAACGCTGGCTCGCATTCTCGACGTGCCGTTCACCATCGCGGATGCCACAACCCTCACCGAGGCCGGGTACGTGGGCGAGGACGTGGAGAATATCCTCGTTCGCCTCCTGCAGGCCGGTGAGTTCAACGTCGCCGAGTGCGAGCGGGGCATCGTCTACATCGACGAGATCGACAAGATCGCGCGCAAATCGGAGAATCCCAGCATCACCCGCGACGTCTCCGGCGAAGGTGTCCAGCAGGCGCTCCTCAAGATTCTCGAAGGCACTGTCGCCTCCGTGCCACCGCAAGGTGGACGGAAGCATCCGCAGCAGGAGTACATCCAGATCAACACCAAGGACATCCTCTTCATCTGCGGAGGCGCCTTCGACGGTCTCGAGAAGATCATCGAATCGCGAACCGGTCGCCGGCAGATCGGCTTCACCAAGGAGGAAGTGCTCTCGGGAAAGCCGCAGAATCTGCAGAAGAATCCGTTCAACGACGTCGAGCCTGACGACCTGCTGCGCTACGGGCTCATCCCCGAGCTCGTGGGCCGCTTGCCCGTCACCGTCCCCCTGGAGGCTCTCGACGAAGAGTCACTCGTCCGCATCCTCAAAGAGCCCAAGAACGCGCTGAGCAAGCAGTACGCGAAGCTGTTCGATCTCGAGGAAGTGAAGCTGACGTTCGAGGAGACCGCGCTCCGGGCGATCGCCAGAAAAGCGCTGAAGCGCGGCACCGGTGCCCGCGGCCTGCGCGCCATCCTGGAGGAGCTCATGACCGACGTCATGTTCGACCTCCCCAGCCGCGACGACATCGTCGAGGTCAAGATCACCGAAGCGTGCGTGCTCAACAGCACGGCTCCGCTCCTCGAGATCTCCCCCAAGCGGCAGAAGAAGGAAGCGTAGGAGGACGCCGGACCCGGCTCAGGGCCGCCGCAAGGGCGGCCCTTGGTGCATCGGGGCCTTATATTTCCCCCCATGCCCTCCTCCCCTACCCTCGCCATCACTCGCGGCACGGATCGCTTCGACGTGAGCGCACGGCTGCCGGTGCTGCCGCTCCGGGATCTCGTCGTCTACCCGCACATGGTCGTGCCGCTTCTGGTGGGACGACCCGGGTCCGTGGCGGCGCTCCACGCCGCCACCGAGGAGCAGTGGATCTTGCTGGTCGCACAGCGAGAGGGAGACGTCCAGGAGCCGGCAGCGGGAGACTTGTTTCGCGTCGGGGTGGTCGCTCGCATCCGCGAGCTGAGCACCCTCCCGAGCGGTACCATGCGCGTGTTGGTCGAGGGCGTCGCGCGGGCGCGTGTCACCCGGTACGCCGGCAAACAGGGAGAGCTGCGAGCCACGATCGTGCCCATACCGCTCGAGGGCGGTGCGCCCGATGACGATCGACGCGCGCTGACGCGAAGGACGTTCTCGCTCTTCGAGGAGTTCGTGGCGCTGCACCGGCGGCTGCCGGCGGAGCTCGTCGGGGTCATCCAGGCCAGCGAGTCGCCCGAAAAGCAGGCGTACGCAATCGCGGCGCATCTCGCTCTCGGCGTCGATCCTCGCCAGGAGCTGCTGGAGATCCCGTCGCTGGACTCCCTGTTCTCGCGTCTCGCCGAGCTCCTGGCGGGTGAGGTCGAGCTTCTCCGCCTCGAGCGGAAGATCGAGAACGAGGTACGCGGCTCGCTCTTTCAGAACCAGCGAGAGTTCTACCTGCAGGAGCAGCTCAAGGCCATCCACCGCGAGCTGGGCGGCGAGGAGGGCGATGGCTTCGAGGAGTTGGCGGCTGCGATCGCTGGCAAGGGCCTCCCGGAAACCGTTCGCATCCGAGCGGAGCGCGAGCTTCGGAAGCTCCGGCGGACATCCCCTCTCTCGCCCGAGTCCACCGTCGGAAGGAACTACCTCGACTGGATCGTCGCCCTGCCCTGGACGGAGCGGACCGACGACGTGGTGGACGTCGCCCACGCCCGAGCGGTGCTGGACGAAGACCACTACGGGCTCGATGAGGTCAAGGACCGCATCCTCGATTTCATCGCCGTTCTGGCGCTCGTCGGGAAGCTGGAGGGGCCGATTCTCTGCCTCGTGGGGCCACCCGGCGTCGGCAAGACGTCGCTCGGCCGTTCGGTCGCGCGCGCCCTCGGACGCAAGTTCGTGCGCATGGCGCTCGGCGGGGTACGCGATGAGGCGGAGATTCGCGGGCACCGCCGGACCTACATCGGCTCGATGCCCGGGCGCGTGATCCAGGCCATGCGCCGTGCCGAGGTCGTCAATCCCATCATCCTGTTGGACGAGGTGGACAAGATGGGACAGGACTGGCGCGGCGATCCGGCGGCGGCGCTCCTCGAGGTGTTGGATCCGGAACAGAACCGGACCTTCAACGATCACTACCTCGAGATCGACTACGACCTCTCGCAGGCGCTCTTCATCACGACGGCGAACACACTGGGTCAGATCCCCGATGCGCTGCGCGACCGGATGGAGATCATCCGTCTGCCTGGCTACGTGGATCATGAGAAGCAGGCGATCGCGCGGCGCTTTCTCATACCGAAGCAGCTGCGCATGCATGGCCTGGATCCCGCCGCGGTCCACTGGGAGCCGTCCGTCCTCCCGGCGCTGGAGCGGCGATATACTCGAGAGGCCGGCGTTCGGGAGCTGGAGAGACGGATCGCGCGCATCGCCAGAAAGCTGGCCCGGCGCGCGGCCGCCGAGCGAACCGCCGGCACCGGCGAGGCGCCGGGCCCATTGACGGTGAGGGCTCAGGAGCTCACATCGCTGCTGGGAGTCGCCCCTTACGACTGGGACCCCACATCGCTCGAGGACAAGGTGGGAGTCGCTACCGGGCTGGCCTACACTCAGGTCGGCGGCGACCTGCTGGAGATCGAGGTGGCGGTGGTCCGCGGGCGCGGTCGCGTCCAGCTCACGGGGACCCTGGGCACCGTGCTGAAGGAGTCGGCCAACGCGGCCGTCACCTATGCGCGCGCGCGCGCGAAGGCGCTGGGCATCGAGGGCGACTTTCACAAGTCGCGCGACATCCACCTGCACATCCCGGCCGGCGCCACGCCGAAAGACGGGCCGTCGGCCGGAATCGCCATCGCGGTCGCCGTCATCAGCGCGCTCACCGGCATCCCGGCACGGGGCGACATCGCGATGACGGGAGAGATCACCCTGCGCGGGCGCGTGCTGCCGATCGGCGGTCTCAAGGAGAAGGTCGTGGCGGCGCTGCGCAGCGGAATCTCCGAGGTGATCATCCCCGCAGGCAACGCTCGGGAGGTGGAGGAGCTGGCCGAGGACATCCGCGAGAAGCTACGTGTGCACCCCGTGA
>JBBSGP010000076.1:0-10374 GCA_038253885.1 Gemmatimonadales bacterium | reverse complement strand
GGCAGCATTTCGGGCTCGGTCAAGGTGCGCCACATCGAGGGTGATGTGCAGGCCGAGAGCGTGAGCGGGGACGTCGAGGTCCGCGAAGTGAACGGAGATGTGGACGTCGAGACGGTGAGCGGGGAGCTGCGCGTGGATGCGTCCCGCGCCAAGACGGTGCGCATGGCGACGGTGAGCGCCGACATCGAGTACGACGGCACGATCGATCCGGCGGGGCGCTACGACTTTCGCAGCCACTCCGGGAGCGTGCGACTGACGCTGCCGCGCGGTACCGGCGCGACGGTGCGTGGAGAGACCTATAGCGGATCGTTCGAGAGCTGCTTCCCGGTCACAATTCAACCCGGCCAGCACGCTGGCGGGCAGCCGCGGAGATTCGAGTTCAAGATCGGCGACGGCAGCGCTCGCATTGCGGCCGAAACCTTCAGCGGCGACATCGACATCGACTGCGGCGACGCTCGCCGCCCCAACCCCGAGAGGTAGGTAGATGATTCGCTCCACGATGGCTGCCATCGCGGCGGCCGCTCTGCTCTCCCCCACGCTCCACGCCCAAGCTGATCTGGGTCGCAACGATACCACCTGGACGTGGGCGAGAAAGATGGACGCCGGCCAATGGTTTCACGTCCGCGATCTGAACGGCTCGGTGGACGTCACCGCGAGCGCCGACGCGCAGGTCCACGTCCGCGCGGAGAAGAGCTGGCGGCGCGGCGATGCCACCGAGGTTCACTTCAGTGTCGTGGAGAGCGCCGAGGGCGTGACCGTCTGCGCCCTCTGGTTCGATGACGTGTGCAGCGAGGACGGAACCGATCACCGGCGCGGAGATCACGGCGACCGGAACAGCCATGTGTCCGTGCATTTTCTGGTTCAGGTGCCGAAGGGCGTGCGGATCGGCGCCCACACCGTGAACGGCGGGGTGGACGTGCGCGATGCCTCCGCGCCTGTGCGCGCCGGCTCGGTGAACGGCAACGTGAGCGTCGCGACGTCAGCGGGGCCGGTGGATGCGACGTCGGTGAACGGCAGCGTCAGGGCGCGCCTCGCGGCACTCGGACAGGGAGACATGGACTTCACCACTGTCAACGGATCCGTGGAGGTGAGCGTGCCCGAGCCGTTCGACGCCGAAGTGGATTTCAGAACGGTCAACGGAAACCTGTACAGCGATTGGCCGATGCAGGTGAGCGGGCGGATGTCCACGCGCCAGATCGATGCGACGATCGGCAAGGGCGGTCGCCGCGTGCACCTGCGTACCGTGAACGGAAACGCGGAGCTTCGGAAACTGCACTAGTCTCAGGCGCGTATGGGAGGTCCTGGACCGAGGCAGCCCCCTCTTCGGGGGCCCGTTCATCGGTCCCCGAGGAGACATCCATGTCGCGCTACGTCATCGCCCTGATCGGCCTCTCTGCTGTGCTTCCGAGCTGCACCCGATTCAGCAGGCCAGAAACCGAGACGCTCAATTGGAGTCGTTCCATGCCGCCGGGCAGCCAGCTCAGGGTGCGCGGCATACTCGGTCAGGTGAGCGTCGAAGCGTCGACCAGCGGACAGGTCGAGGTGGAGGCGGTCAAGCATGGACGCGGTGACATTCGCAGCGTTCACGTGGACATGGTTGCCGATGGGAACGACGTCACGGTGTGCGCCAGCTGGCGGCGCACCGACGGCTGCCGCACCGTCGAGGGGCCGCGGCACAGCTTCAGCATCTTCCGCCGCTCCCACAACGACAACATCACC
This sequence comes from Gemmatimonadales bacterium, assembly GCA_038253885.1. Lineage (GTDB taxonomy): Bacteria > Gemmatimonadota > Gemmatimonadetes > Gemmatimonadales > Gemmatimonadaceae > JALZAQ01. Next base: position 8,655 of record JBBSGP010000076.1, on the reverse strand, counting down.
GTCGACTTCACCGTTCGCGTCCCGCCCGGCGTGCGCGTGATCGCCGGCACCGTGATCGGGAGTGTGACCGTTCGCGGCGCGACGACCGATGTCACCGCCTCGTCCACCAGCGGCACGGTGGATGTGTGGGCGCGCTCCGGCACGGTGAAAGCCACGGCGGTGAACGGCGACGTTGTCGCACGCGTCGACTCCCTCGCCAGCCCCAACGCGGTGATCCTCCATACTGTGAACGGAAGCGCGCGGGCCGAGATTCCGGGGAGCGTCGACGCTGACATTCATCTCTCGACCGTGAATGGCGAGCTCAGGGCGGACTACCCGCTCGGCGCCGAGCAGGGCGGCTTCGTGGGTCACAACTTTCGGGGAGTGATCGGGAAAGGCGGCCTGAAGCTGGAGCTCACCACCGTGAACGGGAACGTGGAGCTGCGGAAGCGCGCCTGACGGCGAGAGGGGCTAGCGGCGGGTGTGCCCCGAGCGACACGCCGCTATATTTCCTCGACCCCTCATCGACGGAGTTTCTGATGGGTGTTTCCTCCACCGTAGCTACGACCACCGTCGTCCGCACCGGCGTCGAGCGCGCCACGCTCGTCCGTCGGTCCTACTCCCTGCTCTTTGCTGGGATCCTAGTGACGATGGCCAGCGTGGCCTTCGCCCGGACGCAGCCGGCTCTGGTGTCGCTGGTGTCGGCTCATCCTTTTCTGACTTTCCTCGGCGTGATCGCGCCGCTCTACGCCGCGCTCTCGGTCGGACGCTCCTTCCCCGCCAATATCGGCCTCTTCGGTCTGTTCACCGTCGCGGAAGGGATCTGGCTGACCCCCTTCCTGCTGATGTACGAGCGGATGCAGCCCGGTGTGCTGACTCAGGCCGGCGCTCTGACTCTGGGGACATTCGGCACTCTGACTGCCTACGCCTTCTACAGCAAGCGCGACTTCAGCGCGTGGGGCAGCTTCTTCGGGGTGGGGCTTTTCGTCCTGCTCGGCACGATGCTCCTCAATGCCTTTTTCGGGAGCGGGAGGGCGGATCTCTGGATCGCCGCCGTGGGGCTGCTCGTCTTCAGCGGTCTCACGGTCTATCGCACGTGGACGATCCGGAACCTGTTCGGACCGGAGGACTACGTTCCGGCGACGATCAGCCTCTATCTGTCGCTGCTGAACATGTTCCTGTTCATGCTTCAGCTGCTCAGCGGAGGACGTCGGCGTTAATCGGATGGCCGCTGCTCGGGCGCGGACGGCCATTGCGCCAGCAGAGCGGCAGTACGCGGCGCGCGCTCCGGCCGCGGCAGCAGCTCACGCGCGAGGCGGGCGAGATCCTCGGGCACATCCACGTCGTAGTGCTCCGCGATGACGGCTGACGACAGGCCGAGTCGTCGGGTCTGCGCGATCAGCGCGTCGAGCGCGCATCCCGCGCCCATCGCGTGCGAATCGAATAGCCCGGCATGTGTCCGGGTGGCACCCACCAGGTAGAATCCGCCATCGGCGCACGGTCCGAGTACCAGGTCGTGATCCGCGAGCGCGGCAAAGGCAGATTCGAGCACGGCGGGGGGAAGATGAGGACTGTCACCATTGAAGGCGATGACGCGGCGCGGCGGCTCACAGAGAAGCTCGAACGCTGACGCCAGACCGTCGGCGAGCCCCTGCCCGCCCTGCGGCACGACGTGAACATCGGGCGGCATCCACGCCGTGATTTCCTCGGCGTCGGCGCTAGGACAAACGACCACGATGCTGACGCCAACCGTGCGGCCGAGCGCGATAGTATCCTCGATGAGCGCCCGGTACAGTTGCACGACCAGGGCGGAAGAGCACACCGATGCAAGGCGTGTCTTCACGTGACCGGCACGCGGTGCCTTGGCCATGATCGCCAGCACGCGGTCGGGATCGGTAGTGGCCGAGATCTTCAGGATCGCCAGGTACTTGCCTCCGAGCTTGGATGCGGTCAATTCGATCGAGGCGGCCTGACATGGGCTGCCGGAAATTACAGGAGCCAGAACCGCGCTGTCGATGTCACACCCACTGTTCACTGCACGCGTCGAGGTGAACGCCGATGATCGTACGTTTCGATCGGGACTGCTGCTGGATCTGATAGCGGCGCTCGGACGGACGACACCCGGCGATCTGATTGCCCTCACGGGCCACGACGCGGGCGCCCTCGATTCCGATCTCGATGCCTGGTCGCGTCTCACCGGGCACGCGATTGTCGCCCGCACGACCGGTGACGACGGCACGCGCTGGGTGATCCGTCACGGCGCCGCGGCCAGCGACGATGGTCACGCGCGGCCGCTCGGCGAACGCTTATGGCTGTACCTCAACTTTCACTGCAACCTCCAGTGCGACTACTGCTGCGTGCGGTCGTCGCCGACGGCGCGGCGGCGAGAGCTGGGCCTCGATCGCGTTCGCCGCATCGCGCGCGAGGTGCCGCCGCTCGGCGTGCGCGAGCTCTTCGTGACCGGCGGGGAGCCGTTCCTTCTTGACGATATCGCCGACATCGTCATCGCGCTGGCCGGAGCGGCGCCCGTCACGTTGCTCACCAACGGCATGCTTTTTCGGGGGCCGCGACTCGCCGCGCTCAGGCGCCTGCCGCGCTCCGGCGTGACACTGCAGATCAGCCTCGACAGTCCCGATCCCGCGGTGCACGATGCGCATCGCGGCCAGGGCGCTTGGCGGCGTGCAGTCGAAGGAATCGACACGGCGCGGGCCGAGGGCTTTCGCGTCCGTCTGGCGGCCACGGTGACAACCGACGCAGACGAGGAGCGGTTCAGGACGTTCCTCGATGCCACGCAGGTCGCGCCGGAGGATCGCGTCGTCCGGCGCGTCGCGCTGAGAGGCGTCGCGGCGAGCGGCATCGCATTGTCACGCGCCGACCTGGTACCGGAGATCACGATCACCGCCGACGGAGTGTACTGGCATCCAGTCGGCGCCGACGACGCCGATCTGCTCGTCACGCGCGAAATCTTTCCGCTCGCCGGTGCGTTCGAGGCCGTTCGACTGCACCTCGCCCGCGAGCGAGCGCACGGCGATCGCCTCGCCGCCGTGTTCCACTGCGCTTAATCCGGCTGAACGGCCGGATGGCCGAAGAAGCCTTGTGCGCGGCACGCCTCCTCCAGCGATCCGTATCCGTCGAGGTCGGCGGGAATCCACCGTCGCAACCCTTCGGCCTCCAGAATGGGCCTGTGCGCCGGATTGTCGATGCTCATTTTCAGAAGCGCCTCGACGAACCGCGTCTCGATCTCCGGCTCCAGATCGACGCGAGCCGTGAACATGCAGTGGGAATAGGGAGGTGACGACCACACGACGCACAGCGCGCCCGCGGGGACGATCTGCTGGCCCTGCACACCCGACCAGAACGGGCTGCCGACCGCGCCTGCGTCGGCTCTTCCGTCGAGCACGGCCCGGAGTACCTCGACCTCGCTCGTACCGGTGTCTCCGTGCTTGCCAACGTCGGTATTGATCCGGAGCGTTCGGTAGTCACGGCCCTCCTCGAGACGCTGTTGACCGAGGAAGTGGACCGGAAGGATTGCGGCGTGGCCACTGTCGCGGCTCCCGAGGGCGAGCGTGCGCCCTCGGAGGTCGCTGATCGACGCCACGGCGCCGCCGGACGGCGCGATGATCTGGGTTGTCCAGCCAAGATCGGTGTCGCGCATTGCGAGGGGGCGGCACGCCTGAGCACTCCATTCGCGCGCTTGCAGGAACGCCAGATTGGTGTTCCACGCGATGTCGATCCGCGGACCCGGATCGCCGCCCGTGGCAAGCAGCATCTTCACCTGCGCCTCGTAACTCTGAAACAGGACGACCTCGACGTCGAGCTGTGCCTCGTCGCGAAAATACCGGCGCATGCCTTCCCAAATAGGAACGACTTTCGGGTCGTACGCCACGGCTCCCAGCCAGATGGCTCGAGCGGCCACACTCTGCTCCTTGCCCTACGTTGCGCAGGGCGGGAAGGCCTGCGATGCTATTCAGAACAGCGGCAAACCGAGGAGCGACTTGCCGATGAATTCGCGCAAGACGTCGGTGGTCGGCGCCATGACCGCGCCCGCCTGAGCGTCGCGGAAAAACCGCTCGATTCCGGTGTGACGCGAGAACGCCGCGCCGCCGCACGTGCGCATCGCGAGCGACGTCACCGCGATCGCAGTCTCGCCGGCGGCCGCCTTGACCTCGAGCACCCTCAGCATCGTCAACTCTCCCCGACGCTCCAGGTGACCGATCGTGTCGTCGAGGCGCGCCACGAGACCGTCGGTTTCGATCTGCATCGTGGCGAGCTGCGCGCGCAGGGTGGGGAGCGCTTCGCCGAGCGACGCCGAACCCAGGTGTTCGAATTTTGCCGTCCTGAGGTGCGCGATCGTCGCCGCCACGGTGGCGCGGCAGAGACCGAGCGAGACGGCTGCCTGCCCCAGATTGAACAGCGGCAGCACAATGTCGAGCATCGCCTGAAAGCCGCCGCCTTCCGCCGTGAGACGCCTGTCGGACGGCACGATACAGCCGTCGAGAAGCATCGGTGAGGACGCGTTGGCGCGCAGCCCGAGACCGTCCCACACGCCCGCGACCGTCAACCCTGTGGATCCCGCCAGCACGAGATAGAGCGTCGAATCGGTCAGGCTCGCACCGTCCGGTGACAGCGACGAGGTGACGTAGCTCTGGGCATGCCCGGCGCTCGTCACGAATGACTTGCGCGCTGCAAGACGGGCGCCGTTGCCGTTGAGGCTCTCGGCCCGGGAAATCGGCGCCCAGAAGTGGCTGCGCGATCCCGCTTCGCTGAACGCGAGCGTCGACAGGTGGCGGCCGCACGCCATCGCCGTCAACACGTCCTCGAGCGCGGAAGTCCGCGGCGCAGCGGCGATCGTCACCGACGCGAGCGTGTGCATGAGGAACACCATCGCGACCGAGGCGTCGACCTCCGCGAGCACCGCGACGACATCGGCAAAGGAACGCGGTCCGAGCGCCGCTCCGCCGACGTCGGCGGGCAGCATCAGGCCGAGCAGTCCCGCCTGGCCCAGTTGCTCGATGGCCTCGGTCGAAAACCGCGCTAGCTTGTCGTTGTCCGCGGCAGCCGGCGCCAGCACATTTCGCGCGACGGCACTGGCGGCGCTGGTGGCGATCTGCGCATCCATACACCTCTCCTGCCGGCGCGCGATCTGCCGGTGTCGGATGTGACCCGATGCCGATTGTGCACCGTCGCGCGCCTGGAGTCAATCACGCTACGCGAGTCGTCTGCGAGGGCCCTCTGACGTGAGACTGTCGGTCATCGTGCCCACGTTCAACGAAGAAGCGGTGATCGCGGAGACGCTGCGCCGTGCCGTCGCTGTGTTGGCTCCGTACGAGCTGATCGTCGCCGACGGATGCAGCGCGGACAGCACGGCCGCGCGAGCGCGACCATACGCCAACGTACTCGCTCTGCCCATGACGCGCGGCGCCGCGCTCAATCGCGCGGCGACGGTCGCCACGGGAGACGTGCTTCTCTTCCTGCACGCCGACACGCTGCTTCCCATGGGAGCCGCGGCAGCCATCGCGGGGGCGCTGCAAGAGGCCGAGGTGATTGGCGGCGCGTTTCGCCTGCGCCTCGATCATCCGGGACGGCTGGCCGCACTGGTGGCCTACGCCGTGAACCTTCGGTCTTCGCTTCTGAACACTTTTTTTGGCGACCAGGCGATGTTTGTTCGCCGCGAGGTGTTCGCCCGGGCAGGCGGCTTCAAGGATTGGAGCGTGATGGAGGACCTGGAAATCCTCCCACGCCTGCGACGTCACGGTCGGCTGGCGCTGCTCGATGAAGAGGTCGTCACTTCTGCCCGGCGGCACCAGATGAGCGGATGGTTCACGACGATTAGCACAGTTTGGATCATGTCCCTCCTGAACCGTCTTGGTGTGCCGGGTGAGGCCATGGTCCGGTGGTACAGACCCGAGCGCTAGTGTACCCCGCGCGACCCGCAAGAGAACGGAGCACAGAGATGACTGACCAGCAGGTTCACGAGCAGGCGCAGTATGGGCTGGAGCGCCGCCCCGTGCGCTACGCCGCCGCGTTCGCCGCGGTCCGCATCGCGGTCGGGTTGTACTGGCTGTACGAGCAGCACTGGAAGCTCCCACCGGACTTCGGCCTGCGCGACCCGCGCGGCCTCATGTTCGCCTTCCAGCAGAGCATCCAGTATCCAACGGTCGATCTCTATCGAGCGCTCCTGCAGAACGTGGTCGTGCCGCACTTCCATCTGTTTGGCTGGCTCCTTGGGGTCACGGAGGTCGCAATCGGCGCGTCGCTGGTGTTGGGCGCGTTGACCAGAGCCGGTGCTCTCGTCGGCGTGCTCCAGGCGGTGAACTTACTGATCGCGCAAGGCCGTACACCGGAGGGTCCGTGGATCTACCTCGCCATACTCGCCGCGAATCTCTTCGTGCTGATCACCCCTTCGAACCGGCGATTCAGCGTTGACAGCCGGCTCGCGCCGAGAGGTTCCAGTACCCTGGCCCGAACCACGCTTCTGAGCCGCGCGTGGCTTCTGGCCATATCCTGAGAACCTGGAGGTGGCGGGTGACGCGGAGCGCATGCGTGAAGGACAGCGTATCGGGATTGCGAGCGCGCGCCGGCACCAGGATCGTGGTCATGGGGCAATAGCCCGACGCTCAGCGAAGCAGTCGACTGCCGACTTCAGCTCGCGCCAGTGATCGATCGCGTCCCCTGAGAGTCGATCGACCCGGTGCGAGCCAGGGAGTTGATTTCACCGGGCCAAGCGCTCAACCCCACGCACTCCACCGAGCGCCCGTCCGTTGCAGCGTAGGTCATACAGCACTACTGGAATGCGACCCTCCAACGCTCGCGTGGATCATCGAACCGGACGGCGGTTGGATCGAAGATCTCGACTTCATAGTTGCCGCCAACCCACACCAGATACTCATTGTGTTCCGGATGCTTTGGATCCGCGATGGCCCGTTTGAACTCCTCGAAACCGTGCGGTCCTCCACAGTCCTCTGGCGGTCGAGCATTAGCGCCACCGACGCACCGCGGGTACCGCACTGAGGGCTCCGGACCGAACCACCCTTCATAGATCACCGCGTGGTTCCAGGCGTCCCCGAAATCGTATAGGTAGAGCGCGGGGGGACTCCCGTCGCGGACATAGTCGGACACGAGCACTTCCCAACCGGGAAGACACGGCCGCTCGTCTGGGAAGTCCTCGTCCGGAATTCCAATCCGAACGGCGACCCCTTTGTCCTCGTTCACAACCGTGAACTGGTGTAGGTGGTAGTCCAGCCAGCCGATCGCGTCTTGGATCGCCACATGCAGATCCCAGAACGTGTAGTCCTCCGGCACCTGAATCCGCCGCCACACGAGTGGATTCGTGTTGCTCAGAACGATCAGGAACTGATTTATGAGCGCCGGATGTGCCCGTCGAACGACGGAGCGCTTTCGCGCGGAGGTCTGCTTCTTTGTCATTGATGCAGCGCTGTATGACGCCGGGGTGAGTCCCAGATTCAGTTGAAAAACAGGTGGTGCCGCGGTACTAGAGTGTGAATCCGACCAAGGATCTCCACTCGTTCCCGAGGACACCACCCATGGCAAGAGTACGACGGAAGCTGACGCAGGACCAGTCTCGCGCGGTGGCCCTGCAGCAGCCGATCCCGATGGACAGCGTTTTGTTAGGCTGTGCGGCGGCGACGTCGCACGCCGCCGCGGTAGTCGTACTCGGGCCGCATCTCATCGTCGTCCTCGGTGGGGGCGGCCGCCGGAACGGACTGCGCCCGCGGTGTCCTGGGCACTTTGGGCTTAGTGGTCTTACTACTCGCCTTCTTTCAGCGAGCAGGCTGAGTCAGCTCGACATGGGATCGCCCACTGAGGTGGTCGTCAGCCTTGCCGCGCCGCGCGCTTGCGGACGAAGACATGGGTTGCCCGCTCACCCGCGATCTGGTCGTCGCACTCGTAGCCCAAGGCCCGCATGTCGAGACCGCGCCAGAGCTGCTCTCCCGAGCCAAGCAAAATCGGCCGGATTGCCAGATGCATTTCGTCGATCAGGCCAGCTTCGAGGTATTGTCGAATTGTAGATACGCCACCTCCGACGCGGACATCGCGTCCGCCGGCGGCATCCCGCGCCTGCTCCAATGCAGCGTGAATGCCCTGTGTGACAAATCGAAATTCGGTCCCTCCAGCCATGGCGAGCGACGGTCGCGCGTGATGGGTGAGCACAAAGACCGGCGTGTGATAGGGCGGCTCCTCTCCCCACCAGCCTTTCCAGCTATCGTCCGGCCATGGGCCTCGGACCGGGCCGAACATGTTTCGACCGAGAATCCAGGCCCCCACGCCGACGAATCCGCGTTCGGCGATTTCGTTGTCGGTGCCCGTTTCACCGTCCGCATGGCCGTGCATCCGTCGCCAAAGGCGCGTGTGGAAGAACCATCCCATTAACTCGGGGCCATTGACGCCGAGCGGATTCTGCAGATCCTGGCTCGGCCCAGCACCGTAACCGTCGATCGAAATGGCGAAGCTTTGAACACGGAGTTTCGACACGGGATTGGTATGTTCCTGAGTGTTCCGGAAGGACGTGGCTGCCTAGAAAGTATGACTGGGCTGGCCCCCGGTTCTCACGTGGATTAGCTCCTCGCGTGTGACCGGAGTTGCCAGAGCCACCTGCGACGCAACGTGCTGTCGCACACCGGAGACCAGCCCATGTCATCTGCAACTGAGACTATT
>JBBSGP010000075.1:0-10916 GCA_038253885.1 Gemmatimonadales bacterium | reverse complement strand
CCGCCCTCTTTCCGATTACCTTTCGGGGCCGACCTGAATCCCGGCGCTGTCCGGCCGAACAACCTCATTCGAGAAGACGATGGCTTTGCGACGTGGTGAGCTGTACCGCTGCCCCGACCCGCGCTGTGCGTGCGAGATCCAAGTGACCAAGGGCGCCGAGGCTGGCGCGAGCGGCGACCATCTTCCGCGCTGTTGCTGTGGAAAGGAGATGCAGAAGGTCGTGTGAGGCGCGCTCTGGGCTGGCTGCTGTGCGTTCTTCCCTGGTCGGCCAGCGGCCAGCAGCCGAACGGCGGCACCTCGACGGCATCCTACCGCTGTGCAGGCGCACCGGACTCCGCGGTGGCGCTGCTGCCGGATTCCATCGCGCGACCGCCCGCGCCGCTCGTCGCGACGCCCACGCCCCTGAGGGGGCTCTACGTGAATCGTTGGGCGGCGCTCGGCACCAGAATGTGGGAGCTCATCCGCCTCGCGACGACGACCGAAGTGAACGCGCTGGTGGTCGACGTCAAGGACGATCGGGGTTTCGTGCTCTATCGCTCACGCGTGCCTCTCGCGCGCGAGATCGGTGCCGACACGAACATGGCAATGCGTCCCGACCGGCTACGAGCACTGCTCGACAGCATGCGCTCCCATGACATCTACCCGATCGCGCGCATCGTGGTCGTGAAGGATCCTCTGCTTGCGAGCAAGAGGCTGGAATGGTCCATCAAGCGTCGGGATGCGCCCACCAAGCCCTGGCTCGACAAGAATGGACGGCCCTGGCTCGACGCGCATCAGGACGGGCCATGGGGGTATGCGGCTGATCTCGCCTGCGAGGCGGTGGACCTCGGCTTCAGCGAGGTGCAGCTCGACTACGTGCGCTTTCCGGACGAGCGGAGGTTGATCCGCGAAGCGACCTTCCCGCTGGCTCAGGGAAGACCACGGGCTCAGGTGATCCGTGACCAGCTGTCGCTGCTGCGCGAGCGACTTCGCTCGCTCGGTGTGCCCATCACGGCGGACATCTTCGGCCTCGTCACGTCGGACACGACCGACATGGGAATAGGGCAGAGGCTCGAGCAGGTGGCGACGGCAGTCGATGCCGTGCTCCCGATGATGTATCCTTCCCACTACGCGCCGGGGAGCTATGGCTTTGCCCGCCCCAATGCGCATCCGTACCAGGTGATCGACCACGGTCTCAAGGATGCGCAGCGTCGCCTGGCGCGGATGCCCCGTGCCAGCCGACTCGTCCCCTGGTACCAGGCATTCACTCTCGGAGCGCCGCACTACGACGATGCCGAGGTCCGCGCGCAGATGAAGGCCGGCTACGACAATGGTGTCACCGGATGGATGCTCTGGAATCCGCGAAGTCGGTACGCCACGAGCTGGCTGGAGCCGAAGGTGCCCTCACCTCACTGACGCGGCGCTGACCCGTCAGCGTCCGCGCACCCCCTGCCGCATCCAATCCTGGAACTTCCGCAGCTCGCCGAAGACGGCCGCGCTCTGGTCGGTGACAGGGATCGCCCGAGTGGCCGTCGCGGTATCGGCAGACACGGTCGGAAGAAAGAAGGCGGCGGCGCGTAGCTTCGTCTGGTTGCTGAGGGGCGCGATGTCCGTGTCGATACGCACCACGTAGTACTGCGGTGTCTTACGCGGTGTTGTCGCTTTGGGGTCCGGCGGCACCTCGCGGGGCTGGGTCACCGCCGTTCTGGTGCCGTAGGTGCTCACGGTGTAGCCGTGCTGCTGGAGCTGAGCCGCGGCGAGTCGGAGCGCCGAATCCGGTGACGCCGGGACGATGAAGGTCACATTGTCCTGACCGACGCCGCGATACATGGCGCAGGCCGCGCCAAGTGCGAGAAGGGACGTGAAGAGAATCCGTCGCATGAGCTGGGTGATCTCCTTCTTGACGAGGTCCCGGCGTCGGGGCATGCATCAGAGCCGGCGGTCCGGAGTGTCGCTCCGCCGCGGTTCGCGTTGGCGCTGCCGGCAATGTCGTCACCGGCTTCGCCCCAACTTTACACGAGGAAGGTCCCCAGGCAATGACCCACCCGCTCGGCATCCCGGAGCTTGCCGGTCTGGCCAGCTACCGGGATGCGGCCCGCGTCGGATTCTCCGTCGAGGAGAACGTCCGCCGCCTGCTGCGCTTCCAGTGGGTGGAGCAGCGTCTCATGCGGCTGCTCGTCGCCCACCTTCCGGAGACGCCGGAATGGGAGGTGAAGTGCGCGCTCGCGCTGCAGCAGTGGCATTGCGCCGAGCATGCCGACGCGATACGGCGGCGCATCGTCGAGATGCGCAACCCAGCCCCCCGCCTCGATGACGCACCGGATGCCGCGCTCGACGCGTTCCTGGGGCAGCTCGCGCTGTCCCACGGCACCGCCGAGCTGGTCGCCGGCGTCCATCGCGTTGCCCTTCCGGCGCTGGCGTCCGCCCATCGTCAACATCTAGCGCGTACCAACCCGCTCGTGGACCACCCGACCTGTCGCATCTTGCGCGTCGCGCTCGAGGAATGGGAGTCGGACATCGACTGGGGAGAGCGCGCGCTGGCGGCGCTCCTCGTCCGGGAGGCGGAGCGGGGCGCGACGGATCGTGTCGCCGCCTGGACCGCACATCTGGCGGCGTACCTCGAGGCGGCCGGCGGGGTCGCCGGGGATGTGCCACCGGCGTCGCGTGACGCGCTCCCCTTGCCAGCACCGCGCGACGAAACGCGGTTCGCTCCCACGATGCACCCGCGGCGTGACGCTCGCTTCGGCGGCCTGTACCACTTCGACTTTCCGCCACACGTCGTCTACAACGCCCCCCAAGTGCCGGCGGAGGAACGCACGCTCGCGCTCCTCTGCAAGCGCACGCTCGAGATGGACGTGCCGGAGATGATGGCGTCGGTCATCACGGAGCGTGCCGGTCAGCCGTGGCAGTTCTATCTCGATTACAGCCGCCAGCTCTGGGACGAGGCGCGACATGCGATGATGGGAACGGTCGCGCTCGAGGCGCGTGGCGTCGCTTGGACGCGCATTCCCCTCAACATCGGCTTCGCCCTCCGGCTCAACCTGCATGCCACCGCCATCGATCGACAGACGATGCTGTTTGCCATCGAGCAGAGCCTCATGCCCGGCGAGACCGGGAAGCGATATGAGCTCGAGACGGCGCTCGAGGCTGGCGATGTGCTGGCCGCCCACTTCCAGGACTACGACTGGGCGGACGAGGTGCTCCATGCCCGGATCGGGCGCCGCGCCATGCAGCGGGAAGGCGTCTCGATGGCCGACGCGATGGAGCGCGCCAAGGAGATCCACGAGAGGACCTGGGCCGCGCTCGATCAGTACCGTCATCTCGACGATCGCGGTGAGTGGTGGGGCGAGTTTGTCCGCGAGGTCCTCGGTCGAGAAAGCGCGGCTCCTGCCGGGTCACTCGGCGAGCTCCGGATCATCACCGAGTGAGTGGCGGCGGCTCGGTTCCGCCGCTGCGCAACTACATGCTGTCCAACCGCTCCTCGAGCTCCGCCGCGAGTCCGCTGTGGCGGTGTCGCTGCGCCGCTTCGATGCCCTGGCCGAGCGCCGATCTCGCGTCGTCGCTGCGTCCGAGCTTCTCCAACGCCTCTGCCAGCTTTCCGTAGGCGGCACCCTCATCGTCGTGCATCTCGAGGTACGCCCGGAGATGCTCCACTGCCTCCTCGTAGCGCCCCTCCTTGAGCAGCTCGTTGGCGAGGCCGAAGCGGACGACCGCGTTGTGGGGCTGCTTGTCGGCCATCCCGCGGAGCGCATCGAGGCGAGGATTGCTCATCGCGACAGCCACCCCTGAGCAATCGTCGCGATGCGCTCCGGCGTCTCCTCCGGGGTGAAGTGACGCACATCGGGAATGATGTCGAAGGTCGAGTTGGGGATGGATTCGTGCAGCCGTCGGCCCAAGGCGCTCGGTAGGAAAGGGTCGTGGGCTCCCCAGATCACGGCCGTCGGAGCGACGATGTGCTTCAGCCGGTCGCCCAGTGTGACGGTCTCGCGGGAGTTGAGCGCGGCCAGATGCTCCACCAGCATGTCCCTGCCCTCCGGCGACCCGAAAGGCTTCACATACTGCTCGATCGACAGATGGGCTTGCCCTGACTCGGCATACCCGCGCACCAGGTCCGTCTTGAGGATGCCGAGGATCCAGGTCGCCGGAAGGAGGCGGGTGAGGGGAAGAGAGACCTGGACGAGCTTGACATCGCGCGTCGGCCAGTCGTCGAAGGCGACGCTGTCGATCAGGCAGAGTCGCGAGACGCGCGTCGGGTGGTGCACGGCGAGATGCTGAGCGATGCCACCGCCGACGTCGTGGCCCACGACCGCGACATACGTGATGTGGAGCGCATCGAGGAGGGCGATCACCCGCTCGGCGTGTCCCCGCAGGCTCAGGTCGCGTCCCTGAGGGTGATCGCTCCGGCCAAAGCCCAGCAGGTCCACGACGACGGTGCGATGGCCCTCCGGCATGAGCGGAACGAGGTGGCGCCAGAGATGCGACGAGGTGGGGAATCCGTGCAGAAAGAGGATCGGCTCACCCGCGCCGCGGATGCCGGCGGCGTAGTAGTAGAGTCGGGCTCCCCCCACATCGACGAATTCACCTCGCATCTGCGGCTAGGACACGGCCGCGGGCGTCCCCCCCCACGCCTCCCATTCCACGATGCGCCCGGCGATCGCGGATGCCGCGACCGTGTATGGAGATGCGAGATAGAGCTGACCGGGGCCGGAGCGTCCCGGAAAATTCCGATTGATCGCCGAGATCGTCACCTCGTCCCGCGTGCGCGACACCCCCGGGCCGGCGTTGATGCAGGCTCCGCACGACGGCTCGATGAACGTCGCTCCCACGTCGGCGAAGATCCTGTCGTACCCCATCTCGCGGCAGTAAGCGAACACCTCCTGCGAGCCGCACTGGATGTAGCATCGGACGCCATCGGCTACTCGCTCGCCGCGCTCCAGTGCCTCCCGGAAGACACGAGCGTACATGTCCATGTCCTCCTTCTTGCCCGCGGTGCACGAGCCGGCATAGGCGATGTCCACCCGTACCGTCTCCGGAAGCTCGTCGACGTGCAGGCCATTCCCTGGATCGCCGGGCAGAGCCAGCATCGGGCGAAGGGCGCTCGCGTCGATGTCGATCACCTTCACGTAGTGAGCGCCGTCGTCCGAGGCGAGCCCTTCGCACAGCGCTCGTGCCCGCGCGGCCGGCATCCCGCGCTGGGACACGAGATACTCCACCGTCTTCTCGTCGGGCGCTATGATGCCGGTGAACGCGCCGACCTCGGCGGCCATGTTGGTCATCGTGGCTCGCTCGTCCACCGAGAGCGATTGCACGGCGTCGCCGGCGTACTCGATGATCTGGCCGATCGCCTCGCCGCTCTTGATGTACGGGTGACGAAGGATCTCCAGCATGAAGTCCTTGGCCGTGATGTTCTCGGGCTTCTGTCCGCGCACGACGACCTTGAAGGAGGATGGCACCTCGACACGGACGTCGCGGGTGATCCAGGAATTGAAGATGGCCGTCGTTCCCACGCCGAACGCGACGCACCCCACGGCTCCAGCATGGGGGGTATGGGAGTCGGAGCCGATGATGATCTGGCCGGGCTCGGCGTGCGCCTCCAGGATCTTCGAGTGGCAGATCGCCTCCGAGCCCGCCGCCGAGAGCGCCCCGTGCAAATCGAGGCGCTTTTCCAGTTGGCCGTACAGCCGGATGCCTTTCGCCGCCGCGAACTCGCGCTGCTTCAGCTCGAGCTGGTTGGCGACGTCGAGCAATCCCATCTCCACATGCTCCGGTCGCATCACCTGGTCGAGGAAGGTGAGATGGTCCCGGAAGAAGAAGACGGTCCCGGGGTCGTTCACGGGCTCGTCCTTCCCCACGAGCTCCTCGAAGAAGATCGCCGACATCGGCGTGACATACTCATGGCTGAAGCGGATGTCGGTGCGGACGAACCCCTGGTCGCCCGGCTTCACCGCCGGGATTCCGGCCGCGCCGGTGCTGGCGTCGGTGACCCAGTGCCGCGCGAAGATCTTCTCGGCGATCGTCATCGGGCGTGGCGGTGTCGCCACCACGGGCACGTCAACCTTCCCCTGCAGTCGGGCCAGGTTGTAATTGAAGAGCCCCCCGTACTCGATGATGCCCCGCGAGATGCCGCCTTCCCCCTGCGTGAACTCGGTGAGGGGAATCTCCTCGCCACGACGCACGCGCTCGATGAGCTCGAAGTTCGTTGACGTGAAGAGCCCGAGGTTCTGGCAGTTCTCACGGTAGATCCGCTCGATGTTCTCGGCGATCACCAGCCGGATCCCGGCCATCATCTCGGCATAGGGCGACTGCTCCCGCGACGAGCCCTTGCCGCGCCGCTTTCCGGAGACGCTGCAGACGAATCCGCCCGCCTTCACGCTCCCCCGAACGAGTGGAAACTCCTCGCCCGCCTTGAGCCCCAGGTAGGGGAACTCCCCGAGCGTCTCATCGAAGTAGTAGCAGATGTAGGCGGGGGTGATCTCGTCGGTCGAGATGTTGTCCCGGAGCCGCGGCCTGGCGCTCGAGCCGGCTGGGGCCTGGGGATCGAAGCGCAGGTCCTCACCGGCCAGCTGGCGCCGGAGCAGCGCCGGATCCTCGGTCAGAAAGAGCACGCGTCCATCGAACCGGACGCGGTCGGGGACGCGATGGACGGGGCGGGAGAGGAGGCTCCCGATCATGCCGGGGAGCGCGAGGGTCGGATCATCGTCGCAAGATGGTCTTGCGAAACACATTATGGAATAGGGGCAGAAGCGAAGGGAGCGACCCGTGCGGGTCGCTCCCTTCGTCTCTGCCGCATCAGCCTGCGCGTGGTGCGACGCCCTTACGGGGTGTGGCGGTGACGCCGGTCGTGACGAAGGTCTCTGCGATCACGACGGATGTCTCTGCGATCTCCGCGCACATCCTTGCGGTCCCGTCGAATGTCGCGACGATCCTGCTGGAGGTCCTTCCGGTCGTCCTTCGCCTCCTGCTTGTCGCCGCTCTTCAGGTCCTGTTGTAGCTCACGGCGATCGCCCTGAATGTCGCGGGCATCGCTTCGGATTTCGCGGCGGTCGCCTCGCACTTCGCGTCGGTCCCTGCGAACGTCACGGCGATCCGCCTGGATGTCGTGGGTGGGGGCGACCCCGCTGCCTGTGGGGGTCTGTGCCTGGGCGGTGCTGGCGGCGCCGAGAACCAGTGCGGCGCCGAGCGCCGCGATGCGAATGCGAGACATTGTCATCTCCAAAGGAAGGTGGAACGCGCGACCCGCATGCCGCGAGTCGGTCTGCGATAGTGGACGAGCGAGTCGTTGGCTCGTTAAGTCCAAGCGCAATCGGTGGTTGAAGTGACCCGAAATGTGATGCGGGTCACGCTGCTGGCCGAGATGAGAGCCATCCCTCGGGCGGTGTGACCGATCCTCTGGACCCGGTGCGCTAAAAGGAGTATCCTTACCACCGCCGTCGGGTGACGCGCTGCTGGGCCCGACTTCGTTGTCTGACAACGACTTGACCTCGTGAGTACCTATTGACCTTCCCGCTGACGCCAGGCAGCAGCGCCTCCGCCGCCTCCCCTCCGCCGGCTAACCCCACTCTCTTTGCTCCACTGGCCGCGGCCGCCCCAGCGGCTGCTCCTCCGTCGCCGGTGGACGTTCCGGTGAGCTGGCTGCTCCAGCACGGCTCGTCGCCGGTTCAGTACCGCACGATCGCCGAGATCGCCAGAATCCCGGTGAGCGACATGCGGAAGCTTTCGGCGCTACCGTACTCACATCGTCCCGCGCTCACGCTTGCCGTCATACAGCGCTCCGACGGAAGCTGGAATGGCAACATGCTCGGCGTACCCTCCCCTCGGGCGGAGCATTTCGAGGGAGTGGGGACGATCAATGCCGTGCGGCGGCTGCTCGAGTACGGTTGGGAGGTCGACTCCCCTCCGATGATGCAGGCGCGCCGGGTGCTGTTCCGGCTGCTGGCGGAGGATGACGACCCATCTTTTCTCTACGAGCTGGCTCAGAAGAAGCCTGACCAGGAGATGACGCGTCATGGTCGCACGTTGCTGCGCGAGGCGGCGGCGGCCGCGCTGGCACAGGCCGGCTACGAGAAGGACCCGCGACTCCGTGGCGCGGCCCGTCGCATCGTCGAGCGGCTCGACACCTTTCTCAAGTCGCCGCTCGCTCAGAAGCCTTTTACCCGGTCGGGCAACGTCCACGTACTCGCCGTTGGCGCGAGCCCGCCGTCATGGTACACGCTCGTCATGCTGGCCTTCATGCCGCTCTTCCGGAGCGAGCACTACGATGTGATGGACCGCCTGTACAACTACCTGTCCCAGCCGCAGCCGCGACAGACGCCGGCGAGCATGATCGGCAAGAGGGTCGTGGAGGAGCCACAGCTCGTGCTCGGCGATCCGCTACCGCACCGCAATGCGGTGGATGCGGATGTGCCCGCGGCTCTGGCGTGGCTGGAGCTGGCGGCACGCATGCAGTTCCTGCGTCGTAACGAAGGATGGATGAAGCTCTTCGATCGATTCCTGGATGATCGGGATAACCAGGGAGTCTGGCGGCCGGCGCGCCACACTGTCGTGATGAAGTCCGCCAATCCTTACGTGTGGCCGACGATCCCGCTCGACAGCCACGCCGCGGGAGACGAGCGGTGGGCGGACGTGACCTTCCGGCTCGCGCTCATTGGCCGCTGGTCAGGACGTCCGCTCAACCTCTTCTAGAACAGGGCGTGGACGGGAGGACGGCGTGAGCCGGCGGCGGCTCAGGCCGGAGGAGTGCTGGCCCGCCGGTGAGCGCGACGTGCGTGCCCGTCGTCTCTCGCTTGCCTCGCGACTCGCGGTGCGCGTGGTCGAGAGCGGGAACGAAGGTGCGAGGCCGGTGCTCCTCGTGCATGGATGGGGCGGGACGTCGTACACCTGGCGGAAGCAGCTGTCCGCGCTGGCCGCGGCGGGATTCCGTCCGATCGCGGTGGACCTCAAGGGCCATGGGCTCAGCGACAAGCCACACGATCCGGTGGAGTATCGGCTGGGCGCGTTGGTGACGCACCTGCGCGAAGTGATGGACGCGCTGGGGATCACACAGGTGCCGATCGTGGGCCAGTCGCTCGGTGGGCGGATCTCGCTCGAGTTGGCATTCACCGAGCCGGAGCGGGTAGAGCGGCTGGCGCTGGTGTCGTCGGTTGGATTCGGCCGCGTGTCCTTCGCCGGGTTGCTGCCTCGATTGGTGCCGGCATCGGTGGTTCCCCACCTCCCGCGATTCGCCCCGCGTCCGGTGGTGGCTGCCGTCATGCGGCGCGCGTACGGCTCGCTCGCGCAGCGCGACGAGCGAGACGTGGATGAATACTGGTCCCAGGGAGCCGACCCCGGCTTCGTGAAGGCGCTCCACTCACTGCTCGTTGGAGTGGACATGTCTCCGCTCGGGGCTGACCGGCTCCAGGCTCTGCCCATGCCGTGGATGGCGATCGAGGGAACGCGCGACCGAATTGTGCGGAAGGCGCGTCTCGATCCCGCCGTGGACGCATTGCTCGAATCCCGCCTCGAGATCGTGCAGGGCGCCGGGCATCTCGTCAACGAGGAGTGTCCGGAGCCGGTGAACGACGCGTTGCTGCGCTTTCTCACGGCGTAGCAATCGGCTGGTCGTGTCCTTAGATTTCACGGGGTCAACCAATTTTGCGGATCACTGCATCTCGTCGTGCTGGAGCCCGTCCCCCGCTGGGACCGGGGCTCGCTGCGGCGCCTTCGCGCCGCGACGCAGAACATTCTTCTGCTGCAACGCTCTGAGCATGCGGTGACGCGGCAACGATTCGGCCGCGCCGTTCACCTCGCGTCGGACCCGGCTGCACCTCGTGGCGCAGCCGGCCAAGCGGCCCCGACGCACCAGCACAGAGCATGACGAACACGACAATCGAAATTCCCGAAGAGTTCGTCGCCTTCGACGAGCTCGGGCTCGCACCGGAGCTGCTCCGCGCCCTGACGGACGCCGGATACGACCGACCCACTCCGATCCAGGCCCGCGCCATCCCGCTCGCGCTCAAGGGCCGAGATGTGATCGGGCTCGCGCAGACCGGCACGGGCAAGACGGCTGCCTTCACCCTCCCGATCCTCGACCGCCTGATCGGCGGCCCTCGCCGCACGCGCGCCCTGGTGCTCACCCCCACGCGAGAGCTGGCGGCCCAGGTGCGGCAGAGCTTCGAGAAATATGCGAAGCACAGCGACATCCGCATCACCGAAGTCTTTGGCGGTGTGGCGCTCGGTCCTCAGGAGAAAGAGCTCCGCCGCGGCGTCGACATCGTCATCGCGACGCCGGGACGGTTGATCGATCACATCGAGAGGCAGAACGTGGTGTTCGACGACCTCGAGGTGCTGGTGCTGGATGAGGCTGACCGGATGCTCGACATGGGCTTCGCTCCGCAGATCAACCGGATCGTCGCGGAGATCCCGAGCTATCGGCAGACACTGCTTTTCAGCGCGACGATGCCACCCGAGGTGGAAGCGTTGGCGCGGAAGTATCTGCGCAAGCCGGTGGTGGTGCAGGTGGGATTCCGCGTGCAGGCGGCGGAGGCGGTGACCCACGCGGTGTATCCTGTCCCGGCAAGCAAGAAGACCGCACTCCTCGTCGACCTGCTGAAACGCGATGAGATGGACTCGGTGCTGGTGTTCACCCGGACCAAGCACGGGGCGGACAAGGTCGAGCGCGACCTACGCCGCGCCGGGATCAGCTGCCTGGCGATGCACGCCGACCGGAGCCAGAAGGAGCGGACGGATGCGCTGGCGCAGTTCAGGGAGGGAAAGATCCGTGTGCTGGTGGCGACCGACATCGCGCAGCGCGGACTCGACATCGCTGGCATCTCACACGTGATCAACTACAACGTCCCGAGCCAGCCGGAGGACTACGTGCACCGCATCGGGCGCACCGGAAGGGCTGCCGCCACCGGCGACGCCTACACCTTCATGGACACCGACGAGATCGCGATGGT
>JBBSGP010000074.1:0-11186 GCA_038253885.1 Gemmatimonadales bacterium | reverse complement strand
GATTGAACCGACGACCGCTCGATTACGAATCGAGTGCTCTACCACTGAGCTACGCTGGCGACTGCTGACCTGATCGAGCGGATCCTGCCCATGCCCTGGCGCGGACTCGAACCGCGACGCCTTACGGCACCACCCCCTCAAGATGGCGTGTCTACCAATTTCACCACCAGGGCGCACACACCACGACCGCGGCGTTCATCACGGCGATCGACCTCTCCAGATTGTACGGGGCTGACGGGGCTCGAACCCGCGACCTCCGGTGTGACAGACCGGCACTCTAACCAAGCTGAGCTACAGCCCCATGACCACCTGCATCCTGCCCGCACTCGATGCTGCCCTCCCTCTCCGCCTGCCATAGCCCCAACGGGAGTCGAACCCGTCTCTGCACCTTGAAAGAGTGCCGTCCTAACCGATAGACGATGGGGCCATAGCGGTAACGGGATTCGAACCCGTGTTTGAGCCTTGAGAGGGCTCCGTCCTAGTCCCCTAGACGATACCGCCGCACGTTCCCGTCGCGATCCCACCGTCCCCCGCACTCGCCACGCGTCCCGACTGACTCGATCGCACAGGCCCGGAGGGACTTGAACCCCCAACCGCTGGTTTTGGAGACCAGTGCTCTACCAGTTGAGCTACGGACCTAGACCACGGCGCCCCCCACCCACGAGCGCAAGCGGGGGTCAGGGTGACCGAGGGGAATTGAACCCCCAACCCCCGGAGCCACAGTCCGGTGCTCTAACCAATTGAGCTACGGTCACCAGGATCGGCGCCCGCGGGCGCCGGGTGCATCAGGCTGATAATCTTAACCGGCCCATCATAGCCGGGCAACTGGAATTGCGCCCGCTCACTTCGCGCGATCGAGGTACTCGCCGGTGTTCGGATTGATGCGAATTCGCTCGCCCGATCCGATGAACTCGGGAATGTTCACCGTCACCCCGTTCTCCAGCCGAGCCGGCTTCGAGGACGCCGTCTTGGTGGCCGATTTCATCACCGGAGATGTCTCGACGATCAGGAGCTCCATCGAGTTCGGAAGCGCGATGCCGATCGGCTTCCCCTCGTAATATTCGGCCATGATCTTCATGCCTGGCTGCATCCATTGTGCGTTGTCGCCCAGCATCTCCTCATCCATCTCGAGCTGGTCGTAGTTCTCCGTGTTCATGAAGTGGTACGTGTCACCACCCTGATACATGAACTCCAGGTTGTGCGTCTCCAGCGATGCCTTCTCGATCGAGTCGGCGGCACGGAAGCGATGCTCGAAGCTCGACCCGGTGCGGATATTCTTGAGCTTGGCCTGCACCATGGCGCGCAGGTTGCCCGGGGTGTGATGGCGGAACTCGATCACTCGGCAGGGCTCCCCGTTGAACACCAGCACCATCCCCCGGCGGATCTGCGTAGCCGGCATTGCCATATCGTTCGTCCGGAAAAAAGAGGGTCGGTGGCACCAACCTGCGCGGTGCGCGAGCGACGTATTTTTGAGCTAAACCGCGACAGCCTTTGAATTTACCTCGTTGCCCCTTTCGGGTCAAGCGTGGGCCTCAGCGCGCGCCACACGTTGTCGGCCACCATGCGCTCTCCCCGCTCGTTGGGGTGGATCCCGTCCTGCTGGTTGAGCGCATCCTGCCCCGCCACTCCGGCCAGCAGGAACGGGATGAGCGTCGCGCCGCTCTCCTTCGCGACCGCCGGAAACGTCGCCTCGAAATCAGACGTATATCTCGATCCGAGATTGGGCGGCGCTTCCATCTGCATGAGAAAGAGGCGCGCGCGAGGATGGATCAGGCGCACCGTGTCGAGGATCGCGCGCAGATTAGCCCGCATCGAGTCCACACTCAGACCGCGAAGACCATCGTTGGCACCTGTCTCCAGCACGAAGACATCGACCGGCTGGCGCACCAGCCAGCGCACCTGGCGCCGCGTATCCGCCGACGTCGCCCCGCTCACTCCCGCGTTCACCACCTCGAACGCCAGCCCCAGCGAGTCGATGCGCTGAGAGATCAACACCGGGTACGCCTGCTCCGGCTCCAACCCGTACCCGGCGGTGAGGCTCGTGCCGACGAACAGCAACCGCGGTCGTGTCGCGGTGGCACGCCCGATGGCTCCAGCGCTCTCGCCCCGGGCGTTAGCTTGAGTGACTCGACCGCTGTCCGTCGCTCCACCACTCCCGCGCACCGTGACGCCGGCCGACGCCTTCTTGCCATCTCCACCACAGGCGACCGCCAGCATCGACCAGCAGACCGCCCCCCCCACCCACAGCCTCGCTGACTTCATGCTCGTTTCCCGCCAGTTGACGAAGAGCTATCGGAGCGGGGATCACCAGATCACGGTGCTCCGCGATGTGTCCTTCACAATTCCCGACGGCTCCTTCGTGGCCGTCGTCGGTCCGTCCGGTAGCGGCAAGACGACGCTGCTCGGCCTGCTGGCCGGACTCGATATCCCCACATCCGGGGCGGTGCTCCTGGATGGCACCGATCTCACCGCGCTCGGCGAGGACGCGCGCGCACGCCTGCGGGGAGAGAAGATTGGCTTCGTGTTCCAGAGCTTTCAACTGATCCCTACGCTCACCGCCCTCGAGAACGTGCAGGTGCCGCTCGAGCTGCGCGGCGAGCGCGGCGCCGCGGTGCGCGCCCGCGATCTGCTCACCCGGGTCGGGCTCGGCGACCGCACACACCATCTTCCCGCCCAGCTCTCGGGCGGCGAGCAGCAGCGGGTCGCGATCGCACGTGCTTTTGTCAACTCTCCGCGCGTGCTGTTCGCCGATGAGCCCACAGGCAATCTCGATACCACCACCGGCTCGCGAATCGTCGAGCTCCTGGAGACGCTCAACCGCGAGGCAGGGACCACGATCGTCCTCGTGAGCCACGATCTTGGCCTGGCTCGACGAGCCGGGCGCATCATCCAGCTCAGCGATGGGGAAGTCGTTGATGACAGCGCCACCGAGCCCGCGGTGGCCGTCTCGTGAGCGGGCCCCCCACGCTCGCGTGGCGGAATCTGCTCACGCTGGCCTGGCGCGAGAGCCGGAACTCGCGCCGGCGGTTGCTGCTGTTCATGTCATCGATCTCCATCGGCACGGCCGCGCTGGTGGCGATCGACTCGTACGCCGGGAACCTCGTGCGCTCTGTGGCAGAGCAGTCGCGGGCGCTGCTCGGCGCCGATCTGTCGCTGACCAGCCGGCAGCCCCTGTCTCCGGCGATGACGCGGTGGCTCGATTCCCTCCCCGTCCGCACCGAGCGCGCGACTGTCACCACGTTCTCCTCGATGGCGCTGGTGCCGCGCACCACGGGCACGCGACTCGTGCAGGTGCGTGCGGTGAGTCCCGCGATCCCGTTCTATGGCGCGATCGAGACCGAGCCGGCGGGACGGTGGCGACAGCTCCAGGGCGGCCGGAATGCGCTGGTGGATCAATCGCTCCTCATCGCCCTCGATGCCCGTCTGGGAGACTCGCTCTCTCTCGGGCTGTCCCGCTTCGCCATCATCGGCACGCTCCGCAATGTCCCCGGAGACGTTGGCATCGCGACGGCATTCGGCCCTCGAGCATACATCCCCGATCGTTACGTCGCCGAGACGCGGCTGCTCTCTTTCGGCAGTCGTGCGGAATACGAGGTGCAGCTCCGCCTTCCGTCGGGGTCGGATGCGGACGCGCTCGCCAAGCGCTCCCGGCCGTTCTTCCAGGCGGAAAAAGTCCGCTCGCGGACGGTGCGGCAGACAGAGGAGAATCTCACAAAGGGGATCGATCAGCTGCGCCGCTTCCTCGGCATCGTGGGACTGGTGGCGCTCCTGCTCGGGGGCATCGGGGTGGCGAGCGGGATCTATGCCTACATCGCCGAGCGGATCGATACCGTCGCCGTGCTCCGCTGTCTCGGAGGCACGGGTGCCCAGGTGCTGGCGATCTATGTGACCGAAGCGGCGGCGCTGGGACTCATCGGGTCCGCGGCCGGGGTGCTGCTCGGCATTGCCACGCAGTTCACCTTGCCTCTGGTGCTGGCCGATTTCGTCCCGGTCGATGTTCACCTCCGACTCGAGCCGAGCGCGATCGCATTCGGACTGTCTGTGGGGGTGTGGGTGGCGGTATTGTTCGCGCTCGCCCCGTTGCTGGCCGTGCGTCGCATCTCGCCGCTCCAGGCGCTTCGTCGTGACGCCGAGGCGCTGGCCCGCCGCCCGCTATGGCGTGATCCGGCGCGCATCGCCACCGGTGTCGCGCTCGCGGCCAGCATCGTCGCGATCGCGCTGCAGCGGAGCGCCCGTCCGCGTGATGGCATCGCGATGATCCTTGCGATCGGCGCGGCGATGGTCGGATTGTTGCTCAGCGCGAGCCTCATCGGGTGGCTGGCGAAGCGGGTCGTGCGCGAAGGCTGGCCCTTTGTCGTACGACAGGGCGTGGCCAACCTTTATCGTCCGGCCAACCAGACGAGGGCAGTCACGCTCTCGCTCGGATTTGGCTCGTTTCTCATCAGCATGCTGTACCTCGTCCAGACGAACCTGTTGCGGCAGATCTCCTTCTCCAGCGAGGCGTCGCAGGCGAACCTGGCGCTGTACGACATCCAGGAGGACCAACTGAAGGGCGTCGATTCCCTGATTCGCGCCGCCGCGTCGCCAGTGCTGCAACAGGTGCCGATCGTTCCGATGCACATCGCCGCCATCAACGGGAAGGACGTGACGGTGCTATCGAAAGCGCGACCGTCCTGGGCGCTCCGGCGGGAGTTTCGCTCGAGCTTCCGCGATTCCCTCGTCCACTCGGAGAAGCTTCTCTCGGGTCGCTGGGAGGCCACACCGCGGGGTGCAGGGAATGAGCCGTCGCCGATCTCCATCGAGCAAGGCGTGGTGAAGGAGCTGGGCCTCGTCCTGGGCGACCGGATCGACTGGGATGTGCAGGGGGTGACGATCCGGACGCGACTGGCGAGCATCCGCGAGGTGAACTGGGCCCGCTTCGAGCCCAACTTCTTCGTGATCTTTCCCACTGGCCCTCTCGCGGCCGCCCCGAAGATGTTCGTCGTCATGACCCACGGCGACAGTGTCGCTCAGCGCGGGCGGCTGCAACGGACGATAGCCGAACGCTTCCCCAACGTGTCGAGCATCGACCTGTCGTTGATCCAGGATGCCGTGTCGCGCATTCTCGGCAAGGTCGCGATCGCGATCCGTTTCATGGCGCTCTTCAGCGTCGGCACCGGTGCCCTGGTGCTCTTTGGCGCTGTCGCCGCGTCGCGGCGGCAGCGCCTGCGTGAAGGCGTGCTCCTCAAGACGCTGGGCGCCACGCGCGCTCAGATCGGCCGCATCATGCTGTCCGAGTACGCCGTGCTGGGGTTTCTCGGCAGCCTCACCGGGATGGTCCTCTCCGTAGGCGGAGCCTGGGCATTCGTCCATTTCATCTTCGAGAGCCCGTTCCGCCCGGCGGCGATTCCGATGCTGGCGATCGCGATCGGCATGATGCTGCTCACGGTCACGATCGGGGTGCTGAGCGGGCGCGGTGTGTTTGCGGAAACGCCGATGGCGGCGCTGCGGGAGGCCTGATTTC
This sequence comes from Gemmatimonadales bacterium, assembly GCA_038253885.1. GTDB lineage: Bacteria > Gemmatimonadota > Gemmatimonadetes > Gemmatimonadales > Gemmatimonadaceae > JALZAQ01. The sequence continues at coordinate 5,683 of JBBSGP010000074.1, read as the reverse complement.
GTGTGATAACGACGCTCCTCGCCGTCGCCGACGGCATCGGCCACTTCTCCCGCTTCTGGACGTACATCACGCTCGGCGCCACCGGGATCGTGACCGAGGAGGCGACCCCGGTGGTTGCCGGCTTCGCGGCGCATCAGGGCCACCTCGGCTTCATCGAGGCGGCGCTATCTATCTCACTCGGCACGTGGTGGGCAGACATCGCCCTGTACGGGATCGGCCGCTGGCAGGCGGGACACATCCTGCGGAAGTGGCCAAAGCTCCGCGATCCGATGCACCGATTGTTGGCGGCTGTCCGGCGCCGGCCGTGGCGCGCGTCGATCGCGGTCCGGTTCGCCTACGGCGCTCGGCTCCTCCTTCCCCTCACCTGCGGCGGCGCAAAGGTACCGATCTGGCTCTACGTCGCCGGCAGCGCAATCAGCGCCTTCAGCTGGGGATTCGTCTTCACCGCCGTCGGCTGGGGGTTCGGCAACGCGGCGGTGCGCCTCCTTGGGCAGATCCGACGTTACGAGTTGACAATAGGCGTCGCGCTGGGCGTCGGCATCTTCGCCCTCGTTCTGATTCTGCACCTTCGCAATCGCAATCGCGTGCCGGAAGAGATCGCCGGTGGCGAGATCACGGGAACAAGCCAGCTACTGGACTGATCTCCGCGCTGGCGTGGGGAGCCTCGGGGGGGGAACCTCCGCCAGGTCAGGCCGGTGGTGACGCTTCCCGGTCGGGCGTGCGGGTGGACGAGCGGGTGGACGTCGAGGCGGTCTTCAACGCCCGCACTTTGTCGCGGTTGAGCAGCGTTCCCTGATACTGACGTTCGACCACGCCGCGCACGTCGGACGGCAGGTCCTTCCGCAGAGCCTCCTCGTAGCTCTTCACGGCGAAATCCTCGCCGCGCTCGCACTCGGTGATGATCGCGTTGTCGTCTCTCCCCGTCACGGCGGACTTGACGTCGATCCAGCCGCGATGAACCGAGGCCGCGACGCTACCGCTCTTCTCGGGATCGCCGCCGAGCCGGCGGACCTGGGCCTGCAACTCGGTCGCGGAGCGCTCGATGATGGGAATGCGACCCTCGAACACTGTCTTCGCCTCCATTCCCTTCACCGCATCGGCCGCGGTCCGGAATCCGTTTGCTCCATCCTTGCAGGTCTCGATCAGGTCGTTGAGGACCGAGATCACTTCGCTGTTATTTGTCGCCATACCCACGCTCCAGAAAAAGACATGCCTGCGTCCTGCCCATCACCTCAGCTCATTCATGGGCAGAAAGCGGGCCGTTCCCGGCAATTGCACGCTGGCTTTCCTCTCGACGCTACCCCAGCCGACCATATGACCGCGCGCCGCGGCCACCCACGATTTCACGACCACCCAATACATCAACTGACGGTAGGCGAAGCGCTGGATGAAGATGAGCCAGGTGAGCATCCGGTCCTCGCCCGGCTCCATTAGGAAGGCGGCCACGGCGGCCGCCCAGTCGGCGAAGAGAAAGATTGCATAGAGCGTGAGCACCTGTTGCAGGCTGGTGAGGGCGTACGTCGAGCCATGCTGCGCCTTCACCAGGTAAACCGATATCAAGCTCCAGACGAACATGATGTCCGCCAGCGGCGAGATGGCCGGAAAGAGGAGCTGGAAGACCCAGATGTTGGGAAGCGCGACGAAGCCGAGCGAACCGTACCGCGGCCGGAAGAGCAGATCCCGATTCTTGTAGACGCACTGGAGCGTTCCGAAGGACCAGCGAAAGCGCTGCCGCGCCAGCGCACGCAGGGTATCCGGAGCCTCGGTGTAGCCGATGGCCCGATCGGCATATGCGATAGAGTAGCCGCGCCGCCGGATCTCCAGCGTCAGATCCTGGTCCTCGGCCAGAGTGTCCTCGCTGAATCCACCCACCGCGAGCACCAGCTCCTTGCGCCAGGCACCCACCGCCCCGGGCACGACCGTGATGCAATTGAGAAGAGAGAAGGCCCGGCGGTCGAGATTCTGGCTGGTGACGTACTCGAGCGCTTGCCAGCGGGTCACGATGTTGACTCGATTTCCGACCTTCGCATTGCCGGCCACCGCTCCGACGCGATCGTCCCGCAGCGGTGACACGAGATCGCGGAGCGTCTCGGGGGCGAAGAGGGTATCCGCATCCAGGCAGACCACGATGTCGCCGGTAGCCAGGCCGAGGCCGAAATTCAGCGCGCTGGCCTTGCCGCCGTTCTCCTTGCGGTGGATCGAGACACGGGGATGCTGACCGTACGCCCCGCGCGCCACCTCCTCGGTGCGGTCCGGCGATCCATCGTCGATGACGAGGATCTCGAGTGGCCCACCATATTCCTGTGCGACCAGGCTCGCGATTGTGGAGACGATGACCTTCTCCTCCCGATATGCCGGCACGATGACGCTCACCGATGGCGTGTAAGGAGTCGGGGTGCCCGTCCGCTGGCGAGTGCGAACCCGCTGGATGAGCGCCAGGCCGGTGATGAAGACGAGTCGCCCGAGTCCGAGGAAGACGGCGACGAGGAACACCCAGTAAGCGAGCCACTCGAAGAAGCCGAACAGGCTGTACGCGATGAGCTCGAGGGCGCGCGATACCTTGCCGCGAGCGGGAAGATCCGGCATCGCGGCGTCACGCGAGATACCCACCAGCTCCGACACGACGACGAAGGTGTCGCCACGCGCACGGAGTGAGTCGATGATCAGCGGGAGCGCGGCCAGCGTCTGGAGCCGGTTTCCTCCCCCATCGTGCAGCAGAACGACGCTCCCGCGAGCGCGCTGGGCCAGCGTGCCGCGCACGATGGAGTCCACTCCGGGCTCCTGCCAATCCTCGCTGTCGATGTGCAGACCGACGGTGTAATAGCCGCGATCACGCGCGAAGCCGACCGGTACGAGCTCATCGGCCGTGGTCGGCTCGGCGTCCCCGAAGTAGGGAGGTCGGAAGAAGGCGGATCGGCGGCCGAGCACCGCCTCGAGCAGCCGCTCGTTGGCGTCGATCTCCAGCTCCATCTGACGGCGCTTGTTGAGCATCAGCGCCATGTTCGGGTGCGTGAAGGTGTGGTTGCCGATCTCGTGCCCTTCCCGGAGGATGCGCCGGGTGAGAGGGATGTGCGCCTCGACATTCTGCCCGATCACGAAGAAGGTCGCCGCGGCGCCGTACTTCTTGAGGGTGTCGAGGATCGGCCGGGTCCACCGGCCGTCAGGACCGTCATCGAAGGTGAGCGCCACCCGGTGCGGATAGCCCACGCCGAACCGGCGCACGATGTACGGGCTCGGGTAGATCCGCACGTCCTCACCAGTCACGAAACCGGTCGTGGAGTCGACTGTGACGTCGCGCCGACCGTCTGTTGGCTTCGCCCGGACGTCCAGGATCTCGCCATTGCCACGAAACTCGACGTCGTATCCCGACGGGATCGAGTCGAGACGCTGCGCTGGAGCGTGGAGCCCGTTACGGCCGAGCACCTTCCAGATCGCCGGGTCCTCGGACCCGAGACGCCAGATGGCGTGTCCGGCCGCGCCAAGCGACTGCCCCGCGAGGATCTGGTTATAGGCCGTCGCGCCGTCCAGAAACCAGGCGACGTGGTCGGTGGAGTCCGGGTCGCTCCACATCACGTACGGGTTGAGCGAGGCCGAGTCGAACTGGATCCGCGCTTGGTTCTCGCGCGCCGCCGCCATCACATCCTGAAACGTGAACTCTGTCCCGGATGATGTGGTATCCGCATCGTTCCAGTCGTAGCCGTAGGCGCCGACGGCCAGAATCGCCTTCTGCGGAGGGACGAGCGCCAACATCTCGCGCGTCTTCCTCGTGTACCAGCGCTGGCTGGCGATCGGCCCGGCGTCTCCCTTGCCGTAGTGCTCGTCGTAGAGCATGAGGAACAGCTTGTCGTTCACCGCGGCGTAACGCCGGATGACTCGCGCATCGAGCGATACGACGATGGTCTGCGTCGTCAGACGACCAATGGGCGAGAGGACAGCGCGCAACTCCTTGGCGAAGAGCGCGACAGCTCCTGTCAGGTCGTTGGGGACATTCTCGAAATCGAGCGTCACGCCGCCCAGATTCTGCCGCACGACGAGGTCGCGGAGCTGCTCCACGGCCCGCTCGCGCGCGGCCGTGCTCGCGAGCAGCCGTCGCATCCACGCGGTCTCGAAGGTCTTTGTGCTGGAGTCGAAGTTGCTGACCATGGCGAACGCCTGCGGCGCGTCCCGCTTCTCGCGAACGAGCTGGGTGATACGCGATAGCACCCGCGAATCGATTCCGATGCGAAGGGAGTCTCCTCCCGGCGCGACGAACGCCCATTCGCACACGACCCAGTCCATCTCCTCGGCGTGCTGGTTGAACGACGTCCACGAGTTGTCATCCCAGTTCACGTAGAAGCCGGCCGTGATCGTCCCTTCGTTCGGGACGGGTCGCAGCGCCGCACCGACTGTATCGCGCACCCGAAGGCGGCTCGGCCGCTGTGCCGTCGGAGCGCGGTTCCGCTGGAGAGAGAAATACAGCTGGAGCTTCTTCACCAACCGCTCGCGCTCCGCTCTGGTCAGCACCGGCCGAGGGGTAACGGTGGTCAGCGCGAGTTGCGGAACCGTGGGGGGAATGATGAGGGTGTTGATCACCACGGCCAGGAAGAGCACCGTCATGACGATACCGGTGCCAATGGCGACGCGGCGCCAGATCTGACTTCGCCGGCCCGTGGGCTCGAGAAAGACGTGACGCGAGAGGCCTGAGCGTCGAGGCTCAGGCGGTGGCGGTGGAGAGGGAGGGACGCGGCTCACGATCGGATCACCGCGGCGTCACGAGCTCGGGTTCACTCGCAAAAGATCGTGGAGATGGGGTACCGGCGAAAGGCAGAAGGCGGCGCGCCGGTGCGGTGGCCCATTTTGTGATGAGAGACGGCTGACACCCATTCGAGCTGTCATGCTGCAGTGGAACAAGGCCAGTATCGCCCCCCGCGTGCGAGCCTTGATCGATCGAGAGGAGGCGGGCGATGTCGAGGCCGCAGCCCACCGTATCGGTATCTCCAGCGAAGAGCTGGCGGGCGCCGAAAGCGTGCTTGCTGCAGATTCCCGGTATCCGGCCGCGCGGCTCCTGGCGGCGCTCGTACGCGCATACCACGCTGATGCCTGCTGGCTGATCACGGGCCGAGAACAGATCCCGGCGGCCGATCTCTCCCCCGAATCTCGACTGGAAGTGGCGAACCTGCTCCTGGACGTGGCCAATGAGCTGCTCGCGGAGCGCGCTCGGCTTCGGGAAGCTCGCGTCGCGGCCCTCTCCTGAGCCACTCCCGCTGACTCTCGGCGCGTGACGGAGTGGACCGCTGACCCGTCCTTTCCTCGATCCCTCACCACACGAAGATCGGCCTTCATGCCGTTCCGTGGCAGGGTGCACGACTATTCGCAAAGCGCGACCGCTACTGACGCTTCCCGCACTCATCACAGTATTCTAAGTTGTTGGGTCAGCACAGCTTGAGTGATAGGGACATATTGGCACCAAGCGTGCTTTGGACCCCTGTGGCGGATTACCCACTGGTCCGAACTGCCCCGCAGACCCTCCCCCGGAGCTTGTACTATGAAGATTAATTCCAATAAGGGCTTCACGCTGATCGAGCTGTTGATCGTGGTCGTGATCATCGGCATTCTGGCCGCGATCGCGATCCCGAAGTTCGCCAACACGAAGGACAAGGCGTACTTCGCCACGATCAAGACCGACCTGCGTAACCTGGCGACG
>JBBSGP010000073.1:0-11202 GCA_038253885.1 Gemmatimonadales bacterium | reverse complement strand
TTGTCGTAGCTCAGCGTCACACGCTCGTCGCCTTTGGCGCTCAGACCGGTCGCGTCCAGGAGCCCGCCGATGATGCGGACGACGAGCGCATCCTGCCGTTGGATCTTGTCCACGCGAAGCGAGAGGTCGATGTGGACTCTGGCGACGCGGTTCGAGTCGCCGGTCAGTCCGTACGTCTCCCAGTAAAGGAACATCGTGTCGCTTCGCGCGAAGGCGAGCGAGCCGTTGGGATTGATGAGGAGGTCCGAGCGGCGGCGGGGCGTGGTGCCGGGGACGAGCGGGGCGATGCGGCGGGCGACGAGCACGTCGGAGAGCTCGAGACGGCCCAGCGGAAAATCAACAACCTGCAGTGCGGACAGGCCGCGAGCGCTTCGACCGCTCACCCCCTGGCGGGCCTCGACCCGATAGAGGTACTCGCCAGGGCGGAGGGCGCGATGCCAGGAGCGGGACGAGACGGCGTCGGGCTTCTCGAGCTTCACGATCGCCGAGTCACGCGCCTCGACGACGGTGTGGCGAGCGACATCCGAGATGAAGAGTCCCGTCTCGAGCGTCGCCTGCTGGACGTCGGAGCCGCGCAGCAGACGGGCCGCGGGCAGATCAGCGAACAGCGAGACGTCGGTGAACCCGGGTCGGTCGCCGCGGAAGCGCGCCACCTGGACCGGCACCGAGTCGATCGGCAGACCTCCCCTGAGGTTGTCGAACCGGATCGGGGACAGGTGACGCGCGTTCTCCGCGTATGTCCGGAAGTCGCCAGCGAAGTTCTGAACGTCGAACGCCGGCGGCCCGACGAAGATGAAGCGCAGCTTGCTCTCGGGGTACCACCAGACGGTGGTGATCCGGGCGATCGACTCCGAGTTGTGGATCTCCTGTGTCTCGGGCGAGAGGGTCCCCACCATCGGCGGCTGCCCATAGCGGATGAGGATGGTGCCGCGATCGGTCTGCCAGCCGTGCATGTGGAACTCGGGCGAGGAGAAGCGCAGGTCGGCGTGCGCCACCCGGGCGAGAAACTCGACGTGTGCCTCGTTCACCGGGGTGAGGCGCAGTGGGTCGGCCACATCCCAGTAGAGCGCCTCGAAGGTGGATCGTCCGGTGTCTCCCAGAGCGGCATACTCCGCCGCCGCCTCGCGCCGGAGCACCCGCTCGAGTCCCAGCATCTCTCGCCGCTCGCCGCTGGGGAGGAGCCCGATGGCGGTGTCGAATGCGAATCCGGCGTCGGCCTCGCGATCGAGCCGGTGGTAGGCGAGCCCCAGCGAGAGAAGGAGACGGGGCTCGGCCGGCTGGGCGTGCCGCAGCGCCTGAGCCACCGAGATCATCTCCTCGTAGCGTCGCGCCTCCAGGAGAAGCCCCAGCAGGCCAACCGTCGCGCCCAGATGCGTGGAGTCCGCATCGAGCGCCGCGCGGTAGAGCTCCTCCGCCTTGTCGAAGTCGAGCTCGCCGGCGTTGGGAACGGGCTGCGACCATTGCCCAAAAAAGTCAGCTGTGTAGTGCCAATCCGAGATGGCCTCTGTGACGTCGAACGAGATGCCGGGGTTAGTCACCATGCGGCGATTGGCCATCGTGCCGTAGCGCCGATCGTGGATCTGTCCGAGCTCCCAGCGCACTTCGGCGAGCACCCGGGCATCGTTTCGCTTGAGGGCGGCGTCGAGGGCGCGGTTGAACAGGCGTTCGGCGTCGAGACGGAGGAACGGAGTCTTGGCGCGGAGACGGCCGAGCTCCATGAGGTAGAGCGGATTGCCGGCATCCAGTTCGAGGGCTTGCTTGATCTCGTTGGATGCCTCCCGACGGCGGAGGATGTCGCTCATGCCGAGAGACGTGGATCGCTCGAGCAGGATTCCGCGCTGGAAGTGAGCGACGGCGTAGCGGGGCGCCACACGGGTGGCGAGCGAGAGCTCGCGTAGGGCGGTGGAGGTATCGCCGGCCCGAGCGCGATCCAGCGCCCGAGCGATGATCGAGTCGGCGCTTCGGACGCTGGGAGTCTGGGCGGATGAAGACGCGGACCAGAGCAGGAGCGAGAAGGCAGAGGGGAGGAGATGATGCGATCGACAACACAGATGCAAGGGGCTACCTCCGCCGGAACCGTCCCTTGACGGTTTCCCACTTGGTGCGTATATGTAGGCGCCGTATTGGACAACGGCGCGAAGCTTCTCCATCATATATAGGTGCTCGCGCGGGTGGCACGCCACCCCTGGCGTCCGCGTCGATCATCTCCGTGTGCACGACTCGCTGAGGCGATTCGCTCGGGGCCGCTCCAGGCCTCGGTCGGATCACAACCGTTCCTCCCGACGCTCCGATCGGAGCGCTCCGCCGTCGCGGAAAGGAGACCAGAGCGTGTAGGGAGCCGCGTCTTTCGTGGCTGGTCGTGTGTTCGGCAAGCGTCAGAACAAATAGAACTCGGAGGTACACCAGTGCTTCAGGTATCGTCACGCCGACTGCTCGGGCTCGTCCTGAGTCTGGTCGCGCTGTCCGTTGCCCCGCGCCTGCTCCTCGCGCAGTCCGGCAAGATCGCCGGAACGGTGACCGACGCCGCGAACGGCCAGCCTCTGGAAGGCGTTCAGGTCTTCCTGCAGGGGACGGGTTACGGCAACGTCACCAACGCCAATGGGCGTTTCTTCATTCTCACCGTGCCCCCGGGCACGTACACCGTCACCGCCCGCCGTATCGGCTATCAGACGGTGCAGCAGAACAACGTGCAGGTCAGCATCGATGTCACGCGCGATGTGAACTTCGCCATGCCGACCGCCGGCGTGAACGTCGGGATCGTGAAGATCCAGGCGGTCACCACGCCCCTGATCGAGCCGGGTCAGACGGGAAGCCAGATCCCGATCACTGCGGCCCAGATCCAGGCGTTGCCGGTGACGTCGATCGAGCAGGCGCTGTCGCTGCAACAGGGCTTCGTGCAGGCGCCCAACTCGACCGACATCATCTCGTTCGCCGAGAGCCGGCGCAACGTCAACAACCCGGTGTACATCCGGGGCGGCCGCCAGGGCGAGACGCTGATGCTGATCGACGGCATCCCGGTGAACAACTTCATCTACGGCGGTCCCGCGCTGTCGTTGTCGCCCGAGGCCGTCAACCAGGTGGACTTCCTCAAGGGCGGGATGGGTCCGGAGTATGGCAACGCTCTCTCCGGCATCATCAACATCGCGACCAAGGAAGGCGGCACCGACCTCGCCGGGGAGGTGAGCTACCAGACCAGCCGTCTGGGCGGCGCCCTCGGAAACGAGTCGGACGACCTCCGCGACTACAACCTGGTGGAGGGCTTCTTCTCGGGTCCGGTGCCTGGCACCTCCGACAAGCTCCGCTTCATTGTCTCCGGCCGTCAGGAGCGGCAGGCCGACGCGGTGCTCCAGTTCGACAACCAGTTCTTCCTGCCGAGCATCCAGGAGACCACCGAGGCCCTCCCGGCTCGCGGCCCGGACTTCCGTGACATCATTCCGGGGTGGCGGGCGTTCGGCTTCCACAACACGCGCCAGGTGTTCGGCAAGCTGGCCTTCGTGATCACGCCGACGGCGCGCCTCACAGGCACCTTCTTGGACAACCAGGTGCAGCGCAAGCCTTACGACTTCCAGTACTTCACCACGTACGGCAAGGCACTCGGCAGTCCGGCGGCCTCGACCCCTGCGGACTCGGCGGTCTTTATCGGCAACCTGCCGGGCTACCGGCTCGCCGCGCTCGACTTCGAGAAGGTGGTCGAGAGCTCGATCAACTCCTCACAGCGGCTGTACGCGGGAACGCTCAAGCAGACGCTCGGACGCACCAGCTACAGCGTCACAGCGGGCGCGTTCCAGACCGACCGCACGACCTGCAATTACTTCCAGGGCGTCTGCCTGAAAGCGCAGTTCGGGGAGACGAACTTCACCGACGACCGCTTCATCGGCCCGCTCGCTGGAACCTGCGCCATCAACCCGACCTGCGGCACCGACACGTTCTACGGCGGCGAGAAGCTGACCACTCAGGTGCTGCGCGGCGATCTCGAGAGCCAGATCACCGACCACCACAACCTGCGGGGCGGCTTCCTCTACCAGCGCTACGACCTCAAGGTCAACGTGACGCAGCAGACAGGGCAGAACACCCCGCAATTCGCGCAGAGCTACGCCAACAAGCCCTATGACATCGGGACGTACCTCCAGGACAAGATCGAGTACGACTTCCTGACGCTCAAGCTCGGGGCGCGCTTCGACTACGGAAAGGTCCCCGGGACGTTCTTTGCGAATCCACTCGACCCGACCAACGGCACGACGGCCGTCGACGTCTGCAAGAACCCGACGGATCCCCGCTTCGCCGGCGGGGTTCGCTACGGCTTCCTGGATGAGAACGGGATCCGCCGCGACACGATCCTGACGCCCAATCCGGCCTGGGCCACCACCGGCTGCGGCCCGGACGACATCAAGCTGGCCGCCAAGATCGCGGCGTTCGACGACTTCAAGGCCGCGAGCGCGCGGAAACAGTTCAGCCCGCGCATCGGCGTCAGCTTCCCGCTGTCGCAGAGCTCGTCGGTGTTCTTCAACTTCGGGCGCTACTCCCAGAACCCGCTGCTCAACAGCCTGCTCAACAACACCGGCATCGGGACGCCCTCCGAAGGGCTGACGAGCGGTCCGCGAATTTTCACGCCGGGCGGCAGTGTTGGGTTGGTGGGCAACCCGAACCTCAAGATCGAGCAGTCCACGAACTACGAGATGGGCTACAACCAGGAGTTCGCCGGCGTCTACGCCCTCGGCGCGACGCTCTTCAACAAGAACGAATCGGGCCTGACGGGCATCCGGCAGGGCGGACAGAGGCTTGGCCGCTTCGGTTTCGAGCAGGTCTTCGATCCGGGACTGACCTACTCACCGACGAACACACCGGGCTACCAGATCCTGGTGAATCAGGACTATCAGACGGTGCGTGGGTTTGAGCTGCAGCTCCGGCGCCGGGTGCAGAGCTACTGGGGCTTCGATTTCAACTACTCGTACTCCAAGGCGCGGACCAACGCGTCCGAGCCGCAGCGTGAGATCGAGCGGCAGAATAACCAGGGCGACCCGAACAACCTGAACGAGGTCCCCTCGGATCTCGATCAGACGCACGTGTTCAACGCCAGTCTCATTGGCCAGGTGCAGGAGAACATCCCCAAGGCGCGGCTCGGCTGGCTGGCGCGGAACACCACGGCCAGCCTCACGGTGCACGCGGCGAGCGGGTTCCCCTATACGCCAGTGTTCGATTTCTTCGGGTTTGGCCTGAACAAGACGGAGCGCAACTCCGCCCGCGGCCCGAATACGCTCACGATCGACGCGGCGCTGCAGAAGGGCTTCCACGTGTCGAACCTGCGGTACACAGCGTTTCTGCAGGCGCACAACATTCTGGACCGGAAGAACTGCATCCAGGTATTCGACAGCACCGGCAGCTGCGAGGCCGGCGCGATCGATCAGAGCCGGGCGCGGCAGGGCAACTCGGTCCGCCCCGATATCGCCACCTCGACTCTCACGGATCGTCCGGATTTCTTCGGCGAGCGGCGCACGATCTTTGGCGGCGTTCGTGTCAGCTTCTAGCCTCGAGACCGGGGTCGGCTCCTTTCGGGCCGGCCCCGGCCACCATGTCACAGGAGATTGAACTCAATGCGACGACTTTCTAGTCGGAGCCTCCGTCTTGGGTTCGCCACCACCGCTCTGGCCCTGAGCAGCACCCTCCCCGGTGTCGCGGTTGCGCAGTCGCGCAGCAATCAGGTGCCCTTGCGTCCAGATGGCGAGCCGCAACTCCCTTCCGCCAGGAAGCGGCAGGGGTTTGCCCTGTTCGGCCTGGCTGATCAGGCCTATTCGGCGCTCAAGACGTCCGGGAAGTACAATTGGACCCTGTCCAACTATGGCTCGATGGACTTTGGATCGGGCTCGGGGTTCACGGCCGACGGGACGCCGGGCGGGGCGGCCAGCTCCTACATCAATTTCGATTTCGCGTGGGGAGCTCCGCCCTCGCAGCGCGCGAAGATTATCGCGGCGAACGCGAGCAATCCGAACATCGGTGGTCTCAGCGGGTCCGTCGGTGGCGGCTTCACGGTCGCCTATCGGAGCGAGTCCAATGGTCGAGACCGGCTTCTCGCTGCCGACAACCAGCTTGGCCCGATTCATTCCGGGATTCAATCCACGTCCGACAACAGCTGTCGCGATCACCGCGGAAAGACATTCGAGCTCGGACCTGGTAATCCACTCCTCGCTGGCTCCGATTGTCCCGTAACCTGGGGCACGCTCGGCTGGCAGGGTCGGAAGCCTATTCCCGGTTCCGTCTACCTCGCGAAAGCTCTCAGCACCCCGGGAACGTTCACCTTCGATTTCTGGCGCTATCCGGAAGGGAACCCGGATGGGTCGGGAAAGCTGGACCGCCAGTTCGGCACCTTTCAGGCGTACGGGTCTTATAACGATTACTCGAAGGACGACCTGTGCGGTGGATCGACCGGGCGCACGTACGGAAATATGGCGCGCGCCTTCAAGAACGGACTCGGCGCGGCGTGCCCCTCGGGCGCCCCTAATAAGCCGGGCTATCCGCTCGGTCTGGAGGTGCGTACCGATGGCTTCGCGTTCGGCATTCCCGCCCTGGCGGACGTGGTCTTTTATCAATTTACGATCGCCAACAACTCGGCTTTCGTCTATGGAAATGGTGTGGACTACGACTCGCTCTACATCGGGCCGATGCCGACGGTGTACAGCGAGACCCAGCGCAACCTGGTGTATCACCGCCCGGAGCTGAACACGATCATCAACACGGGCGTGTGCTCCCACCAGACGCCGCCGGTGTGCAACGGCGCGGTTCAGGTGGCCGACCTCAAGGTTGGGGATGTCACCACGCTCGGAGCCGGTTTCCCGCCGTTCGGGCTCGGCGCGAGCGCGTTCATCATCCTCAAGAGCCCGCTCGGTGATACCCGAAACAAGCTCTTCAGCCGTCCGAGCTCACCGTTCTTCGCACTCAGGGGCACGGTCAATCCGAACCTGTTGAAGGACACCATCACCTTCAACCACGGACACCTCTGCGGCTTCCGCGCCTGCTCGCGCACGACGTGGGCGACGAGCGACCTGCTCGCCGATCACATGCAGCGGATGTTCGGCATGATCTCCTCGACCGAGAAGAACGTTCTCGGCACGCGTGCGATCACCGATCTGCAGAACTCCAACAACCAGATTCTCTGGCACACCTTCCGCTCGGCTGACTGGCCGGCGGCGCCGACAAACATCGGCACGGGGCCGTCGGATTTTCCGCAGTCGGGTGGGTTCAACCGCTACGTCCCCGGCGTGGCGTCGTTCGACTACAACCACGACGGCATCGCCGATACCCTGTTCTTCGATACGTGCTCGAGCAAGACGGGAGGCTCCAGCCTGGCCACGGCGTGCGTCGGGCTCTTCTCCGACACGATGCCTCACACGGGCGGCCCGGACCGACGCTTCCTCGGCGGATACAGCAACACCGGGGGTATTGGGACCGTGGGACCGATCAAGCTCAAGGCGGGCGACACGACGTCGTTCGTGATCGCGATGACGTCGGCCTGCTGCTTCGCCAACGGCGACTCGATCGCGCTGATCACCAAGGTCAACGCGGCGATCGACCACTACCTGAACTTCTACCTCGGCCCGGAGCCGCTGCCGCGTGACACGATCAAGGTGAACGCGGTCGAGGTGATCGGGGGAAACAAAGGCGTTGCCCAGGTCACACTACGTTTCACCAAGACCGCCGAGACATCGACGGACGCGTTCCTTCTCAACCTGGTGAGCAAGTACCGGGCAGCGTTGAGGGATACGACTGGCAACGGCACGCTGTCGTTCAACGCCGATCAGCGTCTGGTGAAGCTGAACAGAGCGCTGATCGACAGTCTCGCCAGCTCGGGTCAGGCGTTTGGCAGCACCGTGAAGATCGTACAGAAGTCGCTTACCAAGGCGGATACGACGTTCGCGCTGTCGAACTTCGACCAGATCTACGTCTTCAAGTCGTGCGACGGAGGGAATACCTTCACCAACAGCGCTAACTGCACTCCGTCACCGGCGACCGGGGGGCCATTCGCCTCGCTGGGATTCCTGCCGTACGACAAGCTCCAGCGGGATCCCAATACGGGTCTCGTGCCGAGCACCTACACGGATCCGAACGTGAACGGCGGGACGTCGTACACGTACGTGCTCATCGGGGCGACCAAGGGTGTCAGCCTCACCGTCCTGAACGGGGACAAGGTTGGCATCGGCACGATCGTCGGCACGGACACGACCTTCATCTGCACCTTGAACTGCCGCGCCGAGACGATCGCGTTCGCGCCGCAGCTGTTCAACCAGCTCGCCACGTCGGGACCGAACGCCATCACGGTGTACGTGCCGGCGTCGCTTCAGGCCGGCGCCCAGTCGCCGATCTTCACGGTGACCACCGTCGCCGGGCCGGCGCCTTCCTCGCGGTTGATCGTGACCTCCGCGTCGAGCCAGCCGGTGCCGGGAACGTACACCGTCTCGTTCTACGATAGCGTCATCGTCGTCCAGCGGGATACGGTCGGACCGGATGGGAAGACGATCCTCAACAGCAAGAGCATCGTCACCGGGTACCGCGGTGGGACGGCCTTCACGGATTCCACGCAGACCGGTCTCGGCGGGATCGGGCTGTCCGGTGGCGCGTTGGTGAGCGAGACACCGGCGGTCGCTCCCAGCGGAAGCAAGTATGGCCGCATCCGGACGTTCCGCTTCGCGGGGCTCACGGCGATCATCGTGAATGCCAGCCAGAACAACAAGCCGATCCTGGTCACGAGCAATTTCAATAGCAGTGCCACGCCGGAGGCATTCTTCAGCTCGGCAGCTTTCCCTGGCTTCAACGTGGCGTTCGATGCCTCACCTGACCTGGCCTTCAACACGGCGCGCGGCGAGGTGTTCGTGGGCCCGGACGGCAAGGTCGTCAAGCCTCTCGTCGTTCCCTACGTGCGCGTCGCCACGGCGAGTGTCGTCGTGAACGCGGCCAACGCGAAGGGTGGCGAGTACGACATCACCTGGAAGGACAAGCCGTTCGGTCCGGGCGAGGTCTTCCGTCTCTCGACGTCCCGTGACAGCACGATCGCGGCGGTCAACGCGTCGTTGACGGCGCGCGTGGTGGCACAGACGGGCATCGCGACCTCGGCGGCGGCGACCGCCGTCGGAATCGCCGGCGGCGACGCCAGTCAGCTCGTGGCGGTGAAGCTGCCGTTCACCATCACCAACGCGTCGTTCGGCAATCGCGTGGTCAACGTCGTCATGAAGAAGCGCGCCAGCAACACGATCCTGCTCGGAAATGGGCAGGACACGCTGACCGTGCCGATTCCGGCCGACGTCTGGGTTCCGGGCGACCAGCTCTTCTTGCTGGAGGATACGGATGGGAATCCAGCCACACCTGACGTCGCGACCTTCACGAACTTCTCGCTGGCCTGCCCGACCTCCATCGGTCTGCGGCCCAGCTGCAATCCCTTGGCGCTGCTGACCCGCGGCGCGACGACCTACATCACAACCCAGCCAGGCACGGTGGAGTCGGTGCTGTACAACCCGAAGCTCACCACGACGCAGCAGTTCAGCTTCGTGGTCACGCCGCAGGCGACCGGCGCGCAGCTCGCCGCCGCCTGCACGGGGGGCGCCGGTGGCGCGGGTGTGCCGGATTCGGTCAGCTGCAAGGCGCTCACAAGCAATATCAAGAACGTGCGCGCGGTGCCGAACCCATACATCGTGTTCAGCCAGTACCAGAACCCGCGCAATCCGGGCGACATCTTTCGCCCGATGCTGTTCACGCACGTGCCGGCGCGCGGGAACATCCGCATCTACACGGTCTCCGGACAGTTCATGCAGCAGCTCAGCTGGACCGAGGCCGACCTGAACGACACGGGCGACCTGATCTACGACCTTAGAACTCGCGAGGGGAACCTGATCGCCGGTGGTCTCTACCTCTTCGTTGTGACCGGCACGGACACGAATGGCAAATCGCTCGGCAGTCATATGGGCAAGTTTGTCATTATTCGCTGACCGAGGGCTACCTATGAACCGACGACTGATTGCACTGACTGTGGGTGGCCTGATGTGCCTGGGTGCGGCCGAGAGCCGCGCCCAGGTTGGCCCCGGGGTGGGCACCCCCATTGTGCCGAGTGGCAACAACACCAACTCCCGCGTGGGAACCCGCGGAGCCAACTTCCTCGAGATCGGGCTGGGAGCCCGCGCCATGGGCATGGCCGGCGCCTACTCGGCGCTCGGCGAAGGGTTCTCATCGCTCTACTGGAATCTGGCCGGTACCGCGGAGGTGACGGGCGTGTCCGGCGGGTTCGATTATACCCAGCTCTACGGAAAGGACGGTCTCAACTTCCTCTGGGGCGGGGCGCTCCTCCCCGCCGGCTCCGGTGTCATCGGGGTCCAGATGGGACAGCTGTCCTCGGGCAAGATCCCGCGCACGACCTACGATTTTCCCGACGGTGGCGATCCCACCACCGGTAGCTCGTTCGACTACGCGGGCACGATGGCGGAGGTCTCCTACGGACGCCGCCTTACCGACCGGTTGAATGTGGGACTGGGGCTCAAGTACGCGAGCGAGGGGATCTCCAACGCGACCATCACGTATTTCGGCGCGGACGTGGGACTCCGCTTCCGGACGGGGCTGTACGGCTCCACGATCGGCGCGACGCTCACCAACGCCGGCTCCTCCGGGCACTTCTCGGGGAACGCGGTCAAGGCGAACGTCTTCAACACGTTTGTTCCGGGTGTGGTGCGCGTGAACTACGGCACCCAGGACTTCGAGATGCCGACGACCTTCCGCTTCAGCATCATGGAAGATCTGGTCGGGGGCGCCGAGGCGCTCTTCTCGCAGGGCACGGGAGCGGGACAGCTGCGGGCGGTCGGTGAGTTCGCCAATGCGATCGACACCGATCTGCAGGGCGCGCTCGGGCTCGAGTACGGATTGCGCGACATGGTGTTCCTGCGCGCGGGGAAGCGCTGGATGAACGAGCAGAACACCACGGGAAAGGACAAGGATTTCCAGCGTGGCCTGGCCTTCGGCGGTGGCGTTCGCCTCCCGCTCGGTGGCCGGCACGTCCAGTTCGACTACGCTTGGAACGGCGCGGGAGTACTGGGCAACACAAACCACTTCACCTTCGAATTCGGCTTCTGACCGTGACAGTGATCGGGGCGGCTCGGCCGCCCCGCTCGCTGTTCTCAGAGGAGGAGACTCATGCGTAAAGCGGTCCATGCCGCTCTCGCCGGTCTGGTG
>JBBSGP010000072.1:0-11369 GCA_038253885.1 Gemmatimonadales bacterium | reverse complement strand
GCTTCGCCGCAGCGGAGGACCGCTGATCGCCGGAGTCGATGAAGTCGGACGGGGCTCCCTTGCGGGCCCCGTTGTCGCATGCGCCGTGATCATGCCGCACGATGTACCTGCCATTCGCGGCGTCGACGACTCCAAGCTTCTGTCCGCCCGTGAGCGCGTCAAGTTGGCCGGACGAATTCGGGAGCGGGCGCTCGATTTCGCGCTTGGTGCGGCATCGGCGCGCGAGATCGACCGGATCAACATCTACCAGGCCACGATACTCGCGATGCGACGGGCGCTCCGCCGGCTCCGGCTGTCACCGGACCATGTCCTGATCGACGGCCGTCCGTTGCGGACTCTGGGCATCTCCCACCGCGCCGTCATCGGTGGTGACGCGCGCTGCTTCTGCATCGCGTGCGCCTCAATCGTGGCGAAGGTGACCCGCGACCGCATCATGCATGCGCTCGCCCCGCGATACCCCGAGTACTGCTGGGATCGGAACGTCGGTTATGGCACTCGCGACCACCAGGCGGGGCTGGCGTCGCGTGGCCTCGCCCCGCACCACCGCCGCAGCTTCACGTCCCACGCTCAGCTCTGGCTGGATTTCGAGGTCGACCCCTCGGTGAGTGCGGAGATGGTTCAGGAGCTCATCGAAGAAGCGCTCATGCCTCCGAGCGGCCACGATGAGCCATCGGAACTCGCTCCGGCCGATGCCATCTGACCGAGCGGTCAGTCCCGGGCACCGGCTTAATCGTATCGTCACAAATCTGGGACTTCCGCGCGCCCGAAACGGTGATATTATGCAGCACGTAAGTACATGAGGGACAACGAATTGTGACGGGCGTCACATTTCCATGCTGCAGGACTCGCGAGGCACGGTTCTCGCGTTGGACATTCGGGTTGTAGGCGTCTTCACGGGGTTTTCAGGGAAGAACCGGACAACAGGAGCGGCAAGCTATGAACAAGTCACTACAGGCAATCGCTGTTGGCGCCCTAGCCATGCCGCTGTTGGCTGGCTGCGCGACGAAGGGGTTTGTGAAGAAGGAGCTCGCGGCGCAGCGCGCTGCCGTGGACTCGAGCATCTCCTCGAACATCGCTACGGAGCGGACAGCCCGGTTGGCGGGCGACAGCGCGAACGCCGCCGCCATCGCGACCAATGCTCGCGCGATTGCGACGCTTCGCACGGACCTGGACAGTCTGCGCAATCAGTTCGGCGCGCGCATGACCACGATGGAGAACGGCATGAAGTTCGACATGCCGGTCAACTTTGCGTTCGATGACGCGACGGTCCGCGATAGCGACAAGCCAATGCTGGACCAGTTCGCCAAGGTCGTGCAGAAGCACTACAACGGCTCTGTCATCACGATCGAGGGCTTCGCCGACCCCGCCGGCACACACCGCTACAACCTCGGTCTGTCCAAGCGTCGCGCGGACAACGTGGTCTCGTATCTCGAGACCGCCGGCTTGACCGCCTCACAGCTTCGCTCCGTAGGGTATGGCGAGGCGCGGCAGGTGGTGAAGGGTGCCCAGCGCGATGACGCCGGCGCGGAGCAGAACCGCCGCGTGGTGTTCGTCGTCGAGAGCCGGCCGCAGGCCAGCACGGGCGTCGCGACGATCCAGCAGTAAGCTCCGAACGGTAGCAAGGTCTCGCGCCCCGGCGAGCTACGCCCGCCGGGGCTCTTCGCGTGCCGGCGGGGGCTTCTGAATCCCGACGTGAGATCGTCGAGATGGCGTTGCCGCCACCCCCCCGGCATCGTCGATGATGCGACGGGGCCCCAGGCTCCGGATGCCGACCCCATCGCGGCTCCCCAGACGAGGTCGCCCGTGCTGCGTCATCGTAGGATCGCCACCAAGCTTGCCGCCATCGTCATCACCGTCGTCGTCGCCGGGTTGACGTTCACCGGCGTGCTCGCCTGGCGGGAGACGAATCGCAGCATCCTGAGTCTCCAGAAGGAGGACGCCGCCGATCGCCTACAGGACAACATGCAGGTGACTCGCCGCCTTTTCGATCTGCGCTTTCCCGGTCCATGGCGGATGGCAGCCACCACGACGCCCGCCTCGCCCGGCCGGGGGAGTGCGATTCCGATGGGGGTTCTTCCGGCGGGCGACGCGGTGCGCTTGTACAAAGGAGACCTGCTGATCACTGGCAATCCGGAGGTCGCTCGCTACCTGCTCGAGCTCGATAGCCTCACCCAGAGCCGGTACCAGATCCGCCCCGGCGTCCCGGCTGCTCCGCTGAGCGCCGTGCTCTCGGCCGACGATTGGTGGACGCGCAACGAGCCGATCTACGTGAATGGGCGCGCCGTTGCGACGTTCAGCGGCAGCAAGCTCATGCAGCCGCGCAACTATCTGCCTCGTCTCGCCTCGGCGGACGTGGGGCGCACCGTGATGCTGGGAGGGGTGGTGAGCGCGCTTCTGGTGAGCATCCTAATCGTGACCTTCACCCGTCGCTTCCTGCAGCCCCTCACCCGAATCCGCGACGCCGCGCTGCGGATCGCCGCCGGTGATCTGGCGGTAAGGGCCGGCCTCGGTACGACAGATGAAGTCGGCCAGCTCGGCGAGGCGTTCGATGTCATGGCGGCGCGCGTCCAGATTCTGATGACGCGCATCCAGGAGGCTTCGGACCGTCTCACCATCTCGAGCCGAGAGGTGCACAGCTCTCTCGAGTCGGCGACTCAGTCGACGCAGCACGTCACCCAGGCGGCCGGAGAGGTGTCGGCAGGCGCAGCCGAGACCGCGGGGCGGGTCGAGGATGCGAGTCGCGAGGCGGTGGAGATGGGGACGCAGGTGAGCCTGATCGCGCGAGAGGTTGGGGCCGCGCTCACCGAGGCGCGCGAGTCGGACCTGCTGGCACAGGCGGGGCAGGCACAGGTGGCGCGGACGCTCGAGGTGAGCGCCGGAATCCGTGGGACCGTCGGTCGGGCGAGTGGTGTGATCCTCGACCTGGAGCGACACGCACGCGAGATCGGATCGATCGTGGAGGTGATGAAGGGAATCGCGTCCCAGACCAACCTGCTGGCACTGAACGCGGCGATCGAGGCGGCGCGTGCGGGCGACGCTGGCCGCGGCTTCGCGGTGGTCGCCACCGAAGTGCGCGCCCTAGCGGACGAGGCGCGACAGTCGTCGGACAACATCGGGCGGCTCGTCGATGAAACGCGCGACCGGACGGCCGCCGCCGTCGCGATGATGGAGGATGTCGAGCGGGAGACGGCCAGCGGAGCCGAGAGCGCGCGGGAATGTGACCAGGCATTCGGGGCGATCGGGGCGGCTGTCACCAGGGTGACGGCGCAGGTGAGCGCGATCGGCCAGGCGGCGGGGGCGGTGGCATCGGCGGTCGAGCGGGTGAATTCCGCCATCGAAGGCGTCTCCACGATCGCCCAGCAGAGTGCCGCCGCGAGCCAGGAGGTGGCCGCGCTCGCCGAGGAGCAATCCGCATCCTTCCACGAGATCGCGCGCGAGATGCGCGGAGTCTCGGGAATGGTGGAGGAGCTCAAAGCGGCCGTGCACCGGCACGAGGATGTCACCACCGCGGTCCCCGTGCCGCGTGGAGGCCGTTCCCCCTCAGCGCGCGCGGTCGTCGCGCCCGTGCTGGCGGCCGGGGACTAGACGACTGCTTCCGGCGGCTTCCGCTTTTTCCTGAAGACGAATTCCGGGGCGAGCGCCACGCCCAACAGGGTCACCGGGACCACCTGAAGCGTCTGCAACAGCACGGCCACGGCGACGGCGGCGTCACTGTCCAGCCCCATCGCCGACGCGGTAACCGCGTAGACGAACTGGAAGACGCCCACATTTCCCGGTGTGGCGCGCAGCAGAAAGCCGATGTTCTCCGTGAGCAGAATGGCGATCGAGCCGGCGAGCAAAATCGGAAAGTGGAGCGCAACGGCCGTGAGGTGATAGGTCGCCACCTGCAGGCTCCAGGCGATGATCGAGAGCAGCGTCGCGAGGGCGGCGCGGGGAATGGTGATCAGCCCCTGAAGATTCTCGACGAAATGAGCGCCGAAGCTCCGGGCGCGCATGAGGAACGCCGTTCCCGGCGGCAGGATGCGCCGCCCGAGGGGTTCACTGCGGGGGCGCTTCAGCAGATACCCGAGCAGCGCCAGCACGAGAAGCAGCAGGACCACTGCGCCGTAACGAAAGCGGGCCACCGAATGCGGCAGGTCCAGAAAGAGCGTCGCGAGCGCGAGCAGCAGCGTATAGCCGATGGCGTCGAAGAGTCTCTCCAGCGTGAGTGCGGCAAGAACGCCGGCGCTCGATCCTCCGGTCACACGGGAGACGAACATGACGCGGGCCGCCTCGCCCGCGTTCGCGACCAACACGTTGTTGAGCCCGGCGCCGGCCACCGTCGCCCGGAGGGCGAGACCGAGCGAGCAGCCCTGCGGCCGGAGAAAGATCCACCAGCGGGTGCCCTTCACCAGCAGGGAGATGACGTTGAGGACCGCCGCCAGGAGCAGAGGTCGTGGGGCGGCCTCACTGATCGACGTCCACGTCGTGTGCCAGTTGATGCGCCGGGCGAAGATGACAAGAAGCGCCACGATCGCGAGGGTGGCCGATGCCCGGAGGGCCCTCTTCACATTCCGCTTCATGCCGCGGGAAGCGCCAACAGGGTATACCCGGCTCGCCTCAGTCCCTGAATGATCCCGGGCAGCGCGTCCGCCGTCTGGAGCCGGTCACCATCCGGATCGTAACCATCGCCATCGTGGAGCAGCACGATCGATCCCGGGCGCACGCCGGCGAGCGTGCGCTCCACTATCGCATCGACCCCCGGTCGCGCGCTGTCCCACACTCCCAACGACCATCCGACGACGCGCTGGCCGAGGGAGTGGGCGATGGCGCTCACCCACGGACTGCGAAAGCCATGGGGCGCGCGAAACAGCCCCGGCTCGCGGCCGGATGCCCGCACGATCGCGCTCGTCCCGAGTTCGAGGTCGCGGCGCACGTAGCTTGGCGACCTGAGATGGAGCTTGCGGTGGTGATAGCCGTGATTCGCCAGGCAGTGCCCTTCGTCCCCAGCGCGTTTCACAAGCCCTGGCCAGCGTTCGGCGTGCCGTCCGAGGATGAAGAAAGTGGCCGGCGCCCCTTCGTGTGCGAGCACATCAAGGATCCGTGGCGTGGCGTCTGGATTCGGGCCGTCATCGAAGGTCAGCGCGACGGTTCGCGCGCCGCCGGGCAGGCGGGAGATGACGCGGCCAAAGACGGGGCTGTTACGGTGAAGGGCCCCATGAAGGGAAAGACCGGCAGCCAGCGCACACCCGGCGGCGAGCGCGCCGCCGAGCGACGGGGCAGAGCTCATGCCGTGACGGTGGCGAGCCCGAGAACCTTGGCGTACACGTCCAGCACCGCATCGGTCACGTGCGGCCAGCTGTAGCCCATCGCGCGCTCCCGGCCGGTATTGCCGAGCCGCTCTCGCAGGTCATCATCGTCGAGCAGCATCACCAGTGAATCCGCCAGAGCATCGGCGTCGCCGCAGGGTGTCATGAGTGCCTCCCGTCCGTGCTTCACGACGTCGCGGAAGCCACAGATGTCGGAACACACGATCGGCGTCGCGCACGCCATCGCCTCGAGCAGCGTGATGCCGAACGAGGCCTTGGTGGTCGGACAGGCGTAGATGGCGCTGTGCGCGTAGTAGCTGGGTCGCTCCTTGAGCACCGCACCCACAAAAGTGATGTCCGGGTCGCCATCGGCGAGGCTCAGATAGTGTGCGCGGAGCGGTCCGTCGCCCACCACCACCAGCTGAGCGTCGCGACCCTTTCCCCTGACGCGGCGGAAGGCATCCATGAGCGTCGCCAGGCCATTGCGCGGATCGAAGCGCCCCAGGAAGAGGATGGCCGGCACGTCGGTGCGAATGGCCGGTGGACGCGGCGCGTGGGGATTGAAGGATGTCACGTCGATCCCGTTCGGGATCACCGTCCAGTCCGCGTCGAAGTAGCGCTCGCAGGCATGCACCGCCGACGGTGAGACGGCAATCGCCGCCCCCAGCTTATCCAGCTTGTTCTGCCAGAAGCGGCGAAAGACTCGATAGCCAACCGAGCTATCGAAGTACGTATGGAAGGTGCCGACGACCGGGCAATCAGCCTCCTCGATGGCGAGCATCGGGAGCACCGGAACGAGAGGTGGATGGCAGTGCACGATGTCGTAGCGGCCGCGACGGAAAACCTTTCTCAGCTCCCCGCGAAGACCCAGACCGACGGAGATCCGGGCCATCGAGCCGTTGGCATACACCGGCTGGCTGCGCCCGATGCGGATGACGTGCGGTTCCGGCGTCTGGTCCACCATGTTGGCCGTGATGATATCGACATGGTGACCGCGCTTCCGCGCCTCACGGGCGAAGAAGTGCACGTGCTCGCAGATGCCACCCAGGTGCGGATAGTAGTGCTCGGTGACGAGCGCGATGCGCAACTGCCGGTACGCGGGCCGGCCCTCGGGGGGGGTGAGCGAGGGCGTCGTGATGCGCGGCGCGCTTCCGCGGAGCGTAGGAGCTGTCAAATTCGGCCGGGAAAAGCGACGGTCAGAGCGACCGGCGTCGTGGCGAGCGAATGAAGCGGAAGCGCGAAGAGGTACTCGGTGACCTGAACGTTACCTGAACCCTGGCTCACGAGCACGCCCCAATTTAGGGGGGACAGAGGCGGCAAGTCGAGCCCCCTGGCGCGATTTCTCTGGCCCGGTGGCCAGTGTCTACTTCGGGGGAGTCGCCCCGGCACTCCCGGGACGACTGAGCGGGATCCCGGCCAGGGCACCCGAGTAGGTGCCTGCAACCACCGCTGCCGTGCCATTAACGAAGACGTAGCGCATTCCGGAGGCGAGCAACTCCGGCTCGCGGTACGTCGCGCGGTCCACCAGCTGCTTCGCGTCGAAGACGACGACGTCGGCGAACCATCCCTCTTTGAGCTGCCCCCGCTGCGGGATGTGAAAAGCCTCCGCCGTGCGCGCACCACTGGCACGGATGGCGAAGGGCAGCGTGATCAGCTTTCGCGTGAAAACGTACTCGTGGAGCTTCTTCGGAAAGGTTCCGTATTTCCTGGGGTGGCCTTCGGAGCCATCCGATCCAGTGGAAACGAAATCCTGGATCATGAACGCGTCGATGTCCGAGTCTTTCATGTTGAACGACGCGACGCCGGCATCGCCCTCGTGGATGATGGACATCGCGGCCTCCACCGGATCCACCTGCCGCGTGACCGCAACCGCGGCAAGAGTCTTTCCGAGGATGGTGGTGTCACGCGTCGAGGTGATCAACAGAGCCTCTGCTCCGCCCCGCCGCCGTAGATTTTCTCGCATGGCTGCTGCCAGCTTCGTGTGCACTGCCGGATCGTCGATGCGCGCCCGCAGCGAATCACGACCGCCGACTTCGGCCCAGCGTGGGAGCAGGGAAGCGCCGACGCTGCTCCCCGACGCGGTGTAGGGGTACTGGTCGGCGGTGACGTCGATCCCCTCCTTGCGCGCATCCTGGATGAGGGCGATCACCTCGGTGCTCTTTCCCCATACATCTGTGCCCAGTGCCTTGATGTGCGAGATGTGAATCGGGATCCTCGCCTCGCGGCCGATCCGAAGCGCTTCGGTGACCGCTCCGATCAGCCCGACCGTGTACGAACTCTCGTCGCGAAGATGGCTGTCGTAGATCCCCCCGGCGGACGCGGCCACTTTGGCCAGCTCGATCACCTCCTCGGTGCTGGCATAGCTGCCGGGAGCGTAGTACAACCCGGTGGACATGCCGAGCGCTCCCTCACGCATGGCGTTCGCCACCAGCGTGCGCATGGAGTCAAGCTGCGCCGCGGTCGGCTTGGCATCGGACATTCCGAGCACTCGGCGCCTCACGGTGCCCTGACCCACAAGGAGCGCCGCATTCGTGCCGATTCCCTGCTTGCGCCACAGGTCGAGCGCCTTCGCGGTCTCGATCGGGCCACCGCCGTCGTTGCCCGTGATGACCGTGGTGACGCCCTGCATGAGGAAGGGCACGTTGGCTCGCCTCACCGGACTGCCGAGATCATCGAAGGTGTGGGTGTGCGGGTCGATGAAGCCCGGCGCCACGAACAATCCACGGGCGTTGATGGTCTTGACGGCGACGATGCGGGAGGACGCCGCGTCGCCGATGAACACGATCCGTTGTCCGCGGATTCCCACGTCCGTCACGCGAAGTGGCCCGCCGCTGCCGTCCACCACCGTCCCACCGCGAATGAGCACGTCCACAGGCCGGCTCTGGGCCGGCGCGGCACGCGAGTGGGTCAGAGTTACGGCTGTGATGAGCACAGCGAACCGGGACATGGGCGGGTGGGAAGGAGGGGAGGGTGGAGGACGCCGCAATGATAATGCGCGGTGGGCCGCCGCGCATTGACGAGCGCCTCGCCCGGGCGCTACGTTCGCCCGCCGTGAGCATCGATCGTGTTGTCGTGAGCGTGGTGCCTTCGGCCATCGGCACGTTAGCCGGCATCGCCACCGGCCGCGCGCTGCTCTCATCGCGGCTCGATCCCTCCTGACGGAATGGCCATCCCCCCCCCGGTCGCCGCGCGACCGACTCTCGGAATAGACGTCGGCGGCACCAAGATCGAGATCGCCCTCGTGGATGGGGCCGGGACGCTACTCCGGCGGTATCGTCTTTCCACCGAGGCCGGACATGGTCCGCAACGCGTGATCGCCGCCATTGTCGGAGCGGTGCGAGGGCGTTTCCCGGACATACCGGGGACGATGGGAGCGGTGGGGGTGGCGGTCGCCGGTCAGGTGGATAACGACGGTGTCGTGCTGGGTGCACCCAACCTCGGATGGACCGATGTGCCGCTGCGGGCGGAGCTCGCGCTCGCGCTCGGACTTCCCGTCGTGGTGCTCAACGACGTGCGTGCCGCGGGTTGGGCCGAATGGACGAACGGAGCGGGGCAAGGCGCTGATGACGTCGTGGTTCTCTACATCGGCACGGGGGTGGGTGGAAGCGTCGTTTCGGGCGGTCGGATGTTGACGGGTGCGAGCAACTCCGCTGGGGAGCTGGGACACATGACTCTGGTCGCCGGGGGACGGCAGTGTCATTGCCGGAACCGCGGCTGTCTCGAAGCGTACGTCGGCGGCTGGGCGATCGGGGAACGGGCGCGGGAAGCAGCACGTGCCGATCCGGTCGCTGGCTCCTGTCTGCTCCATCTCACTGCTGGCAGCGTCGAGAGGATAACCGGAGCCCAGGTCGGTCAGGCTTTCCGCGCCGCTGACCCGCTCGGCATTCGGTTGGTCGAGGAGACGGCGGCGTATCTGGGCGCGGCAGCGGTGGGGTTGGTCAACGCCTTCAACCCAGCCCTCCTCGTGCTCGGAGGTGGTGTGATCGATGGATTGCCCGAGCTCGTGCCGATGACGGAACGGGAGATACGCGATCGCGCGCTTCCACCGGCCCTGAATTCTCTGACCGTGCTTCCCGCCGCGCTCGCCAACGAGGCCCCAGCGCTGGGAGCGGCCACGATGGCTCGCTCGCTTCTCACGTCTTCGATCTAGCGCCGCGCTCGTACCACGCGGCGCTGGCGGAGCCGACGCCGATCCCGGCGATCCATCCGCCGATGACGTCGCTGGCCCAGTGCTCGCCGAGAATAACCCGGCTCATTCCCACAAGAGTCGGGAGAGTCACGGCGACGGGTACGACCAGCCCGGCAGACGACAGCTGCTCCCGCAGCATCGCGTAGGCGACCGCCGTGCTCACCGCTGTGGCGGTCGTCGTATGGCCGCTGGGGAATGCCTGCTCCCGTTTGCCTCTGAGCCACACCTCGGGCGGACGACGACGTCGCTGGACCAACTTCCATCCCTGATGGAGCGCGACGCCGCCGGCGGAAGCACCGAGCAGCGAGAGGGCAGGGCCTGCACCGCGTCGGCCTCTGACTCCGATCGCCGCCAGCATCGCGGCGCCCACATGCACTGCGGTTTCCCCTCCGCCTGACCCGATGCGGGCAGCCCACTCCAGTCGATCGGTTCGGGCGCGCTTCACTCGCCGATGGACCGACCGATCGAGATGGTCGAGCGAGCCCCTGGCTATGAGTGCTCCCAACGCCGCCAACGACGCGGCGCAACCAGCCGCTATCGCCCACAGCGCTTGCTCGCGCCGGGCGGAGCGGAGATGTTGCTTAGCGCGGGGCGCGCGCTTCCTCACGGGACTCACGGCGCGGCCAAGGGCACCTTCCGTACCGCCGATCCCACTTCGATCCAAGGCATCGCCATGTCAGCAGATGAGCGCGCGCGCGACGAGCCGCTGGTGCTCCAGGATTTCTGCGACGATCCCTGCCTCGAGCGCCGCGCTGCCAACGCGGCCCTGCCCTTGCGCGATCGGTGGGCACAGGCCGAGAGCTTCGAGCGCCTTCTCGAGCGGGTAACCATCAACCGAGCGCTCTGGCATTCGCTCACCGCCCGAGCGACAGTGTCATCCGCCGCGATCGAGCGAGCCGGTACCCTCTCGGGACGGTGGAACCTGCTCGTGCTCACCGAGGATTGGTGCGGTGACTCGGTGAATACGCTTCCGGTGCTCGCTCGGCTGGTGGCGAGCGCTCCCAACTTGTGCATGCGGCTGCTCGAGCGCGACGAAAATCCTGATCTCATGAGCACCCATCTGTCGGGAGGATCGCGCTCCATTCCCGTCGTGATGGCCCTGGACGAGGATTTCAGGGAGCGGGCATGGTGGGGATCGCGGCCGGCACCAGTGCAGCGCTGGGTCCTCGACAAAGGACTCGCGCTTTCCCGGGTGGAGCGCTATCGCGAGGTACGCACCTGGTATGCGCGCGACCGAGGAGCGACGACAGTGGACGAGATCCTGACAATGCTCGAGGGAGTCGAGTCACGGCGGGACCCGTGAGCTCGGAGGGGTGGGGCGCTGCGAAGGGGTGACCCTTCCGGCGGAACTTTGTTGCCAGCGGTCGCTTGAGCTCGCGTCGACGTTCACCACTCATTCGTTCGGAAGCACGGCGTGGCAACCACACAGACATCCGCGCCGACCTCGGCCGTTACCACCTGGCAGATCGATCCAGCGCACACGTTGGTAGAGTTCTCGGCGAAGCACATGAGGATCACGACCGTCAAAGGGCGATTCAACGACGTGTCGGGCACGGTCGTCGGGGATGCGGCGGATGTGAGGCGCTCGAAGGTCGACGTGACAATCGGGGCGTCCTCGCTGACGACGAGCCAGGATCAGCGCGACACGCACCTGCGCTCGGCCGACTTTCTGGACGCTGAGAAGTATGCGTCGATCCGATTCGTGAGCCGCCGGATCGAGCCGGCCTGGAAGGACAGCTTCCGGTTGATCGGTGACCTCACGATTCGCGACGTGACCAAGGAGATCGCGCTCGACGTGACGGCCGAAGGGCAGGGAAAGGACCCGTGGGGCGGACAGCGCGCTGGCTTCAGCGCCCGCGGATCACTGGACCGCCGCCAGTTCGGCCTGGAAT
>JBBSGP010000071.1:0-11383 GCA_038253885.1 Gemmatimonadales bacterium | reverse complement strand
TCGATCTTGCGCTTCTTGAAGCTCTTCGCGAGCTCGGCCGAGATCTCCGCATCCTCGAGCGGCAGCAAGGTCGGAAGGACCTCGATCAGGGTGACCTGAGTGCCGAAGGCATTGAAGACGTCGGCGAACTCGCACCCCACCGCCCCCGCCCCGATCACCGCCATGCTCTTGGGCGCCTTCTGGAGCACCAGCGCCTCGTCGGACGAGATCACTGTCGACTTGTTCAGCTCGAGTCCGATCTGCGGCAATCCGCGGACACGCGAGCCCGTCGCGACCACGATCGCCTTGGCCGCCTCGTGCTTCTCCTCCTTGCCGTCGCCTTTGACCGCCACCGTCTTGGCGCCGGTGATCCTCGCGATGCCCTTGATGTAGGTGATCTTGTTCTTCTTCATGAGGAACTCGACCCCCTTCACGTTCTGCTCGCTGACGGCGCGCGAGCGCTTCATCGCGGCTCCGTAGTCGAAGGTGACGCTGCCGACGTTGACGCCAAAATCCTTCGCGTGCCGCACTCTGTTCGCCAACGACGCCGCTTCGAGCAGAGCCTTGGCGGGGATGCATCCCCAGACGACGCAGGTGCCGCCCAGCTTCTCACGCTCGATCACGGCGACGGACATCCCGAGCTGCGCCGAGCGGATCGCCCCCACATAGCCGGCCGGCCCGCCGCCGATGAAGATCACGTCGAAAGTCATGGAGTGTCAGTCAGGTGGAGTGTGTGTCGGCGGTCATCAGTAGACCAGCATCAACGGGTTCTCGATCATTCGTCTCAGCGTCTGCAGGAACCGCGCGCCCGTCGCGCCGTCTATCACGCGGTGGTCGCAGCTCAGGGTGATCCGCATCCGCTTGCGTGGTGCAACGGCTCCGTCCACGATCACCGCCTTCTCCTCGATGGCGCCCACGGCCAGGATCGCCGACTCGGGGGGATTGATGATGGCGGTGAATTGGTCGATGCCGAGCATCCCCAGGTTCGAGATCGAGAACGTCGAGCCCGTGTACTCGTCCGGCTTGAGCTTCCGTCCTCTCGCCCGGCCCGCCAGATCGCGCGCCTCGGCGGAGATGGCCCTCAATCCCTTGTGGTCGGCATCGAAGATGACCGGCGTGATCAACCCTTCGTCGATCGCGACCGCCATGCCGATGTGCACGCGATTGAACTGCCGGATGCGATCGCCGAGCCAGTGGGCGTTCACCTCCGGGTGCTGGTTGAGGGCGCTCGCCACCGCTTTGATCAGGATGTCATTGACCGAGACTTTGTACTCGTCGCCCAAGCCCGCCATGGCGGTGCGCATCTCGGACACCCGCTCCATGTCGAGCTCGACCGTGAGGTAGAACGTCGGGATCGGACCGAGCGACTCGCTCAAGCGTTTCGCGATGGTCTTGCGAATCTGCGACAGCGGAACGTCCTGGAAGTCTCCCCCCCCCGCGCGCGGCGTCGGCGGTGGTTGAACCGAGCGGGCGGTCGCGCCCTCTGGCGCCTTGACGCTGGGCGCTCCCGCGCCCTCGGCCGTCATCGCGGCTTCGACGTCGCGCTTGATGATTCGGCCACCGGGCCCCGAGCCCTGGACGCTGCCCAGATCCACTCCGCCCTCCGACGCCATGCGGCGAGCCACGGGCGACGAGCGCTGTCGCTCCTCACCATTGCCCGCGTGCGGTGCCTGCTCGGTCGCCGGTTGCGGCCGCGGTGGAGGGTTGCGCTTCGGAGCAGAGTTTCCCATCCGGGGAGGCGCTTTCTCCGGCGGCGGCGTGGAGGCTTCTCCCTGCGACTGTTCGGGTGCCGCCGGCTCAGACGTCGCTCCCGCGCTCTCCCGCGCCGGCTCGATCACGTCCCCCATCGGCTTGCCCGTCGCGCCGGCTCCGCCGCCCTCGCCGACCAGTGCCGCGATGTCCTCGGAGGCATCCCCGATCACGGCCAGCAGCGTGCCGACCGCGGCGGTGTCGCCCTCCCCCGCAAGACGCTTACGGAGGACGCCGTCGCCCCGCGCCACCAGCTCCATCACCGCCTTATCGGTCTCGACCTCCGCGATCACGTCGCCCTTCGCGATCGCGTCGCCCTCATTCTTCAGCCATTTGACGAGGCGCCCCTCCTCCATGGTGGGAGAGAGCGCTTCCATCGTGACTCTAGTTGCCATGCGATTCCGCCTCCATGTACATCACCTTCTTCACCGCCGCGATCGCTTTCGCGGCATCCGGCTTGGCTGATTTCTCGAGACCTTTGGCGTACGGCATGGGCACGTCGGCCTGGTGGACGCGCAGCACCGGC
Source organism: Gemmatimonadales bacterium (assembly GCA_038253885.1). GTDB lineage: Bacteria > Gemmatimonadota > Gemmatimonadetes > Gemmatimonadales > Gemmatimonadaceae > JALZAQ01. The sequence continues at coordinate 9,129 of JBBSGP010000071.1, read as the reverse complement.
GCGTCCAGGTCGTCGAAGCAATCGCGCTGGATCACGTCCACGATCTGGGCCCCCATGCCACAGACCTCCCATCCTTCCTCCACCACCACCGCGCGGTTGGTTTTCCGGACCGATGAGGCGATGGCCTCCACATCCATCGGACGAACCGTCCGCAGATCCACCACCTCGACGCGGATGCCGTCCTTGGCGAGCTGATCGGCCGCCTGGAGTGCGACCAGCACCATCTTGCCGTAGGTGATGATCGAGCAGTGATCTCCTTCCCGCTTCACCTCGGCTTTTCCTATGGGGATCAGGTATTCCGCTTCCGGCACTTCGCCCTTGGTGTTGTAGAGCATCTCACCTTCGAGCACGATCACGGGATTGTCGTCGCGGATCGCACTCTTGAGCAGTCCCTTCGCGTCGTAGGGCGTGCCCGGCGTGACGACCTTGAGGCCGGGAATGTGCGCGAGCCAGCTCTCCCACGCCTGGGAGTGCTGGGCCGAGAGCTGGAGCGCCGCTCCATTGGGCCCGCGAAAGACCATCGGCATGTTGTACTGACCGCCGGACATATAGAGCATCTTGGCGGCGGCGTTCACGACCTGATCGAGCGCGAGGAGGGCAAAGTTCCAGGTCATGAACTCGATGATCGGTCGGAGTCCCACCATCGCCGCGCCGACCCCGACTCCGGCGAAGCCGAGCTCCGTGATCGGCGTATCCACCACCCGCATCTCGCCGAATTCCTGCAGCAGGCCCTTCGAGACCTTGTACGCCCCCTGATAGACGCCCACCTCCTCGCCCATGATGAAGACGCGGTCGTCGCGCTGCATCTCCTCCCTCAGCGCCTGGTTCAGCGCGTCGCGGTACGTGACGATGGGCATCGTGGAGGGATTGGGGTCAGAGTTCTCGGTGGACCAGCGCGGCCGTCACCCCCCGACCGACTCCGCGTCGCTGGTCGTGTCCACGAGCACATCCTCGTACAACGCCTCGGGCGGCAGCTCGGCAGAATTATCGGCGAAGTTCCACGCATCCTCGACGATGGACTTGAGCTCCTGATCGATCGCCTGGAGATCAGTCTCCTCGAGCTCGCCCGCTCCCTCCATCTGCTGCCTCAACACCATGATCGGGTCGCGCTTCATGTACTCCTCCAGCTCCTCCTTGGTCCGGTACGTTCCGCTCACGGCGTCCGACATGGAGTGGCCCATGAAGCGGTAGGTGCGCATCTCGAGGAGAGTCGGCACCGACTCGCTCCGGGCCCGCTGCACCGCGCGGGTGACCGCCTCCCGCACCACAATCACGTCCTGCCCGTCCACGACCTCGTTCGGCATGTCGTACGAGCACGCCCGCTCGGCGATGTCGTTGATGGCGGATGCGCGCTCGAGCGCGGTTCCCATCCCATACCGATTGTTCTCGATCACGTAAATCACCGGCAGCTTCCAGAGAGCCGCCATGTTCAGCGCCTCGTGGAATGCACCGTTGTTCACTGCCGCCTCACCGAAGAAGCAGAGACACACCTGATCGCCGCCACGATACTTGATCGCGAATGCGACGCCGGTGGCGAGGGGAAGATGTCCACCCACGATGCCGTGGCCGCCGAGAAAATTCAGCTCTCGATCGAAGAGGTGCATGGAGCCGCCTTTGCCCCTCGAGCACCCGTCCGCTCGCCCGAACAGCTCGGCCATGATGGCCCGTGCGGAGATGCCACGGGCCAGTGCCTGGCCGTGGTCGCGGTAGCTGGTCACGACGTAATCGTCCGGCCGCAGCACCGATATCGCGCCGGTGCCCACAGCCTCCTGGCCGATGTAGAGATGACAGAACCCTCCGATCTTGCCAAGCGCATAGGCCTCGGCGCATCGCTCCTCGAACCGCCGCTGAAGCAGCATCGACCGCAGAAGCTCCCGCCTCAGCGCGATGTCGGCCTGGCCCTGCGGTTCGCTCTTCTTCTTCGCCGGGGCCGCGGAGGATCTCATGTCGCCGACACGCCCGCCGCCTGCACCTGCTCCCAGGCGTGGTAGCTCGATCGCACGAGCGGCCCGCTCTCGACGTGGCGATAGCCCATCCCCATTCCGATCTCGCGCAGCTCGCCGAACTCTTCCGGGGTGTAGTAACGGTCGAGAGGGATATGCGTGGCTGACGGGCGGAGATACTGTCCGAGCGTCAGGATGTCCACGTCCACCTCACGCAGCTCTCGCATCGTCTGCACCACCTCCTCGACCGTCTCTCCCATCCCGAGAATGATCCCCGTCTTCGTCGGAATCCCTGGCGCCATCCGCTTGGCCGCACGAAAGATCTCGAGAACCCGCTGATATCGGCCTCCAGGTCGGCAGCGCTTGTACAGTCGGGGCACCGTCTCGGTGTTGTGGTTGTAGATGTCGGGTCGCGCATCGAGAACGGTACGGATGCTCTGCTCGTTGCCCTGAAAATCGGGGACCAGCACCTCGACCGAGCAGCTGGGGAGGCGATGCTTGATCTGTCTGATTGTCTCGGCGAATACCCACGCGCCGAAGTCGGGCAGATCGTCGCGGTCCACGGAGGTGATCACGGCGTGCCTCAGATTCATCTCCCCGATCGCCTGCGCCACGCGGGCGGGCTCCGCGATGTCGTATTTCGGCGGCCGTCCATGTGCGACCGCGCAGTACGCGCAGTTCCGGGTGCACACATCGCCCAGCACCATGAACGTCGCCGTGCCGTGCTCCCAGCACTCACCGACGTTGGGACAGCGAGCCTCTTCGCAGACGGTGTGCAGATCCAGGTCGCGCATCAGATGCTTGAGACGCGAGTAGTTCACACCGCCCGGCGCCCGCACCTTGAGCCAGGGGGGCTTCCGGTCGGGGAGGTGCTTCACCCGGTGCAACCCCATGATCTGGTGAAGGGTGTCGGCCATGTTCTCGATGCAGGCTGGCGAGTGGGGATTACAGAGAGCCCCTCTCGCGGTGACAAGTGATTATCCGCCAAAGGTATCCGTCGAAGCCGCTGGGGAATAGCGGACAATAACCATTATGCTGTCTAAATGACAGTTATCTCTAGGCCAGGCGCTCGATCCGAAAGGGAGTAAGATCGAGCGTCACGCCCTCACCAGTCACCAGAGCGCCCACGCAATCCCCGCTCAGCGGAGCCAAAAGAACTCCGTGCCGGGAGTGGCCGCACGCGTAGATCAGGCGGGGAAACTCCGGATCAGGTCCGATGATCGGCTGGCCGTCGGGGGTCATCGGTCGCAGCCCGCTCCAGTGCCGCACCACCGGACCGGCCAGCGCGGGACAGATCTCTCGTGCCGCGTCGCTGAGAATCGCGCGCCCTTCCGGCGTCAGCGACGAGTCGAAGCCTGCCCGCTCCATTGTGGCTCCCACCAACGTCTCCCGTCCACGCGGCACGAGGTAGCCGCTCGGTCCATAGATCACGTGACGAACCGGCGTTCCGGCAAGCGAGATCATCTGACCGCGCACCGGCTCGATCGGCACGGCGCGGGGCATTCCGTCGAGGGTGCCGGCCCATGCTCCCGCGGCCAGAACCAACCAGTCGGCCTCGAGTCGGGACCCGTCGTCGAGGATGATGCCGATACGCGACAACCCCAACGCGATGCCGACGGCATGCCCCCTGGTCCGTGTCACCAGCGGATCGAGCTCGAGCAGTCGCTCCAGCGCGGCGATCAGGCCGACGTTGTCGACCGCGCCATCGCGCGGATGATGCGTGGCGCCGGCGGCGTGACTGAGAGCGGGCTCGGCCAGCGCGAGCTCGCCGGCGTGGATCCACACACCCTCGTGGCCCAGGGCGCGCCGCTGGGTCTCCGCCGAGCTCTCGCTCAGTGCGACCTGCAGAATTCCACCGCGCACGGTCGCGATCGAGCTGCCAGTCCGCTCGGCGAGGCGTGCCAGATACTCGGGGTACTTGTCGCGCGCGGCGAGCGCGAACCGATGGGCCGCGGCGGCCGCCGGCTCGAGGCTCGGCGCCAGCATCCCGGCGGCTGCCGGGGATGCCTCCCCGGCGCGGCTCTCGCCGATGAGGAGGACGCGAAGCGATCGCTCGGAGAGGGCGGCGGCGCAGGCGAGACCGACCAGCCCCGCGCCGAGCACGATCACATCGGGCGGCGATACGGTGGCGCGCTGGGGCACAGTGGAGATGGAAGCACGAAGTGTGACACTACCGCTGCCGTGCTGAAACCCCGGCCGCCGGCCGCCCGTACAGACGACAACGGCGAGGAGACCATCATCATGTTCCGTACGATCCTGTCCATCGGCGCGCTGGCCCTACTCGGAATTTTCGCGCTCCAGTTCGTCTTCGGCGTCTTCGGCTTCCTGGTGGCGCTGATGCTGGGTCTGTTGGGCCTGGCGATCAAGATCGCCATCATCGGGTTCGTCATCTACCTCGTCGTCCGGATCGTCAGCCCCGATACTGCTCGCCGGCTGAGAGAGCGATTCTCCGGTTCCGGCATGTGAGCCGATCGCCGTCACCGCGATCCCAAGCGCCCCGGGATTCACTTCCCGGGGCGCTTCTTTCTCTTCGGGCGCGCCGAGGCCCGTGCCTCGATGCGCTCCACGACGGCCCAGGCGAGCAACGGCACCATCAGCTCGTGGTGGCCGGTGATCTCGAAGCCCTGGCCGCTTCCCAGCGTTGGCCGCTCGACCACGTTCATTCGCGGGCGGTAGTGGCGGATCATGTCCAGATCGCACGCCGTGAATCCCGTGGGCTGTCCCGCGTGGAGGTTGCGGGCGATTGTCAGCGCCTTGAGGAAGACTTCCGGCAGAACGACGGCACTGCCGAGATTGAGCACCACCCCGCCATCCTGAAGGCTCGGCAAGCTCCCGGCGAGGCGGCGGAAGTCGCGGTGACTGGTGTCGCCGATGGCCGCTCCATCGGCGGCCGGATGTTGATGGATGATCTCGGCTCCGAGAGCGGCGTGCACGGTGAGTGGAACTCCGAGCCGTGATGCTCCGAGGAGAAGCGACAGCTCGGGATGCGCCAGTGGCCCACCCTGCTCCAGCGACAGCGCCAGCGACTCGCCCATTCCCATGCGCTCGCGCATCCCGCGTGTGAACGCCTCGTTCATGTCGCGGCCGGTCTCCTCGGCCATGCCGAAGGTGCCATCGCGCAATCCCGCGGCGACGTCTTCGGAGGTCCCTCCCCATCGCGCGACTTCGAAGTCGTGGATGGCGGCCGAGCCGTTCATGGCGAGATGGGTGATGATTCCGCGCCGCATGAGATCGAGAAGGATCGGCGCGAGGCCCGTCTTGACGATGTGGCCCCCGACCATCACGACGACGCCTCGTCGGCCGGCCGCTGCGGCGATCGCATCCGCGACGCGCAGAAAGTCGCGAGCGACCAACACGTCCGGAAGCGCGCGGAGAAAGGCGCCGAACGAACGACTCTCCCTCCCGCCTCCCGCCGCCGGAGGAGGTGAAGCGAACTCCTCGGCGCGGACCTTGTTGGGACGGCGCGCGATCGGGACGGTACGGACGGCGGACAGGTCCGCTTCGCTCGCTACTGGGCGGCCGCCGTGTCCGCGCGGGTCTTGAACGATGTCAGATACAGGTTGAGGGAGCCGAAGGAGAGCTTCGATTTCATCTGCACCATCATGCGGCGGTCGTCGTCCGTGATCCAGATGCGTGCCTCCCCATTCTCGGAGAAGGCGCCTCCCGACTTGATGATCGGTTGAAGAACGAATGTATCGAACGTGCCAGCCGGAACCTGCACGCGTGCCTTCCCGATCACCTTGATGATCACCGGATTCTTCTCCGGCTTGAAGTAGCGCTCGAACTCGTACGTCTTGCCGACCTCGAGTGGAATGGTGCGGACGAAGTACACCAGTGAGCCCTCGTCCAGCGGATCGGCGACGCTCGGCTCTTCCTGGTCGAACTTGCCGTTCGACACGAATACCGACCGGTCGGGAAACATGTCCCACACGGACTGACGCCTGTAGCCGCCCTCTCGGATATTCTGCGCGAAGCGGATCGAGGCGAAGCGAGCCGAGTCGATCCAGCTCTCCTGGCGGTCGTCCACCCGGAAGAAAAAAGTTCCCCCCTTGACCGTGAACAGCGTGTGGTAGGTGCGATAGCCGCGAATGTCCTCCATCCCGAGCACCTGCATGCTTCCACGGCCGACGCGCATGAAGCCGAAGGCCACTTCATAGTTGAGCTGCTCGCCGATGGCGAACGGATACGTGGCCGGTTGGGCAGCGCGAGCGACCGGACCCGCTGGCGCGCTTCGCAGAGCGGTGACGAGAGCGAGAATATTGACGAGGGGAAAGATCATGATGGGCTCACCGAGGGGTGGCCGCGCGTGGCGCGGCCGTAGCGGAACAGCTCCATCACGCCGGACAGAGGTCGGACCCGCGAGTCGCGCGGGCGAAGGTCATAGCGGGGCTCGAGAGTCACCGTCTCGATCCGGCGCGCGAACGGAGCCAGCCTGCTCAACAGCTCGACGTTCGCGGCCCACCCCCCCGCCCGGAGTATCGGCGCATCTCCCGCTGTCTTGAGCATCTCACGTAGGACGGCGATCCGATACAATCGGAAACAGCCCAGCGGATCGGCAACGCCGCCCACCCGCACGAACGGCCGAATGACCCACGGCGCCAACCGGCGCAGCTGCCGCACCGCCAGCGGGGCGCCCGACGGTGGCGCCGCTTGCTCGGCAACGACGATGTCCGCGCCCCCCTCGAATCGCTTCACCAGCTCCGGAATGTGATCCGGTTGATCCGTGAAGTCGCCCTGCATGACGATCATGGCGTCGCGCCGGGGATACCGCGTGCGCCGCGCCGCACTCCGCGCCAGCGATTCCAGCGCCGGCGCGTACCCCCGGCGCTGGTCGTTGCGAATGAGCGTCAGCGGCATCACCTCGGTGTAGGGCTGAAGAGTGGCCCACGTGGAGTCGGAGCTTCCATCATCCAGCACCGTGACCTCGTATTCCCTCGGATACTCCGCGAATACCTTGCGGATGCGCCAGAGCAGCAGGCCGATCGTGGGGGCCTCGTCAAACGCCGGAATGCAGATGTTCAGCATGGTACCTGATGATACGACTGAGAGAGGCGAGTCGTTCCTGCGGAAGTGTGCGCCACATCACGATCCGTGACGATTGTGCACGAAAGCTGATTGGCCATGGCCGTAAAGGCAACGCGGCGAACAGGCGTGCTCGGCGGGGCGAGCGGAGGGGCCTTCCGGAAGGGCTCGAAGAGGCGGCGGAATGGTGCTTTGTGTCCCGGCGCGGGTATGAGCGTCAGAAAGAGAAGAGGAGGCTCGCCACGATGATTCTCGCGAACGTCCGAACGTCGCTGGGCCGTGATGATGCGCAGCTCGTGCTCCAGCTGGTGGGGCGCGAATCGGCTGCCGAGATGGAGCGCGCCCAGGACCTGCTCAGAGATCAGGGGCTGGAGGCGCTGCTCGATGATCCGCGTCTCATCGCCGCCGTGTTGGAGGCACCTCTCGGTGGACGGGCGTCACTCCCGCTCTTCTGCTACGTCGTCGTGCGCCACGCTCTCCGGAGCGTCGGCGAGAACGATCGCATCCTCGCCGACTACGTCGCCGCCATCCTCATGCATTTCGGATTTCGCGATCGAGCAGCTCGCGTCTCGGACGTCGACGATGAGCAGTATGACACCCTCGCCGGGCTGTTGGCGGATGTCGATGGCCCGGATCCGCGACGCGATTTCCTGGTGCGCGTTCACCTCGGAAACTATGCCCTCTGGATGAGCGGGCTCTTCCCTGATCTGATCGAGCATCGTCGCTGGCGACGTGGTGGTCCCGCGCTCGGCTACTACGAGGATCTCGGACGGCGCGGATTTCAACTGGCCGCGGATCACAGTCTGGCCCGAGAGCACGGCTTGGCGCCCCTCTACATGGACGCCGCCGATCGCTTTCCACAACTTCGCATGGCTCTCAACCGCTTGAGCGATCAGCTGCTGTTCCCCAACCACCACTCTCCTGACAGGCTGATGCGTCAGGTTCAGGACGAGAGCCGCTGGCGGCGCATCTCCTGAGCACCGGCCGCCGGATCCCGGGCGGATTCGGCCTGCTCCACCAGCGCGGCGAAGAGCGAGCGGTCCCAGCTCTCCTCGGAGCTCACGAGCTCTTCCGGATGCCACTGGACACCGACTGCCCACCAGTCCCCCCCGATCCACTCCACGCCCTCGATCATCCCATCGGGCGCGCGCGCGCTGACGCGAAGGCCGTCCGCCACACGATCCAGCGCCTGGTGATGTGACGAGTTCACCGTCAGACGTTCGCCACCGAGCGCCTCCGCGAGCAGCGACTTGCCCGACGCCTCGACGGGATGAACCCGTACCGCACGGCGTTCGCTCTCATCATGGTCGAGGCTTCCAGGGCGTTGAGCACGGATGTCCTGTATCAGAGATCCGCCCAGAGCCACGTTGAGCAGCTGCATTCCCCGGCAGATGGCGAGCGTCGGTCGTCCGGTTGCTCGCGCGGATTCGACCAACGCGATCTCGGTGGCGTCTCGCTCGGCGTTGACCGGACCGAGGGTGGGATGCGGCGCCTCGTCGTACAGTGACGGATCGATATCTTCGCCTCCGGTCAACACCAGGCCATCGAGTCCGAGCAGGACGGTCGAAGCCCTTGCCGCCTGGCCGAAGGGAGGGATGATCACCGGAACCGCGCCCGCCCGCTCCACCGCTCGCGTGTACGCGGCATTCACTCGAACGCGCATCCGGTCACGGATGAGCTCCGTGCCGCAGCTGATGCCGATGAGTGCGGGTCGGGGCATGCTTCGGGTGCGATGATGGCCGGTGCGCGCGCTTGCGCCTGGAGGTGACTGCTCTATATCCTAAGCCGTTGCGGCATCGTTTCGCGAGGGAGTTTCGTGCCTACCTACCAGTATCACTGCCGGGCGTGTGGTGAGTCGTTCGAGCTGCGGGAGCGCGTTGCGTCCTCGCCGGGCCCCTCCCCCTGCCCGAAGTGCGGCTCCGCCGAGACGGAGCGCGTGGTCAGCGGCTTCTACGCTCGTACGCCGCGAAAATCATGAACGGACCAGAGCGCTTCGGTCGCCTCGTGGCACCGGCGTGTTCGAGCAGCTGAGACAGTCCATCCGGGACGCCATGCGACATTCCTTCTCGCCGGCCGAGGGGAAAGCAGTCCTCGCACTCATGCGCGATGCTCTGGTCGACGCGAGGGTGAGTCTGGGCAAGCTTCGGGAGGGCGTCGAGGCCAC
>JBBSGP010000070.1:0-11492 GCA_038253885.1 Gemmatimonadales bacterium | reverse complement strand
GTGACCTCACGATTCGCGACGTGACCAAGGAGATCGCGCTCGACGTGACGGCCGAAGGGCAGGGAAAGGACCCGTGGGGCGGACAGCGCGCTGGCTTCAGCGCCCGCGGATCACTGGACCGCCGCCAGTTCGGCCTGGAATGGAACCAGGCGCTCGAGGCGGGCGGATTCCTCGTCGGCAACGAGATCAAGATCTCTCTCGAGGTTCAGTTGGTGCAGGCCAACAGCTGACGGGGGTGCCCGATTCAAGGAACGACGGGTGTCCGGAGTAGGCCGGGCCTCGACCAGAAGATTTGTGCCGGTGCGGGTCGGCGCCCGGCGGCTTAGATTGCCGTGTTGTCCGACCCGGTAGCTCAACTGGTAGAGCAACGGACTTTTAATCCGTAGGTCGTGGGTTCGAGACCCACCCGGGTCATGCCTTTCGGCGCACCAACTTAGCTCACCTCAGAGCGCCGCCGCCTCCGCGGTGGCTGGGTGGCAAACTGGTGGGCGTACCCCGAAACGCCCGCTTCTGACGTCCTCCGCTCGCCAACCGGAGGGCCTCTGAAATGGCGACGATTAGTCGGGTTGTAATGGAGGTGCGCTCCGATCCGACCGCGCTGCGGTCGGACCTGGAGCAACATCTCGCGGACATCCAGCGCTTCTCCACTCAGGCAACCCAGGCGTCACAGCAGGCTGTCGCGCCATCGGGTGCCACGCAAAGCCTCTCAGCGCTCAGGCAGCAGCTCGCTGAGCACGAGAACGGGCTCAAGCGCGTCCGCGACCAGATCCATCAAGTCAATGGCGCGTACGAAGGCGCGGCGGTGGGCGGCGAGCGAGCGGGACACCGTGTACTCAGCGCAATGGAGCGGCTGTCGTTCGCGACAAGCGGTGCCAAGGTCAACGCGGAAGGTCTCACATCCGCGTTTTCCAGTCTGGCGATCGGGGCCGCGCAGATTTCAGGCTCGGCGCTCCTGGCTGAGTGGGCCATCGGTCTCGGTGCCATCGTCGCGCTCGCCGGTGTGCTCATCGAGCGCTTCCATCAAGCCAACGAGGAGCAAACAAGGGGCCGAAACTCGCAGACCTGACAAAACAGCACATCGCGGCCCTCGCGCCTGAGCAAATCCGACCGGCTATTACGACCGCTCAGTCCGACCTCCGTGTCATTGACGATCAGGTCAAGACGATGACGGAGCGAGTGAGCCGACTTGGGGTCAGCCTCTCTCTGGCTCACACCACGTGGTTCCCCATCGCAGCGATCAAGAGTGATGCGCGAGAAGCGGTCAAGGCTCTCCGCGATGTCACCGAGCATCGAGCGGCGCTTGGAGCCACCCTCTCAGCGCTCACCACAGCAGGAGAGAGCAAGCAGCACGAGCTCACCGTCCAAGGGCTGGCGCAACGCATCGAGCTGATTGGGCAAGCCAATTCGACCGAGCTGGCCCAGGTCAACGAGCGGAATGCGAGAATGCGCGCGGCGGATGACGCCGCTCTCGCTGCGGGGCAACTCACGCTGTCTCGCTACTACGATGATCGGCGGCGGATCAGTGAGACCTCGACGGCAACAGAGATCGCCGGACTCCAGCGCGTGCTCGCGGAGCGACAGAAAACTCCCACGTTTGAGATCGCGGGCTCGCTTGAGGCGGACAAGCGCCTTGCTGACGTGACGAGACTCGAGGACCAGATCACGACGATTCGCATCCGCGGTCAGCATGATCGGATCGGCCTTGAGGCAGAGGAGTCGCAACGGCGGCAGGCGAATGCGCGAGCGATCCTCACGTTCGAGCAGCTGGTGGCGGATGCGCAAGGGCGCGGCGTGACGGAGAGAATCCTCGCCATCGAACACCAGGCGCGGGAACAGGCTCGGCTCCTCGTCCAGCGTGGGGATGTGGGCCCACTCGAGCGGGTGAGCCCTGCGGCCGCGGTCGCAGGCGCCGCCGCGGAGGCCCTGGCGCTCGCGAGTGGAGTGGGCCAGGCGGTCGCTCACATGCAGCATCTCGGGGCGGCTGCAGGGGTGGTCGCCAAAGAGATGGCGGACCTGCTCACCGATCAGGTTCTCTACAACGACGCTCAGCAGAAGTCACAGATTGTCTTCCAGACACTCGCGTCCGGGCGCGAGACCGTTCAGCAGCAGGTCCGACGCGGGATCCTGACACAGGCGGAGGGCCAGGAGCAACTCGCGCGACTCGAGCGGAGCCAGGTCGGCGACCTCGCGAAGTCGGCCGACGAAATGGAGCGGCTGGCATCGGCACTCCACAACCCGGCGCTGCTCGCCGCGGCTCAGTTCCTCCGAGTGCAGATCTCTGGTCTGGGCGGAGATCTGTCTCCGGCGTCCGAGCACGTCTTGTCGATGACGTCGCGATTCGAGCTCGCCGCGGCGGCGGTCAAGAATCTCGCCGTCTCGATCGGGGGCGTGGACAGCGGATTGGCTCACGCGGCCGAAGGAGCGTTGAAGCTCTTTGAGGGGATCGACGCGGCCACCAAGGCTCGTGACGCATTCGAGAAGGCATCGGCTGCGGGCGATTCCCTCAAGGCGATCACCGCCGCCGTGAATGTGGCCGGTGCGATCGGCCAGGCCATCGGCGCCGCGGTTTCGATATTCCAGACTCTCTTTGGTCCGGACCCGCAGGAGCTGGAGCGGCGATCGATCATCTCGCGCAACACGGATGCGCTGCTTCAGCTCCAGAGCAAGCTTTCGAATACGCTGCAGGGACCAGCAGGGCTCCTCACAGCGCGGAACGTCGCGCTGCAGATCGGCACCGGCGACGAGCGAGCCCGGTTGCAGCGCGCGGCGTTCCTCCTGCCGGGAAGCAACGCTGGCAACTTCCCCGGCTCCAACCCCGCCGAGAGGCAGGGCATCGAGCTGGCCAATTTCCTTCTCCCACTCCACCTCACGTTCACGGACTTGGATCGAATCGCGAAGGACTACGGCATCACGCTCCGCGACTCGAACAACAACTTGATCCTGCCAGCGTTCCAGCAATTCGCGGACGCCTTGAAGCTGGGGGCTCAGCAGGCCATCCAGTGGGGTGAAGGGCTCGACGCGCAGCGCTCCCAGGCCGAGCTCCGCGCGAAAGTCTACAACGTGCCGGACACGCCGGCCTCACGGATCCAGCGCGAGCTCGGGCTCCTGAACCTCGCGGGCCCCGGCATCCGGGATCGCTTCGCCGGGGCCGACACGACATCCGCCGCCGGCCGGGCGAGTATCCGCGAGCAGCTCAAGGCGCTGTATGAGGCGACCACGCAGAAGGGCGCGCTCACCGCGCTCGACTTCGGGAAGCTGAACCTGGACCAACTGGCCGGCATCATCGGGACGACCGCCGACGCGCTGAACGAGCTCGACAAGACCACGAGTGCCGCGACAGCGAGCATGCTCAACGTGCCGACCGGATTCCGGATCGCACGCGCCGAGTTCGAGGCGCAGGCCACGCAAGGCGGGTCATCGCTGGATGCGGTCGTCCAGGCGCTTCGCGCCCAGCAGCCGGACAACACCATCGGGAAGGTGCTCGATGCACTCTCAGCGGCCGGGGCGGGCACCGATAAGCTCGGCACTCTCCAGAACACGATCTCGGCGGTAGCGGCGCCGTTTGCGCAGATGAAGACGTCCGCCGGGAGCATGGCCAGTCTGATGGAGGCTGTCATCGGTCCGGCCGGGAGCGTCACCACGTCGCTCGAAGGACTGGGGCGCCAGTTCTCGGCTTTGTCAGCGAGTCCGGGCAAAGGCGAGCCGACAGTCGTTCAGCAGTTCACCGGCGGTGTCAACATCACGATCAGTGGGCGGGAGAAGGACGCCGAGCAACTCGTGGGCGAGATAGCGAGCATCATGAAAGACAAGGCGCTGGCGGTGACTGGAAATACGATGGATGCCGGTAAGATGTGGGCCTGGATTCCAGCGAGATCCCCGAGGAGAAATCCGAGATGACTGAGCACGAGAAGCCCGACGCGGTAGACGAGTTCATCCGGAAGCGGAACGAGCGGGCCGCGGCTAGGCCCGACCCGCTCCGGCTCGCTCGGCGTGGGCCCCCACAGGGCACCGTCGCGCCGCCCGCCGATTGCGCCCAACCGGAGCAGAAATGACGCTCGCCGCTGAGGCCGTGACCGCCACCACGACGGAGAGCGCCGCGGAGAAGCAGAGCCGCCTCCAGGCGGAGCACGCCAAGCTCTTCGGCGAGCTGGACGAGCTCGGACGCGAGATGCTCCTGCAGGAGGAGACCTTGGGCGCCGCGGTGGCCGCTGGCGACCCGGACGCGAGAAAGAAGGCCAGGAGGGCGCTCGAGATACTCCGCGAGCCGAAAGTCGGGCTGGACTTTTAATCCGTAGGTCGTGGGTTCGAGACCCACCCGGGTCATGCCTTTCGGTTCACCCGCTCAGCTCGTCTGCGCCCGCTGCGGCTGGTTGGGTGGCAGGCTGAGGACCCCGGCGAAAATTCAAAGCTGGCCGCGAACAACCTCGGCGAGCGAGCTTTCGGAGGTATGGTTTCGCGTCCTCGGGGACGCCCGAGAGGCCGGCGAGCGCGATGGCGTAGGTGATTACGCCAACCGCTACGGATTGCGCCAGGCTGCCGCGTTGCTCGACCGCGTACACCGCCGTCCCCATCACACCGGCGGCGAGTACGGGTCGGAGGACCGGACGGAGGGTGAGGGGCATCGCAGCGCGGCGCAGCAGAAGTAACCCCAAGAGAAGAATCAGCCCCTCGGAGCACGCCGTGATTCCACCCGCGGCGACGAGACCGAAGCGAGGCGTGAGTACGAGGTTGAGGCCAACGTTGGTACCGGCCGCAACCCCAACCACCCCCATCTCAGTCCTCAGCCGGTGCGAGATGAGAAAGACGTTATGCACGGCGCCACCGATGAAAATGAAGGCGACGCTGAGCAGAATCAGCCGAAACGCCATGGCGCCCGCGGCGTAGTCGGGACCGAAGAGGGCAGTGAGGAGTGGAGCGGCAAGTAGCATCGCACCGACCAGCAGCGGCGCGGCGACGGTTGCAGCGAGCTGCACCGCGCGCTCGGCGACCCGCGCGACGTCACGGGTGCTCTGGAATGAGGCGCGGGTGAGAGCGGGCAGGTAGGAGGCGTGCAGCGCAATGGCGACCGCCAGCAGAACCAGGCAGACGCGATACGCCGCTGTATACAACCCGACCTGGTGTTCCCCCAACACGAGTCCGATCAGCACGACGTCGAACGAGAAAACAACCGTGCGCAACAGCCGTGCTAAGACGAGAAAGCCGGAGCTCCGCAGCAGGGCGAGTCCCTCGGAGACGTCGGTGCGGATGCGGCCGAGCCCCAGGAGCGGAATGGCCAAGAACAGCGCCGCCGAGAGGTCGCCAAGGAACGTACCAGAAGCACGACCAGACCGACGTAGAGCAGTTGCCCTAGTATCAGAGCCACACCGAAGCGCCCGTTCCCCTCGAGCCCCTTGTAGACCCACGAGGTGTCGAGCGAAAGGGAGAAGAACGAGAGTCCCCGTCAACTCGACCACCATGCGCACGGTGGCGAGCTTGTCGAAGAGCCACGCAGCACTGGCGAGCGCGAGGAACGCGACGACGGCCACGGCGAGCCGGACAACCACGGCGCTCGCCGCAATGGCCCTGGCGTCGCGTGGTCGCTGGGCAACCTCCCGTGCCCCGCAGTCATTGAAGCCCGCGCTCACGGCCAGACCAAAGTACACCGACAGCGCGCCGGCGAATCCGATCACGCCGAAGCCAGCCGGGCCGAGGAGGCGCGAGATAGGGTGTGCTCACGAACGCCACGGCGCGCGCGACAACTTCTCCTGCGCCGAGGGACAGGATGTTCTCCACGAGCCGCTCAGAGGCGAGCGATCCGTGGGTTATCGTAGCCGGATCGTCAGTTGGCGACTCGAGCGGCGGATCGTCGGAGGAATAACGATCACCCGCGCCGGGCTCTGGTATACCTCCGCCCAAGGCGGCTACTCCTCGGCAGCCTCGCGCTCCGTTCCACCGCTGGAGCGCGGGTGCCTACGCCCGCGCGATGATCGCGGCGTCTCGTTCGCCGTGGCCGTCGTCGATCTCATGAGTTTCCAGGAGCTGCGAGGACGTTGCGTGCGGCGTCGACCTGGCTTATGGATGGACCTCGCCAGTAATGCATCGCACGCCTGAGTTGCTGGGGGCGATCTGCTTGGCACGTTCCACAATCCCCATCGCAATCACCTCGGGATCGCGCGCGCTGCCCGCGGCGATGAGCGGCCACGATCGACGTGTCGGAGCGGCAAGTGTGCGGCTCTTGACAAAGGCTGCCTGGGGCGGTGTTGATTCCGCTTTACGCCCGTTAGAATGGTTACCCGTGCGATCCGGGGCAAGTAATGTCGAAGAAACATGCATCCCGAGGATTCATTCCGTCTCGGTGCCGTGACGGTTTCATCGATAACCTGCTGACCAATCTCGTGGGGCTGACACTCTCTCACCTGTCCGTCGCCGCACTCTTGCCAGGAGATCAGCGATGATCCTGCAGCCGATCGACTACGTGGTGTATCTCTGGCTCACGATCGCGCTGCTGTCGGCCGCCGTCGTCGCCTATGACCAGTTCCGTCACAATCCCGAGGCGACCGTCATGAAGTGGGGGTTCGTTCTCGTGACCCTCTATATGGGTCCGATCGGGCTGCTGCTCTACGTCCTGGCCGACAAGGAACCGGCCCCCGACACCCATGAGGCCTTCGTTGCGCCGCTCTGGAAGCAGAGTGTGGGGTCAACGGTGCACTGCGTCGCGGGTGACGCGACGGGGATCATCCTGGCCGCCGCCGCGACGGCCGTGCTGGGCCTCCCAATGTGGGCGGATCTCCTCGTCGAGTATATCGCGGGATTTCTCTTCGGTCTGCTCATCTTCCAGTCGCTCTTCATGCGCGCGATCATGGGTGGCACGTACGCCGAGAACGTCCGCCGGAGCTTCCTCCCCGAGCTCGTCTCGATGAACGCGATGATGGCGGGGATGGCACCGGTCATGATCACTCTCATGATGGGGCGCGACATGCGGGCGATGTGGCCCGGCGAGCCCTTGTTCTGGTTCGTGATGTCGCTGGGCATCACGGTGGGGTTCGGGCTGGCCTACCCGGTCAACGTGTGGCTGGTGACGCGCCAGCTGAAGCACGGGCTCATGACGGTTCGTGGGAACCGGCCAGCCGGTGGCGGCCACGGATCACATGGTGAGATGGGCACGGCGGAGAAGGAAAAGAAGGGGAAGAAGGCTGAAACGGCTCCGATGAGTGGAATGGGTGGAATGAGTGGGATGGGTGAAATGGGCAAGATGGACCATGGCGCCCAAGAGGGTCACGCCCAAAAGCAGAAACCGGGGGTGCCACCGCTGGTCACCCGCGCCCAGCTCTCCGCAGTGACGGGCTTCACGCTGCTCATGCTCGTCGCCGGGATGTACGTCCCTGCCGCCTTTTTCAACCTGCGACTGAGCGCCGAATCGGTCGGGCGGTCGATCATGCCGCCGGGGATGATCACGACGACTGAGACACCCGCTGATGCGATGCGCGACATGGCCGCGGCTGACCCCCGCCTCGTGGGGTACCGAGCCGCCGTCACGGCGCGAGGCGACAGGCTGCTCGCGCCGCGCATGGAGAATGGTGTCAAAGTCTTCGACTTTGAGTCCTCGGTGATCCAGTGGCATATTCTCTCCGACAAGTCCGTCACCGCCTACGCGATCAACGGCCAAGTGCCGGGCCCGCGCCTGGAATTCACCGAAGGCGACCACGTCCGGATCAACTATACGAATCACCTCCCCGAGACGACGACGATGCATTGGCACGGGCTCATCGTGCCGAACGCCATGGATGGCCCAGCGAACATCACGCAGCGGCCGATCGCGCCGGGCGAGCGTTTCGTTTACGAGTTCGTCGCACGCCAGTCAGGGGCGTTCTTCTACCACTCGCACACCCGACCCGACCGGCAGCAGGCCTTTGGGCTCTACGGAGGGCTCATCATCCGACCGCTCGACCCGCGAAGCGAGCCGGCGGCGGACCTGGAGTACGTGGTGCAGCTTCAAGAATGGCTCAACCGGGACGGGCTCACCTATCCCGCGATGCTCATGGAGGGCGGCCTCCCCAATTACTTCACGATCAATGGCAAAGCGTATCCCGCCACTGACACCCTGCGTATGCGGGTTGGTCAGACGGTCAAGTTCCGCTTCATCGGCACGAACAACAACTTCATCCATCCGATGCACATGCATGGCGGGCCATTCACCGTCGTGGCCCGTGACGGCGTTGTGCTCGCGCCCCTGGCCCGCTTCGAGGCCGACGTGATCAACGTCGGACCAGGCCAGCGCTACGATGTGGTATGGCCAGCGCGCGAGCCCGGTAAGTGGATCCTCCACTGCCATATCCCCCACCACACGCTCAACAACAACGTCGAGACGAGCGGCGGAGGCGGATTGACGCTGTTGGTCGTCGTCGCGCCGTGAAACCGGTCGCGTCAGACGATCGCCGCCGTCTATTGCGCGGATCGCCGCGAGTGGGACGACCAGTGAATCGCGCGAATCTTCCAGCCGTCGCGTTCACGCGACAACACAGCGAGCTCGGCACCGGCCGAGTTGATGGCGCGACTGCTGTACGTGCCTTCAGTAACGCTCGTCGACGCCACCCAGGCGACGTCGCCGCGCACGACTACTTGTGCCGATTGCCGGTTCGAAGGCACCGCACGCGCGAACGCAATGTCGGCGCTCAGGTGGTGCGAGCGATACTGTTCGCGCGTCTGCACATCGCCCCCTTCGATGATGAGAACGTCAGCCGCGAGGAGCCCTAGTGCACCGGTACTGTCCGCCGCTGCCAGCGTCGCGTGGAAGCGCCGGACGACCGCCAGCACGGCCCCACTGTCGGATGACGAGTTGCTCGGTCGAGTTCGTATCCCGTCCACAGCTGTGGGCGCGCGCGCGACGTCGTGGCCCTCGAGGGTGGTGGCGATGAGTAGGAGCGCGGCGGGAACCAAGCAGCTGAAACGTCTCTTCTGGTGAGTACCCAATCGCAAGCTGGACGTGCGATGGCGAGGTATCATACCTCCTCCGGGACGCGGGGTTGACTGCGAAGCGCGCGGGTGACAACACCAGTTCCGCCGACGGGGCATGCCTGCGGTGGCGACGGTCGGTATATTTTATGCTGGCTAAACTACTGCCGCCAGTCCGATCGAGGCGCGCCCGTAACTCAAAGGTCTGGTTCTCGTTCATTCAACCATGAGGTGGTATGCGTCCGCTCCATTTCGCAGTTCTCGTCGTGGGTGCCGGTCTGCTCCCGATACTCGTGGCGTGTGGTCCCAAGAACGACGTGAATCCTGCTCGGGTGGATACCAGCGCAACTTCGGTTGCCGCCGTGGCGAAGCGTGATAGCGCCAAGTCGACCGCGCATGCGGACAGTGGGACCGCTCAGATGCCCGGAATGGACATGAGTAGTCAGCCACCCGATCAGCAGTTTCTCCGCATGATGAGCGACCACCACAAGGGCCTGACCCTCATGGCGCACGAGACGATCGAGCGGAAAGACAAGATTGCGGTGAAAGAGGAGGCGCGCGCGATGGACAAGAAACAAGATCTCGAGCTCGACGAGATGGTGATAATGCTCGACACGAAGTACAAGGATTCGTATACGCCTAAAGTTACACCTGATAATCGGGCAATGGTCGATGATTTGATGACGAAGTCGGGAAGGGAGTTTGACCGCGCCTTTCGCGAGAACGTGATCAAGCATCATGAGCAGGCAATCCGAATGATCGACCAGTACTTGCCCAAGCTCACGGATCCCAAGCTCAGGGAGATGGCGCTGAAGATGAAGACCGACCAGAAGGGAGAGATCGCCCAGCAGCAGAAAAAGCTCGGCTCGCGCTGAGACGCGATACGGCTAACTGCTGGGCTGCGTTTCCGGAGAGTCGAACGCAGTGGTGAGTGATCGTGTGACGGAGGATCGAAGCCAGTGCCCATTGAGAACCGCGAGCGCACGAGTGAGTGAGGCGTTGCCACCAGAACAGCGATTCGTTGCCGCCGGCCCCCCGCTTTTCACTCGCGCTACGCATTGCAATAACGCCGCGATGGGAGATCGCATGACCGCTCGCCCTCATATGCGTTCGGCGATGCCGCGCGCGCTCGGCGTGGCCATGCTCTGTGCCGCATGCGGTCGGACAAATGACCTGGGGACTGGCCACCCTGTGGATAGTGCAGTCGTCGGCGTCGCCGCGCCAACCCGGGACAGCGTGGCACACCCGGCGCCGCCAATAGAAGCACTCGCCGCGGAGTCGTCTGCGCGCGACGCCGATCAGCGCTTCCTGCGCCAGATGCTCGATCATCACGAGCGGGTCATCCGGCTCGTCCACGACCGCGTCTCCGCGACCAGGCCGCACCGCGACCAGGGTTATGTGGACCCGATCGCCACGGACGCGCGACTCGACGCGGACAAGTTGGAGATGAGCGCGCTCCTCAAGTCGCTCTACAATGACGAGCACTCGCCGCGCCCAAGCGGCTCACCCGATTCCATCGTACACCTTTCTCGCGCGAGACGCGACTCGGTCGCCCAATCGACGAGGACTGCGAACACGCCTGGTGCGAACTTGGAGGAGTACGGGAACGCGCAAGGCGCGTACGACACGGCGCTTGCCGACGAGCTCCGCCACAGCGTCACCCTCATCGATCGATTGCGGCCCGGACTGCGTCGTCGCGAGGTGCGGGCGCTCGCTACCCGCCTTCGCTTCACCCAGCTCGCCCTCTTGCGCGAGATCAGCCGCTGACAGCGCCGGACGCTGCGGGGATCAGAGCCCCGAACGCAAGCGAGCGCGCATCGGGCACAACCGGTCGCGCCGCGCGGCGACGCCACACAGGCGCTGCCCGCGTCCGGGGTTCGAAATTCCCCGCTGCGCATCGGACGGCCACCAGCCTTGTCTCGGTGACAAGGGTCGGTCGGCCTATTTACGCCGCGTAAAGCGTGTGGAACAGAACATGCTTGATGGCCTGTCGCCTGCCGCTATCTCGGCGCAACAGCCCGGACTATATCCAATATCACGTCAGGAGGACGGTCATGGGGACCACAGCACAGCGAGGGATGAGCGAAGAGATGCAGCGCTGTATCGACGAATGCCTGAAGTGTTACTCAGCCTGTACCGCGACATCTAGCCATTGCCAGGATATGGGCGGAAAGCATGCCGCGCGCGAGCACCAGACAGCTCTGCTCGACTGCGCGACCCTCTGTCAGATGTCCGCCGGTTTCATGCTCCGGGAGTCATCGCTTCACGCGCGGGTCTGCGGTGTCTGCGCTGAAGCCTGCCGTCGCTGCGAGCAACACTGCCGGAGCATGGGTGGCGGTGACGAGACGATGCTGAAATGCGCTGATGCATGCCGCCGCTGCGCCGACTCGTGCGAGCGCATGACCAGCGTGACGTCCTGAGTTAGGGAAGCTCTGCACAGGTGAAGTACAAACGGCTGGTCGACCGTTTCAGCGCGTTCATGTGTGAGGTGTGTGCTGGTTGGTGGAGGAAGGGAGCCCAGACCTGCGCCGACTGATCCTCCTCGAGCGTCATATCCTCGT